>JACJNX010000042.1 GCA_014695255.1 Cyanobacteria bacterium FACHB-63
GTCATCAAGGTTAGGTATGGAGCAACAAATGCCCATTCTTCATTGCTCACATCACTCGGATAAGGCTTTCTACTCATGCCTCCAGTCTAACAATAGTGCATAACACCCTCTAGCTTTCTGCTTCAGGATGCGTCCTTCAAACACAACGCTTACTTTATTGGTTTGAAAGCACCAAGGTTCAACCGACAACCGAGTCGGATCATCGTCCATCGGCATCAGTGTCACCATCGTTTCTCCAGCGGCGATCGGGACCGATTCAAACGATCGAGGTTGAGCGATGCCCATACAGATTGCCAGCGATAAGGCATCGAACGTCGCAACCAGTCGCTGATTGTGAGCAATGCGATCGGGAGTCACATCCGGTTGATAAGCTGGGTCTTGTTCAAGTAGCGCGATCAACTGCTGTTGGAATTGCTTTTCCGCGTGCAAAAACGCTTCGACCACGCGCGTCGATTGAGCTGACTGTTTCCAATGCGTAAACCGTTCATACAATCCAGTGCCATGCAAGGAAACGAGCAATGCCACATACCGTCCCATTGGCATCGCCAGATGTTTTGCTCCTGCCCAGAGTTGGGTGTGAATTTCGGGTGCCACTTCCATAAAGCTGTGCGGGTAGCCTGTGTTCGGATTGAGTGTCGGAGCCGCTTCCCAAGGTATCCAGCCAATGTCATGTTGTTCTGCACCCAGGCAAACGGCTTCGTAGGGGGTGACTGTGCCAAACGTTTCATTGCCCCACACGCGCGCCAGTTGTCCGGCAGCCCAAGCATGAGTGGGTTGTGTAATACAGATGCGGGTGTTATTGATCGTGCGATACAGCATGGCTACTCCCATTGAACCCGGTAGATAGTCCAACCCTAAATCTCAGCGCGACTACATGCCGTCTCGCTAGAGGCTAGGATTGAGAGGAAACTATGTAAATGGAGCAATGGTAAAGCAGGACAAGCCGCTGACGGGCAAGGCATTAATCAAAGAAGTGTCTCGGCGCATTCGGGTCGCACGGAGCTGCCCATAACAACGCTGCCTGCCGAGGAGAGCGAGAAAAAGCCTTAGCGTTGCACCACATGCTGACAGTTGTACCACATGCTGACAAAGGAACAGAAAGATCAGATTCCGCAGCTCCTGCGGGTATGACTGCGCTACCGTAGCGAAAAATATTTTGGAGCGCACCGCACGCTGCCGAAGTCGAAGCGGGAATCAAAGTAATCTTGTGAGCGTTTTGCAGCAACTCTGAGACAGCGTGTTATCAAGCGAAGAAGTTATTCAGCATTTATTCAGCACAAAAATGCATAGTGATTTTAATCAGCAATGCTTCAGCCAAGAATAGGAAATTCATGTATGATACTTTTATCTACCTCAACGAGCCTGGAACTGGTTTCATCTATTGAAAGTCAGGGCTTACAGAACACTAAACTTTCTGATTCATGACCTCTTGCAACCAACGCGAAAGGTCTGAATCATCCAGAGAATAATTTGTAATTTTCTGCGTCTGGAAACGATCAGGCTCATTGTGCTGAATTAATGCTTAGAAGTTTTGGTCAATTCCAAAATGTCTAATTTCAATTGGATAGGAGCCTGAAACAATGGTTGTATTTGTCAATAAGCAACAAGTTTCTCAATCTCTTGCCCTTAGCGGAGAAACTCTCAAAAAATATCGACTTGACGGCGATTGGATTGAGGGCATCCATTGGGTTCGGATTAATAGTCGGTGTGTACGGTACAATCTTGATCTGATTCAGGACTGGCTGCATAACCGACATAATCCGATCGCTCATCAACGTGCGATTGAGCACTACCAAGCAAGTCTTTTAAGTTATCAGAAGAAATCTGGAAAGAGATCATAGACTAACTGTTGTTCAAAACATTTAAAGCTAGAGCTTTAAAACGTAGCCGACAGTTACGGCAACCAGCAGATACAAATGCAAAAAGTTTGTGTCTGCTGGTTTTGCAGTGTAAGGCACGTGGATATAGTGGATTGCGAAGCTTGAGTAGATTTAGCCAGCTTGTCCGTTGGGAAACTTGCTAAATCTACTCAAGCTTACAGATTGTTGTGGCTACAGAATCGGGACTTGAACCTGATCCACAGGTCGAGCATAAATGCGATCGATCATCTCCGGCGAGTTGCCAACCCATTTCGCAATTTGAATACTCGCTACGTTTTCCTCCCGACACAAACTACAGAAGGTATGTCGAGTTTGATAGGGATTACGGTAGGTAATTTCTGGAAGTGAAGCAAGCACAGTCTTCCAAGCGCGATTCGAGAAGTTATGCCAATCGATAATTTTATCTTTGCGACTTGGAAAGACAAGCGCGTCAGGAGCAGCTTTGGCAGGTTTGATTGACTGCAAAAGTTCAGCCAATTGAGCATTAATTGGAAATTTGCGTTTTTCCTGCGTTTTTAGCCCCTTCTTGAGTACGTTGCCGCGCCTGCCAGCATAAACAACGGCTTGCTCGAATTGAATGAAGGATTGATTAATGTGCTTCCATTGCAGCGCTAATGCTTCAGAGGGTCGGCACCCAGTTTGAAATAGGAATCTGACAAGGGGCGTGTAGTATTTGTAGTAGCGATTCGATTGGAATGTAGCAATAATGCGATCTCGCTCTTCCCTCGTAAATGGCTCGATATCTTCATCGTCCTTTTCATTCAGCTTAACTTCTGATGCCATTCCATCAAATGGGTTCGTGTCAATTAAGCCAGATCTTTTTGCCCAGCGACAACAAGATGAGAATTGTGTTAGTAGACGCTTCGTTGAATCAGCCGGAACGTGCATGGTAAGCCAATCAAAAACAGCCTGTGAGTCTGTGAATAACTGATGCGGGCAGCGAGAGATATGATTCGCGACCCAATCGTACATACGAAGCGTCGATGGTGATTTTCCCACTTGCCGAATCTCAACATACCGCGTCCACAACTCAGCCAAGGTTGGAGTTGAATCAGGAATTGGAGTCACGGGATCAACCGTCGTCAGTGCAGATTGCAGCTTGTACCGTTCGTAGGATGGGTCAAACTCGCCGTATTCGATGTCCCGTTGAATTTGAAACGCTTTTTCTTGAACGAGTTTGCGGTTTAAGGGTGTATCAGCAAAGCCTGTTGAAATGTAATGCCGCTTCCCGCCGTGGCGAAAGACTAATTGTAGGCGGTTGTTCGAGATCTTAATTTGAACGGAACCAACTTTTGAACGGTTGCGGTTATTTCTGGAATACATCGTGGGACACCTCCGTGTGGCGATCAGGCGTTCCACTGATAGTACTGCTTATTCTGGAAAAATTTACCCCCAACTTTACCCCCAATTGCGATTCAAAGCCTTCTAATTTGACCCAAAAATGACCAACGTGAAATTGAGGGCTTTTGAAAAACTGACTCCCAGCAAGGGCTATAAGCCTTACTGGGAGCGTGAAATGGTTAACTTTACTGAAAGCTGGTGACAAGACTCGAACTTGCGACCGGCTGATTACAAATCAGCTGCTCTACCAACTGAGCTACACCAGCAGAGTCCTGAGGTATTGTATCAGACAATTTCGCGATCGCGCTACTTTCTTCTCTTGCTGTATTTCCACAAAACCTCTCTTTCAGTGGAGCAACCTCTGCTCAAGAACGCCTCTCTTGATAGAGAACAATTATTGTTAAAATTCCTAAACTTTTAGTTAAATCGCAGCATTTATGGGTTAGAGCAACAATATGGTCGCTAATGCTATTCAGGTTAAGTCTCTCAGCCAACTTACCACCGAAGAACTTAAGGCTGAACTTTTAACGCTGGTTCGAGATCGCGATAGTGAGCCGCTGAATCAAAAAGTGGCATATGCCAAAAACGAGTTGGCCCCCTACTTCGAGGAACTCCAGCAGCGTAACCCGTATCCAGTCGTTGAATCGCAAGTCCAGATCGTTCTCGGCGTGTGGACACCTGTTTGGTCTACCATCCCATTTCATGATGTGTTACCCGGGCGACTACATGATTGCTCGTATCAAATTTTCCTAGAAAACGGTTATTACGCGAACATTGCAAGGTATGCGCCTGGAGCGAAATCGAAGCTGATTGAAAAACTCTCTCCGATTCTTGCGGCTTACGATTTTATGGTGATGCAGAAGTTTGAGATTCGCGAAGGGGAATGGTTCATTCAAAACGTAGTGATCGACCAGACACTGAGATGGAGAGCAATTCCTTTGACGATTGAAAAGGCAGAAGCATGGTTCCACAAAGTGCTGGAGTCCCGCTGGGATGAATTTACTCAGAAAACAGCTTTACCTCAGCAACTCAAGCTTAACAATGTAGATAAAACAACATTGAAGAAGCTAGAAAAGACTTACCAGGCGACACCCAAATTTGAGCATGTTTATGTCGATGAAACTCTGCGGATTGTGAAAACACAGCGCGAAGCAAAGCAGCGTCCGTCTTATACAATCGCCGTTCGTCGCAAGTAAGCTAGTTCAATTCAGCCGCCGCATCTGAGCCTGTCAACCGTTCACTCGATTGGGGCGACTCAGGCGGCGGTGTGATCTTTGACCGCAGC
Organism: Cyanobacteria bacterium FACHB-63; assembly: GCA_014695255.1. Lineage (GTDB taxonomy): Bacteria > Cyanobacteriota > Cyanobacteriia > Leptolyngbyales > Leptolyngbyaceae > Leptolyngbya. The sequence goes on from JACJNX010000042.1 coordinate 4,507, forward strand.
ACGATCGCACCAATGATCAGCGCTAAGAGCGGAATTCCAATTGAGAATAGGCTTTTTAAGCTACTATTCAGTCCAAAGAAATACTGAGCACTGCTAGAAAATGCAAATGCTAATGTGGTTAGACCAAAAAGCCGCGCTTGTGGAACTAATGCGGCGAAGGTAATCAAAATTGAGCAATACCATGGCATTAACCAGGAGGTTGCGAACAGCATTAGCACCAATGTTGTCCAGCCCATATCTTCTAGCAGCATTTGGGGGGTCTGATTCCAGCGTTTGTCACTGCGCCAAAGCTGCCAACAGTAAAAGCCAAAAAAACCAAGCAGCGTTGCGCTTGACAGCTTCAAGAGAATGGCTTGCTGCTGTAGTAGTGTGAGTTGCTCTGGCTTGAAAATCCGAACCAGATCAAGGGCGAATTTGGCGATCGCCATAAGCGAGGATTGATACTGCCCTGCGACTCCTGGATTAAGAATGCTCTGCCAAGCTGCAAGATTCGGCATTACCGTAGATGAAAGCCCAGTGACGATTGCACCTGAACCAATGATCATTGCAATTAACCATTTCCAATGTCCTTGGCGCAGCATCGTTACGGCGACCCAAGGTGCCCAAATAATGGGGAGCGTTTTTCCGAGAAAGCCACCCCACAAAGCTGCAAAAGTAATCCAGAAACGTTGTGTGGCAAAGGATAGCGCAAAGAATATCAAACTGGTTGAGACTAGGATATCCACATGGGCTGAGCTAACTTGTTCCATTAGCAACAGTGGATGTAGCAAGTAAGCGATCGTAATCCTGCTGCGCTCTGGAACCGGAAGCCATCGCCAAATTAGATAACTATTTAATAGATGTAATAGTAAGCAGATTAGCTTAAACACATAGAGCGCTACGATCGGGCTAATCGTGATAAAAATTGCAGAAAAGGTAAAGAGCGCTTGAGAGAGCATCCCATAGGTTGAAGTCTGCCCCCAGTCCACGTAGGGCGATAGCTGTGTAACGTAAGAAGCAGCACGAATTAGATAAGGATTAGCTCCGCTGAGATTCATGAGTCCCGCGTGGAGATAAAGGTAGGTATCATTTCCAAGAGGGTAGGCAACAAACGCCGAAATCCAGAAAAAGGAAGTTCTCAGTAGGATCGTGCGAAAACTCCAGGTCGAATGCACCCATGAGGAACTGAGCAGGTTAGCTAACCAGATGAGGTAGACGATCGACAACAGCAGATAACTTCCGCCGATCGCCCATTGCGTTCTCAGATCTGGGAAAGTGGCAAACTTTCGCCCCCCTGCAAGAACGTAGTAAAATTTATCGACTCCTAAATAAAGTAGAACAACGCTCAAAAACGTTGTTAGCATCAGAGCGATCGTGATTAATGCGCGATTTCTGTTCACTTAACTTTAGAATAAATAAATTCTTCTCAATATAACATTGGGTCTTTCTGATCAAATCGAGTTGTTGAAAGAATAATTTGGCAGGATCAGTAAGCGTGGAGCAGAAATCAGTATGGCTCAAAACCGCTTCATTCAGAATTTAGGGCTTGCGGGCGCTGCGATCGTTGCGCTCTTGATTGCAATTTTTCTTGTACTTGAGCCTGCTACCTCTTCTCGCACGGCTCAGAAAGTATGTATCCCGATTTATGCGGCAGATATTCTATGTTTTGGAAAATCGGAGCAATTGTCCCCTGATAAGCCAACAGCGCTTGCCACCAGTTCGAGCGGCACTCTGCTTGCAGCAGGACAGGAGAATGGAATTGCACTCTGGGATCTCAAGACCCGCAAACTCTTTACCATTTTGCGCGACCACACGCAATTAATCACCGCGATCGCCATTAGCGCAGATGAAAAGATTCTTGCCAGCAGTAGCTTAGACGGCACGATCAAACTCTGGGATTTACCCAACCGTCGGCTTGTTTCAACGCTGAGATCGGGCAGAGCGTCTAATCTAGCATTCAGTCCAGATAGCCGAGTGCTGGCTAGTTCCAGCCGCGCTAGGCGTTGGGCAGATGGCGAGTTTAGTCCAGTTGGGGTTCAGGTCTGGGACATTGCAACTCGCCGCCGAATGTATAGCCTCGGAGAACAGCCGGTTCGAGCGATCGAGTTTAGTCCAGATGGAACCTTATTAGCGACGGGAGACAGCACGAAAACCGAAATTTGGAAAGTTCAGGATGGCGATCGTCTCAGAACGCTCGATTCTGGTGAGGTAACTGGATTGCTCTTTTGCCAGGATGGACAAACTTTGATCACAGGAAGTAGCCGGATTAAAAGCTGGGATCTCAGAAATGGAGCGCTGTTGAAAGCGTTCATTGCAGGTGCTTCTGATCTGGCTTTGAGTCCAGATGGACAGACGTTAGCCACTGCCGCAGGAGGCGCAGTTCACCTATGGCACTTACTGAATGAACAATCCTTGGGATCACTGCCAGCCACACCTTTTAGTAATTTGTTTGTGAAATTTGCGCTGCAAGGACAAGCCATTATTGCAGGTGGGAGCGATGGAATCCGGATCTGGAGTGATCCTAATCCGACGCTGCAATCAGGCTCAAGCTCAGGACGATAGAGCTAGATTTATCTGGATCTGTCAAAACTCAGAGATGTTGAAAATATTTGATGAACGTATTAGCTTAACGATAGCTTTTACTCAAAGGATAGGGTTTCAATGTTCGATCGATTCGGATCTCAGTTTCGTAAAGTTGCTTCGATAATGGCGATCGCTGCCGCTTGCAGTATTGTGTCGCATTCAGGCGCGATCGCTCAGTCACCCACCCCCGCCGCAAGCCCCACACCCGCCGCAAGCCCTACGCCAGCGGCATCCCCGACCCCGGTGAATACTCGCAATTTGACGGTAACTCAGCTACTTCAACAGGCATCTAGTGCAGGTCAATTCACGACCCTTGCTGCCGCAATCAAAGCAGCAGGCGTTGGAAATGCCATTGGAAAAGGTCAGAAGGTGACGATTTTTGCGCCGACTGATGCTGCATTTGCTGCTCTGCCTGCGGGAACGGTTGATAAATTAGTCAAACCCGCAAATCGGGCTTTACTGGCGCGGATTTTGGCATATCACGTTGTACCGGGTGAAGTCACCTCGAAACAACTCAAGAATGGCAACCTCAAAACTTTGGGAGGCGGTGTTTCGATCGATATCACACCCTCGCGTGTGATTGTGAATGATGCCCGTGTCGTACAAGCGGATCTCCTAGCGTCGAATGGCGTAATCCATGCCGTGAATCGAATTATCATCCCGCGTGAGATTCGTAACCAGTTAGGTTCGCTGAAGTAACGCTCAGAAATCTATCAAAAAAGAAGCTTGTAGCTGCATTATTAAGGTGCTACAAGCTTCTCATTGTCTTGATTGTGTGCCTTTACTGGCAATACACCAAATTGGTTCCGGGAGTATTCTGGAATCCGTTAGAAATCCAGCCTGACACTGGTTTTGCAATATTGACCCAAACTCGCCCTCCACTGATGCCAGTCGTTGCAGGGTTCGTTGTCAGAAATACCTGTGAGTTAAACGCTACGTTGCCCACGATCGGGGAATTAATATCCGCGCGTTGACGAACGATTAACCCTTGCGTTTGGCTCACTCGGCGACACGTTCCTTGGGGATCTGGCTTCGGCGGGCAAAGTTTCAGAGTTGCAGTCTGAACGAAGCCCGCTGTGGGAGCGCTCACACCAATGAATCCGTTTTGTGCGGCATTCTCACTCAACGTCACAGACTGGTTTTCAGCTAGAGTGCGAACGACCGCGCTCGTTGACGATCGTTGAGCAAAGATTGCCGTAGATTGTTTTGCACAGCGAGCTTGACCTGTTAGCTGTGCGGATGCAGGAAGCGAGATTACAGGAGCCGCAAGGGCTGCGATCGTGACTGCCGAGAACGACTGTTGCCAAAGATTTTGTTTCATATATTCAACTCCTCACAAAGTAGAACCTTTACCAGTGGTCTACCAGGGAATTATCCCACGGATAATACAAAAACCTGCCTTTATTACGGCAGGTTTTACGATTGAACATCAATTAATTAAAGCGGGCACCGGGAATCGAACCCGGATATCCTGCTTGGAAGGCAGGTGTTTTACCACTAAACTATGCCCGCGCTGCTTATCGCTTTGTTTTGCGCTTTTTTACAATAGCATCTTTCTCGGAAATTGCATCAAGTTGATCAAAAAAATCTTCTACCCCAGTTTTCGCACTCTCCGGTAAAATAGACTATTTGTGCGGAAACAATCGAGAATAGTGAAATTATGGCGAAGCGGATTCAGCTAGTTCTGACTCAGAACGTAAGCAAATTAGGACGCATCGGGGATTTGGTGGAAGTCGCCCCCGGTTATGCAAGAAACTATCTTGTACCCCAAGGTAAGGCAACGACGGTTAATCCTGGCATTCTCAAGCAGGTCGCGCGGCGGCGTGAACTCGAAGAACAGCGCTTAGCTGAATTGAGACAGCAAGCGGTGCAGATTGCAGCAGATATCGAAGCGGCAGGCGGATTCGATATCGAAAAGCAAGCCGGCGAAAACGATGCGATTTTCGGAACGGTGACCAATCAGGATGTCGCAGAAGCGATCAAGGCAAAGACCAATCAAGAGGTCGATCGCCGCACGATTACGCTTCCCGATATTCACAAAATTGGAGAGTACAAGGCACAAGTCAAACTGCATCCCGAAGTAACGGCAACGGTGGTGGTTCGAGTCGTTGCATCTTAGTACGATTTAGTACAATTCTACTATAAACTGCTAAGATTGAAGTACCTGTGGGGGTTGAGTTCCGTAGTTTTGTGGGATTCAGCCCCTTTGATCCATTCTCGCAATATTGCCCCTCAGCATCATGGTTCAAGAGTTTAATTTTCAACCCGTTAACGATCGCATTCCGCCCCAGAATTTGGATGCTGAAGAAGCTATTTTAGGGGGAATTTTGCTCGATCCAGAGGCAATTACGCGAGTGTTGGACATTCTGCGATCGGAAGCGTTTTACAGTAGCGCCCATCAAGAAATCTACAAAGCTTGTGTGGCCCTGCATTATCAAGGATCTCCCACGGATTTGATGAGCGTTTCGACGTGGCTTAACGATCGCGGACTGTTGGAAAAACTCGGCGGACAATCGAAGCTGGTGCAATTAGTCGATCGCACGGTGAGCGCGGTCAACATTGATCAATATGCACAGTTAGTTGTAGACAAGTATCTACGACGAAAGTTAATTAGCACTGGACATCAGATTTCTCAGCTTGGACATGAAACGGCGAAAGACTTAGAGAAAGTTCTAGATGAAGCTGAGCAGAAAGTTTTTAGCATTACCCAGGTGCGACCGAATCAGGGATTGATTCCGACAGCGGACATTTTGACCAAAACGTTCTCTGAAATCGAAGAACGATCGGCAGGGATGGCTTTACCGGGATTGGCTTCTGGTTTTTATGATCTCGATGGCAAGACTCAGGGCTTTCAGCGATCGGACTTGATCATCGTAGCGGGTCGCCCATCAATGGGGAAAACAGCCTTCTGTCTGGGTTTGGGGCGCAACATCTCAGCACAGTACAAGCTCCCGATCGCAGTATTCAGCTTGGAAATGTCAAAAGAGCAGATTGTCCAGCGATTGTTAGCAAGTGAAGCGCGGATCGAAAGTGGACGATTACGATCGGGACGGATTGCCTCGCAAGATTGGGAGCCACTCAGCAATGCGATCGGTCGGTTGTCTGAACTGAAGATTTTTATCGACGATACCCCCAATATTAGTGTGGTTGAAATGCGATCGCGTGCCCGGAAGCTACAAGCCGAGCAGGGCGGCGTACTCGGCATGATTTTGATCGACTATCTGCAACTGATGGAAGGAAGCGGCAGTGAAAACCGAGTGCAAGAACTGGCGCGAATTACTCGTGCATTAAAAGGGTTAGCGCGGGAGTTAAATGTCCCTGTGATTGCGCTGTCTCAACTGAGTCGGAGTGTAGAATCACGCGCTGACAAGCGCCCGATGATGTCAGACCTTCGTGAAAGTGGTTCGATCGAGCAAGATGCCGACCTAGTGATGATGCTTTACCGCGATGAATACTACAATGAGGACACGCCCGATCGCGGCATTGCTGAAGTGATCATCACCAAGCACCGCAACGGACCTACAGGAACAATCAAACTGCTATTCGAGCCGCAATTTACGCGATTTCTGAATTTAGCGGCACCGAATCGGTTTGATTCGTAACCAAATTACTGATCCAATCCTAGCTGAATCGAGTAATATGAATGACGGGTTTGGAATTGCAACGATGCGTACCAATGGTTGAGTCAAGACTGATTCAGGGTCAGCCTGTGGAACTCCCTCAGTATCGAGTTCGAGAAAGCATTAAAGCGAAACACGTCAGCTTAAAAATGACGGTTCAGGGCGGCTTAGAAGTCATTATCCCCCGCGGATTTGACCAAAGCCGCATCCCAGAAATTTTGCACACCAAGCAAAGCTGGATCGAGCGCACGATCGAACGTCTCGAAGAACAGCGCCAACAACTCTCGATCGATGCCTCTGCTACGTTACCGGAACAATTGCTTCTTAGAGCGATCGACCAAACGTGGACGATCGAATATCAGCCGACTGGATTTTCGCGGGCAACGCTCACCGAGAAAGGTAAATCGCGATTAATTCTGCGCGGCAACACTCACAATGAAGAACTTTGCCGTTCCCTCTTGCAGCAGTGGTTGACCCATAAAGCTTATCAACGACTCGTACCCTGGTTGTGGTCAGTCAGTCAAGAACTCAACTTACCGTTTCACAAAGCCTCCATTCGCGGACAGAAAACGCTCTGGGCAAGTTGCTCTCAGCAGTGCAACATCAGTCTTAACTTCAAACTGCTGTTTCTGCCCCCTGAATTGGTGCGCTATGTCTTTGTGCATGAGCTATGTCACACCGTACATCTCAATCATTCGACACAGTTCTGGAGACTTGTGCAGGAAAAAGATCCAAACTACAAAGCGATCGACAAAGAACTGCGGCAATCGAGTCACTATGTTCCTGCATGGCTTGAGATGAACGGGGTGAGAGATTAACTCTTGCGATAGGGGAAGTCAGCGATCGGACTCTCTAGGATTCTAAGAAATTCTAGATAAGGCCATGACAGAACCGACAGAACGCTTACCTAAACCCACCGATGACTCTGCGCCTAAAAACCAAAAGGTGGTTGATCCCAACGACTTAGTTTACAGCGGCGGCTATCAGGGAGACCCGCGAGAACTCGTTGAAAATCCGGCTGTTACACCGGAAATGCCAAACGAACCGGGCGATCTTAGAGCCGATGAATTGGATGAAGATTAACCCTTTTCCGTATATTTCGGCATAACTTATACCTACTTCACATCTCTGCCACCGGAGAGATGATTACTTCTTCATGGTAAATTTACAGTTGCTTCGGTAGAATTTCATTTTAAGCCCGGAGTAAATACGGTTGACGACGTTTATTCATTGAGCTTCGTCCCCATTGTTTTGCTCGGTTCTTCGGTCACTTGACCTGGAGGCGCTTTTCTTGATTTTCGTCGCTGTCTCAATCGGCTCTAGGCTCGCCTGAATTTTTCAGCGGGTGGTTCTGCTCAGGCAATTCGATCGCCTCGAATTGTCGGTTTTCTATGGTCTTGTCATGAAAGTAGCCCTCGTCCATGACTATCTGACTCAACGGGGTGGTGCAGAGCGCGTCTTTGAGATGCTCTGTCAGCGCTATCCCGATGCCGATATCTATACGTCCCTGTATGAACCCGCATCCTCGATCGACTTTGGCGATCGTGCAGTGTTCACAACCTATTTACAGCAGCTTCCCCAAGCTTCACGCTACTTCAAGCTTCTAGCGCCGCTGTACTATTCAGCGTTTCGGGCGTTGGACTTGCGGGAGTATGACTTGATTATCAGCAGCACCACGAGCTTTGCCAAAGCTGTCAGAAAGCGTCCTGATGCAAAACACATTTGTTTTTGCCACAACATCACGCGATTTCTTTGGGACACGAAGACTTATCTGCGTGAGTACACTGCTTATCGGCGCTTTCTGCCCCTGATCGAGCAAATCTTTCGGGCAATGCGAAAAGCTGACCTTGCTTACGCCCAAGAACCGGATGTCTACATTGCCAACTCTCACACCGTAGCGCAGCGGATTCAAGAGATTTACAACAAGCCGGCTCACGTAGCAAACTGTCCAGTTGATAGCGCACAGTTTGACTTCTCAACTCAGAAAGAAGATTTCTATCTCGCTTCGGCTCGGTTGATTAGCTACAAACGGTTAGACGTAGTGGTAGAAGCGTTTAATTGGCTGGGCTGGAAACTGTTGATTACAGGAGATGGCCCAGAGCGCGACACACTAGAAGCACGAGCGCGAGAAAATGTGCAATTCCTAGGGCACGTCAGCGACGCAGAGCGCAAACAACTGATGTCCAAATCGCGATCGGTGATCGTGATGGCGCTCGAAGATTACGGATTGGTTCCGGTTGAGGCAAACGCAAGCGGAACGCCCGTCATCGCCTATGGAGAAGGCGGCGTTCTAGATACTCAGATTCCAGGGGTGACAGGCGTGTTCTTTAATTCTCAAACCCCTCACGCACTTTACCGCGCTCTGCTCAAAGCCAAAGAGATCGACTGGAACTATCACCGCATTCGCGAACACGCAGTGAGTCGCTTTTCCAAGGATGCGTTTTTTCAGTCGATCGACTCGGTGATCGCAGAAGTCTGTGGTACTGGGTAATTTAGCAAATTCATTTTTCTAGCTTCCTGAAATTTAAAATCAACGGAGTAACGATCGTGTCGCAAGGTAATCTCCCCCTCCTCAATTCATTCCCGCAAACGCAAGAACCCGATCCAGGGTACGGGCAGCTTCTGGGCGTGTTGATGCGGCGGAAAGCTTGGTTTTTGGGCGCAATCGCGGGAACTGTGGCGCTAGCTGCGATCGTCACCTCGATTATGCCTCCCACCTATCGCAGCACCATGCAAATGCTCGTCGAGTCGAACTACCGAGAACGCCGCGCTCCGGGTGATAATCGTCCCTCTTTTGCTGATCCCAACGTCGAAAGCGATACCGCAACGCAGATCAATTTGATGCGAAGTACGCAACTGCTGCAGCGGGCAGTAGATGATCTGAAGCCGCGCTACAGCGATATCAGCGTTGATCGCTTAACCAAGCGGTTGAACATTGCTCAAGTGCAGGAGCAGCGCGGCAACGAGCGCGTCACCACTAACATTGTGGAAATGAGCTATATCGACCACGATCGGATCAAAACCCGCGAGGTACTAAAAGCGCTGCAAAAGGTATATCAGGACTACAACTTAGAACAGCAGCGCAATCGTTTGGCAAAAGGCTTATCGTTTATTGACGGACAGATTCCGCAGGTGCAGGCGAAAGTAGATAAAGCTGAAGCTGCTTTGGAGCGGTTTCGCAAGTCCGCAAACCTGATCGATCCCGAATTGCAATCAAAGGCAGTCGTGGAATCGCTGCGGGAATTGCAGAAAAATCAGCAGACGAATCGCAGCGATCTGGCCAGCGCTCAGGCGCGGTTTTACGCGCTCCAGCAGCAGTTAGCCCGATCGCCCCAGCAAGTCGCGATCGCGGCAAAACTCAGCCAATCCAAGCAATATCAAGCCTTACTGGGCGAAATTCAAAAAACTGAAGTTGCTTTAGCTCAGCAGCAAACGCGCTTTACCAATAAAACTCCGTTTGTGCAGCAGCTTTTGGAGCAGCGTCAGCGCCAGCTTGGATTGCTTCAGCAGGAGGCGCAGCGGGTCTTGGGCGCGAATGCGGGTGCGGTTGCGGGATCAAGCGATGCCCTGCTTTCCGCCGGACAGTTAGGGGATAACGATCTGAAATTTGCCAGCGACTTAACTCAGGCTCAGGTTGAGTTCTTTTCGGCGCAGGCGCGGGATCAAGCACTGGCGACAGAATCCCAACGGCTCCAATCCCAACTCCAGCAATTTCCAAGTCTCTTATCCGAATACAATCGCCTCCAGCCTGCGGTAAAGCTGAACCGAGACACGCTGGATGAATTGCAGAAAGCGCGGCAAGATTTGGGTCTGGAAATTGCGCGGGGTGGTTTTGATTGGCAGACGGTAGAGCAGCCAAAGTTCGGGCGGCAGATTGGTCCCAATTGGTTACGCAATTTGCTGATTGGAGGTGCGGCGGGAGTCATGCTGGGCAGTGTAGCGGCGTTCCTGCGTGAATCGGCAGATAAATCGATTCGGACTTCGGAAGACTTAACTAAGCAGACATCGATTCCGCTGATTGGGATGGTGCCGGAATTGCCGGTAACTGAGTTAACGCCAGTGACCAGTTTTGCCACCCCTCGATCGCGCCTTGCCGGAGACATTGTGATGCCGCAAGTGCTGCATTGGGCACCGTTCCGCGAATCGCTGGATTTGATTTACAAAAATCTGCAACTGATGACTGATGGGAATCCGCTGCGATCTCTGGTGGTCACTTCAGCGTTAGCGGGTGAAGGCAAGTCAACTGTGGCGCTAGGCTTAGCGATTAGCGCAGCGCGGCTGCATCAGCGCGTCTTGTTAATTGATGCTGATTTACGTCGTCCGGGACTGCATGAGCAGTTGCAGCTTTCGAACGATCACGGGCTTTCGACATTGTTGACGAGCGATCGGGCGCTGTCGCAAGCCGCGATCCAGCCTGCAAGCATTTACAGCGATCTGCCAATCTCAGTCTTAACTTCTGGTCCCACTCCTAGCGATTCCGTGAAGTTGCTCAGCTCCAAACGGATGCGCGATTTGATCACGGTGTTTGAGCAGCATTACGATTTGGTGATTTTAGATGCGCCGCCCGTGTTGGGAATTGTAGATGCACTATTGGCAGCTTCATTCTGTGATGGAGCGCTGTTAGTCGGTCGGATGGGGCGGGTCAATCGGGATGAAGTGACACAGGCAGTGGCGATGCTGAATCGGTTAAATCTCGTTGGTGTAGTTGCAAATTGTGCTGAAAGTGGAAATAGTTATTATTACCGCTCAGCGACAACAACTTCTTAGGATTCATTCAGAAATTGCAATTGAAAAAGAAGACAAATCACATTTGCTTGGCTTGATTTGTCCTCTTTTCTGATGCTAATTTCTAATTGCTTTGGAAATTTTGGCGAATTAAGAGATAATGTTTTCAATTGCAGATTGATTGAGCGATAATCGAGCAATTTTGACACAAAAGTTTAGAGCAGCATTCAATGCGATCGTCTGTTTTTCTAAACTGGATCATCAAATATACTTTCGGAATTAATGAGGGTCATCATGACAATCTGGGCATCACCCATTCGTACTTCAAAATCAAGCGTCAGAAGCAGTGACACCGTTCGAAGGCAGACCCAAGTCGATCGACTTCTTCATCTGATAAGTTGAGAAGAAGTATAGAATGATACTTGCACAAAGCAAAATCGAACGGTAAGAATCGCCCAGTTCAGCTAAATCTGTGGAATACGCATTTTTTGAGAGTCAAGAATCATCATATTCTAACTTTTAGCAGATTTACCTTTGGGCGAATGAACTAAGATACAAAAAGCCGAAATAAATCTAGACTCGCTGCGATTCTAGACTGAAAATTAAAGCTTTATTAAAGTAATCTTGCTTGATTGATACCAGATTGATCGTTTAAATTTTCTATAGAAGATTCGATTTTTCGCGACTTTACCGGATATCTCATGACAACTTTTAATCCGCTAATTTTGCAAGAAACCTCAAGCCCAACTTGCGAAAAATCTCGTCAGAATAGCCGCCAGTGCTTTCTGTACTGGCGGCAACGGCAGCTTCTGGTTTTACAATTTGCATCTCCAACGTCTAGCAGTGGTGAAAAACAGCCTCCACTGCCGTCTCTGAGCGATCCAGGCTGGCTTTTAGACTGCTTACAGCGATCGCCCATTCAGCGAGTTCGCATCGATCCAAGCTTAGGAGAAGCCACCGTCAAACAATGGGCAAATGTTTGCGAACAAGCCGGAAAAGCGATTTATCTGCGCTTACCTTCTGCTGGACAGTTGCCGCAGAAGCGCAGAAGCATTCTCTGGGGCTGGAAACGAACGCTTGATTGGGGTGTTGCTGCATTGCTTTTGGTCGGACTCAGTCCATTGCTTGTGGGGATTGCGATCGCGATCGCGCTTTCTTCTCCGGGAGCAGTATTGTTCAGCCAGTGGCGCGTCGGTCAGCGCGGCAAACTATTTCGAGTGCTGAAGTTTCGCACAATGGTTGCAGATGCAGAGCAAGCACATCACGGCATTATGGCGAATCAAGGCGCGGGCTGTCTGCATAAGCGCGAAGACGATCCGAGAATTACCCCGCTGGGCAAATGGCTGCGCCGCTATAGCCTGGATGAGTTGCCGCAGTTAATCAATGTGTTGCGCGGTGAAATGAGTCTGGTCGGGCCGCGACCCTGGGCGTTGTATGATGCGGTGCGAATTCGTCCAGAAATGCAGAGAAGATTGAATGCGCTACCGGGAATTACGGGAGCATGGCAGATTGAAGCTCGATCAACGCTATTGGATCTAGATGCGGTTAATCGCAGAGATTTAGAATATCTGAAAAATTGGTCATTGGGAGGAGATTTCAAGATTCTATTGCAGACCGTTCCTAGAGTTCTATCAGGCTTTGGAGCGTTTTAGAGCTTCTCCCAGAGGAAAGATGAGTGTCGCACAGTGCATCAAGCGATCGTTAAGAACAACCCGGTTTTGGCAAGAAAACGCCTTTATTTTACGAGAATTTAAGTCTTTTCCTCGAATTGCGATCGCAGCCGTTTTATTCGCCGTTGCATCCGCGACCTTTGAGGGGTTTGGGCTGGGATTTCTGCTTGCATTTCTACAAAGTCTGATTAGTCCGAATCTTGAACCATTCAAAACAGGAATTGATTGGTTCGATTTTATGATTCTTGGCATTGATCGCAGTGCCACTGAGCGACTATTGCGGGTATCGAGTTTGATTTTGCTATCAGCTTGGGTTCGGGCTGGATTTAATTATCTGACTCAGGTGTATACCGAACTGACGCAGCAAACATTAGTCGATCGACTGCGGAAGCGGATCTTTGAGCAATTACAAGCGGTGAGTTTAAGCTACTTTGATCAGACTGCTGCGGGTGAATTGATCAATACAATCACTAGCGAAATCGGTCGGCTCAATTATGCTTGTACGCTATTTGCTTTTATTATCACTAAGCTATTAGCCTTGGTGCTGTATTTCGTATTGCTGTTTACGATCTCCTGGGAATTTACGATCGTTGCTCTGGTGTTGTTTAGCTTGATTGGAGTTGTGCTGTCGCAAGTTAACAATCGAGTGAGAGCGAGAAGTATTGCTGTTTCCGAAGCGAATGAAGGGTTTACCAGTAGAGCGCTGGAATTTATCACAGGAATTCGGACGGTGCAAGCCTTTGCGACTCAAGACTATGAGCGTCAACGGTTTTATGCTGCAAGTTCGCAAGTTGTTCGAGCGGGAATGCGATCGGTGCGCCAGTCGGCGGTCGTGCGTCCTTTAGCAGAAGGACTCGCAACCACGGTACTGATTTTGATGATCATTCTTGCGATCGCAGTTTTTGTGCAAAACGGATCGCTTCAGACTGCATCGCTGCTCACATTTTTGTTTGTGTTGTTTCGGTTGGTTCCTGTTGTTTATGAAGCGAACTCGACTCGCGTTCAACTCACGGCTGTCACTGGCTCGATTCGGAATCTGCGTGAGCTGCTACGGCGCGATAACAAGCCCTATTTGCAGGAGGGCGATCGAATTTTTGACGGATTGAAGCACTCGATCGAATTTCAGGCGGTCGATTTTGGCTACGATCCGCAGCAGCTTGTGTTGAAGGAAGTCTCGCTGTGCATTGCAAAAGGAAAAACGACTGCGATCGTGGGCGGTTCTGGCGCGGGAAAAACCACGCTGGTCGATTTAATTCCGCGATTTTATGATCCAACGGCTGGCAAGGTTTTATTTGATGGCGAGGATGTCCGACTGTTTGCGGTTCAGTCGCTGCGCCACAGAATTGCGATCGTCAGTCAGGATACGTTTATTTTTAATACGTCGGTACGCGAGAACATTGCTTACGGATTGAATGAGGTCAGCGATCAAGAAGTTTGGCAAGCCGCCGAGCAAGCGAATGCTTTGAAGTTCATTCTGGAACTGCCGGAGCAATTTGAAACGGTATTAGGCGATCGCGGGGTGCGATTATCTGGCGGACAGCGCCAACGGCTGGCGATCGCGCGAGCATTGCTACGTGATCCGGAGATTCTCATTCTCGATGAAGCGACGAGCGCTCTAGATTCGGAATCAGAACGGCTGATTCAGCAGTCTGTGGAGCGGTTATCGCACGGACGAACTGTGATCACGATCGCGCATCGGCTTTCGACCATTATCAGAGCGGATCAGGTTGTGGTGATGGAGCAGGGGCAAGTGGTTGAGCAGGGGAGTTATCAGGCATTATTAGCGCAGCAGGGAAGACTTTGGCACTATCACCGCATTCAGCATGAAGCGTGAGCGATTAAAGATGAATTTAATTGTGCTGGAGAATCACGTTACCCGTCAGCGCGGGGGGCAAGAATTGAACTTGCTGGAAATTTGTCGCGGCTTGTTTCAACGGGGGCATCGGATTACTTTGCTATATCTGAAACCCGGTGATTTACTTTCACAGTATCAGTCTTTTTGCGATCGCACGATTCAAATTAGCGCTTATGGATTTGATTGGCGAAGCGTCAGGAGTACGCTGCAATTTTTGCCAGGGTTAATCAAGATCGGGCAAATGTCGATCGCGCATAATTCGATCGTTTTCTGTAATGATTATCATTTCTCATTATTTGCTTCTGCGCTGTCGTTTTTCTATCAATTGCCGTATGTGTGTTATTTACAACTTCCACCGATTAATCTAAATCGTCAGCGTAAATTTGGATTGCGTCGCGTGGATCGATTTATCGCAGTTTCGCAACAAACGAAGCAAGACTGGGTCACATTTGGAATTGAGCACGATCGAATTCAAGTCGTTTATAACGGTGTTGATTTAGAAAAGTTCAAGCCTGCTGAGAATTTGGTGCAAATTCGGCAGCAATGGCAGGTTTTCGATGATACAAAGATAATCTCGTATATCGGTAGAATTGACCGGGAAAAAGGACTAGAAACACTGATCAAAGCGGCAGCAATCTTAATCAAGAAAGGAACAAGAATTAGAGTTTTGATTGCTGGAAAACCTGTTGTGCATTACAGTTCTTCCAGGAAACGTGAGTGCGAAGATGAAGGCATGGACTATCTACGATCGCTCAATCAACTCGTTGAGGCACAAGGAATTTCTCATCAAGTTCAGTTTGTTGGACATCTCGCAAATCCGGTGTCTTTGTATCAAGCTAGCGATGTCAATGTTTTACCGAGTGTATGGAGTGAACCTTGTAGTTTAGGCTTGTTTGAATCATTATCTTGTGGCGTTCCTAAAATTGCCAGTCGGATTGGTGGAAATCCCGAAATTCTCACCGGATTTTTGGATTTCTTGTTTACTCCAGGTGATGAGAACGATTTAGCAAATTGTCTCGATCGAGTTCTGGATTGGCGGGAGAAAGATCCCTCTTTGGGTACAAGATGTCGGCAATACATTCTAAATTATTTTAGTTACGAGAAAATGATTGACGGCATCGAAAAGAACTTACTTGAATTGCATCGCGAGTGACCTTCGCTTGAATTTTTTATGAAAACGCTCTTTACGTTTCACTATCCTGCTGATCCCAATGCGGGTGGTCCTGGTGTGACTTGGCGCTTGGGTCAGGAATACGAAAAACTGGGACATCAAACTGAGTTTTATTCACTCGATGATCTGCCGAAACAATTACCGCCGCTATTAAAGTTTGTCTTCTTTCCAGAATTTACAACCGCAAAAATTCTACGATCGCTCTCCTCGATCGATGTGATCGATGCTTCGACAGCAGATGCCTGGATTTGGGGGCTGATTCTGCAAAAGTTTCGCAAATCGCGGCCGCTGCTTGTCTGCCGTTGTCACGGGCTAGAACATATCGAACATCTGGAATATCTCGAAGAAGCACAGCGCGGAAACCTCAAACTCGAATGGAAATACCCGCTCTATCGCGCCAGTATTCGCCTGTGGGAAGTCGCAACCTCAATGCGGCAGTCTGATCTGGTGCTGTTGCTGAATCATCGCGATCGAGATTACGTGGTCGAGAAGTTAGGGGTTCATCCCGATCGTGCTCATGTCGTCCCCAATGGGATTCCCGAAGCGATGTTAAGTCTGCCGTTTGAGCCAACGCCTTCAGAGAATGAGCCAATCAAAATTGCTCAAGTGAGTAGCTACATTGTTCGTAAAGGCATTCAATACGGCACCCCTGCGCTCAATGCAATTCTCAAGCGCTATCCGAAAGTAGAAGTGAGTCTATTCGGAACCGAGTGCCCCGCCGAACAGGTGTATCCCGATTTCGATCCAGAAGTGCGCGATCGAGTGACGGTGATTCCGTATTATGAAAATCACAAGCTCCCGGAACTGCTCAAAGGGCATCACATCAAGGTGTTACCTACCATTTCAGAAGGGTTCGGGGTGGCGCTGGTGGAAGCAATGGCGTGTGGATTAGCTCCTGTCACCACAACGGCTCCGGGTCCTTTGGAAATTGTGCGCGATGGTGAAACTGGGCTAATCGTACCTTGTCGCGATTGCGAAGCCTTCGAGCAAGCGATTGAAACGCTGATTCTCGATCGTTCCATGCTCGATCGTCTGCGGCAAAATGCTTATCGATCGGCACAGCGATACAGTTGGAAAAACATCGCTCAAGATACTCTCAAGCTCTACGATGCCGCTTGGCAAATGCGATCGACATCCTGAATCTCAATTCGGCAAAATTCGGTTCGATGCTTCGAGGTCGCCTTCTAAATTCCCTCTTCCCACGTTCCGCCTCTACTATCTCACCGACTTTATGTACAGCACCCAACCGCAACCCAAATCCCCGCAACTTTCTGAACCCTGGCTTCTGATTGGGAGCTTGATTGCGTTTACGGTGCTGTGTCTTGCCGTTAACGTTGCCTCGATTCTCAGGCTTGCTTTTCCTGTCGGCAGTTTAGCAGTTGGAGCGCTGCTATTTTTTCGCTATCCAATGTTCTACATTGGCTTTACCTGGTGGCTTTGGTTTCTCACGCCCTTTGTTCGACGATTGATCGATTGGGAGGTTGGGTGGCTTGATCCCAATCCGGTTTTACTGGCTCCGTTTCTAGTGTCGTTATTATCGACGCTAACATTGCTGATTCAATTGCCCAAAGCAATTCGAGGGAATGGTTTACCGTTTGTCCTATCTGCGATCGCAGTGTTATACGGAGCGTTTATCGGACTGATGGAATATCAAATCCAAACGGTGATCGTTGCGCTGTTAAACTGGCTGACTCCGATCGTGTTTGGTTATTACTTATTTTCTCATTGGCGACGATTTCCAGAACTGAAGCGCGTTACAGAACGAGTATTTCTCTGGGGAACCTTAGTGATGGGCGTTTACGGTGTCATTCAGTTCCTAGTTGCGCCCCTGTGGGATCAGTATTGGCTGCAAAATCTGATTAATGTTCTGATGATTTATTCATTTGGAACACCGAATCCGTTATCGATTCGAGTCTTTAGCACCATGCACTCCCCGCAGCCGTTCGCCGCAACAATGGTGGCAGGAGTGCTATTACTGTTTGCGATTAAGAGTCCATTGAAGCTCGTATCATCAGGATTCGGATATCTTGCATTGCTGCTAACGTTGGTGAGAACTGCTTGGTTGAGTTGGCTCATCGGATTGATTGTCTATCTCCCATCGTTGAAACCCAAGCTGCAAATGCGATTAATCGTCACGTTGATGCTGATGTCGCTGGTTGTGTTGCCCTTAACGATGGTTGAGCCATTTTCAACGGTGATCAATTCGCGGTTACAAACGTTCTTTGCAGGGCAGCAGGACGGCAGCTTTATCGATCGCAGTATTGGTTATGCCAATCTTCTTAGCGAAGCCTTGAGCGAATTTGAAGGTCGCGGATTAGGATATGTGATTCGAGATTCAAATATCGGTGGGAACGATAGCGGCGTTCTCACGTTATTCCTGAATTTAGGCTGGATGGGAACGATTCCTTATGTCGCAGGAATTGCGCTGTTGGTGTTTGGAGCGCTGCAAGTCAGGCAAGCTTCTAGCGATCCGTTTGTTGGAGCCTGTCGCGCGATCGTGATTGCGATCGTCTCTCAGATCAGTCTCAATACCGTGATGCTGACTCCGTTTGGCATGGTGCTATGGGGATTTATGGGGTTAACTGCTGCGGCTCGATTGTATGAAACGCAGCAAGCAGCAAACCCCATAGAGATCGTCCCTAACCTGCCAAAACTTTAGCCGCCGCCGTAATTCCCGCTCCAGGCGTAAAGCCCTCGTAGCCGAGTTCTTGCAGGGTGGCTTCGAGCGCAGAAATCGCTGTGAGAATGTCGCGATCGCTGACAAATCCCAGGTGTCCGATGCGGAAGATTTGACCTTTGAGGTGATCTTGTCCACCTGCCAGTGCGATATCGAAGCGTTTCCGCATGATGCCACGAATCTTTTCTGCATCCACTCCATTCGGCATCACCGCAGTAATCGCCGGACTGCTGCACTCATCTGCCGCAAACAAAGGCATTCCCAACCCTTGAACCGCCGCACGGGTAGCTCGCCGAAGCCGTTCATGTCGAGCAAAGATGTTTTCTAATCCTTCTGCCTGCATCATTCTCAATGCGGCTTGCATTGCATAGAACAAGTTAATCGCAGGGGTGAATGGAGTGGTATCTTTAGCGCTCGACTTGCGATATTTACCCAAATCCAAATAGTAGCGGGGAAGTTTCGCCGTTTTGTATGCTTCCCAAGCTTTTGGACCCACCGCAACAAAGCCTAATCCGGGGGGAATCATATAGCCTTTTTGCGAACCAGATGCGACTACATCTAAGCCCCATTCATCGACAGGAACGCTGGTTGCTCCTAAGCTCGTCACCGTATCCACAATAATCAACGCTTCGCCGTGGGCTTTAACGTGGCGATTGATCGCTTCGAGATCGTTGATCACTCCGGTTGAGGTTTCGCTGTGCGTGATAATCACCGCTTTAATTTGCTTGTCGCGATCGCTCTCCAATTTCTCGCGAAACACTTCGGGATCAAGCGGTTTACCCCATTCTGCCGTGATTCGCTCGGTTTGCAGCCCATAGGCATCAGTCACTTCTGCCCAGCGCTCTCCGAACTTACCGTTTGATCCGACTAACACGCGATCGCCCGGACTGAGAAAGTTGATAATTCCGGCTTCCATGGCTCCTGTCCCACTAGCAGCCAGGATGAGTAAATCATTTTGCGTTTGGTGCAGCCATTTGAGATTTTGGGTGACTTCTGCCACAATTTTGCCAAAATCACCGCTCCGGTGTCCGATCGGATGTTTTGCCATTGCCGATAAGACCTGCTCCGGCACCGGAGTTGGTCCCGGAATCATGAGCATCAGCTTGTCGTCCATGTTGGGTTCCCTTAGAAAGCTAGAACAATTTGTGCATGATCCAGGATTACACAGATGGTTGAGAATGCGGAATTTGAAGGTTTGAATTTAATGAAGCAGGTTTTCAGATTCGGAATGAAATTATACTAAAAGCATTCCGAATCGCAATGGTACAGGATGGAAACCATTAACATTCAAGTCGATACAGAGGTTGCGAGAACCTATCATTCTGCGAATCCAGAGCAACAGCAAAAGGTTCAAGCATTAATGAATTTGTGGCTGAAGCGTGCTTTGCAAGTTACCCAGTTGCAAACAACGATGGATCAGTTAAGCGACGAAGCGGAAGCGAACGGATTAACGCCTGACATTTTGCGATCGATCCTAGATGAGTAGCGATCGATTTGTTCTAGACACTAATTTGCTGCTCATCAGTGCAGCCTTGTTTAAACGCTCGATCGCACGGCAGGCCTTTGATGTAGCAATCTCAAATGGAACGATTCTTTTATCTGAATCTGTACTCACAGAACTGAGGGACGTTTTTAGTCGATCGCGCTTTGATCGATATTTGTCGCTTGAGTCACGAAGCCAGTGGAAATGCAAGTTATGTTCTCACGAGCGATCAGGATTTGCTGGTTTTGCACCCGTTTCGAGAGGTAAAGATTCTCACTCCCGCAGATTTCCTTAACCCCTCGTTTCCATCAAGCGAATAGGTCAGGTCGATACGATCGCAATGCTGCACCCAAGGGACTATCTGCATCGATCTGGAATGAATGCAGTGGAATAATCTTGATCAATCCAACCCGTTGAGATGGAAACAGCGTGAAAAATTGCGGAACAGGTTGATGAAAGTAAATTGCGGGTGCTGAGAGATTACCTGCCTGAAATGCGGCAACTCTAGCGACATTCCTCCAAGGCGAGGTAGCACAAAAGCCAAACTGGTGAAACTCAATGCCTTCAGATGAAGCAACAATCTCTGTAGTTGTCATACCCAACAAGGCCCCACCTACGATTACTGCATTTGACAGGTTGAATTTAATGTCAAAATGACTTGCAAGTCGTAGTCATTATGAGTATGATATAGAAGTTGGATGAAGAGAAGATTCATGAGAGTTCAAGAAATCCCAATCAATCAGATTCGCCGCCCGTTATTTCGGCAGAACGATCAAGAGAAGGTTAAAAATCTCATGGCTTCAATTTCGGAGATTGGACTCGAAGAGCCGATCGACGTTTTAGAAGTAGATGGACAGTATTACGGATTTTCGGGCTGTCATCGCTACGAAGCCTGTAGCCGACTGGGACACGAAACGATTTTGTGTAATGTGCGGCGCGCACCCAGAGCCGTTCTTAAGCAACATTTAGCTTAATTTTCAGGTTGGCTACGGGATAATAGCCAGCAAGACGGTTTGGACTACTCACTCTTTTTTAGAAATTTAGTAGGAGAAGACTATGGTTCGTCAAGTTGCCATTGGCATCGAAGATCACAAGCGTCAAGAAATTGCAGAAGGCTTGTCGCGGTTATTGGCAGATACTTACACGCTGTATTTGAAAACGCACAATTTCCACTGGAATGTCACAGGCCCGATGTTCCAAACGCTGCATACGATGTTTGAGACGCAATACACCGAGCTTGCTTTAGCGGTGGATTCGATCGCAGAACGCATCCGGGCACTGGGCTATCCGGCTCCAGGAACTTACAACGAATATGCGAAGCTCAGTTCGATCGCTGAAACGCCGGGAGTTCCGAAAGCAGAAGAAATGATCAAGCTTCTAGTCGAAGGACAAGAAGCGGTGGTGAGAACGGCGCGATCGTTGTTTCCCTTAGTGGATGAAGCCAACGATGAACCGACTGCCGATCTGCTGACTCAACGAATGCAGATTCATGAAAAGACGGCTTGGATGCTACGAAGCTTGTTGGAATCGTAGGATTTTGAGTCATAAAGCTTGAGAGAACCGCCGGAGTATATCTGGCGGTTTTTCATAGCGCTAGTTTTTCACAGCACTAAATGATGCTCCATTGCGAACCGCACCAATTCAGCCCGATTGCTCGTGTCTGTTTTTCTGAGCAAACTACTAACGTGCTTCTCCACGGTGCGCGAACTCAAATGAAGTCGATCGCCAATCTGATTATTCGACAATCCATCACTCAGCAGCGTCAAAACCTCTTGTTCGCGATCGGTAAAAGTGATATTGATATCCGGTTTTTCCCGCTCTGCTTCCACAGCCACTTCAAACTCCTGCCGCGATCGCCAGCTGGACTCGATCATCTGGCTGCGATCAAGAAGATTCCGCACGACTGCACCCAATTCTGGAAGCTCAAACGGTTTTGCAAGGTAGACATCACAGCCAAGCTGATACCCCCGCACCCGCTCATCGGTATCCGTGCGTCCGGTGAGAAATACGATCGGCAACAAACGCAGCGCAGGTCGTCGCCGCACTTGACGCACAAATTCATACCCATCCATCAGCGGCATCGAAACATCGGTCACGATCAAATGCGGCTGATGCGTTTCGAGGAGGGCGATCGCATCTTTACCGTTTTCTGCTGAGACCACAGAATAACCAGAACATTCGAGATAGTCGCAAATTGAGAGGCGGGTTCCTAGATCATCTTCTGCGACAAGAATTGTGAGCGGCATGAAACACAGGGGCAGGAGAGTTAGATGCCAGTTATAAGTGGCATATTCAAGCTTAAATAAAATTTGCTAAGCATGGCTAGAAGAATGAGTTTTTTGTAGTTGGTGAGCCATATTTATATCGTAGGGGATTGGTCGGCGCATTGGGCGATAATCTCGATCGATAGGAGCGCTATGTCTTAACACGGCGTTCACCAACACACAGGCTGAGCCGCTGAGATTAATGGCTCCATGCGGTACTCCCGGCGGAATTTTGACCACCTGCGGCTGCGCTTCGCTTAACGGAATGTATTGATACTTACGATTTTGTAATACAACCAGAATAAAACTGCCGCGCACGACGAGCAGTTGATCGGTTTGAGTGCGATGAACGAACAGATCGTCGATCGTCTGAGCCGGAATGTTCACCAGCATGGTTTCATGGCTCGATTGCGGCGTGTAAAACTCCGCCATGCCGCCCTTGATGGATTCGAGTGGGAAAATTTCAACCTGTGTCTTCAACCCCATACCGACCTCCCATATCCGCTTCTCCCCTAATCTAGTTGAGGCAAAATTAAACTTTTGTACCTGTTATCACAAAAGTTCACGTTTTATGGTATGTCGCTTTTTTCGGGATGAATCCGATCGATACGGTTGACTTTTGGGCAGTAGCACATTAATACTATTTATAGTACCTGCGTACTAAAGATTCATTTGCCCCAGGAGCCGCGATGACAGAACTGAAATCAGAAAGCCAGTCAACCCGGATCACTCAGACTCAGCCCGCAAAACGGCAGCTTGCGAAATCGATCGCTGATCCCCTGAGCGCGAGTGAATCGAACCCGGAGTCCGCTGCAAGCAGTGATGAGTCTACCACTGATGCGACCTCTACAAAAAAACGCCGCACAACGAAAACTGAAAAAGCGCCAACTCCAAAAGCTGCCACCACAAAAATCTCCGCATCCAAGCGCCAAGCGACTCATAAGGCTCCGAATCAAGCTGCTTCCACACGAGTAAAGCTTACCTGGGAAGCGTCCCCCTCACTCGAAGCGGTGCTGGTTCAATTTAACGAGCAACTGAATGCCACTTGGGTTGCGATCGATGAGCTTAAATCCACAGTCGAACAAATGCAGGCACAAGAGCGAACCCGCTCTGCTCATTCAGTACCGCCTCAATCTACGTCCGTGCGCTTGCCAATTGAACCCGTTCCCGTTCGCGCTCCACAATCGACTCTCAGACCGCCTCAAGCTGGGATTCCGCCCTTCCGCCCAACCACTGGAATTCATCCCGCTCGTCCCCGTCGCCGCAAGCCTCTACATCGCCTGTTGCAGCGCTGCCTCAAACTACCCGAACAGAATGGCGCACTTGCGATCGATGCCGCCGTTTGGATATTAGCAGCAGCAGGACTGCGGATTGGGCTGAAATACTGGGTTGCAGCAATGCCAGTTTTCAACATTCCAGTGATTGTGTTGATGTGTATTCCGGCATTGTTAGCCGCTTACGCCGCCCTCTTTATTCCTCAAGCCAATCGGATTGGGATTTACCGATTGTTGCTGGTGACTTTGGGATTGTTCGTCGGAGGCAAACTATGACTGAAAATATGACTGAAAATATGACTGAAAAAATTACCTCTAACCAATGGTTAGCAGGGGTTGCGGGCATCTTAGCGCTGGGCATCTTCTTTCAAGCGATGGGACTGCCTTCATTTGGAAGCAAAGACGCAGGGTTAGACTGTCAAGGATCAGTGCGATCGCAGCAAACTGTTTCTGAAGACCAGATTGCAAAGCTGATCACGCTGAAAAATGGAGACCCGAAAGATGCAGTCCGCAAAACCTTAAAAGAGCCTTACTGCACCCTCCCCGCACTCTCGCTCCGGACTGGAACACAGACTGAGCGTGAAGCCTATCGAGTGGCATCTGATGCACTAGAGCGATCGACTTCTCAAACGTTTATTGTGGTTTCGTATGAAGGGAATCAATATCTGGGGTATAAGTTCTGGATTCGTTAAAGCTGGATTGATGCTTTTACTGTCTAGCTGTTCTGCTTCACCGCACAGTCAGAACCTAATTTCAGAACCCAAGCTCTATCAAAGCTGGCAACTCAAACCCGGAGATGAGATTGCAGGCGCGAAAGTGACGGGCGGACTCGGAGATATTTCGATCGCTCTGAACGGTCAGTCGGTGTATGCTCCCTCAGACGGAGCTGCCTACATCGACAAACGCGGCTGTGTGTACTTTGCAGGTGCAGATACCCCTGCGTATCTGTTCCGCCTGTGTGGATTAGATCGTCCGAAGCTTGGAACCCTGAAAGCTGGAGACGCGATCGCCACCGGAGCCATTCTGCAATTTGCGACCTTGCTCAAGCAAGCCGACGAAAGCTGGGCGCTCGTCGAACCCGATAAAAGCTTACTGCAACGAACTCTAAAGCCACGATGAAAAAACTTGCTTCTTTGATGATCAGCGTCATCGTCTTGATGCTGAGCGGAATGCGATCGGCGCAAGCTCAGGGACTGCTCACCTTTAGCCCGCCCACCTCTAAAGCAAATCCAGTCACCTCTAAAGCAAATCCAGTCACTTCTCAATCTAAACCCACACTCCCTGTCCCTGGAACCAGTCCGAAGAAATCCGCTGCGATCGGCTTTCAGGCTCCTGCCCGTCCTGCTCAACCTCCTGAAACTGAAGGAGTAGAGCATCCGAAAGCATTACCTCAAGCCAGTGTTATCACCAATGACGCTCTTCCAGGAATATGTAGGAATTGCAGCGCTGAGCAATCTGCCTCTCAATCGGACGATCGCTTAGTTGCGGTGGCACCCGATGAACTGTTTGAAGGCGGTTCGGATTCCCTGGTTGCTAAAGCAGTCGGAAGCGCGGAAGGAACTCGTACTCCCGATGGTGGCAAAACGTGGGCATACCAAGGGCACGTCGATCCAGGTAACGGGGTGTGGAACGTTGGCAGTTTCTCTTATCAGCATGGTGCGGATTCTCCCAATGATGCCGATCGTCGTCAACTTGCTCGCTTGCGGAATCAGTACGCTGTAATCGAGCGGAATGCAATTTCTGCGGGGTTGCGGCTTGGACTTGAAGAACAGCTAAACGGCATTGATTTAGCAAACCAAGCGCCGCTGGCGGCACTCGAAGACGGTGGATATATCGATCGTCTCCGGCAAGCCTATGCAGAGGGGTTACGCGGCTCGCAAGCAGTTCTTCACGCTCGTACCTACTCGTATCTTGATCCTCGAACGAATCAATGGGATGCTCCCGGTCTTGGCAACAATTACTACAGCATCAAACGCGATCAAGCGCGGCGACAAGATGCAATTTACCAAGCAATCCAAAGTCATCAGCATACGGCACGATCGCCTAAACGCAGTGATGACATTCAAGTTAGCCGAAATAACTAAGGTTATGATAGATGGTTTTAGGGATAGGAGGTGAATTGTTAAATTAAAGGTAGAAGACCACACAACGCTGAAATCTAGAGGCAAACTGAAAGTAATCGCCCAATCTTCACTACACCAGGGGTAAGGTTATGACTGAAGCAAAAGAAGGTATTACGATCGAACAACGCCTCACCAAACTTGTTGATCAAGCGCATGATGCTTGCGGTACGAATGGAACGATGTCGGATGAATGTGCAACCGCTTGGGATGCAGTCGAAGAAGTTCAAGCTGAAATCTCGCACCGTCGATCTGATGGGAAAGGGTCGTTAGCTGCTTATTGCGACGATAATCCTGATGCGGCTGAATGTCGCATTTACGATGTTTAATTTGACGTTTAATTTGACAGCGCGTAAGATACAGGATTTTTAGTTTTGAGCAGATAGCTGCCCCCCAAATTCCTCAGTAAGAAGCTTTGAAACCAACAGATTAGAACGGTTTCAAAGCTTCTTGCTTTAGGAAGTTGAGGGGCTATCTGTGTTTACCAGTTTCGCAACTTGGCTTTAAAAAAGTCAGCCCTCCGCTAAAAGCGGAGGGCTGACTTTTATTCGCTAGACTAAGCGCGGGTCAATTAGAGACCACCGACCGCGATCGCCCCTGCAAGAGCCGATGCACCTGCTGAGATTAACGCAGTTCCAAATAACCACCAAGCTGCTGTTTCTGCCGCTTTGCGGGTTTCTTCGGCTTGCTTTTTGGCTTGTCGCTTGACTTCTTCAAGCCGATGTTGGGTCTCGGTTTGAATCCGCTCTGCACGTCGCAGAACTGAAGTTCTTGCGTTTTCCACTTGATCGACAATCCGGTTTGCTTCTGCTTCCGAAATGTCCTCGCGGGACGACAACAGCGCCACAACCGTCTCACGGTTAAAGCTACCTAAACGATCGCGCAACGCATCAAAGCCTGCTTGCGGATCATGGAACAGCGTCCGCAGATCAGTCCGAATGCCGTCATAGTTTAGCTCCGGACGATCCAGCGAGTTCAAGTAATTGCGAATGCGATCGAGAATGCCGTCGAGTACACTTTGAATCCGGTTCTGGATCGCTTGGATCTGTGCCATGAACTGTTCGCGTACCGAAAGCACTTGATCAACCACGCGGTTCGCTTCTTCCTCGGTCATGTCGTTTCGTTGAGCTAGAAGCGCCACGATCGTTGAGCGATCAATATGAGATAAGCGATCGCCGAAGCTACCAAATCCAGCTTTTGGATCACGCAGTAGCAATTGCAGATCGCGCTTGATGCTGTCGGGGTTGAGTTCTTCTTTGTGCGTATTCCGCAGATAGCTCTCGAAAGCCGATTGGAAGTTAAGCACCCGCTGTTGGGTTCTCGATGCCAAGCGACGCGGCGATCGCACCACACTCCGAATAGACGACAGCACTTGATCGACCATCTGATTAGCTTGCGCCTCGGTCAAATCAGGACGTTGTGCTAACAGTTTGACGATCGTGTCGCGATCGACTTGTGACAGTCTTCTTCTCAAGCGAGAACCACCTGTTTTCGGATCGCTCAGCAACGCATTGAGATCGCTCTTGATGCCATCGGGGTCAAGCTCAGAGAGATGCGTATTGCGAAGATAGCGTTCGATCGTGCTGATGACGTAATCGATTTGGTCTTGTGCTTTATGAACGGCCATTTGCGGCGCGTGCATCACAGTGTTTCGCACATCTTCAAGCTGACCAATGATGCGATCGGCTTCTTCCGGCGCGAGGTCTTGACGCTGCGATAGCAATTGAACGAACGTATCGCGATCGAAATGGCTCAGGCGTGCCCGCAGTGCAGAAGATCCAGCTTGTGGATCGTCGAGCAACAAGCGGAAGTCGCGCTTAATGCCTTCGGGGTCGAGTTCGGATTTGTTGGTGTTTCGCAGATAGGATTCGACTCTTAAACGCAGGGCTTCGGCTTCAGAACGGACGCGGTTTTGTGCTTCTTGAGCAGAATTGAGGACACGATCGCGAGTGCTTTCAAAGCGGCTAATGATGCGATCAGACTCTTCCGGCGTGAGATCCTGACGCTGCGATAACAACTGCGTCAGGGTATCGCGATCGAAATGGCTCAAGCGATTCTTCAGCGCGTCGTAGCCTGCTTCGGGGTCTTCGAGCAGCAGCGACACTTCCCGCTCGATCGCGTCGGGGTCGAGTTCTTCCTTGTTTGTCGATCGCAAGTAATTTTCAACGCGACTGCGAAGATCGGTCGTTTCGTGCTGGTCTTCAGCCGTTTGAACTTGACTCAGAGTCGCTGCCCGAATTGTTTCAAGCTGATCGGCAATCTCAGCAACTCGTGCTGCCGGTAAATCTCCACGCTGAGTTAAGAGATTGACGAAATCGCCACGATTTAACCGTTCGAGTTCGCGTCTCACTGCACCCGGATCGGCTTCCGGATCGTGAAGCAATTCGCGGAATTCGTTGTCTAAGGTTTCCCGATTAAAGTGCCAAGAATAAGTGTTCAGCAGATAGTTCTCGACATCGGCTTTGATCGGACTAAAGCCTGACGAAACCTGACTCGTGGCTTTTTGTGCGCCCGACATCACCTTATCGCGAGCCGATTGAATCTGTCCGATAATCTTTTCGACATCGAGATCCTTCAGGTCTGTCCGTCCCATCACGGTGCCCATCAGGGTTGAGAAACCAAATTGCATTGCCCGATCGACAAGGCTTGCTTGGTCTTGTTTTCCACCTTGCTGCGCTAAGGATGAGAACGCATCGCGCATTCCCGACATTTGATCTTGCTGCGTATTTTGCAGCGTTTGACCTTGACGGCGCAGTTCTTCGGTGAGCTGATCTAAACGACGATTTAGATCGTTCATATTGACCTGTCCAGATTGAACAGTCTTCAGATATTCCACTAAGTCTTGCGTTGGGTCTTTGCGCTGATGCCGTCCGATCGTATCTTTCCAAACTGCATCAAGCTGATCGATCAAACGGTTTGCATCTTGTTTTGATAAATCCGTACGATCGCTAATCAATTTCGCAAATGTATTGCGATCGATATGGCGCAACCGATCCATTACCTCGACCGGAGAACCACTACCGATCACACTTTGCAATTCTGGGTCATTTACCAACGTTTCGAGTTCACGCCGCACCCGACCAAAATCTAATTGTGCAGGACGAAGCCGCTCGATGTAGTCTTCGAGAGAATCCCGAATATTGGCAGGATCGATCGCTGAACCCAATTCCCGCCGGACTGCTGCGGCTGCCGCTTCTGCCGTCGAGACAACTTGCTGATTAACGGCTCTTGCTCCGAGTGCAGCGGTTGCCGTTCCGACGATCGATTGGAATCCCGCCGTTGCAGTGTTGACCACTGAACCTACTAGCGATCCAACGGTTGTAGAACTTACCCAAACGAGCAGGGTAAAGTATGCCGCCCAAATTACTAGACCGACGATCGCGCCCAGTGCTGCGGTCGTTAATAAGCTAAGTTTCACCGCCAACAAGCAAGCGATAAATAGCGAAATGGTGACGGTAATTAATGTCCAAAGACCAACGGCAGTCCCGATTTTGCGAATCGTGCCGCCACCACCGCTAGAGTGCGAATGATGCGAATCATGCGAATCATGATCATCCGAAGAATGTCCCAGATAAGAAATCCCGGCAGCAACGGATAGATTCGTAAACAGTAATTGGAATGCAAATGCTAATACAATTCCCGAAATTAGAGCAACAAAAAATCGAGGACCTGAAAACACCAAAGCTGCTTGCTCCGGTGTTGTGACTCCTCGATCGATTGGAACTTGTGCCAAGATCTGGCCGAGTTCCCAAGTTAAATTTGTGACTTGACTCATAGAAATTCCCTCATCAGACTTCGCCCAACACAAGAAATGTGTCAGTGAGGCTGCTACTTTGAAACACTACCTTTGATGCCAGAATCGCTGAGGCGAGAGTGGATAAGCATCTTTCCCAAGTGATAGACCCCTCAACTAAAAGGAGTAAATCCCCTGTTTTAGCGTGGGGATCAGCCGATAGGGAGTATTTACTTGGACGGAACGATCGCAGCGACGACTCGATCGAGTCCCACCGCTCTTGATGCTTTAAATAGAAGTCGATCACCCGATCGAATCAATTCATTCAGCCGCGATATTACTTCTGTATACGTTTTGAAAGTCTCAGCGGGAACGGGAGAAGCCGCGAGCGCCATTGCTTGCGCCTCATCTGGGTCAGCTAGAATCAACAATTGATCAAGCTGCAAATTCCTCACTTGTTCGCCGACTTGCTGATGGTACTGAACCGACCAGTCACCGAGTTCTTTCATCGTGCCAAGAACAGCAATTCTACGATCGCCCTCAGTCTGAGCTAACAGCTTTAGAGATGCCAGCATCGACTCTAACCCTGCGTTGTAGCTTTCATCGAGAATAATGACATCGTTGGGCAATTCGTAGCGTTTCGCTCTGCCACTAGGTAACTCAACTTCAACCCCTGCGGTTAGCTTTGAAGCATCGAGATTTAGGGTCTGAACGACTGATAAAGCGGCTAGGAAGTTCAGCGCGTTGTGTTCACCGGGGAGCGGCAAACGAAACTGCATGTCATCGACCTGTAAAGTTTCTGCGTCAATAAGGTGTCCTTGCAAATCACCCCCCTGCAATCCGTAGCTGACGGTTTTACCTTGCCAAACTTTCTCAGCCGTTTCGAGCAATAACGGATTATCGTGATTCAGAATAGCAATGGCATCTTTGGGCATTTCTGCCAGCAGTTCGCATTTTGCTTGAGCGATCGCTTGTCTCGATCCCAATCTGCCAATATGTGCAGTTCCTACATTTGTAATCACACTAATATCCGGCTCTGCAATTTGCGATAATAATGCGATTTCTCCAAGCGCTCTCATTCCCATCTCAATCACAGCGAAATCGTGATCTGAATTTAATTCTAGGAGTGTCTTCGGGACACCGATTTCATTGTTGTAATTTGCTTGTGTTTTATGGACTTTGCCGTATTTCGATAATACTGATGCAATTAATTCCTTTGTTGTTGTCTTTCCCACTGATCCAGTAATTGCAATCACTGGAATTTTAAACTGCTTCCGCCACCAGTGCCCGATCGCTTGATACGCCTGCAAGGTATCCGAAACCACGAGAACAGGTAAATCGCCCGCTTCAAATTGAGCATCCACGATCGCGGCAATCGCACCTTGCCTGATCGCAGTCTGCACAAAATCATGCCCGTCAAATTTCTCACCCCGCAATGCTAGAAAAATCTCACCCGATTGGATCGATCGCGAATCGGTTGTTAGACCGATCGCAGTTGCATTCGGTAGATTTTGAGCCGATGCCCCAAGCAGTGAAACCAGTTGATCTAGGGTTGCGTGAAACGACATGAGCAGTTGCGGGAGTCAGTAAAGTTTTGAGTGTACCGCTATCGGGGGCGCAAAAACTACGATAGCGCCAATCCCCCAAAATTTGAAAAAACTTTGTCACGAAATTGCCATTTGTCTGCTATTCTGGTTAAGGCTTAGGCGGATGTGGCGGAATTGGTATACGCGCACGCTTGAGGTGCGTGTGGCATTGCCTTGCGAGTTCGAGTCTCGCCATCCGCATGAAGTTGAAAGGGGGAAGTGATAAGCTTCTCCCTTTTATTTTTGTAATGCAAACCAAACGCTGAGGAAATTGTTACAGACGGCAATGCGACGATCGTCTCCGTCTAGATCCCTAGAGATTGGAGCAATTCGAGAGTCTGTAATTTTCGAATTGAATCAATTCAGGATAAAACCTTGACAAAGTTTAATGAATGTAAATAAATGTTTCAATAAGTAGCTCTATTCATGCCACTAAAGGTGTAGTTCGCTACGCTTTAGGATAGATGAAGGAGGAACAAATCAATGGTCACTGTGCCCGACAGCATTAGCTTAATCGACTTATCGAGAATTTGGATTCAGAAAGCGTTAGAAGAGATTGCAGCCGAAAACGAGCCAGTTGAACAACAGATCGAAGCTGAAGAGGAAGAATAATCCCTCACCCAAGTTTTTCAAAAAAATGGTCTAGTCCTGTAGATTTCCAAAGCTGAAGCAGTTTTGCAGATTTACCGAGCTAGACCATTAATTTTAGGAATCCGATCGTCCCCGCGACAACAGATGATCGATCGAGAAGTTTCCGCCGCCCCCGACAGTAAACAAAAGATAGATCAACATATATAGCGAAGCTGTTTCAAGCGCGCCAAGGTCTAACCCTGTTTTTTTCAAATGGAAATAAACCGCGATTAGCATTGTGAACGTTAAGGACAACGCACTGATTCGCGTGAAGAAACCGAAAATTAACAAAATTGAAGCAACAATTTCCGTATACGCTGCACAGTAAGTAAAAAATACTGGGAACGGAAAGCCAATCACACTCATGACATTATCAACAAAGCCTTGAACATTGGCTAACTTGCTAAAGCCATTGTGAATCATTAATACACCCACCAAAACGCGCACTCCTAACCAAACCGCTTGAAACGCCGGATTGAGGCTAAGGTCAGACTGCAAAATTGTTGAAAGGGGCGATCGCCCAGACGGAGTAACGGTCATTTGTTAGCTTCTCAAAAATGGTACTGGTTGCATCTTACCGAACCCAGATAAAAAATCGAAGCTTTACTTTACTGAAATCGTTACAGAACTCAATCGTTTTAACGGCTGTCTATCCCAAGACTACTGTAAGCTTAAAAAAGAAGTCTTTAGGTAGACGATCGCTAGATTCTCCCACTGTTATTGTTAACAAAACAACTTACATATCACTCATTCAAGCAAGGACGAAACATATGTCACACTTTAGTACACTCCGCAGTAAAATCACCGATGCAGAATTGCTTAAGACTTCGTTGCGTGATCTTGGTTTCACGGTAGAAACCAACGCTGAAGTTCGGGGAATGGGTTGTCAGCGCGTTCACGCAGATATCGTCGCTGTTTTAGATGGTAGCTACGACATCGGCTGGGTGCATAACGAAGATGGCACTTACAGCATCGTTGCAGATTTGTGGGGTGTCGCAAGAAAGCACAACCTTGCAGAACTGATGACCTCGGTGAACCAAAAGTATGCGGTACAGCAAACCCTTAGTGCGGTTGCAAAACGCCCTGGTTTACAGAATGCCAACATTCAAGTCAAGGTTCGCGGCTAATTGCACGATCATCAGACCGAATAGATCCTTTACAGAGTCCTTGCTGTGCCCTGTAAAGGATTTATTTTATTTGGCGGCTCCGCTTAAAACTGCGTTGCCATCTTGAAAGTCAATATCTTTTACGGTCAAACCGCGTAGCTTCAGTTCGAGGTTGAGTTGGTCTTGCACTTTTTGAGGAGGCACTCCTAAGCGGCTCGCCACTTCAGCGATCGTAAAGCTCATATTTCCAACTTGAATTCTGGCGTTCTCATCGAAGTGTAACTTGCCGTTTTGGATCTCAGGCTTGCCCTCAATTCCGATATAGACTCTGCGATCGACTGGGATCTTTTTGGTAATCTGCGTCAACAACGCCTGATGTTGCGCTCCAAGGCCACTATTTTGTAACTCTTTAATATCAACAACTGCTCCAGTTTTTAGTTGGTCATTTTTCACCGAAGTATGAAACCCCTTCACTGAATTCGGTAAAGCTTTACCACCCCTTTTCTCGGTAATCTTGGTAACAAGCAAATCGTTTAATTCTTTAGAACTCAGTGCAACTTGCACAGGCTTAGAGGGCTGAGGCTCTGGGGAATTGGGCGCAATATTTGTACTAGCAGACTGCGGACTGGTTTGGATTTGGGCGGCGATTCTTTTTTCGATCGCAGCACCGGATTCTTGAATTTGAGTATAAGTTCGAGGGCTAGTCTGTTCCTCAGCGTACCAGTCTGGTAATTGAGTGAACTGTCGCCAAAAATAATAACCACCGGATACTGCTGCCACTGCAATTCCTATTAATGACAAGAGTAAAATCTTTGATCTTTTCACAGCTACCTCAAGTCAACCTTTAGACTTCTTAACGATAATTTAGTACGTTTATTCAGGTTAGGCAAACTCTAGCGCATCTGTTGTGTACGGCAAACACCCCAACGACTGAGCGTTCATTCGCTAAAATGAAAAAAATTACTGGGCTGGATTCATGATTCCTACCGTTATTGAAACTTCCGGACGGGGCGAACGCGCCTTTGACATTTACTCCCGACTGTTGCGGGAAAGAATCGTGTTCCTTGGTAGCGCGATCGATTCAGATGTGGCAAACCTCGTTGTCGCACAACTCCTGTTCCTCGAAGCCGAAGATCCGGACAAAGATATCTACCTCTACATCAATTCTCCGGGCGGTTCGGTTTCCGCGGGCATGGGTATCTATGACACGATTAAGCAAATTCGCCCGCAGGTGTCTACAATTTGCGTCGGGTTCGCTGCCAGCATGGGTGCATTTCTGCTCAGCGCTGGAACTAAAGGAAAACGCATGAGCTTACCCCACTCGCGGATTATGATTCACCAACCGCTAGGGGGCGCACAAGGACAAGCGACCGATATCGAAATTCAAGCGAGAGAAATTCTGTATCTCAAGCAGCGACTCAATTCGCATCTGGCAGATCACACGGGACAACCGCTCGATCGCATTGAACAAGATACTGAGCGCGATTTCTTTATGTCGGCTGAAGAAGCCAAAGACTATGGATTGGTTGATCAAGTGATCGATCGTCGTCCATCTGCGGTTCGTCCTGCGATTGTGCAGTAATGTCAGTTCGATAAAGCAGTTTGTCTACGTCGCTATCTCGCCCCGGAATAGAATTCGGGGCTAACAGTCACGGGCGAGGTCGAACGGAGCGAAAGAACTCATCAAACTCACAACAAAAAAGCCCCCCGAATCAAATGCGGTGGGCTTTTCTCTTATTTTGCTGCTTTCTCTAGCATCAGCTTCGATCGCTTCACCGTTTCAGGAATTGCGATCGGATAATCTCCAGTGAAACAAGCCGAGCAGAATTCATTTGAATTTTCTCTGGTTGCATCTAGCATTCCTTCCCAACTGAGATATTGCAGCGAATCCACCTCAATCTGCTTCGCAATTTCCTCGATCGATTTTGTCGCTGCAATTAAGTGATCCTGACTGTCAGTATCAATGCCGTAAAAACAAGGATGCGTGACTGGAGGCGAAGAAATTCTCATGTGAACTTCGATCGCGCCTGCATCGCGCAGTGCTCTCACGATCTTGCGGCTCGTCGTTCCCCGCACGATCGAGTCATCGACAATAATCACCCGCTTTCCAGCAAGTACATCTTTAAGCGGGTTAAGCTTCATCCGAATTCCCGCTTCTCGCATTCCTTGAGTCGGTTGAATGAAAGTACGACCGACATAGCGATTTTTGATCAAGCCTTCTGCATAAGGAATGCCCGAAGTTTGAGAAAACCCGATCGCAGCCGGAATGCCCGAATCTGGCACCGCAATCACAATAT
Source organism: Cyanobacteria bacterium FACHB-63 (assembly GCA_014695255.1). Lineage (GTDB taxonomy): Bacteria > Cyanobacteriota > Cyanobacteriia > Leptolyngbyales > Leptolyngbyaceae > Leptolyngbya. The sequence goes on from JACJNX010000042.1 coordinate 39,280, forward strand.
CTGCATCAATTGTCGATTCTTTCGCAAGCTGCCGTCCAATTCGCAGCCGATAGCTGTACAGCGTTTCATCGTGCATCATGCTATCCGGACGAGCAAAATAAATCATCTCAAAAATGCAGAGTTTGCGGGCGGGTTGTTCTGCCCACAAAATCGACTCGATACCGTCCTCGGTAATCCACACCAGTTCACCCGGCTGAATGTCTCGAACGTAATCGGCTCCAATAATGTCGAGTCCGCAAGTTTCTGAGGCTAAAACATAGCGCAAAGGTGCATTGTGCGACTCCTGTGCTAAAGTGCCTAAAACAAGCGGACGAACTCCATTCGGATCGCGGGTTCCAATCATGCCGTCCGGAGTCCCGATCGCTAGACTAAACGCGCCCTGACACCGCTTAAACGCAGCGATCGCACCGTTGACCCAATCATTCCCTCTATTGACTTCTTCTGCAATCGCAAGCGCGATCGCTTCAGAATCCGTTGTCGTTGCAAAATCATGATTCGTTTCAGCTAATGCTTCACGGAGTTCACGAGTATTCACCAAGTTTCCGTTATGTGCTAACGCCAGCGTTCCTAACCGCGATTTTGCTAACGCAGGTTGAGCATTCACCACCCGACTCGATCCGGTTGTCGAATAGCGAGTATGACCGATCGCTAAATCTCCGGGTAGCTCTTTGAGCTTTGCTTCGTTAAAAACCTGTGACACCAAACCCATGTCTTTATGAAGGTGAACATAATCTCCTTCAAAGGTGGCAATTCCCGCTGATTCTTGACCTCGATGCTGTAGAGCAAACAGTCCAAAATAAGCCAGATTAGCTACAGGTTCTCCCGGTGCGTAAACTCCAAACACCCCACAGGCTTCTTCTGGTTTGTCAGGACGATGCTCAGCAGGATCTACAGAAAACTTGTCGTCAGGCAGCATAAGCTTGGTTTTGCGTAGTTAGACAGCAATCAGAACGTTGAGAACACGGGTCTTGTTGAACACAGAGTCTTAACATTCCCTTAATATCGCACACAACGGCAGAGCTATTCCGTTAGCCCCTTCTCGATCGCACCCGACCAACCTGTGAACAACTCTGCGATCGTAGCGTCGATTACTTGAAATTGGGAGACCGAGATCTTTAGGGATTCCCCACCGACGGTTCCCAATTTTTGCCAGGATTCGCCAAGTTCCGCAGATAGGGTGGCTTCCCATTCTGCAACCGATTCCGGTTTCACCGAAACAATGATTCGCGCTCCACCTTCTGCAAAGAGAACTTCATCGATTCGAGCTGCACTATTTGGAATGTGGATCTCTGCCCCAAGCTGATAACCGAAACAACATTCAGAAAGCGCGATCGCGACTCCGCCTTCTGCACTATCATGCGCCGATTGAATCACCCCGTTGCGGATTCCTGATCGACACACCGCTTGGACTTTGCGTTCTAGCTCAAAATCAACGATCGGCGGCTTTCCTGCTACAGTTTGATGCACCGTCGCTAAATATTCCGATGCGCCTAGAGTTAAAGACGAATCAGAGAGCGGCAATCCTAACAGATAAATGACATCACCGCTTTGTTTCCAGCTTTGTCCAGCAATGCGATCGAGCTGTGGAATAAATCCAACCATGCCCACAACCGGAGTCGGATAAATTGGTTCTGGCTTACCTTCAGAATCTAGAGTTTCGTTGTACAGCGAGACGTTTCCACCTGTGACTGGAGTAGAGAACTCTCGACAAGCTTCGGACAGTCCGCGACACGCTTCAGAAAGTTGCCAATAGCCGATCGGCTTTTCTGGACTGCCAAAGTTTAAGTTATCGGTAATTGCAACCGGATCGGCACCGACGCAGCTTAGATTTCGAGCGGCTTCTGCGACGGCAGCCTTTGCACCTTCGTAGGGATGCAAGTACACATAACGAGGATTGCAATCAACCGTAGCGGCAACTCCTTTATTTAGTGAAGCTGAATCAGGAATGGCAGATGCGCTCTGAGCATCAGCAAGCGGTCGGACTCTAACAACTGCCGCATCTGCACCACCAGGAAGTAATACGGTATTGTTCTGGACTTGATGATCATATTGGCGATAGATCCAGCGTTTTGAGGCGATCGTCGGTGTATTCAACAAAGTTGCTAAAATCTCATTCCAGTTCCGATTAGCAACTCCGTTTTCATCACAGTTCGGTAGGCTGTCGGCTGTCCATGCCCAAGCTTTTTGAGCATATTCGGGCGGTTCGCTGAGCAGTTCACGATGATAAATCGGAGTGTTATCTGCCAAAGCGGTTGCGGGGATTTCAGCCGCGATCACGCCTTGGAAGAGAATTCTCACAATCTCTTCTTCGATCACTTTCCCGGCAACAGTCGCATGAAGTCCCCACTTCTCGAAAATGTCAATCAGTTCTTGTTCGCGTCCCTTTTCTGCCACAAACAGCATTCGTTCTTGTGATTCCGAAAGTAAATACTCATATGGAACCATTCCCGTTTCCCGCACTGGGATTAAATCTAAATCGAGTTCGATTCCGACTCCCCCTTTCGCTGCCATTTCTGAAGTAGAACAGGTAATGCCTGCTGCACCCATATCTTGTGCAGCAACGACTGCACCTGTTTTAAATGCCTCTAGACAAGCTTCGATCAAAGATTTCTCTAAGAACGGATCACCGACTTGCACCGCCGGACGATCGTCGATCGATTGATCGCTTAATTCCGCACTCGCAAAACTCGCACCGCCCATGCCATCGCGTCCTGTGGTCGAGCCAACATACAGCACCGGATTCCCCAATCCTTTTGCGCCCGATTTCACAATTTCGGTCGTTTCCATCAATCCCAATGCCATCACATTCACTAAGGGATTGCCGGAATAAGCGCAATCGAAATACACTTCACCCCCAACGGTGGGCACACCCACGCAATTCCCGTAGTGACTGATTCCAGCGACCACGCCATTTACAATCCGACGTGTCCGGGCATCATCGAGCGTTCCAAATCGTAGAGAGTTGAGCAACGCGATCGGTCGTGCCCCCATCGTAAAAATATCGCGCAAAATTCCGCCCACTCCGGTTGCTGCGCCTTGAAACGGTTCTACCGCAGAAGGGTGATTATGCGACTCGATCTTAAATGCCAACCGTAATCCATCGCCCAAATCAATTACGCCTGCATTCTCACCAGGGCCAACTAAAATGCGATCGCCCTCAGTCGGAAACTGCTTCAACAAGGGTCGCGAATTTTTATAGCAGCAGTGCTCCGACCACATCACACCGAACATCCCCAGTTCAGCTTTATTTGGATGACGACCCAAGCGGCGCACAATCTCTTCGTACTCTTCAGGCTTGATTCCTTCAGAAGCAATTTCGGTCTCAGAGAATGGCGCAGATGACAGGACAGACATAAACCCTAGCCCGGATAGAACAGGCACTTATTCTATCGAACAAAGCTCCGGGTTTAACGATCGATTTAGATGACAAGTGTTTGAATGTTGCTAACGACGGTGATTCCTGCAAGCGCTAACGTCGTAACAACTGAAATTATGATCAATCTGGATACGGTTAAGCATTTCGATTTTTAACGCAGGTGAACCGCCCCTGAAGTAGGTGTGTTACATTTCTACTCATGACAAGGGGAAGAAAAATTCAAGCCACCGCAGAACTCGAAGTCCGGTTACTGCGAGAAGGGATCACAGAGTCGGTTCATCATGCTCAAGCGGTCATTTGCGACGATCGCGGACGATTGCTGCTATGCGCGGGTAATCCTGAAACTGCAACATTTGCCCGATCGGTACTGAAGCCGTTTCAAGCGATCGCTGTAACCGCCTCTGGAACGTTAGAGCGGTTTAATTTGACCGATCGAGATCTTGCGATTATTTGCAGTTCGCACAAAGGAACGATCGAGCAAGTTCGTCAAGTTTTTAACATCTTGTGGCGGGCTGATGTTGATCCGACTGCGCTACAGTGCCCGACTCCCGAAGGCAAGCAAAGTCCACTGCAATACAACTGTTCTGGTAAACATGCTGGAATGCTAGCGGTTTCTCAGCAGCTTGGATATCCGATCAATAACTATTTGCACTACAATCATCCGGTGCAGCAGTTGATTTTAAGCAAGCTGGCAGAATTTCTGAAAAATCCGGCTGAAGAGTTCATTCCGGCTCGCGATGACTGTGGCGCACCCACGTATTTTATGCAGCTTCGGCAGTTGGCTTGGCTTTATGCTCAGCTTGCATCGGGTGCAAATTTGGACATGGAGCGCATTCTCAGAGCCATGACGCATCATCCCACGATGGTAGCGGGCGATGGCGAATTTGATACCGAACTGATGCGACTGACCCAAGGGGAACTTGTGAGTAAGTCCGGTGCGGAAGGCGTTCAGTGTATTGGTCGAGTTGGTGAAGGCATGGGGCTTGCGATCAAAGTGATGGACGGTGCAAAACGAGCGAAATATGCGATCGCCATCCATGTTCTGCGCCAAATGGGTTGGATTACGCCGTCGATCGCCGAAAATCTGTCAGAAACCTATATCAACCTCGGACGCTACAAGCGTTTGGAAGTGGCAGGCGATCTCTCGATGCTTTAGTGCAGTGGGAACCTTATAGGGTGCGATCGCGTTGCTAAAATTAATCATTCCCCATCGATCAGCCGAATCCTATGAGCGACACAATCCTGAATGTCCGTAACCTACAAGTTCAATTCAAAACTGATGAACGATTGGTTAAAGCGGTAGACGGCATTTCATTTCAAGTGCGACGGGGACGAACGCTCGGAATTGTGGGTGAATCAGGGTCAGGAAAATCGGTGACATCGCTGGCGGTGATGCGGCTGATTCCCAATCCGCCGGGACGAATTACGGACGGTGAAATCCTGTTTCAGGCGGCAGATGCTCCAGAGCCGATCGATCTTTTGCGATTGAGCGAAAAGCAAATGCAGTCTTATCGCGGTGAACAGATTTCGATGATTTTTCAGGAGCCGATGAGTTCGCTGAATCCGGTGTATACCTGCGGGTTTCAGCTTGTTGAGGCAATTCGGCAGCACCAGAACATTTCGCAATCTGAAGCGCGACGACGGGCAGCTTCCTTGCTGCAAGAAGTGCGAGTGTTGCCGCCAGATGAAGAATTAAAGCAACGAGTCTTAGAAGAACGCAACCAAAAATCACTGAGCGAACCGGAACTCGATCAAGAACTGAATCGCCAAAAAACTGCAATGCTCGATCGCTATCCGCATGAGCTGTCCGGCGGACAGTTGCAGCGAATCATGATTGCGATGGCGATCGCCTGTAATCCCACTTTGCTGATTGCTGACGAACCGACTACTGCACTGGATGTGACGGTACAGGCAACGATTTTAGATTTGCTGCGGGAACTGCGCGATCGGCGCGGCATGGCAATGATGTTTATCACCCACGATCTCGGCTTGATTGCGGAAATCGCGGATGATGTAGCGGTAATGTACGAAGGCAAAATCGTCGAATACGGCTCGGTTTGGGAAATTTTCTCGAATCCGAAGCATCCGTACACCAAAGGCTTGCTGACTTGTCGTCCACAGCCCGATCGACGCTTGCGATTTTTACCAACCGTTTCGGACTTTATGGAAGTGTCGCTGTTACCGAATGGGGAGAAATTAATTCAGGCAAAGCAGCGCGACGTGCAGACTGCCTTAAAGGAAGCACAAGAAATCAGCGATGCGGAATTTGATCAGCGGCTCAAATCACTCCAGCAAAAGCAGCCGCTTGTTTCAGTTCAAAATCTGCAAGTTGCCTTTCCAGTTCGGGGGGTGTTTGGGCAGACGAAGCGCTACATGATGGCGGTGAACGATGTGTCGTTCGATGTCTATCCGGGTGAAACGCTGGGACTGGTCGGAGAATCAGGTTGCGGTAAATCAACGCTAGCGCGAACGCTGCTGAGGCTGATCGAGCCGAAGCAAGGCAAGATTTTCTTTGACAACGAGGACATTTTAAAGCTTTCTAAGCATCGGGTGCGTCAACTACGGCGCGATGCTCAGATTATTTTCCAGAATCCGTACAGTTCACTCGATCCTCGGATGAACATTGGCGATGCGGTGATGGAACCGTTGATCATCTATGGGCGCGGCAACCGGAAGCAGTATAAGGAACGAGTTGAGTATCTATTGCAGCGCGTGGGACTTGATCCGAAGTGGATTAATCGCTATCCGCATGAGTTTTCTGGCGGACAACGGCAACGGATTTGTATTGCTCGATCGCTCGCCCTCAATCCCAAATTCATCATCTGCGATGAATCGGTATCGGCACTCGATGTTTCAGTGCAAGCGCAGGTGTTGAATCTGCTGAAAGAATTGCAATCGGAATTTGGGTTAACTTACGTTTTCATTTCACATGACTTAAGCGTTGTGAAGTTCATGAGCGATCGCATTATCGTGATGAATCGCGGCAAGATTGAAGAAATTGGAACATCCGAAACGATCTATCGCAGACCGCAGACTTCTTATACTCGTCAGTTAATCTCTGCGATTCCGATTGGATCACTCGATCGCATTCGCGAACGTCAACAGCAACGATCGGCTTAACCGTTGAGAATCCGCTCGACCAAAATCGAAAGATCTGGGAATGCGAGAGGTGCGATCGTGCCCGTCGATCGCGTCACTTCTGAACTGTAATCCCCGTTTTGCGGGTCGCGAAATATGATTAACTCTAGCTTCTTCAAGTTCACCACCCAATACTCAGGAATTCCAACTTCAGCGTAGATTTTGCGCTTGATTTCAAGATCTTTGCTGAGGCTGGAATTAGAGTATTCAATCAGCCAGAAGATGTTTTCAGGATAAGGATGATGATCGCGGTATTCTCGTCCAAGATCTTGAACAATTGCAAGACCGGGTTCCGGTTCTGATTGATTTGGTAATGTAACCGGTTTTGCACTGCGAACATCTGCTAAACCATCTAAAAGTTTTAGCAAATACTTAAATGTTTCATTGGAGCCAAACGCATGAGGCTCTCCTTCTGGGGGCATTTCGACAATTTCTCCGCACAACAACTCTACCCGCCGATCGTCTAAAATCCCCGCCTCAATCATGCGGTGATACTCCTCTAGCGTCCATTTCGCGATCGTCACGCTCATCGGTTAATCCTCGTCTAGCGGCAGACCACGCTTGACCCGACCTTTTCCAAAAAAGCGTCCGAATTGCAGTTCGTACACTTCATCTTCATCCTGGGTTTCAACTTCGAGATCCGATTTGGCATAGCTCACGCATAACAGCGCATAGCCTTGACGCTTTAACTCTGGCGACAATCCCACCGCTTCCGGTTGCTCTAAATCACCTGACAGTACCCGCACCGCACAAGTGGTACACGCTCCATTGCGACAGGAAAACGGCAGTTCGATTCCTTGAGTTTCGCCGGATTGAAGAACGTAGCGATCGTCCGGTACTTTAAAAGTGTAAAACTTGTCTTTTTGTCGATGATAGACCCGAATGGTATGAAATTCAGTCATGATCGTTGTTTTGAATCTGCTCTTTCCACTCTAAGACTTTTTGGTGGCAGCAGTTGAGTAGCGGTAAACCAGAGGTGCACTATTTTGTGCGGCAGACCCAAAGATCATAGAATTTGCTGCTGGATTGGCGATTATAATGTGCGGCAAAGATTTTCCTGAATTCATCACTAAATAGTTTCTGAAGTGGCGGATAGTAGCTGTAGACCTGAAACGGTGGATTTTCTTTCGGAATTAACCAAATCTCTGTTTGGCAAGTTCTCATCGCATTGAGTGTACTTTCTGGCGTGTTATTCATTCCAGATGCCTGCATTTCCATGAGAGACGCAGAATCGAGCAAGTAAGGATTACCCGAAAATACTAACTGAGGGCGATAGGTTGAAAGTTGATAGCTTACTGCACCATAGCCCATGCCGATCGTGCGATTTGGATTGCGTGCCATGATGCGATCGAGGTCTGCGATCGCATCGTGTCCGGGAGCAGTAGTCATTCGATTGATAAACTTCACTTCAGTTGAATAAACCGCTAAACAGAGCGATAACGTGAATGCGATCGCAGCACTCAAGCTAATTGGAGTAATGAGTTTAGATTGCTTTGAATGGGTTGGGATTTGAAATAGTTCGATCGCAAGATAAACCAATAGCGGCACAAATGGCAGCATATTATTTTCTAAAGCACCACGAGTTGAGCTAATCACTGCATTTACAACAATGCCAGCGATCAAAGTAGTGCAATAGAGGAAATGCTTAGATAACCATCGTTTAAGTGAATCAAAATTAGTAAAGAGCGACTGTATAAAAGCGATCGCTACAGGTAATGCTACAAATCCCGTCCATAAAAGATTCTTTGGAATTTGATCGGAATTAATCCCCTTGAGTCGAACTTGCTGTAGCCACGTCCAATAATTCGTGAATGAGATTTGAGGAAAGATGAAGTATGGTAATGCTGAAATAAACGCAGCAGTACCAGATGAAATTAATACAGAAGTTAATCCAAATCGGTACAGTAATAAAACGTAAATTGGAATGAAATGTAGAAACGCTGTGATTTTTAGATTCGTGCTAATGCCAAGTGCGATAGCGCTCCCAATCATCGCCGTCGATCGCTTACCTCGCACGACCAGGAACAATCCTAAAACGGTAAAAAATAACAGTAACGAGTCCGGTCTGACCCAAAACGAAGATGTTAGCAACCCAGAAGCAGAAGTCTGCGCTAGAAAACAGAGGGAAACGATCGCGCTTCCAAATATTCCAGCTTTCCAGCCTAACCGATCTCGAATCAACCAAAAGATTAGTCCTAAACTCGAAAGCCCTGCTAAACAGCCTGCAATCTTTGCTGAAAAAATTCTCGGTTTTAGAATACTTAGAAATGCGCTCTGAATCACGTAAGAAAGCGCACCATAATTATTAATGTATCTTTCTGCTGCATCTGACTTTGGATAAAGTGCTTGTCCTCTGTGAAAGAGCCATGAAACGATCGCAACATTCGCCTCGGCCGGATCAGCAAAATCTGCCCAAGTTGGATAAAGGACTACCAAGCTAACATAGTTCAAAATAATCAAACTTGCGAGTAGAAGCAGAATCGCACGAATGAAACGATCGACCTGATGCCGAAACTGAAATATTATGAGTGCTGGAATCAACCCAATTAAGAACAGCGCAAAAAACCCTTGAAAGATTAATTCAATCTCTAATCTTTTGCTGCTCGAAATCGCTTGAATTATCGTTTCTAGCGCTTGCATTGGTTGGCAAATTCTAGCAAAGGGATCACAGCGATCAAAGCATAAATTGTGTTCGATCGCATGACAAATTGAGGACTAGAGTGTGTTTTCAAGCTTTCTTACTGCGTTGCTTGCCCGCTCCGGAATGGAATTCGGGGCTAGCTGAACGAAGCGAGGGACTTTACCACCCTACTCTTCAGGATCTTGCACATATTGAATCAAATCCGCAGGCGTACAGTTCAGCGCATCACACAGTTTAGCCAGCGTTTCACCGCCGATCGCAGGCATATCATCTGCATTCTTCAACTTCGAGATGCTAACCGGATTCATATTCATGATTTGAGCCAGTGCTTTGTTGGTTATTTTGCGGTCTGCCATGACCACTCTCAATCGCCACCGAATCTTTCCCACGAATCCACACTGCTCAAAATGAAGGTTGCTAAACTTTCTCTGGGATAAATCTTGAATTGTCTCTTGTAGCCTGTTAAGCTATGCAAATGAATTAACAGTTGTTGCGCGATCGTAAACCCCGCCAAGAGATCACGATCGCGTTATCCCTAAATGAGGTAAATAAATCATGCCACACAACGCTGAGTTTGATGATTCTGCGGCACACGATCGTGTGCGTTCCTATCGAGAGCGATTCTTAACCAACTGGACGATCGTTTGTCTTCTGCCGAATATGCAGCGCGTAATTGTTGGAAGATTTCGCACTCGCACCGATGCAGATGGGCATTTAAGAGTGTTGCGTCAGATGATGCCGAGGCGAGAATTCATTGTGGTGTTCGATCGTGAAGAAAGCGGAAGTTTTTCAAGCGTAGATTGCACGTAATTCTAGCTTTGAGACATTAGCTCGTCTGTTTCTAATCCTAAAAACTCACAAAGCTCTTGAAGTGAAACGGGTAATACAAGACGTGATTCAGGCGGATGAATTAATTGGAGAGAAGCGATCGCTTGATCCTGCGTTTCACCTTGCCCAGCAATTCCATTCTCAAGACAAAGCGCAATCCAATAATTCGAGCTACGTTTTAAGACCATTGTGTAAAAGCTCATTGGCGCTTGATCGATTGATATTCATTTCAAGCTATACCATTCCCCATCAATCTGGTTTTTATCCCCGTCGCAAACATCTAACTCTAGGTACTCATTCTCGAAATATACTGTTACATTTGGCACGATTAAACGGTAAGATAACCGGGCTACATATTGTTTTGTTAAGAAAATTACGTGCAAGTTTATCCGAATCCGTCTACCCCGGTGACAGACGCTTTTGTTCGTCAAGATCTACCCTTTACTCTCAAAGATGTAAGATCGGCAATCCCCGATCGTTGTTTTCAACCTTCAACCGCTCGTTCACTGGCTTATTTCTTCTTCGATATTGGCATCATCGCAGGACTCATTGCGATCGCAGCTTATCTGGATTCTTGGCTGTTTTTCCCGATTTTTTGGCTTGCTCAAGGCACAATGTTTTGGGCATTGTTTGTAGTTGGGCACGACTGCGGACATGGCTCATTTTCTCAACACAAATGGCTGAACAATCTGGTTGGACATTTATCCCACTCTCCGATTTTGGTTCCGTTTCACGGCTGGAGAATTAGCCATCGCACTCACCACGCCAATACTGGCAACATTGATACCGACGAAAGCTGGTATCCAATCACAGAGACGCAGTATGCAGAAATGGGATTTTTAGAGAAGCTGATGCGGTTTTATTTGCCGTTGCTGGCTTATCCCCTGTATCTGTTTCGTCGATCGCCGGGTAAACAAGGCTCTCACTTTATGCCAAGTAGCCCCTTGTTCAAACCCTCTGAGCGCAATGACGTTCTTGTCAGTAGCGTTTGCTGGTTGTTGATGGTTGCATTTCTAGCAGCGTTAACTGTTCAGTTTGGCTTTCTATTTCTGCTGAAATACTATCTCGGTGGCTACGTTGTATTTGTGATTTGGTTGGATCTAGTGACCTTCCTACATCACACTGAAGATGATATTCCCTGGTATCGGGGTGAAGATTGGTATTTTCTGAAGGGTGCGTTGTCTACAATCGATCGTGATTACGGCATTTTTAATCCGATTCATCATGATATTGGCACTCATGTTGCTCACCATATCTTCTCGAATATGCCGCATTACCGCTTAAAGGAAGCAACAGAAGCAATTAAGCCTGTCCTCGGCACATATTACCGCAAGTCAAATGAGCCGATTTGGAAAAGCTTTTTCAAATCCTACTTTGCTTGTCATTTTGTGGCTGACACCGGATCGAAAATCTACTACGACTCGCCGCATATTCGATAAACACTCATCTGATTGAGAACTCCAATTTCTTACGAAGCTGGAGTTCTCAATTTTTTGTCGGTTCATCGTCTTCGTTTAGGTCAATTAAGCCTTCATCAACGGCTGTTTCGATCAGAAACCGTTTTGCCAAGCGATCGTACACTCCCGCGCCCACAAACTGGGGAAATTTATGCGATCGGCTGTAGACCCAGACTAAACTTTCTTTCTCAAAAATCCGAACATCCTGAAACCACTTACACTCTGGCATCTGCGACTTTGCAAATTCAAGAGCATCAATCCAGCGATCAAACTCGCGATCGACATTGCGTGTGACAACTCTAAACACTGTTTTATCCTTGTGAACCCTAACTCTAGAATAAAGGAAGCGTTCAGAAGTTTGTATGCCCGATTGGATTCCGCAGTTAACTCAAGATGGCTCTTATACCTTCTTCTCTGAGGAATTCGGAGAAGCATTTCACAGCTATCAAGGTGCAAAAACCGAAGCCTTTCAGAAATTCTCAGACGCGATCGACCTGCAACAGAGAGCACAACAATCCCAAATCAGACTCTTAGATGTTTGCTATGGATTAGGCTATAACACCGCAGCCGCGATCGAGGTAATCAGAAAAGTCAATCCAATCTGCAATATTGAAATTTACGCTTTAGAACTCGATCCAACAGTACCTCTCGGAGCAGTTACGCCACAATTACTGCAATACTGGTCAAAACCCGTTCAAGAGATCCTAGAATCACTCGCAAACCAGCATTACCATCAGCAAGATCATCTCAAAGCACAATTGCTCATTGGTGACGCAAGACAAACAATTCAACACTTAATCACATCGAAATTTCAAGCAGATGCCATTTTTTTTGATCCATTCTCACCCCGTCGCTGCCCCCAACTTTGGACGATCGAATTCTTTCAGCTTGTTGCCCAATGCCTTGCCCCAACCGGAAAACTCGCAACCTACTCACGATCGGCATCCGTTCGGGCTGCCCTAATCGAAGCCGGATTACAAATCGGAACTATTCCCCTCGGAGCGCTGCACCTGCCGCACGGCTGGGCACAAGGGACGATCGCAGCCTGGAACGCTGAAACCCTGCATCCTTTGTCACAAATGGAACAAGAACATCTCAAGACCCGCGCCGCCATTCCTTACCGCGATCGCAGCCTCAGCGATTCAGCCGCAGAAATTTTGACCCGACACGAACAAGAACAGCGATCGAGCACGGTAGAATCAACCTCAAGTTGGCGAAGACGTTGGAACATCAAATGAGCGATCACGTTGGATTTTTGCAGAACTGGCAAGATGCAGTCGTATTTTGGAGCTTTGTGGCAATTACCGTATTTGTCATCTGGCGCATCTTAGTCAGCAAGCCTAAAGATTAATTCTCTATGTGATCGAAACGTAAAAATTATTCTTAATTTCCAGAAAATACGTAGAATCTTCTAAAGAAATTGAGGGAATCGTGCCTACAATCTAGAGTGCTAGTCAGCGCATGAGTAAAATCTTATGAACCTCAACACCATTGCATCGGGAACATCTACGACTCCAATAACCACAGTTCGCAACAGCCAAAGCTTAACCAGAGAACTACAGCAACGCCTAATCGCGTTAGGCTTTCAACCTGGTCCCGTGGATGGCATTTGGGGCAATATGACTCAGAGCGCTTTCAGTGCATTCGCCGCCCGTAATCAGCTTAAAAATAACGAAATCAGCCCCCGTGCGGCACAACTGCTGCTAGGTATCAAACCTCGATCGACACAACCAACGCCACCCGCACAATCAAAACCACCCGCACAATCGACTCCCCCCACACAATCGACTCCCCCCACACAAGCGAAACCCCCCGCACAATCAACCCCGCCTGCACAACCAACCCCTCCTACACAACCGACCCCACCTGCACAATCAACTCCCCCCCAAACCGTTGTACAACCTCCTGCAACGCCCACTCCAGCACCGACCCCGGCTCCCCCTGAACCTCGCCTTGCTCCCCCAAATCAAGCTATCCCGACCGGACTTCGCTTAATTGCAACAGGTGCATTCACCTGGCAAATGTCTCGCATTACTGCCGATCAGCGCCTCACCCGCCAAGTTCAGCAGGGACTCGATGCAATGGGACACAATCCTGGCCCTGTGGATGGGCTTTGGGGTGGTAGAACTCAATCAGCCTATGTTGCTTTCTCTAGAGCTTACGGATTTAACTCGAATGAGCTTTCGCCCGCTGCCGCATTGATGTTACTCGAACCCGCAATTCCTCGGATTTCTGTAGTGCGTCCGACTCGATCGCTCAATCCTCAAGATTTTCGCGATGTAGCTCGATCGATTGGTTGTGAAGTTGCCGCAGTTCGTGCCGTTGTGGATGTAGAAGCTTCTGGCTCAGGATTTTTGCGCGATGGCAGACCCAAAATTTTGTTTGAGGCGCATTGGTTCTCGGATTTCACCAATGGTCGGTTTGATGATAGCGATGATGATATTTCCAGCCCGGTCTGGAATCGTAGTTTGTATATCGGTGGAGCCGGAGAATGGGATCGCATTTATCGGGCAGCCAATCTGAATCGGGAAGCGGCATTGAAATCTGCTTCTTGGGGTTTGGGGCAGGTGATGGGCTTCAATCACGCTCAGGCAGGCTACCGGGATGTGGAATCTTTTGTGCGCGATATGCACGAAAGCGAAGGCAAACAGTTAGCGGCAATGTTCAATTTCATCAAGAGCAATCGGCTCGATCGCTTTTTGATTAGCCGCGATTGGGCAGGATTTGCGCTGCGGTATAACGGTGAAAGCTACCGTGTGAATCGCTACGATGAAAAGCTAGCAGATGCCTATAACTACTGGCTAAACGTGGCTTAGTCGCCGATCGAGATCTCTCGTAAAGACGCGATTGATCGCGTCTTTACAGCATGTCTCTACGAAGCGCGCTTAAAGCACGATCGCACAGCCATCCGCTCTCGATTCTGAGCCTGCAATTAAAACATCATTGGACTTTAGAATCATCTGTCCACGACCGAACGCACTCGGTTCCGCAGTCAGTTGAATCTGATGATTGCGATCGGACAGAGCGATCGCGATATCTGATGCTACAGTTTGCTCTAACAACACTTGATTGTTTGCTATCCATCGCCAGCGAGGAGCATCCAGCGCAGCTTGAGGATTCATTCCATAGTCCACTAGGTTTACGACCATCTGTAAATGTCCTTGTGGCTGCATAAATCCGCCCATTACACCAAACGCACCGAGCGGCTGATCTTCCACACTGAGAAATCCTGGAATAATCGTGTGATAGGGACGTTTACCGGGTGCAACTTGATTTGGATGTCCCGCTTCGGTTGAAAATGCGTTGCCGCGATTGTGAAGGGCAATTCCAGTATCAGGAATGAGGATGCCGCTACCAAATCCCTCGTAGTTAGACTGAATGAATGACACCATTAAGTCCTCATCTGCTGCGGCTAGATAAACTGTTCCACCTTTGGGAAATCCTGAGCGAATCGATGTTAATGCTGTTTGACTAATCAAGTGCCGTCGCTCAGATGCGTAAGCTTTATCCAGTAGATCAGCGACAGCAACCTGCATTGTTCGGGGATCGCTGACATGACGATCGACCTCTACATATGCTAATTTCATGGCTTCGATTTGCAGATGAAAGCTTTCGACAGAATCACGCGGATATTGCGCCAAATCAAAGCCTTCTAGAATGTTGAGTGCAATCAATGTTGCAATGCCGTGAGTGTTAGGCGGAATTTCCCAGACTGTCACACCTCGATAGTTCGTTGAAATTGGATCAACCCAATCCGCTTGGTGCGCTGCGAAATCCTGACGATCGAGAAATCCTCCGGTCTGTTCTGCAAACTGAGCGATCGTCTCTGCAAGTTCACCTTGATAGAATGCTTCACCTTGAGAGTTAGCAATCGAGCGTAAGGTTTTTGCATGAGCGGGACTACGCCAAATCTCTCCCGCACGGGGGGCGCGACCTGTTGGAAAGAATACCGCTTGAAAGGGCTGAAACTCTGCACCGGTCAGGGAGAGGAATGTTTGTTCGGCTCTTTTCCAAGCGCGAGCAACCTCCGGCGACACGGGAAATCCTTGTTCTGCATAGTGAATTGCAGGCTCAAACAATCGCTCAAACGGCAACTTTCCCCAACGTTGAGAGAGCGATCGCCAAGCTGAAACTGCACCCGGAACTGTTACAGTTTCCCAGCCCAATTGAGGCATTTTCGGAGCTTCGAGCAAGGCTTGAATCGGTAAATTCTGTGGGCTTCTACCCGATGCGTTTAATCCATGTAGCTTCCCATCCCAAACTAACGCGAACGCATCAGAACCGATTCCGTTTGAAGTCGGTTCCACCACAGTCAGCGCGATCGCAGTTGCAATGGCAGCATCAACAGCATTCCCGCCTGCGAGTAGCATTTGTATTCCAGCTAACGTTGCTAAGGGCTGACTGGTCGCCACTGCTCCTCTGCTTCCCAGCATTGCCCGACGCTTCGCTGCGTAAGGATAGCGGTCAATCTGCTGATTGGCAGAGAATCCCTCCCACGAATTAATCTTCAAGACGTACTCCTTTCTACTCCTTTAGGCACTGTTGGGCGCAAAGTACATTATTTACTCTACTGATAGTTTACGGTGCGACTGATACATGATTCAAATTATGAGGCACTCCATGTTTTGGGAGTCCGCCAAATCGATTCGATTGATCTTATTCAGTCGGTTGCGATTCCTGACGCAAACTTAAACATCTTTTCACTTAATGAATTGCAGTTTCTAGCCCGAAGTTCGGGTGAGTTTGTGTTGGCAACTTAGACAATCACGGAAAGTAAGCTATGAGTTCTGTTCACGCAAAAGTTGAAGCAACGGATCAGTCATTTCATTTGGAAGGATACGAGAAAATCGAGTTTAATTTGGATCTGATTGAGGGTTTGTTTGAAGTTGGAAATCCAGCTTTAGCAGATAACTACCGTACTTTAGGGCGATGTCTCGCAGTAGTTGATCACAATGTCGATCGACTCTATGGCGAACAGTTGCGATCGTATTTCGAGTATTACGAAATCGATCTAACGGTGTTTGCGATCGAGATTACTGAACCGGAGAAAACGATCGACACGTTCTTAAAGATCACGGATGCTTTCTGCGATTTTAATCTCAAGCGTAAAGAGCCAGTTTTAGTGATTGGTGGAGGACTGGTTTTAGATGTTGCAGGATTTGCTTGTTCTTCTTATCGCAGAAGCACAAACTACATCCGAGTTCCTTCAACTTTAATTGGGTTGATTGATGCGGGTGTTGCGATCAAAGTCGCTGTGAATCATGGCAAGTTAAAGAATCGTCTCGGTGCTTACCATCCCCCGAAGCAAGTGATTCTGGATTTCTCGTTCCTGAAGACCCTGCCTGTGGATCAGATCCGAAACGGTATGGCAGAGTTAGTTAAAATTGCCGTTGTTTCTAACGCTGAAGTGTTTGAGTTGTTAGAGCAATATGGTGAGGAGTTGCTGTATCAACACTTCGGTTTTGTGGATGATGCTGCGGATCTCAAACAAATCGGACATCGCGTGAACTATGAGTCAATCAAAACAATGCTGGAGCTAGAGGCTCCGAACCTACATGAATTGATGCTCGATCGCGTGATTGCTTATGGTCACACTTGGAGTCCGACACTTGAGCTAGCTCCACAAATTCCACTGTTACATGGTCATGCCGTGAACATCGACATGGCACTTTCGGCGACGATCGCTGAAAAACGTGGCTACATTTCAGCCGTGGATCGCGATCGCATTCTCGGTTTGATGAGTCGATTGGGATTAGCACTCGATCATCCAATGATGGAGATTGATTTAATGTGGAAAGCAACTCAATCGATTATGCTAACTCGCGATGGATTGCTCAGAGCCGCAATGCCGCGGCCAATTGGAACTTGTTACTTTGTGAATGATTTGACCCGTGACGAGTTAGAAAGCGCGATCGCAGATCATAAACGATTGTGTGCGGATTATCCTCGCGCTGGAGCAGGCATTGATGCATATGTGGCGAGCAGTGAGTTAGTGGGGAGTGCAAACTAGATGACCACAGCCACTCCGACTGCGGCGCGTCCCGTTACACCGCTTGGGATTTTGACCGCTCATCTACAAACGGCACTGAAGCAACTTCAACACTCTGAAGATGCAACAGAATCGGTGCAGCAAGCCTTAGAACTCGCGATCGGGCTAGAAGAGTATGTTAATGCTTGTACGACACCTGAATCAAAAGACTTAAGTGCGATCGCGAAGAAAACGCAGAGTGAACCTTGGGATCAGCGCTTTTCGGATGGTGAAACAGTACGCCATCTAGAGCAGGAAATGCTATCGGGTCATGTTGAAGGACAGTTTCTTAAAATGTTGGTTCACATGACTCGCGCTCGTCGCATTTTGGATATCGGAATGTTTACCGG
Organism: Cyanobacteria bacterium FACHB-63; assembly: GCA_014695255.1. Taxonomy (GTDB): domain Bacteria; phylum Cyanobacteriota; class Cyanobacteriia; order Leptolyngbyales; family Leptolyngbyaceae; genus Leptolyngbya. The sequence continues at coordinate 57,098 of JACJNX010000042.1, forward strand.
ATATTCTGCATTAGCGATGGCAGAAGCATTACCCATTGATGGTGTTCTCGTCGCTTGCGAAGTCGATGAGTATGTTGCAAGTTTTGCTCAGGAGCTATTTGATCAGTCGTTGCACGGTGCAAAGATTCAGATTAAGTTAGCCCCAGCGATCGACACGCTCAAAGAACTTGTAAGTCAAGGCGAAGTGTTCGACTTCGTGTTTATCGATGCCGATAAGCGGGAATATGTGCAGTATTTTCAATTGCTGCTCGATTCCGGATTGTTAGCACCGAATGGCTTTATCTGCGTGGATAATACCTTGCTTCAAGGGCAGCCTTATTTAGCTGAGCGATCGGCGAATGGAGCGGCGATCGCCCAGTTTAATCAGGTGGTTGCAGAGGATGCGCGGGTTGAACAGGTGTTAGTCCCTCTGCGAGATGGTGTGACGCTAATTCGACGGGTTTAGAAATCCCCTGTTTTCTCTTTCCCCCTCTTTCAAGCTTGGAAGAGGGGAAACTTCAATATATGGCTATTGCTTATGCTAAGTTCGCAATTATTTCAGTCTAAGCTCAAAGCAGTGTTGCAGAACCTTTTAACGCTGACATTGCTGCTGATTGCTCTACCAACCAATCTCACGATCGTCCTCTTTGCCTGGATTATTGGAAAGTTGCAGCCTTCGTCTACGCCTCAATCTGATTCACCAAAGCGCATCTTAATCACAGGCGGCAAAATGACCAAAGCTTTGCAGCTTGCCCGATCGTTTCATGCAGCAGGCCATTGGGTTGTTTTGATTGAAACTAAAAAATACTGGCTTACCGGACATCGATTTTCTAATGCCGTCGATCGCTTCTACACTGTTCCTGCACCAAAGCAAGACCCAGAATCTTTTGTTCAAGCATTACTGAACATTGTACAGCGAGAAAACATTGATGTTGTTGTTCCAGTGACTAGCCCTGTCGAAAGCTATTACTGTTCACTTGCAAAGCCTGCATTATCAAAACATTGTGAAGTATTGCACTTTGATGTAGGAATCACTCAGCTATTGGATGATAAGTTTGAACTGAGTCAGAAGGCTCGATCGCTCGGTCTCACAGCTCCAAAAACATATCGTATTACTGATCTGCAGCAAGTTTTAAACTTTGATTTCGACTCCAGCCAGTACATTCTTAAAAGCATTGCTTACGATTCCGTACACCGTTTGGATATGACCAAGTATCCATTGGAATCTAAAGAAGCAATGGCAGCACACTTAGCAACATTGCCCATTAGTGAAGAGAGTCCTTGGATTCTGCAAGAGTTCATCACAGGACAGGAGTATTGTACGCATAGCACTGTGCGCGACGGTGAAGTGCGGTTACATTGTTGTGCGAAGTCTTCTGCATTCCAGGTGAACTATGAACAGATTGATCATCCTGCGATTCAAGCTTGGGTGACTACATTTGTGAAAGCTTTGAACCTAACGGGACAGATTTCATTTGATTTCATTGAACGATCGACTGGGGAAGTGTATGCGATCGAATGTAATCCTAGAACCCATTCTGCAATTACGATGTTCTACAACCATCCCGATGTCGCAAAAGCCTATTTGGGAGAACCGATCGCAGTAGAACCCATTCAACCACTTCCAAGCAGTAAACCTACTTATTGGACATACCACGAGGTTTGGAGACTTATTACAGCTAAATCTTGGAGCCGTTTTAGAGAGCGATGTAGCGTGATTTTGAATGGAAAAGATGCCATGCTTCAAGCCTCTGATCCCATTCCCTTTTTGATGGTGCATCATTGGCAGATTCCATTATTGCTATTAAATAACTTACGTAAGCTCAAAGGCTGGATACGAATTGACTTCAACATTGGTAAATTAGTCGAACCGGGTGGAGATTAATGAACTTAAATCGGATTCATCAAGGGATTGTCAGTCTGATTGAACCAATTCCAACGGGAGCCTCTGAGCTACAAACAATTAGCATTCTTGAGCGTGGCGCAATTCGGATTGGCAATGCGATCGGCGGAATACTGCGATCGTCCCTCCGAAACGCCCCAATGAACTGGGACCCGTGGATTCTTAAAGATGGCGATCGCTATCTCATGTTCTATCTGCAAGGAGTCGAAGGTCAAACGCCTTGGTGGTCAGTGAGCAACCTTTGTGGTGCAGTTTCCAAAGACTTGTATCACTGGGACGATTTAGGCGTTCTGCTTGCACCTGATCCAAATCATGCTTGGGAGTCGGGCAGGATTTCCGCAGGTCATACCGTAAAAGAAAATGGAACCTACTATCTGTTCTATTCAGCAGGCGGCAAAGAAGGGCGAGAACTTAAAAGCGAAGGCATCGGGCTTGCAACTTCAACCAATGGCATCCACTGGGAGCGCCAATACAAGCATTTTCCCTTAATTCCCAGCGAAGATGATCCTGATTATGGTCGCTGCAATTGGTCAAACCACTTTCATTGGCGTGATCCTTACATCTTCAAAGATCCCAACTCTGGTAAATATTTTATGTTTACCTGTGCAAGCTCCAAAACCCCCGGAAACTTTCAAGGCTGTGTGGGTTTAGCCGTTTCCGATACCATTGACGGAGAATATACACTTCTTCCTCCTGTTGTTGTTGCGCCTCCCGATGCAGAAGATTGGGGCTTCTATCACCTCGAACGTCCCCAAGTGATTTACCGAAACAATCAATATCACTTATTTTTCTCTTGCTTTCGGATGTTTCAAAATCAGAAATGGCTGCACAAACATCCACGCGGACGCATTACCAATTCTTCGCTGCATTGGTATGTGAGCGATCGCATCACAGGTCAATTTGTTCCCGTTGAGCAGAATCAGTCGATCGTTCCTGGCAGCGAAACCAGCGGACTCTACGGAACTAACCTGCTCGAAACCGAGAACCCTGATGAATATATCGGCTACGGCTGGTATCACCGTATTCATGTTCTCGAAGTTTCACCGCGTTATCAAGTTCGCTGGACAGGAAGCAGCTACGAAATGCGACGGACTCCAACCTCTCGTCTTCAATTGCCGCGCCCAATCTCGTCCGGAACGCTCACCGCAGCCAGTGAATCATAAAGTAAGAGGACATTGCCTAAATCGTTTCAGTCCAGGCAATGACGCGCTATGAGAACTAATACTTTGATTGTGTCTGGAGTTGTTGCTTTAACGGCTGTTGTGAGTTCGACGATCGCGGCTGTCACTTATCTGCGTCCCCAACCCACCCCTCCCCAAATCGAACAGCCCGCCCCTTCGACTCCGCCTACAACGAGCGAGAAACTCAATCCTCCGGTTGCGGCTTCTCCTTCTCCTGCTGCGAGTCCTAATCCTAACCGTGTGGCGATCGCGCTTGTAGACGAATCCACGCAGTCTCCAGACTTCGCGAAATTTCTCGATCGCACTCGTCAAGCGGTACGCGATCGCGATGCCAAATATATTCGCAGCATCGTGACTCCAGAAACCAAATTTAGCTTTGGAGAGCATCGATCGATTAACTATCTCAACCCAGAAAATCCTAATTCACCGTTCTGGATATCGCTAGAAAAAGCCCTTTCGCTCGGTTGTTCACAAGAAAGTTACGGCTACTCTTGCCCTACAGTCTTTCAGCAATTTGACAACGCAATTAAGAAGAATCCTTCAGCAAGCCTCGATGCGTTTTCTGCGATCGTTGTTGTCGGTGAAAATGTGAATGTGAGATCGCAACCCGATACAAATTCAGCCGCGATCGCAACTCTAACAAACGAGATTGTGAAATACGACACAAACACCTTTCAAAACGCCTCTGATGCGGAGAAATCCAGCACAATGAGACTCGACAATCCTAACGGTTGGACACCTATAATCCTGTCTGATAATCGACGCGGATTCGTTTCGAGCCGCTATGCTTATAGTCCCGTTGGCTACCGAGTTCTATTTAGCAAAGCCAGTGGCGAATGGAAAATGCAGGCTTTTGTCACTGGAGACTAAAAGAGGCGAGAAGCGCTTCTTACTTGGCAGAGGCGATCGGCGGCATATCGTTAATCACTTTGGCGATGTCCGTCAGGATAGATCGTAAACGCATCGACGATCGCACCTGTGAGGTCGAGATCCGTCGATCGTGATAAGTTCGCCCCGCTCAAATTTGCACCATTCAGATTGGCTTGCTTCAGGTTTGCCCGACTTAGATCTGCTTGTCTCAAACTAGCATTGCTTAGGTCAGCGTTTACCAAATTTGCGCCGCTTAAGTTTGCTCTGCTTAAATTTGCGCCATTCAAACTCGCCAAACTCAAATCGGCTCTCAGAACTGCTGCACCCTCCAAATCCGCGTTATCCAAATTTGCTTGGTGTAATTGAGCATCACTGAGTTCGGCACCTCTAAGCTGTGTTGAACTCAAGTTCGCTTGATGTAAATTGGCATAAGGTAAGTACGCACGATTTAAGCAACTGCCACCTAGATTAATTCTGACTAACCTTGCTTCAAAAAAGTTAGCTTGTTCTAAGTTACAGTCCTCAAATTCTCGTTCTCCCTGGTTGTATCTTGCAATCAAGACCTCAGCCGCGATCGTCTCCATTTTTGTTCTAGACTCTGCTTGTCACATATGCTTCCTGTAGAAACGTAAAGAATATTTCTGACAAGTTAAGGATACTTAACATTTTCTTTAGAGATCACTGAGTGGGTTCAAGTGGAAAGTAGGGTGTCGCTCCCTTCTCAGCTCCTACTCCCCACTTCTTTCAGCGTTCATCACTCAAACAAAATCTCTACATATGAATTTGTTCCGGATATCTCGCTCCCCACCCTGATCTCATGTCAATATCAGAAATAGTACGCAGTCTAAAAATTAGCTATGCCGGACTTGCAAGTGTCGATCGCTGAACACTATCACGAACGTACCAAATACGACCCGCAAACGATTCACACCAAAAGTCAAGCGCTGAACTGGGAAGAACAACCCATCCCGTTTAAGTCCTACAAGTTTGGAACCTCGATCGACCTGAAGCCTTATCTCAGCGAAGAGGTGAAAGACGATTGGTGGCAGCGACTTTCTAAACTGCTTGTCTGTAGCTACGGTCTGACGGGCGCGATTCCCACGAATGGAGAACCGCACTATCTGCGATCGTCTCCTTCTGCGGGGGGACTGTACCCGGCTGAAGTTTACCTAATTTCTCGCGGAACTCCAGATCTGCCTGCGGGACTGTATAACTATCAAGCAAAGACTCATACCTTACTGCATTTTTGGGAAGCGGATATCTGGAACTCGCTTCAGTCGGCTTGCTTTTGGAATCCGGCTTTAGAGCAGACGCAGCTTGCGATCGTGCTGTCTGCGGTGTTTTTTCGCTCAGCTTGGCGCTATCAAGATCGGGCTTATCGACGGATTTTTCTAGATAGTGGACACTTGCTTGGCAACATTGAATTAGCTTGTGCGATGACGGATTTTCGTCCGCATTTGATTGGCGGATTTGCGGATGAAGCGATCAATCAATTGTTATACTTCGATGCAGAACAAGAAGGAGCGATCGCAGTGTTACCGATCGCTGACCTATCTAAAATTCAAGAACATTTGCCGCTGGCTCGAACTGGACTTCCAACTGCACCACAGCTAGACTATCCCAAGATTCCTGATGGTGGATTGTTGAGTTATTTTCACCAAGCGACTCAAATTTCTTACAATGCCAATGTAAAAGTAAACTGGACAGTTCCCGAATCTGAGGAACATTCGGATAAATACAATTTTCCGTTCTGTTTGAAAGTTTCGACCGCTTGCAATCCGATTGACTGGGATACGAATTTAGGCGGACTTGAGCGAACAATCATTCACCGTCGATCGACCCGTGCATTTAGCGGTGAACCTTTGTTGATTGAAGAACTCAAAGCGATTTTAGACTTTGCTTATCAGCCACAGCATTACATTGATCAAAACCTCGATCGTTCTCCCGATTATTTCGATTTAAGTTTAGTTGAAACCTTTGTTGCCGTTTCAGGTGTGACGAACCTCGAAGATGGTTGTTATTACTATGCTCCTAGAGCACAAGAACTTCGTCAGATTCGATTTAAGAACTTCCGACGTGAACTTCATTTTCTCTGTTTAGGTCAAGACTTAGGACGCGATGCAAGTGCGATCGTGTTTCACACCGCAGATTTGAAGAAAGCGATCGAGCAGTATGGCGATCGAGTGTATCGCTATCTGCACATGGATGCGGGACATTTAGGACAGCGAATGAATTTGGCGGCAAGTCATTTAGGACTGGGTGCAAGCGGGATTGGTGGATTTTTTGATGATCAAGTGAATGAAGTCTTGGGAATTCCGCAAGATGAAGCGGTTTTGTATATTACGGCGTTGGGTCGATCCAGGCAGCGATAGTAAACTGACTTGTAGCGATACATCTAGAGGGTTGGTCGATATGCTTCCAGAAGAAACAGCTGCGCGGTACGATCGCATTGCTCAATGGTGGCAGATTCAGCATCAGAATTCACAATATGGAATTGCACAATTAAGACATGCGGTTAAATTTTCTGATAAGAAGGACTTTGCGCTTGATGTCGGTTGTGGAAGCAGTGGACGTTTTATCAGTATCCTTAGTGAGTGCGGATTTCGGGCAGAGGGACTTGATGTTTCTGAGAAGATGATCGACTTAGCTAAACAATTACACCCAAACATCACCTTCTATCAAGCGAATATTTGTGATTGGAATCCTCCAAAATTCTACAACCTGATTGTTGCGTGGGATAGTACTTTTCATTTGCCGCTAGAGATGCAAGAACCTGTGATGAAAAAACTATGCGATGCGCTTGAACCGGAGGGTGTGCTTCTATTTACCTGTGGAGGCGGAAATCGTTCAGGCACGATTTCTGGGACATTTCAAGGTCAAGATTTTGAGTACAGTACGCTTGGTACAAATGCTTTTCTAGAGATTCTGAATAAGCATGAATGTAACTGTCTTCATCTCGAATACGATCAATATCCTGAAAATCATGTGTACATCATTGCTCAGAAGGTTTAAGCAAACTTATTTTAAGAGTTCAAAATAAAGCCCTGCCGAACCGCATCCTGAATCAAATTCTCCACAAATTGACCCAATACCGGAGAACCGATCGCAACCGGAGCCATCCGCTTTCTTACTTTGTCCACAGTTACACCTGCCTTTCTCCAAGTGCCGCCTTCGGTATAGTAATTGTGTAACAACGGCTGAAGTCGATCGAGCGCCGCCGCAAACTGAGCATCTAGGGTTTCCTTTGCCTCAAACTCTTCCCAGAGCGATCGCAGTTCAGCCCGTAAATTCTCCGGCAGCATTCCAAACAAGCGATCGGCGGCTTTCTCTTCACGTTCAGATTGATCTTGCAGGGCGATCGCATCATAGCAAAACGTATCTCCGGCATCGATTTCAACTAAATCGTGAATTAGCACCATTTTGAGAACACGCAGTAGATCAACTTGCGGATCAGCATATTCAGCAAGCACGATCGCCATCATCGCCAAGTGCCAAGAATGCTCTGCATCATTCTCGCGCCTCGATTTGTCCATTAAGAGCGTCTGCCGTAAAACGTGCTTGAGCTTGTCAATTTCAACGATGAATTGGATTTGGGCTTGCAGTCTTGTGGTCGTCAGTTGCATGAAAAATTTCCGAGTGCTAAACTTGCGGTCAAACGCTACAGGTAGCGTAGAATAAACAAATCAAATCCTACTCACGGCGTATCTAGAAATTCATTCTGTCGCTAGAATAGGTGTATCAGTAGAGAGTGATCATGAGCGTTCCTCGCCTGCATCCAGATACGATCGAGCAAGTCAAACAACGCGCTGATATTGTTGACGTTGTTTCGGAACACGTTGTCCTGAAAAAGCAGGGCAAGGATTTTGTCGGCTTGTGTCCGTTTCATGATGACAAATCTCCAAGCTTTACGGTGAGTCCGAGTAAACAGTTTTATTACTGCTTTAGCTGCGGAGCAGGTGGCAATACGATTAAGTTTCTCATGGAGTTGGGCAAACGCAATTTTAGCGAAGTTGTTCTAGATCTGGCGAATAAGTATCAGGTTCCAGTGCAAACGCTGCAAGCTGAGGATCGTCAGGAGTTCCAGCGGCAACAGTCGGTTAGAGAGCAGTTGTATGAAATTTTGGAGATCGCTGCGAAATTCTACGAACACGCTCTACAACAATCGCACGGTGCAGAAGCACTAGCTTATCTGAAACGCGATCGCAAGCTTTCCCCAGAAACGATTCAACAATTCCAACTCGGTTATGCTCCTGCTGGATGGGAAACGCTGTCGAAGTATTTAGTTGAACAAAAGCGCTATCCGGTTGTGATGGTGGAAAAATCCGGACTGTTGATTCCGCGCAAAAATGGTGAGGGATACTACGATCGCTTCCGTAACCGTTTAATGGTTCCAATTCACGATTCTCAAGGTCGCGTGATTGGATTCGGTGGACGAACGTTAAGCGATGAACAACCGAAGTATTTGAACTCTCCTGAAACTGATCTATTCGATAAAGGGAAGACGCTATTTGGATTAGATAAAGCGAAGAGTGCGATCGCCAAACAAGATCAAGCCGTTGTGGTTGAAGGTTATTTCGATGTAATTGCGCTTCATGCGGCTGGAATTACGAATGCAGTGGCTTCACTTGGAACCGCCTTAAGTGTGGCTCAAGTGAAACAGCTTTTGCGCTTTACTGAATCCAAGAGAATTGTGTTTAACTTTGATGCCGATCGTGCAGGAGTCCAAGCAGCAGAACGAGCGATCGGAGAAATTGCAAATCTTGCCTATCAAGGAGAAGTTCAGCTTCGGATCTTGAACACTCCCGATGGTAAAGATCCGGATGACTATCTCAAGCATCATTCAGCACAGGACTATCAAGCCTTGCTCGATCGCGCTCCACTTTGGCTAGATTGGCAAATTGAACAAGCAATATTGCATCAAGACCTGAAACAATCCGATCAGTTCCAGCAGGCAGTGATGGCGATCGTGTCTTTGCTTGGAAATCTTCCCAATCCTTCACTGAGAACACACTACATTCATCACTGTGCAGAACTCTTGAGTCAAGGCAACAGTCGGCTAGCTCGGCAAATCGAAGAGAACTTACGGATGCAAGTTCGGGGGCAACGGTGGCATGGTCGATCGCAAAAATGGCAGACTCCGGGAGATCGTAACCTACTCGAAGAATGTGAGTCTCAACTATTGCGCCTCTACCTTCATGCACCGGAATATCGGGTTCAAATTAGAGCCGCGATCGATGCTCAAGATCTCGAATTTAGCCTGTCACACCATCGCTTCCTCTGGCGGCAAATCTGCGAGATTGAGCAAGATAATCTCGACTGTGATTTGTTTGAGCAACTGCGCGATCGCACTCATGACTTTCCCCGCGAAATGTCTCAGGTCTATTCGCTGTTTGAACTCGACGAAAAAACGGAGCGCGATATTCTCAGAGCGCCGCTTGTGATTCGCTCTGCCACGGCTGGACTTGAGCGCGTCATGTGCGAAAAACGCTATCGGCATTTCCTCGATCTTTGGGAAAAAACGGATCTCAGCACAACACCGGATCTTGGACAGTTCTATCAGCAAAAAGCCTATGTTGAGAAGCAGCGAATTACAGAACTCGATCGTCTGCGTCAAGTCAGTTTTGTTGACCTAGTACAAGCACCGATCGCAGTTGATTAGCCTTGATCGAGTCGAATCGCTTGTTCTAACGCGGCTTTTTCCCTAGCTCGATCGACAAACGGCTGTAACTGGGATAGCTCTCGTCGCGTCAGGACTTGTAGATTTGCGATCGACATTCCCCGCATGAGTAAATCGACACACCAGGTTTGAAACGCTTGTTCGATCATGGGCTGTTTCAAAATGCCCTCTGTGAGACTATTCCAGCGTTGCAGCAAATCTGCTTCGGTAATCGGCTGACCGCTTGAATTGAGAAACATCGCAGGCAAAACATCTTTGCGGCTTTTAAGCCATTGAGTCAGCGGATTTTTGGTATAAGAACCGTAACGCTTTCCTAAAATCCACTGATTGAGCGGACGAACAAACTCTTGAGAAAGCTGTAACTGTTGCTGGTGTCGAGTCGAGGAATAGTCCGATCGCTTCAGTTGCACTAATTCGCCCGCGCTCAGTCCCGCACCAAATAGAACATAGGCGATCGCATAATCTTGCAATCCTCGCTTTTTAGCCCGTTGAAAAATCAAATGCACCACATCAGCGCTCAAATCCCGAACCTCTGAAGGAATCAACTGAGAAGGCTGGATCGCCCCTTGTAGAAACAAGGTGACAAGGTTCGACACAAATTCTTCTCGGTTCTGCCAAAGTTCGTGAAATTCGCTAGTAAACTCAATCACGGCATACCCTAGCAGCATTCCATTCAGTAAGCTTGCAAGCGTCTCCGCAGGCAGATTTGGCTGCATTTGACGACGCTGAATCATCTGGTCAAAATACTCTGCGACATAGCGATTTGCCTGCGTCATACCCTGCCCCAACGCTTTGCGATTCTCCGCCGGATATTGCCCCGCTTCTCCGACCACCGATCGCACCATTTCAGGAACTCGCTCCAGGGCTTCTAAACAAGTCGTGACGTATTCTTTCAGCGCTTGATCAATATAGTCCGCCTGATCTGCTTGTTGTACCAGCGTTTGACCCAGTTCCGTAAACACCGCCGCTTCCTCGATCGCGGCTAACAGCAATCCATGTTTATTGCCAAAATGTCGAAACAGCGTAACTTCGTTGACCTCTGCTAGTTCAGCGATCTGTTTTGTCGTCGTCTCGGTAACACCGTGAGCCGTAAATAGCTCTAGTGCCGCTTGAATCAGCCTTTGGCGAGTGGTCGTTCGAGGAGTAGGCATAAATAATGCAAGTGGCACTTGCAGAAAAGCTCATCCGTTGTTAGGCTACAGATGCAAGCAACACTTGCAAATGCGTTTCTCAACTGTAACGGATTTCGCCAAAAGTTGAAAATGCAACCGGAGATCGGACTGAATCAAGACCGATCGTTGTCAACTTAGTAAAGGATTTTCATGACTTCTAATTCTATTCAAGCGGACTCCGAACAAGCCCTCAAGCTGGAGTGGACGAACGTTGCGTTCTTCGGAGCCTTTCATGTCCTAGCATTAACTGCCCCCTGGTTTTTCTCCTGGAAAGCCCTTGGCGTGATGATTTTTTTACATTGGTTATTTGGTAGTATCGGAATCTGCTTAGGCTTTCACCGCCTGCTGACGCACCGGAGCTTACAGGTTCCCAAACCTTTGGAATATGCGTTGGCGGTGATTGGAACACTGGCATTACAAGGCGGCGTGATTTTCTGGGTGGCGGGTCATCGGATGCACCACTTGCACACAGAAGATGTAGACAATGATCCCTATTCAGCCAGTCGCGGCTTCTGGTGGAGCCATATGGGATGGGTGCTGTATCCCCGCGATAAGTTTTTTAACTATGAGTCTTATCGACAATTTGCGCCGGATCTCGCTCGTGATCCGTTCTATCGTTGGCTCGATCGCACTGAAGTTTATCTTGCGCTGCAAATTCCGATTGCGATCGTGCTTTATCTATTAGGCGGTTGGTCGTTTATTATTTATGGCTTAGTGTTGCGGGCGGTATTGTTGTGGCATAGCACTTGGTTTATTAACTCTGTCACGCATCTGTTTGGCTATACAAACTACGAATCAGAGGATAATTCACGCAATCTTTGGTGGGCAGCGTTGATTACCTACGGTGAAGGCTGGCACAACAATCACCATGCTCATCCGAACGTGGCGAAAGCGGGTCGGAAATGGTGGGAAGTTGATGTAACGTGGTGGGCAATTCAAGTGTTACGATCGCTCGGTTTAGCTCGTCGTGTAGTGATGCCGCCGAATTGAGTTGATTTAATCAGCAAAAAGCCAAAACGCGATCGGGTACGATCGCGTTTTGATTGTTTTTAGAACTCTGTATCGTCGTCGTCTGCGATCGCGTCTTCTAGTTCTGGAATCTCATCTGGCGAGCCGATCGCGTCAATCTCAGGCTCATCTGCATCAACCACAGACCCATTGAATGCTTCCGCTAATGTTCTTGCCGCACGAGCAACTTCATCGTCTTCCCAGTCTGAGCGTTTGTAAGAGGGTTGGGGAGGTTCCTCGGCAAGGGGTTCGGTGGTCGTAACAGGGGGAGTGGGATTGGAGAATGGAGGCAAATCGGGTTCTGAAGGTTGGGTGGGTGAAGGGGCAATGGTGCTGGGGGGCGCTTGAGGTGTTACAGCAGTCGTTGGTGCAACTACCAAGCTGAACTTGATTTCTTTTCCAAAAGTTTTGGTAAGCGCGGCAGCAATGTTTTTCGATCGACCTTGTGCCAGTCCTAAGAGTTTTTGAGCCACACCAATTTGAGCTACTTCTCCATCAAACGAGAGTAAGCTTCCCTGTTGTTTTAACAGGGCTTGCGTTCCCAAGGGTTGTAAATTGCTGATGATTGTTTGCCAAAGCTGCTCTAGATCAGTTAAATCACTGTCTGGTGATTCTTGTATCGGTTCTGGGATTGGCTCCGGAGTCGTTGCAGGAACAGGAGGTTTAATCGATTCTGGAATCGGTGGGGCGATCGTTTGGACAGGTTTTGCGATCGGTTGAGCAGCGATCAGTTGAGCAACAACTGGTTGAGCAACAATTGATTGAGTCGATTCGGTTAGAGCTGCGGAGGGCAATAGTCCCATTAATGTGACTTCTAGCCAGAGACGAGGCTGAGTCGAGTTTTTTAACTGCGTTTCGCTTTCCTTGAGGCGTTGTTGTCCAGCGAGGATTGTTGCGATCGAGACTCCTTTTGCAAACTCACAAAGCTGCACCCAAGTTGGAGACGTAAGCGCAACTAAATCTCCACGATCGGGAGCTGTTTTTGCAATTAATAAATCCCGATAGAAGCTTGCTAGATTTTGCAGCACGATCAAGGGTTCTCGTCCGCGATCCATCAGGCGCCGAGTGCTATCTAGCACAGCTTCAGGTTGATTTTGGGCGATCGCTTCAACTAGCGCCATCAGATCTCGTTCTGGAACTGCTCCGACTAAATCCCAGACGCGCTCAACGGTAATATCACCGGCTAAAAGGCTCAGTTGATCAAGCAAGCTTTCGGCATCGCGTAAGCCACCTTGGGAGATTTGAGCGATTAAATAGAGGGCATCCTCTGCGATCGCAATTCCTTCTTTCTCGGCGATCATCGTGAGGTGTTGGGTCATGTCATCGATCGGAATCCGCCGAAAGTCAAATCGTTGACAGCGAGAGATAATGGTTGGTAAAACTCTTTGTGGATCGGTGGTCGCTAGAATGAAAACAACTTGTTCCGGTGGTTCTTCTAGAGTTTTTAATAAAGCGTTGAACGAGGCATTACTTAACATGTGAACTTCGTCGATCACATAAGTCTTATACCTGCATTGCACAGGAGCAAATTGAGCGCGTTCAATAAGTTCACGAATATTATCAACTCCGGTATTACTTGCAGCGTCAATTTCAATGACATCTAAAGCATTACCTTTAGTAATCTCTTGACAAGTCTGACAAACACCACAAGGCTTGTCTGTTGGGGCATCTACCGAAATACAATTGAGTGATTTCGCAAAAATCCGGGCGCTCGAAGTTTTCCCGGTTCCGCGTGCGCCCGTGAAGAGATAAGCGGGCGCAATCCGGTTTTGCTTCAGCGCATTTGACAGTGTGGTCGCGATCGCGTCTTGACCCACAAGCTGTGAGAACGTTTGGGGACGGTATTTGTGATGAAGGGGAATGTAGGTCACAGGGCGAGATCGCAAATCGACTGATTGATCCTACCTTGCGATCGCGATCTTTGAGTTTATTCTGCTTTCGGAGCAGGTTTCGCCGTTCCGAAAAAGGCTTTGTACATTTCATGCGCGATCGGCACTGCCGCTGTCGCTCCATAACCGCCGTTTTCAACCACAACCGCGATCGCAATTTGGGGCTTGCTGACGGGTCCATACCCGACATAGAGGGAATTATCCTCTTGTCCTTGAACCTCTGCTGTTCCCGTTTTACCTGCGGTGAGCGGAATCGAGCCATCGTTAAGACTGCGTGCCGTTCCTTCTTGCACAACGGCTGTGAGTCCTTCTTGCAGAACTTTCAGAGCAGATGGCTCAAACCCCAGCGATTCAGGCTGCATATTCGGTTGGTAAGTTTGACTTGCGAGTAAATGGGGCTTGATGCGCTTACCTCCATTCGCAACGGTTGAAACCATGACTGCCATTTCGAGCGGAGTGACCTGTACCATCCCTTGCCCGATCGCGGTACTGACCGTATCTCCGACATACCACGGCTCTTTGAACAATTTCTCTTTCTGTTTGGGTGTGGGAATGATTCCATGACTGCCACCATCTAAGCCCATGGTAGAAGTGGTGCCAACTCCGAATTTTTGACCCCACTCAGAAATCGCTTCAGGACCGATCGCCATGCCAAGCTGATAGAAAAACGTATTACTACTGACCGCTAACGCATCCCGAAACCCGATCGTTCCGTAGCTCGCATCACCATGCTCATGGAAGAGAGTTCCTCCAATATTGATGGCGCTGTAGGTTGGCAACATTGAAGTTGCAGAAAACTGACCGGACTTCATGGCTGCCATTGCGGTCACAATCTTGAAGGTGCTACCGGGTGGATAGCCTTGCAAAGCGCGATTGAGAAAAGGATGGTCTTGGCTTTGCAGTGCATCCCAAGTTTTCTGGCTGATTTTGCGAGTAAAAATATTCGGGTCAAAGGTCGGGCCGCTCGCCATGACGAGAACCGCACCCGTTTTCACATCCAGTGCCACAACTGCGCCGCGTCGTCCAGCTAATGCTTTCTCAGCCGCTTGTTGCAGTTTGACATCGAGCGTTAACTGTAGCGGCGCTCCTGCAACGGGCGGCTGAACACCGAGCATCTTTAACTCTTTGCCTGCTGCATCCACCTCAATCAGTCGTCTGCCCCAAGTGCCGCGCAATGTTGCATCTTGAATCCGCTCAATGCCCATTTGTCCCACCAGCATTCCGTTGGGAAATTGGGGATTTGCTTTGAGATCTTCTTGCGTTGCTTCGCCGATGTAGCCTAAAACGTGAGCGCCAAGGCTTCCATAAGGATACTGACGGGTTGATTCTGCTTGAACTTCTAAGCCGCGAATTTGTCCGACTTCGTGCAGCGCGATAAATTTCTTCTCATCGAGTCCCCGCAGAATTCGCACCGGCGACACCGATCGATATTTCACTTCTTCGAGCTTTTTGATAATTTCTTCTTTCGGGATCTCTAATAACTCGCTGATGCGCTGAGCCGACACTTGCCACTGTTCTTTAGTCTGCTCACGTGGATAGAGATACACCGCTCGCGACAAGCGATTCACGACGATCGGTTTGCCTTTGCGATCGATCAAATTTCCGCGATCCGCGACGATGGAAATTGCTCGGACGCGGTTTTGTTCAGCAAGCTGGCGGTTGTTTTTTCCTTCAACCAATTGCAGATAGGCGAGGCGAAATCCACAAACGCTGATCACGCCACTGGCAAGTAGGAATAGAATCACCGCCCGGAAGGAGCGCTGCGATCGTGCTTTGCTGACCCAGGAATTCGTTGATGAATAAAAAGTGTTCGCCATACGTTGCAGTGAGTGAGAACAAGGTCAAAGAAATGACATCGGACTTACTTTAACAGATCCGGTCGGAGAAGAGGATTCTGGTGGAATTATTTGAAGACCGTGTGAAATCTGATGAATAATGGTGAGTCAGACCTTATCCACACTCAATTCACACTCAATCGACATGGCAACCGTTAACGACAATTATTTGAAGCTGAAAGCAGGTTACTTATTCCCCGAAATTGCTCGACGGGTGAATGCTTTCGCGCAGGCAAATCCTGATGCTCCGATTATTCGTCTGGGAATTGGGGATGTGACCGAACCACTACCGGAAGCGTGTCGCCAAGCGATGATCAAAGCGGTTGAGGACATGGGCGATCGTAGTCTATTTAAGGGTTATGGTCCCGAACAAGGTTACGAATGGCTGAGAGAAAAGATTGCAAAACACGACTTTCAGGCGCGAGGCTGTGAGATTGATGCTTCTGAGATTTTTGTGTCGGATGGCTCGAAATGTGACACAGGCAATATTTTAGAAATCTTTGGGCACGACAATACGATCGCCGTGACTGATCCGGTGTACCCGGTGTATGTTGATACAAATGTGATGGCGGGAAATACCGGAGAAGCGAACGATCGAGGCGAATACGCGGGATTAGTTTATCTACCAATTTCTGCGGAAAACAACTTCACGGCTGAGATTCCCTCACAGAAAGTTGATTTAGTTTATCTCTGTTTTCCGAACAATCCCACTGGTGCAGTTGCAACTAAAGAGTATTTGAAAGCTTGGGTAGATTACGCGAAGGCAAACGGCACGATCATTTTCTTTGATGCAGCGTATGAAGCGTATGTCACCGATGAAAGCTTGCCACGATCGATCTATGAAATTGAAGGGGCGCGGGATTGTGCGATCGAGTTTCGATCGTTCTCTAAAAATGCAGGCTTCACCGGGACGCGGTGTGCACTGACGGTTGTGCCGAAGACGCTAACGGCAAAAGCTGCTGATGGTTCAGATGTGGAATTGTGGAAGCTGTGGAATCGTCGCCAATCGACTAAATTTAACGGTGTTTCTTACATTGTCCAGCGAGGAGCGGAAGCGGTTTATTCCGAGGAAGGGCAGGCGCAGATCAAGGCATTAGTAAATTTCTATCTGGAAAATGCCAAGATTATTCGCGAAGAATTGACCAAAGCAGGGCTTTCTGTCTATGGCGGTGTGAATGCACCTTATGTTTGGGTGAAAACGCCGAATGGCTTATCGAGTTGGGATTTCTTCGATAAGCTGCTGAATGTTTGCAATGTGGTGGGTACGCCTGGATCGGGATTTGGGGCAGCAGGAGAAGGATATTTCCGCATTTCTGCGTTTAATAGCCGGGAAAATGTCGTTGAAGCGATGAAGCGGATTACGGCGAAGTTCTAAGTAGATGCGAATCTTGGCTTCGGTTTGAGCGGCTTGTGCCCCCTAAATCCCCCATTCTGGGGGACTTTGAGAAGATTAATAAGTCTGCAATCAACGATCGTTCTCTGAAGCGAAGCGATCGTGTTCCAAACTCCAAGATTCGCGTTTCAAGGTCAAACGATCGTCCTCTGAACTCAAACAATCGTCTTCTAAAGCGGAACAATCGTCTCCCAAACAGCAACGATCGCCCTCTGAACTCAAACGATCGTCTTCTAAAGCGGAACAATCGTCTCCCAAACAGCAACGATTGCCCTTCAAACACCAAGTTTCTCGTTTCAATCATGATCGTTGCTGTTTGAAGGCGAAATTCAGAAAGAATGGTATTTCCGACACGACAAAATCGCCGAATTTTTCGTCGTACAAATCTTTCTCGGTGATCGTCGGTTTCGCGGCGTTTACTTTCTCCTCGTGACTCTATCTATCGATCGATTGCAACTCCTCCGCACCGTAAGGTTTGAACGGTTAGATTTCCACTCACTAACGCTGAGAATCTCCAACTTTAGTGAGGCACGGAGCGAATGCAACAGAGCTAAGCTTTGAAGCAAATAGCTGGTAGATAGAGGATATGACATCACAATTGAAAACTAATCCAGAGAACGTTGAAGCGCAAAGAAGCACATTGTTTGACCGCACGTTCCGCGACCAAGAGGGCAATATTGTCATTGCTCAGATGCCAAATTTACCCGTTATCATTGCCACGACAGCCATCCTATTGCATCTTGTTCTTCCTGCAAGCAGACTCCAAGCTGGAATCGGTTTAATCGGGTTTGGAGCTTCGTTTACCTGGGCTTGGTTAGAACTGTTTCAGGGCGTGAACTACTTCCGTCGAGGACTCGGTTTGTTCACCTTAGTCGGCTTAATCGCGTTCAGTTTCTATATCGCTTGAGCGTGAGATGTAGAACCCTTCAAGCCATCGCTGACTACGGTTTCACCTGTGTTAAACTCAGCTCTTTATAATGAAGAAGTGTAAAGAAATTTCTTCAAAAGGTTACTCATGCTGATCGATCGACCCCCCACAGCACAACTGACCGAACTTCCCGCAGGTGGAACCGATCCGGCTCGGTTTGATTGCAAAGAAGCTTGGTATCCAGTTCACTATGTTCGAGACTTAAGCAAAACAGAGCCAACAAAATTTACGCTGTTGGGTCAGGACTTAGTAATCTGGTGGGATGCTAAATCTGAAATTTGGAGAGCCTTTGAAGATCAATGTCCGCATCGGTTAGCACCGCTTTCAGAAGGCAGAATTGCAGAAGATGGACTGCTTGAATGTCCCTATCATGGTTGGGCATTTCAAGGGAATGGAAACTGCGATCGCATTCCTCAGCAGTCTGACACTGTTTGCGCGAATGAATCTAAACGGGCGTGTGTTGCTTCCTATGCCACCGCAGAACGGCAAGGATTATTGTTTATCTACCCTGGTAAGAACAATCCAGAGCAAGTCAACATTCCGATCGTGGAACCAATGGAAGAATCGCCCGATGAATGGGTGTGTTTGAATACGTTTCGCGATTTACCTTACGATGCCTTGACCCTGCTGGAAAATGTTCTGGATGTTAGCCACATTCCGTTTACGCATCATAAATCAGTGGGGAATCGATCGAATGCTTCCACCGTTGAGTTAGAAGTTTTAGAATCTGGTAAACAAGGTTTTGTAGGCTTTTGGCAAGAAGGCCCACGCAAAGGAACATTGGGATCGCAGCATACAAAATTCATTGCTCCAGCATTGATGTATCACGATCTAACCTCGAAGCAATTTGGGCGGACGCTCACAGTGGTTTATGCAACACCGATGCGAAAAGGGGAATGTCGCGTCTTTGCTCGATTCCCGTTTAAGTTTGCCTCTAAGCTTCCTGAATTTTTTATCAAGCTCACACCACGCTGGTATTCGCATCTAGGCAACAATACCGTGCTAGAAGATGATCAAATCTTTTTGCATTACCAAGAGCGCTATTTAGTCGAAAAAGGTGGCAGTGAGAACTATGCAAAAGCTTGTTACTTACCGACTCGTGCCGATGCGTTTGTTTCAAGCTTACGCAGTTGGGTGAATCAGTTTGAAGCTGATCCCTTTCCGAATCAATCGCTACCCCCCTTGCAGCCGATCGAACAATTACTCGATCGCTATCACTCTCACACCGTTCATTGTTCAAGCTGCCGTACTGCCTTAGCAAGAATTCAGCAGTTAAAGTTCGCGATCGCAGTTCTAGGGGGATTGTGTTGGGCACTGTTGCCTTTAGCGTCAATCGTGTTTCAGCCGTCATCGCTGCTGATCGCGGGATTGGCTGCGATCGTGCCTGTAATTGCGGGTTCGACTTGGCTTGTGTTGCACAATTTAGAGCGCAGATTTTATCAAGGCGATCGCATTCCAGCAAGAAACCGACCAGAGAAGCCGCGCAAGTAAAGGAATCCCCCAAGCTCAAGATATTTCTCCCACGTTCAAAGTCCCCCACAAGTGGGGGATTTAGGGGGCAATCAGCCGCTAAAAACGCAGTGCGGTACTCGTCCTAAAACGTCACTTTGTACAACTGAAACAATTCTTCAGGCAGCGTCTTCACAATCTTGCCACCCTCAGACTGAATCAATTTCTTCCAATCTTCTAACGATTCGAGAAAAACTTCTGTCCCTAAATACGTTTCCAAAATTGCCCAACTCTCCGCCAACGGTGCATTCGGATCAAGCACATCAAACACAAACACCCCACCGGGCTTAAGCACTCGTTTCACTTCAGAAAGAACTAGCGACCAGTAATCGATCGACGAATAACAACTCACACCCGTCGAAACCACATAATCAAACTGGTTCGCCTCGTACTGCAACTGATGCGCCGCTTCGAGCTTGACTCCGCGAAACAATTTGGAATTGAGTTGCGGAGCGCGAGCATTCATCGCATCACACGCCACCTTACTGACATCTTGACCGAAATAGTAAGCATTCCAATCCCGCCAGCCATAAATCAAAAAACCAACGCCGCAACCGATATCTAAGCAGCGTTGATTCTTCTGAGGTTGCGCCAATTGCCAAAACGGAGAGGTAATCTTTGCTTGAAGCTGTCCTGATACGCGCTCCCGAAAAATCGGCATTGCTTCAACTTCTTCAGGCAGCGCGATCGCCTCACCGCGATATTCTCGGTTAAAGCGATCGGCGATCGCAGCGATATGTGAATCCCAGTCTTGTACAGCCAATGATTTAGCCTTTGAGTGCGCGAGTAAAGTTTTGACGGTAAGAACGATTAAACATCATAGCGGGCCACAGTAGCGCTAAATACACTCTACCTTGACTAAAGTTTGTCCGTCGGAAGCCTTTCCAAAAGCGATAAGCCCCCACGACATACACCGCCAACGCCAACAATAGTAAGAGCTTCATGCCAGAGTCCTCGTTTTCATTTTCTTTTCAGATTCTAACAATCGAAATGCAGAGTCGGGGGGACTTCACATTTGCTAATAATTGTGAGATTCCTGTCCGAAAAAAGCTAGCGCTGTCAAATTGAATAAAGAGCGATCGAATAAATCGAGAAAGTATGAAGGAGACTGTATGAGAGCAGTGTTAATGGCAGGTGGATCGGGAACTCGACTTAGACCGCTCACCTGTGACCTGCCAAAACCAATGGTTCCGATTCTCAACCGTCCGATCGCGGAACACATTATCAACCTGCTGCAACGCCACCACATTCGGGAAGTAATCGCCACGCTGCACTATCTCCCGGATGTGATGCGCGATTACTTTCAGGATGGCAGTGAGTTCGGGGTGCAAATGACTTATGCGGTTGAAGAAGATCAGCCTTTAGGCACGGCGGGCTGCGTTAAAAATATTGCGGAACTGCTCGATGATACGTTTTTGGTGATTAGCGGCGATAGTGTCACCGATTTTGACTTGAGTGCTGCGATCGAGTTCCACTACCGAAAGGGATCGAAAGCAACTTTGGTGTTGACGCGCGTACAGAATCCGATCGAGTTCGGTGTGGTGATTACGGATGAAGATTACCGCATTCGTCGCTTCTTAGAAAAACCTTCGAGCAGTGAGATTTTCTCGGATACGGTGAATACCGGAATTTATATTCTTGAGCCGGAGGTGCTGAAGTATTTGCCAGACAACGAAGAGGCAGATTTTTCAAAAGATTTGTTCCCGCTCTTGTTGGACAAAAATCAGCCGATGTATGGCTACATTGCAGAAGGATATTGGTGCGATGTCGGACATTTAGATGCGTATCGAGAAGCGCAGTATGCAGGACTATCGCGCAAAGTGAAACTAGAGTTCGATTACGTCGAGCGATCGCCCGGATTGTGGGTAGGAGACAACACTTATATCGATTCTTCAGCACGGATTGAAACACCTGCAATTATTGGCAATAACTGCCGGATCGGGGCGCGAGTGACGATCGAAGCCGGAACCGCGATCGGAGATAATGTAACGATCGGGGCGGAGGCAGATTTGAAGCGCCCGATTATCTGGAATGGTGCCTTGATCGGTGATGAAGTGCATTTGCGCGCCTGTGTGATTGCGCGGGGAGCGAGAATCGATCGACGATCGCACGTTCTAGAAGGCGCAGTGGTAGGGCCGCTTTCAACCGTCGGAGAAGAAGCGCTGATTGGCCCCAGTGTGCGCGTTTGGCCCAGTAAAAATGTAGAAGCAGGTGCAACGCTCAACACCAATTTGATTTGGGGATACACAGCACACCGGAATTTATTTGGTCAGCGCGGCGTTTCTGGACTTGCCAACGTCGATATCATTCCAGAATTTGCTGTGAAGCTGGGAGCAGCCTATGGTTCAACGCTCAAACCCGGATCGCAGGTGACGGTTTCGCGAGATCAAAGAACGATTTCTCGTATGGTGTCAC
Organism: Cyanobacteria bacterium FACHB-63; assembly: GCA_014695255.1. Classification (GTDB taxonomy): domain Bacteria; phylum Cyanobacteriota; class Cyanobacteriia; order Leptolyngbyales; family Leptolyngbyaceae; genus Leptolyngbya. The sequence continues at coordinate 78,857 of JACJNX010000042.1, forward strand.
GATCGATGATTGCAGGCTTGATGTCGGTTGGAGTGAATGTGCAAAACCTCGAAGCGACAGCGATCCCCGTATCGAGATCGGTGGTTCCAACTTTAGGAGTCGCGGGTGGTTTACACATTCGGATTCATCCAGAGAAATCCGATCACATTTTGATTGAGTTCTTCGATCGCAATGGCATTAACGTCTCGAAAGCGATCGAGAAAAAGATCGAAGGCGCATTTTTCAAGGAGGATTTTCGCCGCGCTCCGATTCAAGAAATCGGCGGCGTGGTGAGCGTCAATCAAGCGACTGAAATCTATAGCCGCGGATTTGAGCGGAATTTGAACGTGCAAGCGGTGCAGCACAGTAGCTCAAAAGTCATCATTGATTACGCTTATGCAGTTTCCGGTGCAGTCTTGCCACAGCTATTAGCAAAATTCGGCTGTGATGCGGTCGTATTAAATGCCAGTCTGACGCAAACGGCTCCCTCGGTCAACGATCGCGAATCTCTGCTCAATCAACTTGGTCACGTCGTTGAAGCGCTAAAAGCAACCTTTGGGGTGCAAGTTTCGGCAAACGGGGAACAGTTGATTCTTGTGGATGAAACAGGTAGCCCAATTCGGGGTGAAACGCTCACGGCTTTGATGGTCGATATGATGTTGACAGCACATCCGCGTGGAACGGTAGTGGTTCCGGTTCATGCGTCGAGCGCGATCGAGCAAATTGCCCGTCGTCACGATGGCAAAGTAGTCCGTACCAAAGCAAGTCCAACTTCGCTAATGGAAGCCTGTCATGCTCATGCCAACACGGTTTTAGGCGGTAGCGGTGAAATGGGCTTTATCTTTCCGCAACTGCACCCTGGATTCGATGCGATGTTCTGCATTGCGAAACTAATCGAGATGCTAACGCTGCAAGATCGCACCCTGGCGCAAATCCGGGCAGAATGTCCGCGTGTATCGCACAAAACTTATTCGGTGCGCTGTCCTTGGACGGTGAAAGGAGCGCTGATGCGGCATTTAGTCGAAAGTCATCCCGCCGAAATGTTAGAGACGTTTGACGGCGTGAAGATTTTTAACCCCGATCGCAGCGATAGCTGGGTGCTGATTTTACCGGATGCAACAGAACCCTTGATTCACGTTTACGCGAATAGCCCGAATCGCGGCTGGGTTGATGAAATCTTGCGCGAATATCGGCTGAAAGTGCAAGAGTTTGTTTACCAAGAACAAGGCATCGAAGAAGCTAGAATAGAGCATGTGTACTAAAAGATCGCTTCTTCCAGAATCAGTCAAAGCAGTAGAATAACGTTCACCCACTTTTCACAAGTCTATGAACAGCATCATCTTGTTAGCGGACATCATTCAGGAACCGCAGCTTCGATTCACCTCCGACAACCAAACCCCGATCGCAGAGTTACGAGTGGAGTTTGCTGGACTCCGCCCTGAAGATCCGACGACACAGCTTAAAGCCGTGGGCTGGGGCAACCTCGCGCAAGAAATTCAGGCAAACTATCACCAAGGTGATCGCGTGATTCTAGAAGGGCGCTTGACGATGAATACGGTCGATCGTCCTGAAGGCTTCAAAGAGAAGCAAGCAGAATTAACGATTCAAAGAATTCACGCTCTAAACGGCGCATCGATCTCCACTAGCGTCACGACTGAAGCTCCGGCTCGCGCTCCCAGCACTCCGCCACCCGCAGCTACTACAACCCCGAAACGTACCGTCAAAGCGCCTGCCGCTCCAGCCCTTGAATCTCAGCCTGAGTTAGACGACATCCCGTTCTAAAATAAAGGCTGATTTTACGGAGCGGTAGCATGGAGCGCGATTTTCAGCAGTTAGCAGATCTGTACAAAACTGCGCTCCTCAATGATGTACTTCCGTTTTGGCAGAAGCATTCGATCGATCCCGAAGGCGGCTATTTCACTTGCCTCGATCGCGCCGGAAACATCTACGACACGGATAAATTTATCTGGCTGCAAAATCGCCAGATTTGGATGTTTTCGATGTTATGCAACCGATTAGAGCCGCGAACACTTTGTGCCGCGAAGCGTTCGGACTGGTTAGATATCGCAGAACATGGGGCGAAATTTCTAGCAAAACACGGGCGCGACGCTGAGGGAAACTGGTATTTTTCGCTCGATCGTTCGGGTCAACCCTTGATCCAGCCGTACAACATTTTTTCCGATTGTTTTGCGGCGATGGCGTTTAGTCAGTTCGCGTTAGCATCCGGTCAGGACTGGGCGCGAGAGGTTGCACTTCAGGCATATCAGAACGTTTTGCGCCGTCAGGATAATCCCAAGGGAGTTTATAACAAAGCATATCCGGGAACGCGATCGATGAAAGGGTTATCCGTTCCGATGATTCTCGCGAATCTAACGTTGGAGATGGAATGGTTATTACCCAAGGAAACGCTAGAACAAGTGCTTAAAGCAACAGTGCAAGAAGTGATGACTGATTTTTTGGATCAGAACTTACTTTACGAAAATGTTGCACCAGATGGCTCTCACATCGATTCTTTTGAAGGTCGATTGATTAATCCGGGTCATGGCATTGAGGCGATGTGGTTCATGATGGATATCGCCGAACGCAGCAATAATCTGGACTTAATTAAACAATGTGTTGACGTTGTAATCAATACACTAGAGTTTGCTTGGGATCAAACCTATGGCGGAATCTATTACTTCCTTGATGTCAAAGACTATCCGACGCAACAACTAGAGTGGGATCAAAAGCTTTGGTGGGTTCACGTTGAAACGTTAGTGGCACTGGTCATGGGGTATCGTCTGACCGGGCGTGCAGAATGCTGGAACTGGTATGAGAAAGTCCACGATTACAGTTGGAACCACTTTGTCGATCGAGAGCATGGGGAATGGTTCGGCTATCTCAATCGACGCGGCGAAGTGCTACTTAATCTAAAAGGCGGCAAGTGGAAAGGCTGCTTTCATGTGCCACGATCGATGTACCTCTGCTGGCAGGAGTTCGAGAAGCTCGATCGCTCAAATTCTTCGCAAAACAAAAGCCTTTGAACGTCTTGCCGTGTTTCGACTTCAAAGGCTTTTGAAACTTGAATCTATCTCCTCACACCTCTATACAGTCTCATGAAGCTGGAATTTCGTACATCCCTCTTGTGACAGATCTGCAAGTGCAACAGTTTCATCTAACCGTAGAGATTTTCTATTCTGAGAATTGGGGGTTGTGATTGGAGAAATTTCCAAAACAATACGTCATCAGTAGAATATCAGTAGGGCAAAGTCATTCAAACCATCAGCAAACGGGGAGTTGTTTCATGTCTAGGAAAGCATTGGCATTTGGGTTTATTGCAGGATTGGGTGCTGCACTCGCACTCGCACAGCCATCTCACGCTCAACAAGCACCCAGTAGCGCCGATTTGCTTCGCGATCCGCAGTCCCAAGATTCTTTGAATAATCTGTTTAACAATCGCGGCGAAAATCCCAGTACAGGTTTGATGGAACTGATTCAGCGTGCAACTCAAACCTCGATCGACCCCGATACCTTCCGCCAACAGCAGCGAGACAGCCTGGATGCAGCAACTGCTGAATTCCTCAAGCGTCGCCAAGTTCTGCTGCAATCCCAACCCACATCCGTTACACCTGCGCCTACTCAGCCTGGGGCTCAGCCTGTAAAATAGCGCCACAAAATCGCACTATTTTGTGATCGGTCGGAACCCAAATCGCCCGGATTTTGTCGGAGTCACCCGTACTAGCACGATCGCCATTTCGCGATCGCCGTTCGGGGTGAAGTTGACGGGATTAACTGCTCCGATCGTGGTGAATTCCGGGGTTGAAAGCGCAGCGCGAATGCCGTTCCGGGTGGGCGCTTTTTGTAGCGCTGCAATAAACGCTTGAGTTGCATCATAGCCGAGTGCCGATCGCCAAGGTGCAGGCTTGCCCCAAATCGATCGTGCTTGCTGCTCAAACGGCGAATTCTGTAGCTGAGTTTGTGCAGCAGGAATCGCGACGACCATTCCTGCTGCAAGATTTCCCAGCTCTGTCAGAATCCGGGAGCTATAAAGGGCATCTCCTGCCAGAATCGGCAGGCGTTTTTGATTGGCGTTAATCACCAGCAGCGCTCGATCGAGCAACTCGCTGTTAGGAGCCAGCAGGATGGCTTGTGCCCCCTTTTTTCTCGCTTGGCTGACACTATCGGCAATCTCGATCGCGGGATCACTTAAATCGACTTGATCCACGACTTGCCCTTGATCCCCGTAGTAGAGCGCATCTTTAAATGAATCGGTGAGCGATCGACTGTAGCGACTTTTGGAATTGAAAAAGATTGCGACCTTTCGTTTATTCAGACGTTTGGTCAGGTGAGCGGCAAGCTGTTTAGCAGGCAATTCATCGCTCGGCATCGTGCGAAACACATAGCGACTAAAGCCCGACAAATCTTTTGCAGAGCTAACCGGAGAAATGGCAACCAGTTCCCCGGTTTGATAGATTTTTCCGGCTGCATAAGTTGCGTCGCTGGTTCCATGTCCAATCACGCCGAGAACCTTTGGATCATTCACTAACTGAGTTGCGATCGTGCTTGCAAGTCCAGGATCAGAGTCATCCGATGCCAGCGCAATTCGTAGCTTCATGCTTTTGGTTTGATTGATTCGCTCTTGCGCTTGAGCAACGCCACGTAATACTTCGATCGAAGACTGGGGTTGTGTGCGGATTGGGATCACTGCCGCAATGGTATGAGCTTGATTGTTACCGATGCGGGCATTGTTCAAATAGATTAAGGTTTCGGGGTCGGATTTATCTGCTCGTCGCGCTTTCTCAAAGAGCTTCACCGCTTCGGGGAAATTGCCGCTCCTCATTTTGTCGATCGCGGCTTGCTTCAGTGGCGTTCGTGAGAGTGGATTGAGTCCGAGTTCTCCAAAACTGAGCGGTTGTGCTGCCTGCTCGACGACAGGTGTTGCAGCGGGGCGCGTTAATGCCCAAGCGGAAATCCCGACGATCGACGCAACTCCCAGCCCGATCGCCGCAAATTTGAAAGGCTTTTTTGGGCGACGAGAACGCGGGGGACGATCGATTTTCGAGAGGGGAACTTGCGTAAAGATTGCAGACTTAACTTGCGTTAATGCGGCGGATACTTCTGAAGCGGTTTGATAGCGATCGTTAAAGTGAAACTGTGTCATTTTCTCGATTACAGCCGCAAGCTCATCGCTCACAGTTGCGTGTTCACGCCAGACGAGGCTGTAAGTCTGGGAATCGTGAGCAAACTGGGAAGGACGCATTCCAGTTAGGGCTTGAATGGCAATGATTCCTAACGAATAGAAGTCGCTGTTATATCTTGGTTTTCCGAGGCATTGTTCGCTAGCAGCGTAGCCTGTGGTGTATACGGGAAGGCTGACTTGGGTTTGCGCCTGTGTTTCTGCGATCGACGTTTCGACAATGGTTTTAACGGCTCCAAAATCGATCAGCACCAGCTTTTGATCACGATCGCGGCGGATCAGATTTTCGGGCTTGAGATCGCGGTGAATCACACCCTGTTGATGCACAAAACCAAGCACCTGCGTCACATCTTCGAGTAGTTCAATCACCTGAGCTTCTGAAAGCCGATGACCGCCAGTAATCTCATCGCTCAGGGGATGCCCTTGAATAAATTCTTGAACTAGATAAAACTCGTGATCTTGTTCAAAATACGCCAGTAATTGCGGGATTTGGTCGTGCTTGCCTAATTTTTCCAGCGTATCCGCCTCAGCATAAAACATTCGGCGCACCTGCCGCAAAATCGCTTCATCGTGGCTCGAAAAGCTTAAATGTTTTAGCGCACAGCGCGGATTTCCGGGACGACGTGTATCTTCTGCGATGTACGTCTGCCCAAAGCCGCCTGAACCTAGAGCCTGAATAATTCTGTATCGTCCATCGAGAAGTCGTCCTAGCATCGCAGCCCTGGAAAGAGATAATAGTGCATTGTAGGTCGATCGACAAAATCATACACGAAGCAGTCATGAAAATTGAACCGCGACATGAATGGGCGCTGACAGCAGAAGCAGCGATCCCGATCCAACAGGAGCTTCGTCAAGAAGTCATCACCAAAGATCAGTTTGGTGTGGTTCAATTTGTCGCGGGGGTCGATGTGGGATTCGAGAACGAGGGTACAGTCACGCGAGCAGCCGTCGCGGTGTTGTCTTATCCAGAGCTAAAGCTGCATGAAAGCGCGATCGCTCGTCGTCCAACAACATTCCCGTACATTCCGGGATTCCTCTCGTTTCGCGAAGTGCCTGCGGTGCTAGATGCGCTGGAGCAACTTCAAACAACTCCCGATTTGTTGCTGTGTGATGGTCAAGGATTAGCGCATCCGAGACGATTTGGCATTGCCTGTCATTTGGGAGTGTTGACGAATCTACCTGCGATTGGGGTTGCGAAATCTCGATTAGTGGGAACTCATGCAGAAGTGCCGAACCAGCGCGGTGAATGGGTGCCACTAATGCACAAAGGCGAGACGATCGGAGCCGTTCTCCGAGCTCGCATCGGCACGAATCCGCTTTATATTTCTTCTGGGCATCGGATTGGTTTAGAAACAGCGATCGCTTATGTGATGGGTTGTACGACAAAATACCGATTACCAGAAACAACACGACACGCACACAAATTAGCTAGCGGCTGAAATGCGACTTTTAATTCTGATTATTCTATTCATCAATCTGATATTAACTGTGACATTACCTGTACAGGCAGCACCCTGCCGAAACTTGGACAATCACGAAATCTGCATTGTGACCATCAAACGCAGCGCAAAGAACTATTGGGAATATCGTGCCCAAGTGCGAGTCGATGGTGAAGTCAAGCCAATGCAGGTATACGACTGCCGCAAGAAAATTGCGATTCAACCGAACAAAGTTCTGGAGCTATTTGAACAAGATGGAACCGCAGAAGTGGTCTGTAGTTTCTTCAAGCCACCGCGTGATGCGTTTGGAGTCGCCAGTGGAAAGCCAGGTTCATTTCGGGGAATCAGCGATCCACTTCCCCAACATAGACGTTAAGAACATCTTAAGATCGCGTTGAATTGTTATTTCCTTGGATAGTGTGAATAGCAGATACCTCCTAACTGCGTCTTTTGCCCCGTCCTATCCGAACCGGAATACGGGGTTTTGTTTGGATTGATTTTCGTATGAGTACCGTTGTTGATACTCATACGATGATTTGGTATTTCACAGTTTAGGAATTCGTGTATGCCAATCGGTCGATCGTTCATACGCCGATGCTACCTGAAACACCTGATCTTCCCGCAAGACATTCCCGATAATTTGCAGACCGATCGGTAAACCCTGCGAATCAAATCCACAAGGCACACTCATTCCCGGCAGTCCTGCTAAGTTCACCGGAATCGTCATCAAATCGATCAGATACATACTGAGTGGATCTTGAGATTTATCCCCCAGCTTAAACGCAGTCGTCGGTGCAGTCGGTGAAACTAACACATCAACTTGCTCAAACGCTGCCTCAAAATCTTGTTTGATCAGCGTTCTGACTTTTTGCGCTTTCAGATAATACGCATCGTAATAGCCCGCAGACAGCGCATAGGTTCCGATCATAATCCGGCGTTTGACCTCTGCTCCGAATCCTTCCGATCGCGTCCGCGTGTACATCTCCATCAAATTCTCAGCATCCTCGATCCGCGCTCCATACTTCACTCCGTCGTATCGCGCCAAATTTGCGGAGGCTTCCGACGGGGCAATAATGTAGTACGCTGCAATCCCGTAGCGGAATCGAGGACAGGAGATTTCCTTCACTTCTGCGCCCAATGCTTTGAGTTGATCGATCGCGCCATTCACCGCTTTTTCAACTTCTGGATCGAGTCCTTCTCCAAACGTCTCTTTGATCACTCCGACTCGCTTTCCTTTCAAGTCTGAAGTCAGAAACTGCGTGTAATCCGGGACATCAACTTTCAGGCTAGTAGAATCTCGCGGATCATATCCCGCGATCGCATTTAGCAAAATCGCTGCATCTTCGACCGATCGCGCAAACGGACCAATCTGATCCAGCGACGAGGCAAACGCCACCAAACCATAGCGCGACACCAATCCATATGTCGGCTTTAATCCCACAATGCCGCAAAACGAGGCAGGCTGCCGAATCGAGCCGCCTGTGTCGGAACCGAGCGCGATCGGACATTCTCCGCCTGCAACCGCTGCCGCTGATCCGCCAGACGAACCTCCTGGAACTCTTGAGGTATCCCAAGGATTCGCCGTTTTCGCATAAGCTGAAGTTTCGGTCGAGCCGCCCATCGCGAACTCATCGAGATTGGTTTTCCCGACCATCACAGCGCCCGCATCGATCAGCTTCTGCGTCACGCTCGATTCATACGGCGGCACGAAATTTTGCAGAATCTTAGAGGCGCAAGTGGTCGGAACGCCTTTCGTACAGAGATTATCTTTAATGCCAATCGGAATTCCTGCCAGCAATCCAATCTCTTCGCCAGCGGCAATTTTGGCATCAATCTGCTTCGCCTGTTCCAAAGCGCGATCGCTCGTCACCTGCAAAAAACTATGCAGCATCGGTTCAAGCGCTTGAATCTGATTCAGCGACTCCTGCACAATTTCAACTGCCGATCGTTCTTTGCGGATGAGTTGTTGATGCAACTCGCGAATGGATGCCATCTGCATTACTCCCTATAACTGATGCTGTGTGCTCAAATCCACACAAATGTACAGTATAGTCGCTTGCGAATTACTCTTTATGACTCGCTGATCAGTGGATCAGATTGTTCGTCGATCGCTGATGCCACGCTCAATCGCACAAAGCTTGAAATTTGCGTCGCTATAGATTGACGATCGCATTTGAGTCAGCAGCAGCGTTAGCAAGCAGGGAACTTCTGGGAATTTTGAGAACAATCACAAACTCTTTTGGTGGCTCGATTTGAATAATTTCTGCATCAGTTATGGAGCTTCAGGGTACAGTATTGTCCTGAGCCTCAAACATCACTGAATTCCTGAATCTAAATCGTTCTTCGTTTCTTGTTCGTCCAAGCTTCTGTGGCGTGAATGTGATTACCCTAACTCTCTTGCATCCCGATCGGCTAACGCCCGTTCAGCACTGGACATTTGATGACGGTTCAACTGTTCGGGTGGGTCGATCGACAGATAATCAGGTTGTCCTCTACAGTGCCGTTGTTTCTCGCTACCATGCGGAAATTCGACGGGTTGATTCGTCCTGGAAACTGGTTAGCCTGGGCGCAAACGGCACATATTACGAGGGCAAAAGAATTTCACAAGTGCCAATCCGCGATGGCATGATTTTTCGGTTGGCACGTTCAGGTCCAAATTTGCAAATTCATATGGGTCATCCCGCTCCCGCGCTGCTGAAACGGGCTGCTGAGTCCACCCGTATTCCGGCTCAAGCTGTAAGCAATGCCGTCGCTTACCACGGGGAAGAGGATAAGACGCAATTACTGCAACCGTCAAAGATTGGCTTAACCTCAAAGACGACGATGGACTCAAGCCAGTCGATGCATGACTCAGCAAATCGAGATCCCTCCACGATCGGGCAATATCACTCGATCAAGCTCCTGAGTCGGGGTAAAGTCGGCGTGACTTACATGGGTCAATATGCGGGTGAAACCGTCCTGATTAAAACGCTGCATTCAAGCTGGCTGAACCATCCGAGAGCGTTATCACTGTTTGAGCGGCAGGCAAAGCTGCTGCGATCGCTCAATCATCCTGGGCTTCCTCGCTGGCGAGATTTTTTTCGCGTGGATGGGCAGCCGTTTTTAGTCACAGAATTGATTGCAGGAAAAACGCTCTATCACTACATTTTGGAGCGGGGCAAAGTTGATCTCAAACAGGCAGTCGGCTGGATGATTGAGGTGTGTGAAATTCTGGATTATCTTCACGCACAAGCTCTGCCCGTTCTTCATCAAGATATCCGTCCTCACAATATTATTTGTCGATCGCACTCGACTTCTTCTTATCGGTTAGCGCTGGTTGATTTTGGCAGTGTGCGCGGACTGAGTCTGGATGAACGGTCTGCGACTTATCTCGCTCCAGAACAGAAAACTGGACAAGCAACCGTTTTATCAGATTTATATGCGATCGGTACTACGCTCTCGTATTTGATTTCGGGTCAACAGCCGCAGTTGTTCTACCGCCAATGGCAGCAGGATTATCGCTTTAGTCCCGATTTGATTCCGGGACTATTGCCAGAGTTGGTCGAGGTACTGTATCGACTAACGGAGCCAAATCCGAACGATCGTTACCAATCTGCACACGAGGTCAAAGCGGCACTACGATCGCTCGTTTAATGCGAAGATGGAATCCGTTTGATTTGATCGCGCTTCATGAAGATTGCAACCTGGAATGTCAATTCGATTCGGACACGCCTAACTCATGTAACCCAGTGGCTCACCGACAATCCGATCGATCTGCTGTGTGTGCAGGAAACGAAAGTCGTCGATGAATTATTTCCGCATGAAGCGATCTCTGAGATCGGGTATCACGCTTATGTGTTTGGGCAGAAGAGTTATAACGGGGTCGCGTTGATTAGTCGATCGCCGCTTGAGACAGTGGATTTAGGATTTGGGGCAATTTTGCCTGCGGAAATTGTCGGCGATTTGGATGACCAAAAGCGGGTGATTAGTGCCGTGTTGAATGGGGTGCGAATTGTTGATCTCTATGTTCCGAATGGTTCAGCCGTGGGCAGTGAGAAGTATGAATACAAGCTGCGCTGGTTGAAAGTATTGCGCGAATATTTGCAGACGTTACTTCAGCAGTCGCCGTCTTTACTGGTATGTGGTGACTTTAATATTGCGCTTGAAGATATTGATATTCACAACCCAAAAGGACGTGAGAAGCAAGTGATGGCAACCGATTTAGAGCGAGAAGCCTTGCGTCATGTCTTAAATCTCGGACTCTCAGATGCGTTTCGGAAGTTCACAAACGAAGGCGGACACTATAGCTGGTGGGACTATCGATCGGCGGGTTTCCGTCGCAATGCAGGTTGGCGGATTGATCATCACTATTTGACACCGGATCTCTATGAGCGGGCGGTTTCTTGCCTGATCGATCGTGTCCCCCGCGAACTGGAACAACCGAGCGATCATACACCCGTAATTGTGGAACTCGATTAGAACAGCATTCCGATCGCAATTGCCACGATCGCACCAATCAAAGTATTCAAAATATTCACGACATCGTGTGTGAGAAACGGAACTTTATCTTCGATCGTCGCGCCGATCAAACTCTCGATCGTCGTTGCCACAAATGCTGTGATCGCACAAATTACAATCCCGATCGGACTAATCAAGCTGAGTAACCAACCGACGGTCGCGATCGCGATTGAGCCGACTACACCTGCTATCGTGCCTTCTAAACTCACGGCTCCCTCTGTTCCACGCGGCACAGGCTTCAATGTCGTAATCAAAAATGTTCTTTGCCCATACGCTTTCCCAATCTCTGTGCCGCAAGTATCAGATAGCTTGGTGCAAAAACTTGCCACAAACCCCAATTGCAGCAACACAACCCAAGGCAGCGACGGCAGAAGAACACCATTCGACAGCAGAAATACTAAAATCGCGCAGATTGTTCCCACAAGCGCTGATCCCCAAACATTTCCGGCGCCTCTCGCTCCCGATCGCGCTTCTGCAATCCCCAAGGCTTCTTTCTGATCCTTGCCAACGAATGTCACACCTGATCCGACCAGAAAATAGAACATCACTAGAAGGTAGCCCTGCCAGCCAAGACAGCCCCAGACAGTTACCCCTAGAATCCAAGCATTTGCGAGTCCTCCGGGAGTCAGCAGTTTTTTTGGAACGATCGCAGCGACTCCAAGCAAAACGGTGTTGACTACGATCGCGATCAGCCAGTCTGAAGCAATTAGGGGCATGATTCACCGAAAAAATTCGCCATAATTGATTGTGACATCTTCTATGGCGTGAGTATGTCTTCAGTTCTGTTTCATTTAGCGTTTCCGGTTCGCGATATTCCTACAACGAAGACTTATTACGTAAACGGTTTGGGCTGTGGTTTGGGGCGAGAAAACGACCAATCCGCGATTCTAAATCTATACGGTCATCAACTGGTTGCCCACGTTACACCCGACGAGATTGCGCTCCAAAAAGGCATCTACCCGCGTCACTTTGGGCTAGTGTTTACTGACGAAGCCGACTGGAAAGCACTGCTCGATCGCGCTCAACAAAAACAACTGACGTTTTATCAACAGCCAAAACAGCGGTTTCTCGGTACTCCACTTGAACACCGCACCTTTTTCCTGGTTGATCCGTTCGGCAATCTGATGGAGTACAAACACTACGCTCATCAAGACGCGATTTTTGGCAATCAAGACTCAGGTTTGATTGGCGATCGCGCTTAATCTAATTCACGTCTGCCTTCAAGCGCTCTTGCCAAAGTCACTTCGTCGGCATATTCCAAATCGCCGCCCATTGGCAACCCAAAGGCAATTCGAGTCACACGAGTAAAAGGTTTCAGCAAACTACCGACATACAGAGTTGTCGTTTCACCCTCAACACTGGGGCTAATCGCTAAAATTGCTTCTTCTACTTTCTGCTGGCTCACTCGTCGAACCAGTTGCTTGATATTGAGTTGCTCAGGTCCAATGCCATCGATCGGCGAAATCAATCCACCTAAAACGTGATACTTGCCGCGATACTCCCGCGTTTTTTCCAGCGCAATTACATCGCGAGAATCTGCTACAACGCAGATCGTTTTAGCATCGCGTTGAGGCGATCGACAAATATCGCAAACAGGTTCCGCCGATAAATGACCGCACACGGAACAGTACCCAACTTGTAGCTTCGCTTCCATCAACGCCATCGCCAAGGCTTTCACTTCTTCTTCAGGGCGTTTAATCAGGTGCAGGGCTAAACGTTGGGCTGATTTGGGTCCAACACCAGGGAGGTGCTGCAATTGCTCAATCAATCGAGCTAGGGGGCGTGTGTAAACCGTTGTCCTTCCTCCGATTCGCTAGATCGATCGTAGCGCAAACTGCCTCTATCCGGGGGGCCAAGAGAGCGATCGTCCGCCTAAAATATGCAAGTGCAAATGATACACGGTTTGACCGCCATCTTCGCCTGTGTTAATTACGACGCGGTAGCCGTTGGTGAGTCCTTGCTGTTCTGCAACTCGTTTCGCCGTCAACAGCAGGTGTCCCATCAAGGCGTGATCTTGGGATTCTGCATCTGAGAGTTTGGCGATCGGTTGCTTTGGAATCACCAAAATGTGAACGGGCGCTTGCGGGTTAACATCGCGAAACGCCAGCGCCAAGTTGTCTTCGTAAACGATATCGGCAGGAATTTCTTTACGAATAATTTTGCCGAAAATCGTATCGTTTGATTCGCTCATACCGCAGCATCACAACAGTTCGCTGCTTATTGTATGCCAGGTTGGACAGTAGAATGTGAAGACGGAAAAACTTCGTCGAATGGAGATACTTCACCACTTGCAATTTCTTGCCGCACTAGAGGGATTAGTCGCTCTGTTCATTTTTGTTCTTTCAGTTCAGTCATGAGACGCGATCACATTTTGACGATCGGCTAGAAACTTCTGAGTTTCTGAAATGACTTGCTGAAGAAGTTCTGTCATGGATTTGAGCATACGCTTGTCTCTCAATTTTACCCAGTGCGATGAACGCTCAGTCCTGGGCTTTCACTCTCATTTTTAGGATGATTGCCACCCCGCAACTTAGGAGAGCGAATGCAATCGGGCTTAAACAATCACCGCCTCCAGGGGTCGCCGGAGAGAGCTTGGCATCTCTGGCGATCGCCCGAAACGCACCACCAGATCAGGTCTGCTAGACTTCAACCCCAAAGCCCTCGCAAAATGAGGTCGCACACTCGCTTCCTTAACTGGCTGGTTTACAAAGGCATTACGGATGCCTAGAGCAGTAGCCTGGAGAGCAAACCGTTCGTAACAGCGACCGACTTCGACCCAATGAGCCTTGTCATTAACGTCGGATACGAAGACCGCAATGCCTGCGGAACTGCGGATATAGCGCGTATTTTTGTCATTCTCCGGCTGCACCCGAACTAATGCCTTGAACAACAGGTTTCCTAGCCAGCGTGGTATTGATGGATTTCCAGTACTACGACTAGACAGCCCATCACCCGTACGGGCTGCTTCCTGGTCATTAAAGCGAATCCAGGATTTCAGCTCCTGCATAAAGGCATTATTGTTAATCTGCGCGGTGTTGCCCTGTACCACATAGTCCAGAACTGTTTCCATTTCAGCTCGCTCTGTCAGCATCATCACCCGCACACCATCCCCTTCTCCTGCCGTTTCTAGCAGCTTAATTTCTTCAGGGCTAAGGGGCTTGCCATCATACTCGGATCGGGTGCATTGTCGATGCGGGATAGCCTCGAACAGTGGAGTTACAGTGGGTGGTGAAGGTTCAAGCGCAATTTGCACCGCCCCATCACCAGAGGCATTAAACGTAAATTGCCCCGATAGACCCTGCGCTTTTGCTGCCTGAATGAGATTCTCAGCAGCACATCCCAAGGAAACATAAAGGTGATGGTCATCTGGATCGACCATGGGACAACGCCGAGACAAATCTGGCAAGATTGAAATGGCGTGATCTTCTAATCGAAACTTCCAGCATTGGGTGTTGTGGCTAGACGGGGCGAGGATGGCATGACGGATGAGTTCTTTGAGTTGTGCGGTATGCTCGTCATTCATGGTGTCAGCCTCTTTTCTAGTTGGGTAAGGTGATTAGGGAGGGGTCACGCGATCGCCACGAATCAGATAGCGTCCATTGAGTCGGATTGGCAACGGATCGCCAGAAAACGGTGTCGCAGATGATCCGGGTCGTTGAGCATGAATATGGAGATGAGGTTCATCGCTTGCCCCGGAGTTACCTACTTCAGCAATTTGATCGCCAACCTTGACCGCCATTCCACTCTGAACGGAGAGACTACGGGGACGAAAATGGGCGAGGGCAATATCTACATCCCCACAGCGCAGCATCACGTAATTACCGCTACGATTGACCTGATCGATTTCCGGGATCGTCATGTCTGGAAAACCGTCGATCGCCGTGACAATTTTTCCTGTGCAAGGAGCCAATACGGGTTCACCATAAATTCGGTAGACAGTCGGATCGCTAGGAGCTAAGCCTGGTGCTCGCAAGCCGAATTGATCGGTCTGGATAATATCAAGCCCATAACTCTGCCCTCGATAGGCGCGAAAACGGGGAACTGACTCGTCTAGTGTCTTCAAGTGAGCATTAATCCAACTATCATTCCCACCATTGAGAATCAGATAGTGTGCGCCTTGCAGTGGAAACGCTAAATCAACCGTCGGAATTGCAGGAGGAAACTGACCTATCCAACTTCGAGCCGCTGCGTTGCCGATAAATATACCAAACGCAACGAACCCAACGATCGCCACCCAACCCAACCCACTAGAGGGCAGACGCTGCCGGGTCTGATGTCGCTTTAGTCCAACAATCAACCCTAGAAGAAAGAGGAGACTGTAGGCATAAGGCATCCACCAAGGGGGAAACATCCAGATTCCTGCACGAGCGATTGTAAATAAGAGAATCGCGGTGACGAGAGCTTGAAGTGAGAACCCCAATAAATTTTGCAGCGGCGCGATCGCGACCCCTGCGATCGCAGCAAGTGGTAAAACAAGTTGTGTCAGAATTAGCAAAATAAACATTGTTGCTATCGCTCTGTCCGAATTGCGAAACCAGATAGAATAGCGATGATTGCTAGCCCTGCTAGCTCTGGGCTAGGACTCCCAAGAAATCCGAGAAAAGCCAAGCAGCCAAGAAAAGCCAGATAGACTTTTTTCCTTGGCTCGATCATAATTTTCACCTTGGAAGTTGGGAGCGGTAGAAAAACCAAAAGCGCTCCCAACGATAGCAGTGACAGAGATGCCAGGTTTGCCAGATGCGCGTACTCTTGGCTGCCTCGAAACCCCAGAAACCCCAGGAAGCCCAAGATACCAAGAAAGCGTCCGTCATTTGCCCGGTTCATGTGCTTCACCTCTGCTACAGGTTACTGTTAAGTAGAAAAATAATGTCTTAACTGTCTGAAAGAGATCCCTCCTGCTCAACAGTAAGGCTTAAATATGAGGAATTTGTGAGCAGTGCTGACGAGTAAAACTCTGAGACTTTAGGGATAGTGCGATCGCCTGTCGGTCTAACGATCGCGCTCAGCGGACGCAGATAACCTTAGCAACTCAGTCAACAGATTGCAGCATTCCGGTGCAGCGCGGTTGTTAGGCGGTTGTTATGCAGTGGTACGACGACCCCCACTGCTCTTTCGTGATTTGCCAATCTACCTCGCTCCAACCTCGTTCAGACATCCATGCGGAACCTGGATGGAGGCAACTACTTCCGCTCCAATCCACTCCGCCAATCGGGCAATCCGCGCGTTTGTGCTGACAGTGGAGCCAGAGATTACCTCTAGCCTAAGTTGCCTGAACCCGGAATCGAGCAGGGCGCGTCCAACCTCGATCGCGTAGGCATATCGCCCCCAATAGTCGGGTGCAAGTTCGATCCCCAATTCCATCGCACCTGCATCACACCCCTTTCCCCGTAGTCTGCAGCAACCGACAAGCTTGCAAGGTTCACGCCGTTGCACAATCGCAAGTTGGTAGTTGAGCCGAGGATATTCAGAAGCCCAAGTGCAAAATCTTTCAAACAAACGTATTGAATTTTCAGGACTCGCTTCAGTTGGTTCGTAGAAGGTCTGACTGCGAGGGTCAGCTTAATAGTCCAAGAATGGTGATCGATCTGACTCAACGAAATCACGCAGCAAAAATCTTTTGGTTACGATCTCCATATCAGCAAGCTGAAGGTTCAAACTGTATAACAAGTTATAGGAGTTTTCTAGAAATAATTACTGGTGTGAAAAAGTTAACAAATTTGCGAGCATTCTCGATCGAGAATGCTTTACTAAAATTAGCGAGACTACATTCAAGGAAGATTTTTGCGTGGAACGTTTCATTCTAGTGCTAGAAGAAAATCCAGAACATACGCTTCTAATTCAATCCGCGTTTCAGCAGGATGCTTTTCAAGTCGAAGTAATCGCTGACGGCACAAGCGCAATCAATTTCTTACAGCGTCGCGGCGAATATTCTGAAGCTCCCCGCCCTGATTTAATTCTACTCGATCTAAATTTACCTGGAAAACCGGGGCAAGAGATATTAACAGAAATAAAGTCTGACCCGAAACTGAGGCGGATTCCAGTTGTGATTTTAACCAGTTCTGATCAAGAAGAAGACGTTTTTCAAAGTTATGCGCTGCAAGGTAATAGTTACGTGATTAAAGCTTCGGATTGCGATCGACTCTCGCAAATCGTTCAACGAATTAAAGATTTTTGGTTAGGAATTGTGACTTTACCATTAGAGTGAGCGCTCATTTCTATGGAGGATAACATTAAGTAAAAGCAACTAAGTAAAAATAAGTAGAAGCGGTTATTTCAGGCTGAAATTACTTCGGTTTTATTTAACAATCTGGCTTGATTTTCTAAGTTATGCTGCTGACTGAGAGTAGAAATAGAAATGCGGCAGCTTAAGATTTGAACTCTGCATCATCGGTCGAAAAGCTCCCCCATAAAGCACAATATTTTTCGCGCCTTGGGCGCAAGGACAGTCATGACCGATATCACTTTGGAAGCGCAACCAAGTAGCCTAATCAGCTTGAAGCAGCCTTCAATTCACCGCTTAACTGAGATTCAACCGCATGGTATTCTGATTGTCTTGCAGGAACCAGATCTAACTGTTTTGCAAGTTAGCGGCAACACGAATTCTGTCCTTCAGATTGCTCCAAACAATCTGCTAGGTAAAACGATCGATGAAATTTTTGATTCATTCCAAGTTGAGCGCTTTCGGGAAGGATTAGCCGCAGATAACTTGGACTTTATCAACCCGACAAGAGTTTGGATCAGAAAAAGAGGCGATGACTATGCTGTGTTTGATGCAGTATTTCATCGGAGTGCAGATGGATTCTTAGTGTTGGAATTGGAGCCTGCATTAGCTCAAGAAAACATTCCGTTTTTAAGCTTTTATCACCTTGCGAAAGCTTCGATTAATCAGCTACAAGCAACAGCAAATCTACAAGATTTCTGTCAGATTATTGTGCAAGAAGTTCGGAAAGTGACGGGGTTCGATCGCGTCATGCTCTACAAATTTGATAGCGATGGTCACGGAGAAGTCGTTGCAGAAGAAAAAATCGAAGAACTAGAGCCTTATTTTGGCTTGCATTTTCCAGAATCAGACATTCCTCAACCAGCGCGTAAGATGTTTGTCTCAAACTGGATTCGTGTGATTCCAGATGCCCATGCTGAACCTGTTCCACTCTATCCTGCCAATAATCCTGTTACTCAGCAACCGACAGATTTAACGTTATCAATTCTGCGGAGTCCTTACGCCTGCCACACTGAATATCTGCACAACATGGGTGTAGGCGCATCGCTGACAATTTCATTGATGAAAGACCAAAAACTCTGGGGACTAATTGCGTGTCATCATCGCACCCCGAAGGCCGTTTCTTATGAATTACGTAAGGCTTGCGAATTTCTAGGTCGAGTCATTTTTGCGGAAATTTCGACCCGCGAAGAAGCCGCAGATTATCACTATCGAATGCACTTAGCACGAGTGCAGTCTGCGCTGATTGAATCGATGTCTGAAGCAGAGAATTTTATTGATGGCTTAACTCAATCTGAGCTAAATTTATTGGATTTAGCAGATGCAAAAGGGGCTGCCATCTGTTTTGGAGGACGCTGGACAACGATCGGGCAAACGCCATCTGAAGAAGAGCTGAATTACTTGGTGCAATGGCTGGCAAAAAACGTCGATGACGAAGTGTTTTACACGAGCGAACTACCCGCTATCTATTCGGATGCAGAGCGATTTAAACACGTCGCCAGCGGTTTACTCGCCATTCCAATTTCAAAGCGGAGCTACGTCCTTTGGTTCCGCCCCGAAGTGATCCAAACCGTGAATTGGGGGGGCGATCCCAATCATGCGTATGAACTGCAAGAAGTTGGCAATGAACGTCGTCTCTGTCCGCGTAAGTCGTTTGAATTATGGAAAGAAACGGTTCGGCTGAATTCATTACCGTGGAAACCCGTTGAGATCCAAGCAACTCTTGAATTGCGAAAAGCGATCGTCAACATCGTGCTGCGACAAGCGGAAGAATTAGCGCTCTTGGCACAAGATTTAGAGCGATCGAATGCGGAACTGAAAAAGTTTGCTTATGTTGCCTCTCATGATTTACAAGAGCCGCTGAATCAAGTCGCAAACTATGTGCAATTGCTCGAAATGCGCTATCACGATTCCCTCGATCAAGATGCCACTGATTTTATTGATTTTGCGGTCGAAGGCGTGAGCTTAATGCAGACTTTGATCGATGATGTTTTGGCATACTCAAAAGTCGATCTTAAAGGCATTGAATGGCAACTAACTGATGCGGAAACTGCTCTGAATCATGCTCTAAGTAGCTTGCGTGGGCGGATTGCCGAAACTGGAACCCGCGTTACCTTTGATCCGATGCCACAGATTGTGGCAGACGGCATTCAATTGATGCAGTTGTTTCAAAACTTGATTGGAAATGCAATCAAATTCAAGGGAAATGAGCCACCGCAAATCCATATCGGCGTTCAGCGACAGGAAGAGGCTTGGCTATTCTCAGTCCGAGATAATGGCATCGGCATCGAGCCGCAATTTAGCGATCGTATTTTCGTGATCTTTCAGCGGCTGCACACCCGCGATGAATATCCCGGATCAGGCATGGGATTAGCCATCTGTAAAAAGATTGTCGAATGCCATCGCGGACGCATCTGGGTCGAGTCAGAAATCGGTCACGGCGCGACTTTTCACTTCACCATCCCCGTTGGAGGACGAGATCCCAGCCATGCGATCGGACAAAAGAAAAACTATCTTTCTAATCGAAGATAACCGAGGCGATATTCGGCTCATCCAGGAAGCGCTCAAAAGCACCGCTACTGAATGTGAAGTCATAGTAGCGCGGGATGGAGTCGAAGCAATGCAACTCCTTCAGAGTCAGGAAACTTACCCAGACCTGATTCTGTTGGACTTGAATTTGCCGAGGAAGGATGGACGGGAAGTGCTCGCCGAGATCAAAGCTGATCCATCGCTGAAGCACATTCCCGTCGTTGTGCTGACGACCTCGCGCAATGAGGAAGACATTCATAAGAGCTACGATCTGCACGTGAATTGCTATATCGCCAAATCCCGCAATCTGAGCCAGTTGTTCAAAATCATTCGAGGGATTGAAGAGTTTTGGCTAGAAACCGCCACATTACCGATCAAAGTCGGACAGAGTCCCACTTAGAACAGCGTCCTGGGGTCAAGGTGCTACTGGTCGAGGACAATGCAGCAGAAGCGCGGCTGTTGCAAGAGATTCTAAAGCATACAATCGAATGCCGATTTCAGCTTGTCCCCGTGCAGCGAATGCGCGAAGCGATCGCGCTATTGGAATCTGAGTCATTCGATGTTGTCTTGCTGGATCTCACCCTGCCAGATAGTGCGGGGCTCGACTCGCTGAATACCATGCTGCGGCATTCTCCCAATCTACCGATCGTGGTTCTGACCAACACAAACGACGATCAGCTTGCGATTCATGCCGTCCGACATGGCGCTCAGGATTATCTCGTGAAGCGGCAGATCAATCCGGATACCTTTATTCGCTCCATTCGATATGCGATCGAGCGCAAACAGGCAGCAGAAGCGCTCCGAGAAGCAAACGATATTCTGGAACATCGCGTTCAAGAACGGACAAGCGAACTGGAAACCGCAAATCAGCGGCTGCAACAAGAAATCGATCGCGCCCAGAAAATCCAAGAGCGGCTAGAACTCGCACAAAAAGCCGCAAAAATGGGCAGCTTTGAATGGAACCTCCATACCCAGGCAATGGCTTGGACGGCTGAAGTCGAAGCGCTCTACGGCATAGCGCCCGGAAGTTTTGGTGGCACTAATGCACACTGGATTGCATTGATTCACCCGGACGATCGCGCCAAAATCGAGCAAGAATGCCAAAGTGTGATCGCGCAACGTCACGGACTCGACACCGAATTCCGCATCCTGCATCCCAACGGCAGCATTCGTTGGATCGCGGTTCAAAGCAGCGTCTTTGCATCAGAACTAGATTCACCGCGAATGCTGGGAATTCACATGGATATCACCGAGAAAAAACAGCTTGAAGCCCAGTTTCTCAGAGCGCAGCGGCTCGAAAGCCTCGGAACTCTAGCCAGCGGAATTGCTCACGATCTCAACAACATCCTGACTCCCATTCTGGCAGTCACTCAACTGCTTCCGCTCAAACTGCCCAATCTCAGCGACCAAAACCGCGTTTTGCTCACCACTGCTGAAACCAGCGCCCGACGCGGAGCCGATCTCGTGAAGCAAATTCTGTCGTTTGCACGAGGCGTTGAGGGGCGACGAGTCAGCCTACAACTCTGTCACGTCCTGCGCGAAATTCAGCACATCATTCAACCCACCTTTCCCAAATCGATCGACCTTCACACAGACATCGCACCCGACCTTTGGACAATCACAGGCGATGCAACTCAGATCCATCAAATCCTAATGAACCTCTGTGTGAATGCTCGCGATGCGATGCCCGACGGTGGATCTCTGACCCTCAAAGCTGAGAATGTCACGATCGATGCCGCGATCGCTCGCTTGCATCTGGATGCCCAAGTGGGGACTTACGTTTTAGTTACAGTGACGGATACGGGAAGCGGCATCACTTCAGAAAATCTTCAGCGGATTTTTGATCCTTTTTTCACCACCAAAGACATTGGCAAAGGCACAGGGTTAGGACTCTCCGCTTTGCTCGGCATTGTCAGAAGCCACGGCGGATTTGTCGATGTTCACAGCCAAATTAATCAAGGCAGCCAGTTCAAGATTTATCTACCTGCCACTTCTACGATCGCCCCCCCCGCCCCACTCAATTTCAAATCGCTGTCCGGTGAACAAACCCTGATTTTGATTGTCGATGACGAAGCAGCCGTTTGCGAAACGACAAAAGCGATATTGCTCGATTACGACTACCAAGTGCTGACCGCTGCGAGTGGCTTAGCGGCGATCGATCTTTTGACGCAATACAAAACCCAAATTGAGACCGTTTTGCTCGATTTGATGATGCCATCGCTGGATGGATTCGCCACGTTGCCCCTACTGCGGCATTGGAATCCTCAACTGTATGCAATTGCCATGAGCGGAGTTGCTTCTACAGAAGTCGTTGCCCAAGCAGAAGCGCACGGCTTTCAGGGATTCTTGCAAAAGCCATTTACCACCCAAGATCTCGTGAGCATCCTGTCTTGCGATCGCGCTTTACCGCAGAATGCAGGGTACTCTACCGAGAGGTAAAAGCTGAGGTAAGGAATGCTGGCAAGGGTTTGGAGTGCGTCACTCATTGGAATCGATGCCGTAAAAGTCGGCGTTGAAGTCGATGTTGCGGGAGGATTGCCAGGAATTGTTGTAGTGGGATTACCCGGAACCGAGGTTCAAGAATCAAAAGAGCGGGTTAAAACGGCGATCAAGAATTCTGGATTTGCATTTCCGATGCGGCGAATCGTGATTAATTTATCACCTGCGGACTTGCGGAAGGAGGGACCAAGCTTTGATCTTCCGATTAGTATCGGCATTCTCGCGGCAGCAGAACAGATTCAAACCGAAACCCTAGATGAGTATTTGTTTTTAGGCGAAGTTTCGCTCGATGGCAGTTTGCGTCCGGTAGCGGGAGTGCTGGCGATCGCTGCTGCCGCAAAACAACTTGGCATTTCTAGCTTAGTCGTACCTGCGGATAATGTCCGAGAAGCGGCGGTGGTTAAGGATCTCAACGTCTACGGCTTTAAGCATCTATCCGAAGTTGGCGCGTTTCTCAACGATTCAAGCGGTTACATTCCGGCTCAAATTGATCTGACGATCGATCCCTCTGAGATGCAGGTTGCGGCTCCGGATTTGGGCGATGTTAAAGGGCAGGCTCATGCTCGTCGTGCCTTAGAAATTGCGGCAGCAGGGGGGCACAACCTCATTTTTGTTGGACCTCCTGGCAGTGGAAAAACGATGCTGGCGCGAAGATTATCTGGAATCATGCCGCCGCTAGAGTTTGAAGAAGCGCTAGAAGTCACTCAGATTCACTCGGTTGCGGGATTGTTGAAAGATAAAGGATCACTGATTGGCGATCGTCCGTTTCGCAGTCCGCATCATTCGGCTTCGGGTGCGGCGTTGGTTGGGGGCGGCACGTTTCCGCGTCCGGGTGAGATTTCGCTGGCGCATCGAGGAGTTTTATTTCTGGATGAGCTAACTGAGTTTCGACGCGATGTTTTAGAGTTTCTGAGGCAACCCCTAGAAGATGGCAACGTGACGATTTCTCGAACTCGGCAATCGGTTTCTTTTCCGGCGCGGTTTACCTTAGTTGCCAGTACCAATCCTTGTCCTTGTGGATTTTATGCAGATACAGTGCAGCCTTGCACTTGTTCACCGAGAGCTAGAGAGCAATATTGGGCGAGATTGTCAGGGCCATTAATGGACAGAATTGATTTGCAAGTGGGGGTCAATCGACTGAAGCCCGAAGAAATTACGCAGCAACCTACTGGAGAAGATTCAGCAACGGTACGCGCTAGAGTTCAACAAGCTCGCGATCGTGCCCTTTTCCGCTTCAAAGAGACTCCTTTACGCTGCAATGCCGAAATGCAAAGCGCCCATTTACGCCAGTGGTGCAAGCTGGATGATGCAACGCGATCGCTGTTAGAGAACGCCATTCGACGGTTGGGATTATCGGTGAGAGCAAGCGATCGCATTCTTAAAGTGGCAAGAACGATCGCGGATTTAGCAGACGATGAGGCGTTACAAGTGCATCATGTGGCGGAAGCGATTCAGTATCGGACGATCGATCGAATGCAATAGAGGTTGATTCTATGGTGCAGCGCTGACCATGATGCTTTCTTCCTGTGCGAGTTCGGCGGCTTTGCGCTTGAGCGTAATGACTGTGACTTCTGGCGAACAAAACAATCGCCCTGGAAAATAGGTTCCTAAGCCGCGATTCACATACAGCCGATTATTTCCGACTTGATGGAAACCCTTCACCCATTCCCAGTGTTTCATGACGCGATAACAAGCGGCTAATACAGGAATCCGGTGGCGAATTCGCTTTGGTAACTTCCGATATAGATTGGCGCATAGCACTGAGACATTCAAAATTCCCGGAATAATGATTTGTCCGCCGTGAGTGTGTCCCGAAAGCTGTAAATCGATGCGGTAGTTTTGCAGCGAATCGGCACAGTCGGGATTATGGGCGAGGACAATTCGCGGCAGATCGGCGGGGAGTTGCTGCATTAGTGTGCCTGCGTTTTGCTTAAATGCACCTGTCCAAAAGTCGGCTAAACCTACCAGCGCAAGTCCTTCCCCCAGTGGATAGGCAACTTCATTCCATAGCACTTGAATCTCAACTTGTGCGAGCGCATCGGTAATGATTTGCTTGCTGTTGCGACCGTACAAATCATGATTGCCCAAAATTCCATAGATGCCCGATCGAGCTTCCACCTGTTTTAATCGCTTGACTAATTCATAGATTGGGGTCGGATCGTCGGTGACAAAATCGCCTGTGATGACAACAAGATCCGCTTCGGCTTGATTGGTTGCCTCGATCGCTTGGTTCAACGCTTTCTCAGATAAACGCTTGCCGTCGTAGTGTAAATCCGAAAGTTGAACGAGTTTTGTGCCATCTAAATGAGCGGGAAGATTATTGATCGCAACGGTCAGGGTTTCGACTTTGACGGACTGATTGAATAGGGGCTGCATATCGTTTGGGTTAAGGCGCTTTTAGCTTAACAAAACTTACCCAGATGCAGCCGATTATGAAAGTTTGGTCAAGAATGCTAAAAGTCTTTGGCTGGTAGGGGTGAGCAGAGTTTTTCGATAGGCATCGGCAGCTTTTCTGATCGCTTCGGCTTGCGTAGGATACGGATGAATCACGCTAGATAAGGTATTTAAGCCGCGTTTACCGACGATCGCTAAAGTAATTTCGCTAATCATTTCGCCTGCATGACGGGCGACGATCGTCGCTCCCAAAATTTGATCTGATCCTTTTCGATGCAAAATTTTGACAAACCCGTTGGTTTCTCCGTCGGCTATGGCGCGATCGACTCGCTCTAATGGAATCTTGATAACTTCGGCATTTGGAGCTTCACTGAGTCCAACTTGAGCAATCTCAGGATCGGTGTAAATAGCTTTCGGCATGATTAAATTGCTGAGCTTTGATCGACCCAATCCAAACGGTGAAAAGAGGGCATTCTTAATTACAATTCGCGCTGCGGCATCGGCTGCATGAGTGTATTTCCAATCCATACAGATATCGCCTGCTGCATAAATTCGCGGATTTGTAGTTTGCAAATAATCATTCACTTTCACGCCTTTTTTGTCGTAGTCAACGCCAACCGCATCTAGGTTTAATCGTTCTACATTGGCTGATCGACCCGCTCCAACTAAGATCTCATCAACCGTAATTTGCTGTGAGTTGAAGTGAATAACTTTCCCCTGATTGGTTTTTTCAACTTTATCGATCGAGCTATCAAAAATAATCTGAATACCCTCTTGCAAAAATACTTGCTGTAGAAGTTCTGCGGCTTCAGGATCTTCGCGATCGAGCAGTCGATTTTTATTATGAAATAGCGTCACTTCACATCCCAAACGTCGAAAAGTTTGCGCCATTTCACAACCGATCGAACCGCCGCCGATGATTGCTAATCGATTCGGGCGATCGATTAATGAAAACACTGTTTCATTCGTCAAAAATCCTGCTTCTGCCAATCCTGGAATATTGGGATGACTGGCACGCGCTCCGGTGGCAATTACAGCTTTTTTGAACTTCAGGATCTGATCCCCAACTGCAATCCGCTCTCGATCTAAAAACTTTCCTTCACCCAGAAATATATCAACTCCAAGTTTTTGAAATCGTTGGGCTGAATCGTTCTCGCTAATTTGCGATCGCACCCGTCGCACTCGTTCCATCACGGCGGCAAAATCGACTTCAATCTGATCCGGGGGCATGACTCCGAACGATCGCGCCTGCTGCATTTCTCCGACTACGCGGGACGATCGGATCATCGTTTTCGAGGGCACACACCCAACATTGAGACAGTCGCCGCCCATTAAGTGCTTCTCGATTAGCGCAACTTTCAGCCCAATTCCTAATCCTGCTGCTCCTGCTGCAACGACTAAACCCGCCGTCCCCGCACCAATCACGATTAGGTCATACCGCTCCGCGGGTTGTGGATTGCTCCAATCAAGTGGATGAACGCGAGAAACCAGTAATTCATTGTGAACATCGATCGGAGAAATGAGCGAGTCTTTCATGTGATTAATTCTGTTCTAAACCGTTATCCTGTAATGCTTTTCGAGCGATTCGCGTTACATACACTGATACAATCACTGTAGCAATCAACCCCACGATGCGAATTGCCCATTGTGCGGATTGTGCTTCTTGACTCAATTGCGTTGTACCGATCGTTGCCAAATTTCCTGCCAGCGAACCGATATACACATACATCACAGTGCCGGGAATCATGCCCACACAGCCGATCGCGTAATCTCTCAGCGTTACCCGCGTCACTCCAAACGCATAATTAAGCAAAGTAAACGGGAACACAGGCGATAGCCGAGTCAAAATCACGATTTTTAACCCGTCTTTCGCTACCGCTTCATTAATCGTTTTGAATTTGAGATTTCCTTCAATTCGTTGTGTCACCCAATCTCGCGCTAAATAGCGTCCGATTAAGAAAGCCGCGATCGCCCCGCAAGATGCTCCCACGAAGACATAAATTGATCCCCACATCACCCCAAATACGGCTCCCGCCCCAAGCGTCAAAATCGTTCCGGGGATGAAAAGAACGGCAGCGAAAATATAGAGAATGATGAATACGATCGTCCCGATCGTATTGAGATTCTGAATCCAAGCGAGAGCCTGTTGCAGCATAAGTTTAGAGAAGGTTAAAAGGTCGAAAATCGATGTAGCATCCGCCTTGTGTAAGAATTTGTAATAAAAACGATCATCAATTCGGAATACCTTAATAAATAACGCAACAGGGTGATTCTGGCATTTAGGGTACGATTCTGGGTTCAAAGCTTTGAGCAGCAGTGGATTCGGGAATTTAATCTAAAATTTGGGATCACAAGCGAACATCAAACGCCAGCGAATCACTTAAATTTACAGTGTTGGGAAGTTTAGAATGAGCAGCAATTTAGCAACAAAACTTCGCGAAGGAACCAAAAAAGCTCACACAATGGCGGAGAACACAGGCTTCATCGCGTGTTTTCTAAAAGGAACGGTAGAAAAAGAGTCCTACCGTAAGCTCGTTGCAAACTTTTACTTCGTCTATTCGGCAATGGAAGAGGAAATGCGGCGCCACAAAGACCACGCGATCTTGTCAAAGGTGTACTTCCCAGAACTTGAACGCAAAGAAGCGCTAGAGCAAGATTTAGCTTACTACTTCGGCAAAAACTGGCGGGATCAAGTCGCTCCTTCGACAGCGACTCAATCCTACGTTTCAAGGATTCACCAAATTGGAAGCAGCAATCCTGAACTCTTGATTGCTCACTCTTACACGCGCTACATTGGCGACCTGTCCGGCGGTCAAATTCTCAAGAAGATTGCCCAAAACGGCATGAATTTGACTGAAGGAGAAGGCACGAGCTTCTATGAGTTCAAGCACATCTCCGACGAAAAGGCCTTCAAGAAAGAGTATCGCGCTCGGCTCGATTCGATGCCGATCGACGATGCCACGGCCGACCGGATTGTCGAAGAAGCGAACGATGCGTTCGGCATGAACATGGAAATGTTCAAAGAGCTAGAAGGCAACTTGATTAAGGCGATCGGTCTTGCTTTGTTTAACGCTCTCACCCGCAGACGCGGACGGGGTAGCACTGAACTGGCAACGGCAGAAAATTAAAAATTTGCTTCTCAATTGATTGAATCCTGGGAGCTACGGTGAAGAAAATCATCGGGTTTCCAGGATTCGTTGTTTGGAATTGGTACGATCGACGATGGTTTGATGAAATCGATATCGTTGATGGAATTCGGGCGATTAATTGTCGTTCCAACCGCGAGATCCGGGTAGTAGAGACGCGATTAGGAGCTTCGCTGCACCTTCGGTGTTCGCGTCTCTAGGGTGTCGGGTAAACGCATGATTGATCGCACTCGTATTTCAACGGTATCGACGGGGCGATCGACATTTCGGCATCCCCTCAATTGATAATTGCGGACACGCGCCGCGTAAACTGAAGGCAACGCACTTAAATAAACTATGGCTGCAAAGATTCCGGTTACGGTCATTACTGGCTTTTTAGGCAGTGGAAAAACGACCCTCATTCGTCACCTACTCCAAAACAATCATGGTCGGCGAATTGCAGTATTGGTCAATGAATTTGGAGAATTGGGGATCGATGGAGAACTTCTAAGATCGTGCGAAGTCTGCCCCGAAGATGAAACCAGCAACATTGTTGAACTCACCAACGGCTGTCTCTGCTGCACTGTCCAAGAAGAATTTCTCCCCACAATGCTGGAATTACTCAAGCGCCGAGACAGCCTCGATTGCATCTTGGTCGAAACCTCCGGACTAGCATTGCCAAAACCATTAATCAAGGCATTTCGCTGGCATGAAATTCGCAATGCAGCAACCGTTGACGGTGTCATTACCGTTGTCGATTGCGAAGCCGTTTCCACAGGCACTCTTGCGGCTGACTTGCAAGCCGTTGAAGCCCAACGACAAGCTGATCCCAACCTCGATCACGAAACCCCACTGCAAGAACTATTTGAAGATCAGCTTGCCTGTGCAGATCTGGTGATTTTAAATAAAACCGATCTCGTCGATACGGAAGCTCAGGAGAAAGTTCGATCGCTCGTCGAACAAGAACTCCCCAGAGCCGTCAAAATCGTCGAAAACGGACGCAACGATCGCGAACTCGATCCAAATCTGCTGCTTGGGTTTAATGCGGCCGTTGAAGAGAACTTAGCCGCTCGTCCAAGCCATCACGATACCGAAGAAGAACACGATCACGATGACGAGATTCAATCAGCGCATGTGATCTTGGATCGATCGTTTGATCCAAATCAACTGCGATCGCGCTTGGAAAAACTGGTGCAAGAACAGGAAATCTACCGTGTGAAGGGATTTGTGGCGGTTCCTGATAAACCAATGCGGCTCGTGGTTCAAGGGGTTGGCTCACGATTCGAGCATTTCTACGATCGACCCTGGCGACCCGATGAACTGCGGCAAACTCGACTGGTCTTTATCGGCAAAGATCTCGACTCCAATCGGTTAGCGGCACAGTTCGCTTAAACCACCATTTCGCCGCATTCATCAACCAGGTAGCACAATGCCCGGAACCGCAAACCCACGAACTGATCGTAAAGCGGATTTAGTTTGCACATCGGCGGAATGTGCGCGATCGTGCGTCCAAAGAGTTTGATGTCGCGCTCAAACGGGCATTGTGCTGGGATCAATTTGCAGACGAGGTGAGCAGCTTTGCGATCGTGAATTTCAATGGAATCTAACCAACTGCGGATCGGCTTCAGTAAGTCAAGTTTGGAGTGGGGTTGACCAGCCGACGAAAGTGGAAAATCAAAGGCAAATTGCGATTCAGACATGATGACCTTCCAAAGAGATTAAGAGAGAGTTTTGCTCTTTTCAAAGCTGAGGAAATGATCTCTTTTCTTACTATTAGATACAGAGCGAATCTGAGATTTCCGTGAGTTTTAGAAGGGAGATAATCTCAGCTTTGATGAAGATTGAGTGAAATAAATCGGGTAAGTTAATAACCTAGATTTACGATTCAACATACCCATATATACGTCCCAATTCTTCAAGTTATGCAGAAATCTAGTTCAGTTATTTCTGCTTTTTTCTGAAGATATTTCCATTAAAGTGATCCCCGAAATCACTGGACAGCACCCTGGAGGGTAACTTTTTCTTTACAACCTCATAAAACTACGTCCAACGATATTAACCCGTAGACATAACAATAGATCTTTGAGCCGTTTCCATGGAACTGTAGTTTTTATTACCTAGTTAACTTCTGATTATCAAATCTTCCTTTTAGTGCCCGGCGGCTCGTAATTTCTAGAAGTGATTTGATAAATTAAATACATTTCTTAAGTAGATTTATGACTTCATTGCTATCTGAACAAATCAAGCAGTTCTACGATGCGTCTTCCGGGCTGTGGGAGCAAATTTGGGGCGAACATATGCACCACGGCTACTATGGTGCAGACGGCAAGATTCGCAAAGAGCGTAGACAAGCCCAGATTGATCTAATTGAAGAGTTACTCAACTGGGCAAATATCACCGAGGCACAGCAGATTCTAGATGTCGGCTGCGGGATCGGCGGAAGTTCACTGTATCTGGCAGAAAAATTTGGGGCAAGCGCAACGGGGATCACGCTCAGTCCAGTGCAGGCGAATCGAGCAACCGATCGTGCTCGCTCGACGAATCTCAATGCCCAGTTCCAAGTCGCAGACGCGCTCAATATGCCCTTTGCCGACAATTCTTTTGATCTCGTTTGGTCGCTCGAAAGCGGTGAGCATATGCCCGACAAGGTGAAATTTCTGCAAGAGTGCTATCGCGTTCTCAAACCCGGCGGAACCTTTGTTATGGCGACTTGGTGTCATCGTCCGATCGACAAAGTGCCCTTGACCGTAGACGATCAAAAGCGCCTGGCTGAAATTTATCGGGTCTACTGTTTGCCGTATGTGATTTCGCTACCAGAATATGAAGCGATCGTGCAGGATGTTGGACTGCAAGAAATTCGTACCGCAGATTGGTCAAGAGCCGTCGCGCCATTTTGGGATGTGGTGATTGATTCGGCTTTCACTCCCTCCGCAATTTTCGGGTTGCTGACCTCTGGCTGGACAACGATTCAAGCCGCACTGTCACTTGGAACCATGCAGCAGGGATATAAGCGTGGGTTAATTAAGTTTGGCTTACTCTGCGGCACGAAAGCCTAGAGCAAAAGGCTAAAACCAGGTACGGTAGGAAAATCAGGACTCTAGGACATCCATGAATCGAATTTCGCCCCGATCGTCGCACTCTCACCCCATTCAACGCTGGCTCTACGCTTTCTGGAAATTCTCTCGCCCTCACACGGTGATTGGGACATCATTGAGCGTTCTTGGACTTTATCTAATTGTTCTAGGCAGCGATCGTCCACTCCTACCGACTGCTTGGATTGCACCCTTGATCGCGTGTTTATGCGGCAATATCTACATTGTTGGATTGAACCAGCTTGAAGATATCGCGATCGACAAAATTAACAAACCGCATCTGCCACTTGCTTCTGGAGAATTTTCGATTCGACAAGGACGCACGATCGTTTTTCTAATGGGAATGCTTGCCGTTGCGGTCGCGGCCACTCAAAGTCCTTACCTGCTTGGAATGGTGGGACTAAGTTTAGCGATTGGCACACTATACTCGCTGCCCCCAGTGCGATTAAAGCGATTTCCGTTCTGGGCTTCGCTTTGCATCTTTACAGTTAGAGGCGCGATCGTTAACTTAGGGTTATTCCTTCATTTCAATCAAGGCTTTCCCATTCCCGCAAGAGTTTGGGCATTAACCGCATTTATTTTAGTGTTCACATTTGCGATCGCCATCTTCAAAGATATGCCTGACACTGAAGGCGATCGCCGATACAACATTCGGACATTGACGCTCAAACTCGGACAGCGGCCCGTGTTTAATTTAGCAAGAGCCGTTCTAACCGGATGTTATTTATCGATCGTTGCGATCGCATTCTTTCTACCCGGAGTAAACGCGCCCTTTCTGATAATCAGCCACCTGCTTGCACTATGTTTAATGTGGTTTTGGAGTTACAGAATTGATCTGCAAGATAAAACAGAAGTGACGCGCTTTTATCAATTTATTTGGAAGCTGTTTTTCTTAGAGTATTTGCTTTTTCCGGCGGCGTGTCTTTTAAGTTAATTTGAGCAGAGACGGGAGTTATATGAAGCGTTCATTTCCCGATGAATTTGCTGAAAACTGCTGAATGAGACCTTGCGAAGCGATCGAATCTGTGGCTTGGGCTTGTCGGGTTGCCTGTCCTCGATACAATGGTGACAGCCCATCGGACAGAAGCCATCAATCCATGACTGCTCCTTCGGAACTCGAAACCTCCTCTACTCCAGTCGTTGCCGACAATTCCCCTAGCGAATTGACTCCCGCGCAACCCGCCACGATCGAAGATGACGACAATCTCATCGATGATGTTGAGATGCCACTGTTCGACCATCTGGAGGAATTGCGGCAGCGAATTTTTTATTCGTTGATCGCGATCGTCGTTTGCATCATCGGGTGCTTTATTTATGTCAGACCTCTGGTGCAATTTCTCGAAGTGCCTGCTGTAGGCGTGAAGTTTCTTCAGCTTGCACCCGGAGAGTATTTCTTTGTTTCGATGAAGGTTGCAGGCTATAGCGGATTAGTACTGGCAGCCCCTATGATTTTGTATCAGATTGTGGCGTTTGTGCTGCCTGGATTAACGCGGCGAGAAAAGCGATTTCTAGCTCCTGTGATTTTAGGATCAAGCGTTCTGTTTCTAGGAGGATTAGCGTTTTCTTATGCGTTATTGATTCCTGCTGCGTTGAACTTCTTCATCTCTTATGGTGCGGAAGTGGTTGAGCAGGCTTGGTCGATCGATCGCTATTTCGAGTTCGTTTTGCTGCTGATGTTTAGCACGGGTTTGGCATTTCAAATCCCAGTGGTTCAAGCCTTACTCGGATTTCTGGGCATTGTCTCATCGAAAACTATGCTATCCGGCTGGAAATATGTCCTACTTGGCTCCGCGATTCTTGGAGCCGTGATCACACCATCCACCGATCCTCTGACCCAAAGCTTATTAGGTGGCGCAGTGTTAGGACTGTATTTTGGTGGAATTGGAATCGTTAAGCTCTTAGGTAAGTAGTTGCAATTCTTTGACATGAAAAGTCGCGATCGTCATGTTTGACGATCGCGATTTCTTAGTTACCGAGTGACCGTGATGGTCTTTTCATCGCGGGTGTTATGAACAAACAGCACCACGTTGCGACCTCGATAAGTTGCACCATTCCTGCCGTTGATTACACTGACGGGTACACCATTCACAACCGTTCGATTCCTGTTGCGATCGAACACATTCAGAAAGACCTGAGATCCTTCAGTAAAGAGTCTGACTTCGTATTGCTGAATCAGATAGCGGCGACTTCTGTCAGTCGCAGTTCTGTCATTGAACCCTAAACCGCCGAAATTGACAGGACGAGTGTAGAACGCATCGACCCAGCCTTCAGCACCCGCAGAAGATCGCACGTAATACCAGGTGGCTCCATTTGTCCCAGGGTGCTGAACGATGACCTGGACTCGATTTCCCGAAGACGCTGATGCGATCGCGGGTGCATTGTTGCTCGGAGTCGATCGTAAGCTCACTCCATTGTTGGCAGAATTCGCTCTTAGTACAACATCTCTCGCCAAAGCAGGTAGACTACTCAGCGCCACCATTCCCAATGATGCGATCGTGGTTAAAACAATTTTGAAATTCATCTCGCTTTCTCCCTGACTTAGAAAAACAGCACCTTGCTGGATTCTACGCATTACAGCAAGCCCTCCTTCCAGCCACACCTGTTGGTAACATATCTGCCGATTGATGAATAATTGATAGACTTTAACTTTTCTTAAAGTCTAGACTTCATGGATAAATTGAAAAAAAAGACGCTCCTTAGAACGTCTTAAAAAAGAAATTGAAGAGATGGGTTATGCGCTAGCTTCTGAGGCTGGGGCTGCTGCCAGTTGCTCCCGCGCCAAGCGCCGCTTGCGGGCGTAAAGCTGAATGAATGCTCCCATTGCCACGACCATACCAAAAATTCCCCAAGCGGTTGCACCGGTGGGAATGTCATTCTTAAACACCGCCAGCATCACCACGATGACAAACAAGACGGTGGGGAATTCATTAAACCAGCGGAACTGCTGCCCGGTCATCTTGCAGGTATCAGCAGCAAGGCGTTTCATAATTCTCAAGCACAGATGATCGTAAACAATCAAAAGCGCGACGCACCCCAGCTTGATCTGAAGCCAAGGTTGCTTGAGAACATCGGGTTCTGTGTAGACAAGCCCGATCGCCATTGTGATCGTTAGCAGCAATGCCGGGGTCATGATGATGCGATAGAGTCGCTTCTCCATGATTTGATATTGGTTTTTGAGAATGCTGCGGGCGGGTTCGGGTTGCTCGTTTGCTTCAGCGTGATAGACAAACAGGCGGGGCAAATAGAACAGTCCCGCAAACCAGCAGACAATTCCCACAATGTGAAATGCCTTAAACCACTGATATGCCATAAGAATCGTTATGCAGAGTGTTTGAAAAGCGCATCGAGGTTCATCGCAGTGAGTTGTCGATCGCATTCTCTATTCTGCAATAAAATTGGGCGCAATGCGGCGCTCAGTTTCAATCAGAGACGCTGAAAAACTCAAGTTCAATTTGTGAAGTTCGCTGCTCAATTAGGAAATGCAGAAATGAGCTTCGTTTTTAACAGGCTGTGGAAAACTTCAGTTTTTCCATACCAAATCTCTTTGATTAGGCAAACTTCAAATTGATATCGAAAAGATAGTTAGAATGTAGCGTTTGTACTGCTTTCAGCCATTCTTTAACGAATGAAAGGCAGGCTGGCGGAATGGATTAGATTCTCAGGGAAAGCTCATATTTTTATCAAGATAAAAAATAGTTGATGGAAGCACTCTATAATTCTGATACAACCGCAGGATGCGGGTTACAGCCGTTTTGATTGCAACATTCTGAATGCTCAAAATGGTGAGTAATACAAATTCCAATGAATCTTTCAGTGAATATACGGTTTTTCCACAAGTTCAAAAATTTACCTGTGGAAAAGTACGCCAATCTGTGGAAAACTCGCGCGAAAGCGGAGAAGGCAAGCGAACTGCTTCTCTAAAAAATTCACGCTTTTCTCAAGGCGTGAGTGCTTTCGATACCAATTTTTAGCGGACGATCGAACGGATTTCCGGGATCATATTTGTCGAAATTGACCGAATAAAGCTCATGCGCCCTTAACTTGTCAGCTTCTTACAGGGTCATCAAGAAAATTCCAGTAGAAGAAATTAAATGGACGAATCTTCTGATCGATTCGAGCTTTCGGATTGTAGCAGCACTTTGCGTAGGAGTCACTCCTTTCGTGACTGTAATTTGCAAAGCAGTACAGGGCTTAATCATCAGGGATCGCCCAGCGTCAGAAAGAGCGCTTCTAGGGCTAGAAAGCCAAGCGCTTTAACTCTGTAGAGGAGCGCGATCGACCTCTAATCCGAAGAGCGCTGTTCTTGTTCAGGCTTACGTAGCAGCAATTGCACCCCTAAGCCAGCCAGCCCAAAAGAGGCAAGTCCAAAAATTCCTGTTCCCATCGCGCTCATCCCCAGCACTAAAGTTCTAACCGCTGAAGAAATGCGTCGAACCACCAGGCTATCTGCAACAATTGGTTTTGTGGCAAAGGAAATTCCAATTGCGCTTGTCATTTTGTAGAGCGCGTATCCCATCACACCAGCCACGATCGCGCCAATAAAACAGCGAAGCGGACTCGGCATTTGAGAAGCTTTAGGTGTGGGTGAATTTGTCATAAATTTTTCCTTTTAATGAGCTGCTAAATGAACGCCGCGCTGACTTAATTTTGTCACCCAAAGCTCTAACTCTGGATCGGGAATATTTGATCGCATTGCGTTTTTAATTTCTTCGGCTTGCGATCGCGATTCCGTTAATGCAAAGACCGTCGATCCTGAGCCTGACATCATCGTGCCGATTGAATTAAGGCGCGCAAACTGATCGCGTAATTGCTGCACTTTTGCAAATTCAGGGAGCACAACTTTTTCTAAATCATTGTGCAACTGTTGACCAATCTGGGCGTAATCATGATGAGCGATCGCGCTCAAAATAGCTTTCGATCGGGCTTTTTTCGCCTCAATTTCTTGTGAAGTTTTGGCATAAGTTTCACCAAAATTTCGCCGATAGGTTTGATATGCCCAAGGCGTTGAAACAGGTAAATCCCGATATTTTGCTAACACAACATATAGGTGATCTAAACTCGTCAAAGCCGCAAGATCCTCGCCGCGTCCGGTTGCGAGCGCTGTCCCACCCGAAATGCAGAAGGGAACGTCTGAACCAAGCTTCGCACCCAAATCCTGTAGCTCGGATTGCGTCAGCCCTAGATTCCACATTAGATCGATTCCAACTAGAGCCGCAGCAGCGTTACTCGAACCGCCTGCTAAACCCGCACCCATTGGAATGCGCTTGTGTAAATCGATTTCGATACCGCCAAATCTCGCATACACTTCTGGAAATTCGCGCATCATCAGTTCTGCGGCGCGATATGCCAAATTAGTTTGATCCACCGGAACCGCAGGATGATCGCACTGCACCCGGATGTCATCTACACTGCGCGATCGTATCGTCACTCGATCGGCGAGTTCAATGCTTTGCAGCACCATGATGAGTTCATGAAATCCATCTGGACGATCGCCGACAATTTGCAAATAGAGGTTAATTTTAGCGGGAGCAATTAGAGAATAAGAGCGCATAAATCAGCTTTTTCTGACCTATTCCATTATCAGGATTGCTGAGACAATTTTGCTAGTAAACTTTTACGACATT
The DNA here is from genome assembly GCA_014695255.1 of Cyanobacteria bacterium FACHB-63. Classification (GTDB taxonomy): domain Bacteria; phylum Cyanobacteriota; class Cyanobacteriia; order Leptolyngbyales; family Leptolyngbyaceae; genus Leptolyngbya. The sequence continues at coordinate 115,431 of JACJNX010000042.1, forward strand.
TTTTGCTGATCGTCTCCCGGTTTAGCGAAGAAAAATTGCAGCAGCAACCGCTTGATTCACACCGACAAGAGCAATGAAGACAGCACTGAAGAAATTTTTAGGGTTAATCGGATTATCGATCGTTGCATTAATGGTTGCAGTATCAACCGGATATGCGCAAAACCTGCCGCCTGTGGGATTGTTGTTTGGTGGTCGCAGCATTGGTGACTCTCGCCAAGCTACCGTTCCGCTAGTGGGGATTCGATTTACGGGTGAGTGTCCTGGAGAACAAGCGGCAGCCACACGAGCGCGGTTCTTCTCAAAATCGACCCGTCCCGCACCAGAGCTACGAGCGATCGTTAAAAACGTAACATTCGGGTTTGCAGGCGAACAAAAGCCATTTACCGATCGTGAATATTTTAGCGGCGATGTTTCCGAAAGATTTGAGATGCGATTCGGCGATCGTCACGAAGGAAAATTTCTCGCGGTTCAACCGGGTGAAAATCAGTTTGAATATGAAATTAAGCGGGGACAACAATCGATCGAAACGGGCAAGTTTTCCGCCACCTTTGAGGAGCAAACCTTGGAGCAAGAAAGAGCATCAAGATTAGATCGAAGAGAATCAAAACGATGCCGAAGATACAAAGATAGACGCTGTATCCAGGAAGAAGTTAGGGTATATTATGAGCGAGTTTGTCCAAGCTAAATGCATTGCTCAAATCAATCCACTGCCTCACGCTTAAATCTTCAGCCCGCGCTTGTGGATTGATTTCTAAGGATTGCAGCAGAGCGTTTAACGGCTCAAGTTCAATCACGCTTTTTAGATTATTTCGCAGCATCTTGCGCCGACTTGAAAAGCCAAGTTTGATCAAGGTTTCTAATTTTTTTGGATCTGTGGCAGGATGCTCGATCTCTCTTGGACGCAATCGAATCACTGCCGAATCTACTTTTGGAGGCGGCGAAAATGCTTTTGCTGACACATCACACATGAATTCAGCATCAGCTAAATATTGAACTCGAATCGATAATGCACCGTAATGCGATGAATTTGAGTTTGCACAAATTCGCAGTGCCACTTCTTTTTGCAGCAACAGGACGATCGATTCAAACGGCTTTGGATTTGGAGTTGCAATCTTGCCCAGTAGCTTCTCCAAAATTGGTCCCGTAATGTTATAGGGAATATTAGCTACAACTTTTCGAGGGTTTTGAAACGGTGGAAATGGCTCTAACAATGGATCAATCTCTAACGTGAGAAAATCGCCTTGAAGCAATAGGAAATTCTCAAATTTGCCGAATTTTTGCACTAGGATTGGACACAAATCTCGATCGATTTCTACTGCCACAACTGCTTGAGCTTGAGCAATCAATTGCCGCGTTAAAATCCCGGTTCCTGCTCCAATTTCCAAAACGCGATCGTTCTCTGTCAATTCCGCAGAACTGACAATTTTGTTTAAAGCTTTTTCGCTTTTCAACCAGTGTTGACCAAATTGTTTTCTTGCTTTTGGCACTTATTCAGGCAATCCTAATAACTCACCCGATCCGGGAATTACTGTTCCAATGGCAGTAGCGTTTAATCCTTGTAGGTTGAAAAATTCTACAGTCTGATCGACACTTTCTCCCGGAACAATGACCACGAATCCAACTCCCATATTAAAGGTATTAAACATCGCATTAGGTGCGACTTTCCCTTCAGTTGCTAACCAATGAAAAATGGGTGGAATTTGCCATCGATTCGGGTCAATTTCAATCGCTTGATTTTCACCCAAACACCGAGGTAAATTTTCGGGCAAACCGCCCCCGGTAATATGTGCCATGCCGTGAATTTCAAGCCCTGACTTCAATGCAGCAAGAATTGGTTTCACGTAAATTTGAGTCGGCGTGAGCAAGACTTCTCCAAGCGTTGCACCACTCAATCCAGAGGGTCGATCGCTCCAATCAAATCCCCGATCGATCACAATCTTCCGCACCAAGCTAAACCCGTTACTGTGAACTCCCGAACTGGGAAGCGCGATCGCCACATCTCCAACCTTGACCTGCGATCCGTCCAGAATCCGGCTTTTCTCAACAATCCCAACACAAAATCCAGCCAAATCATACTCATTCGGCTGATAAAACCCTGGCATTTCCGCAGTTTCACCGCCAAGCAACGCACATCCCGCAGCCTCACATCCTTCTGCAATTCCTTCCACCACAGAAGCAAGCTGCTCTGGCAGCAGTTTTCCTGTCGCAACGTAATCCAGGAAAAACAACGGCTCTGCACTACAGGTCAGCACATCGTTCACGCACATTGCCACCAAATCAATCCCAACGGTGTGATGAACGTCGAGTTGATGTGCCAATTTCAGCTTCGTCCCAACGCCATCGGTTCCAGACACTAAAACAGGCTCTTGATATCCAGACGGCAATTGAAACAATCCACTGAATCCACCCAAGCCGCCTAAAACCTCGGAACGGTAGGTGCGCCGAACAGAATCGCGAATGCGATCGACAAACGCCCGTCCCGCTTCAACATCAACCCCTGCTTCCCGATAATCCATGAGCGCGAATTCAATCTGCAAAACATCAGCATACCTCACAAGCTGTATGAAGAAGATGTTAAGTTCTTGTGAAGTCGGAGAAAAACGCTAAAGCGGTTTTTCTAATAGAAGTCAGTAACAGCAATCGTTTCAGCTTACATCCGAATTTGAAGAAAATATGAAGTTTTATTTCGTACAGGCATCACCCTGATCCAATTAGGAAAAACTTCATGCTAGTCTGTTGCAGTTCTGAACTCAGGAGTGAACACGGAGCGAGTACGAGTTAGCACAGCTTAAGTTGTGTCAGATGGCAAACTGCCACATCTCGGACTCAAGGTTGGAAGTGAATCTCACAAAGGATGTATGAACCAGAAACTGATTAGCGGTTTGACTGCCGCTCTACTGTGTACCAGTACCATCGGTGCGACTGCTGCCCTAGCAGAGTCCACCCCGGCAGCCAGCCAAGGATCTACGGAGTCTGACACTCCCCGACCGTCTTCCCCACAAGCCACAAGGCGCAACGTGGTGAAAGTCGGCGAACAGCAAACCCCCCAAAACCGTCAAACTGAGGAGTCCATCGCAAAAATTCAGTCGCACGATATTTCTGGGCGCAAAGCCGCCACTCTTTATGTCCGCAATATTCCGGTTGTTACGTTCCTTGGCGAAGCTCAAAACTCGTCCACCGCAGTGAAAGTCGGTGAAGTGCAAGCCAGCCCCCAAGCCGCGAAGCTCAAGTACGGTGCCACTACCCCGGTTGAATCCAGCACCCAGCCGCGCCAGAATTCCTCAAATTCATCCGCTGACCCGATCGCTAGAGCTACCGCGATCGCAGCCCGCTTAAACCAACTCCAACGTAATGGAGTCGATGCCAACAAAATCACGGTGAGATGGCATCAAACTAAATCCGGCGATCAGTTCTTAATCGAGGCAAACAAACAGCCGATCGTCGCCGTCGATTCGCAGACCGTTCTTCCCAATAGCACCCGCGATCCGGGGCAAGACGCGCTGCAAGTTGCAAATCGTCTCCGCCGCCTATTCGGTAATGCTGCCCCCCTGCGCGAAATTTCCAATCGTCCCAATCGCGCACCCCAGATTGCGATCGGCCCAATTCGTCTACGGATGACGGGCATGGCATCTTGGTATGGGCCAGGATTCCACGGCAACATGAGCGCCAGTGGTGAGCGATTTAACCAGAATGCGCTGACTGCGGCACATCGGACGCTGCCGTTTGGCACGATCGTGCAAGTGACCAATCTCGATAACGGGCGTACTGTTTCTGTCCGCATCAACGATCGCGGGCCGTTCTCCGGCGATCGGGTCATCGACTTATCCGCAGGTGCGGCTCGTGTTCTCGGCTTGATTCAAAGCGGCGTTGCTCCCGTCCGTCTTGAAGTCCGGGACTCGAGACGGGTTGCATCGGGTAACTAGACTGAAGAAAGGCGCAGCGAACCATTGATTAAATTGATTAAATTGTTCACTCCTTTTTAATTGGATTAAATTCGCCGCATCAGTCCTTTCAGTTGAATCTCTTGACTCAAGTTTTTACTTTGAATCAGAACACCAAAGCCACCTAGCCCCATTGGATTCATGAGCTGATGTAGTGCGTCGCGGCGTTGCAATCGGTTTTGTAAATCCTGGGCGCTGGTGGTTTCCGTCTGAGTGATCTGGCTGAGTCGATCGCCCAATCCCAGCGCCATCAAAAATAATCCCTGCTGCGTAAAGCCAATGGTTTGCAGCCCTGAGCGCTCTCCCTGAAGTTGCAGCGCTGTGAAATCGACATGAGCAGTGATATCTTGCTCGCCAACGTGAATATACGGATCGTTGTGATGGCTATGTTGGTAGTAACACTGTAATGTCCCTTGCGATCGCATCGGATTGTAGTATCGCGTCGCTGGATAGCCGTAATCGATCGTTAAAACAAATCCTTGCTGCAATTTTTGAGCGATCGTACTCATCCAATCTAGCGCGGCTAAATTCACCTCAGTCCGATAGCCATCTGCATAGTTAAAAATATCCACACCAACGAAGTCAAAATAATTCGATAGTTTCTCGGTCGAAAGATCGTCAACTATCTCAGCAAACCGATTGTCTTGCAGACAAACATACACTTCTTTAAGCGCTTGATTCTGCAACGTGACGAGATGCACCGGAAACGCATCAACTAATTCATTCGAGAACACACATCCCACGATTGAATCATTCGGAATTTCCTCGATCGTTGTCCATTCGATCCGCGTTCCCGCCTCCGTCCAACGCCGCAGTCGGTGCTGCTGCTCGACAGTATGGGCGGCTGCTTTCTCAACAATGAGATAAGTCAGCGAATTAAAACATTTAGGATAAAAGCGATCGAGATACCGCAGAATATCGGCTGCAAGCAATCCCTGACCCGCACCCATCTCAACTAGGGTAAACGGATTCGGCTGTCCGAGTGCTTGCCACATATCCGCTAGCTGCTCGGCAACCAATTCACCAAAATCAAACGATAAATGGGGCGAGGTGAAAAAATCACCCTGCGCCCCAATTTTTTCGCGAGGTCTAGCATAGTAGCCCAGTTGCGGACAATACAATGCTAAATCCATGAATTCTGCAAATGTGATTCGTCCTGATTCGCGAATCTGCTGCGATATGAAGTTGTAAAGCGGACTCGGAGCGTCCGTAGATTGATTTTCTTGAGCAAACACGGGGTTAACCTGAACATTAGAAACGATCGCTTCTAATCTATTGCATTTTCCAGTAAATCAGAGTAGATTATCTGTACTAAACTGAGCGTTAGCTGGAGAAAATAAACCACGCACAAAAAGCCGGCAATAAGTCATTCCATTGAAGCGAGTCTTGCAAACTGCTGATGCACTCCAACTCAGAAGAAGCTCAACTTCTAGCGGTTAGTCTAATGTTCAGGAAACAAGGCAGTGCGTACACTGTAATCGGTTGATCGCACACCACATTCCGCCTAAAGGATTTTCAGCGACACGAGTTAGTTTAAACAAGTGCAGCTTCACCTGTAGCGGCTGGTGTTGCAGCGGGAGGTGCATCAAAGGCAACAATAAACTGGGCATTTGGGCGAGTTTGCGTCAATACTTTCAGGTAAGAATCTGCATCGTTGCGACGGCGAAACCGAATCACAACTTGACGCTGCAAGTCGGGAGTGATTTGATAGACAACCCAGGGAGTTAACTGCTCTTGATACTTCATAGTTCACTGTGAGGATAGTGGAATGACACAAAGTGAGAAAGCGGAACTGTAAATCAGTAACGCTACATCTAGCGGCTGCACTTCAGTTCACATACTATTGATAGCGTTTAACTCAAAGAAAGTCAATCCTTTTTTGCACGAATGAATGTCCGTGCATTCGCTCAGTGTTTCTGCTGAAATCTCGATGCCAACAGCGCAAGCAGTCGAAGATTGGCTTACGCTCAATTCCTTCAGTCGGAAAATCCTACTTTAGTTAGATAGCCAGCCCGCACCACAGAAGCTTAGATTGTTAAATTGAACACCACCAATAATTCGGAACTGCTTCAACCAAATCTCAACACCTAAAAAACTGCTAACTTCAGCTCGTCCAGAAAATTCACCGTTGAGGACTCTCGTCACTTAAAAAAGCTGAGTGGTACATCATCAGGAATGTCTGTGAACAGACGACACAAAAGCAGCACCAGTATAAAATTCAATTCTTCGCTTGCGGTCGGAATCGAATTCAAGTTCACTCCCCATAATAGAGGAGCACAATAAAAAAAGGTTATTGAATGCTTAAGATTGACTACGATCCATCCTAGCGTAAAACGGAGCGATCGCGTGTCATTGTATTGTGATATATCGAACCGTTTACACCGCGCAACAAAATGGGCAGGTCTGTTACACCTGCCCAGAAATAGTGGGTTGCGGGACTGGGTTTAGCGATCGACCGATCCCATGATGATGTCGATACTACCGAGAATTGTGACGATATCTGCTACCTTCATGCCTTTCAGTAGGTAGGGAAGAATCTGGACGTTGTTAAAGTCCGCTGCTCGAACCTTAAAACGCCAGGGGAAAACATGATCCTCGCCGATGATGTAGACACCGAGTTCACCTTTTCCACTTTCTAGACGAACGTAGTGTTCGCCTTTGGGAATTTTGAAGGTTGGAGCAATCTTCTTGCCGATGAACTGGTAATCAAAGCCATTCCATTCAGATTTTGGACCTTCCATCATTCGTTTTGCTTCAAGATTTTCAAACGGACCGCCGGGGAGTCCTTTGATAGCCTGTCTGATAATCTTAATCGACTCGCGCATTTCGCGAATCCGCACGATGTACCGCGCATAGCAGTCTCCTGCAGTTTCCCAATGTACATCCCAGTCAAAATCGTCGTAGCACTCATAGTGGTCAACTTTTCTCAAGTCCCACTTCACGCCAGAAGCCCGGAGCATTGGGCCGGATAAACTCCAGTTGATCGCGTCTTCGCGGCTAATCACGCCTACGCCATCAACACGGCGGCGAAAAATCGGGTTTTCTGTAATTAGACGCTCGTATTCATCGACTTTGGGGAGGAAGTAGTCGCAGAAGTCTAAGCACTTGTCGATCCAGCCATAGGGTAGGTCAGCCGCGACCCCTCCGATGCGGAAGTAGTTGTGGTTGATCATGCGGTAGCCAGCAACCGCTTCCCACAGGTCGTAGATTAGTTCGCGTTCGCGGAAAATGTAGAAGAAGGGAGTTTGGGCACCGACATCCGCCATGAACGGACCAAGCCATAAGAGGTGATTGGCAATGCGGTTGAGTTCCAGCATGATCACGCGGATGTAGCTGGCGCGTTTGGGAACGGCGATTCCGGCAAGTTTTTCTGGGGCATTCACCGTAATTGCTTCATTGAACATTCCGGCTGCGTAGTCCCAGCGACTCACGTAGGGAACGAACATAATGTTGGTGCGGTTTTCGGCGATTTTCTCCATGCCTCGGTGGAGATACCCAATTACAGGTTCGCAATCGACCACGTTCTCGCCGTCGAGCGTGACGATTAGGCGCATCACCCCGTGCATCGAGGGATGGTGCGGACCCATGTTGAGTACCATGGGTTCTGTCTTGGTTTCGATCATTGCCATCGGTGTTCTGCCTCTCGATTCACGATTTGCGGGCAAGCTTTGTGGAATAAGGCTTCGTGAGCACTTGTTGCACTTCTTCAATTATAGAGAATGGTGTCTACCTGCGTGGATTTGAATCAATTTGTGCAGGATTCAATTTACGCTTAGAGGCGAATAGAATGGAATCAATGATACTGCAAGAGAAGAGTTGGATCGATCGCGCTTGGTTTGAGCCGGATGGGTGTCCCCTAAATTCCCACGAGTGAGGGACTTTGAAGGAAGTTTAGAGTGGGGACGAAATTAAAGTAATCTTTAAAGCTATTTAATTCAATGAGTGCTGAGTTTTTTCATGTTCCTGTGCTGAGTCGCGAAGTAATCGAAGGATTGGCGGTTCGCGATCGCGGGGAATATTTAGATGCGACTGTGGGCGGTGGAGGTCATAGTGCGCTGATTCTGAGTGCGGCTTCGGATGTGAAACTAGCGGTGATCGATCAGGATGCGTTTGCGCTAGCTGCGGCGCGGGAGAAATTAGGCGATCGTGTAACGTTTCACCATACAAATTTTGCTGAGTTTGATCCGGGTGAAACAAAGTTCGATGGAATATTAGCGGATTTGGGCGTAAGTTCAGCTCAGTTTGATGTTGCCGATCGTGGGTTTAGTTTTCGGCATGAAGCAGCATTAGATATGCGAATGAATCAGCAGCAAGAATTAACCGCAGCCGAGATGATTAATCATTGGGAAGAATCGAAATTAGCTGATATTTTCTATACCTATGGAGAAGAACGGCTTTCGAGACGAATTGCCAGACGAATTGTGGAAAAGCGCCCGTTTAAGACAACGACAGAATTAGCGGATGCGATCGCGGGATCAGTTCCAAAGCAATATCGGTACGGTCGGATTCATCCTGCAACTCGTGTGTTTCAAGGCTTGCGAATTGCGGTGAATCGGGAGCTTGAGGTGCTAGAAACGTTAATGCAAAAAGCACCGACTTGGTTAAAACCAGGGGGACGACTTGCAATCATTAGTTTTCACAGTTTAGAAGATCGCATCGTGAAACATCGAATGAAAGAATCGGAGATGTTGACGGTGCTTACAAAGAAGCCGATCATCGCTCAAGAAGATGAACTTCAAGAGAATGTAAGAGCGCGATCGGCAAAATTACGAATTGCAGAACGAAAAGCCTAACTTTCTGATTGCAGTAATTGAACGGCTCCTGCAAAATCAGTTTCAGCCATCAAAATGCAACACTTCAAAAGCTCAACGTCTAGGTCTTCTAATCCTGGTAATTCGCTTCGATCAATCTGTTCATATTCGCGATCACGTAAATGGTGTAGCTTTAGACTTCCATCCTCCCAAAACCAAACCTCAGAAACACCGAGCGAGCGATAACGGGCGAGTTTATTGATGCTTCCACTGGTAAAGATTATCTCAATTGATAAATCTGGAATCGGTTTAGCAGTACCCAGACAGTAAGATTTATCCGCTTGTGCGGCCACTTCTCCAGGTTTTTCCTGAGTGACGGAGCCTGAAGGAACAAAGACAATGCCGCGTTTTAGCAAAAAAGTAGTCACGAGATAGCCGATGATTTCGGAGAACTGTTCGTGCTGCAAACCGGGCATAAAGAGTTCAATTTCCCCATCGTAAAAAGCAAACCGTACACCAGGAGAGTTCTGAGAAAATTTTTGAAGTCGTTTGAAATCCTCCCAAGTTCCGTATAAAACGATTCGCTGGTCGATCGACTTATTAAGAAGTTGAACCATACATCCTGCCTTCAACTCATTCAAGTTTAATTGAGCGATCGAAAAACTAGACGAAAACAATTGTTATTCGATCGTTTCCTGCTCCACAACTGCTTTTAGCTTGCTGTGAAATTCTGATTCAGGCGGCATAAATTGATGAATCGGTGGATGAACTTCTTCAGAGAGTTCTAAAAGTGAATCACTTGAGAAAGTTTCAGCATTTTCTGATGCAGTTACGCCTTTGCTTTCTTCGGGATGCAACTTCGTTTTCATCGCTTCTGTAGAGGCATTCAAGCTTGAAGTTGCCTGCTCGATTAGTGCTTCTACACCTGCTTGGAGCCGTGCAACTCGATCAAGCAAAATCTCTGGGGGTTCTGGATGCTTCACGTTTAGCGGCGCGATCGCAGGCTTCGATTCAAGGGCTTGAGGACGATCGTTCTCTTGTTGAATTTGCTCAGCGAGTTCAGCCCACGGAGGCGATTCTGAAACGACAGGAGTTGTTGAACGACTCGGTGCAGGTAGCGGCGGAAGAATCGTTGTATCGCGTATGGGTTTTGATCGTGGTTCTTGTGACAAATTGCGGGGGAAGTTGTTGCAAACCAACCGCTCAAACTCATAGTTGAAGTGATAGCACGGTTGTTGCCGTCGTTGCCAAAGCTGCAAAATTTGCTCGACTGAAACAGCTTTATATCGTCCTTGATACAACGCTTCGATCACTGCCCAGCGTACCCAGTGTGCAGAATAGCTAGACTGCCAACGATCGGCTAGATGTTGTGCATTATTTCCGCCTAAATCAAAACTGTAGTGAGTCAGTAAATCTGCAACATGAATTGTCGTCTCATACCACAGAGACGCGTTAGAATCGCCAGAAAAGCCTTTCGCCGGATCAGATATCATACCCCGCTATTTTAGGGCAAAATCCAACGGGATATCCTCGTAAAGACGCGATTAATCGCGTCTTTACCCAGATCTGTGATGCGAGTAGAAATTAACTCGACCGCATCACGTCCTACTGCGGCGATCGGATCACGCCGCCATCAACCGGAATCACCCCACTACCAGCAAACGGTTCTACACTGCCGCGATTCCAGTTAAAGTCGCTAATTTCAAAGCCGATCGACCCAAGTTGCTGCACCGGGTTATAGCGTAACGAAACCCCATAGGTACGACGCTTGTACTCTAAAAAGTAATCGGTACTAATTTCTCGTCCGGTTTGAATGTTGTAAGCCGTTTGGAACCCGATGCGAATGGGTCCATAAAGCTGCTGGGTAATTCCCGCATAGAGAATCCGATCGTCGGCAATTCGATCAAACAAAAACGGCGATAAGCCCGCACGAATCGCCTGAGAATAGGTGATGTTGAAGGCTGTATAGTCCAAGAAATCACGAGAGAAGTGCCCAAACTGACCGATTAAGCTGACCGCCCCACTCACACTATTTTGACTATCGCCATTGCTATATGAGGTGGTAACTCCAGTTATTCCAACGCCCACTCCGACAAATGGACGAATCGGAGTCGGAGAAAATCTCAACCCCTGCTCCCGCGTGGCAGGTAAGGCCGTTCCCTGCCAGAGATTGAAGCCGCGATTGATCGCAGCACTAGCCTGAAAGCGCCCCAAGCTGATGCGATTGTTCGCTCGGATTGGGGCCAGTAAGTCTGGACGATCGGTATCTGCGTTGACGTACTGATATCCCACTTGATAGCTCAGATTAATTCCGGTGTTGCCAAGCGGAATCACAGGCGAGAAAAAGAGCGCCCCAATGCTGCTTTGGACATCTTGAAAGCCGAGCGAATTATTGAATAAGCGATTGCGATAGCTCGCTTCTAAACTGAGCGTGTGCGTTCCGATCAGTTGTTGCGCCCGCAAACTGCCGCGAAATGTGTTTTCAAACCGCGAAAGATCTAAGCTCGTGAAAACACCCTCACCTCGAACGATCGTTCGAGGCGTGACTTGAGCCGACAAACGGCTTCTTAGTCCAAACAGATTAGCGATGTTGCTTCGATCTTCAAGTGCTCTCTGCACAAAGAACTGCGGCGTGACCGTAAAATTAATCGGCGATTGCGGCAGGACGTTTAACTCGCGCTGAACAAAGAAGCCGCCACGGTCTTGAGCATCATAGCCAAAATCAAACAATAAGGGCGCTCGCTGATTGCGATCGAGGACGATCGTCCGACTAGGTAGCGGTAGCGTAAATCCTTGATCAAACACCAATCGATTTCGAGTCGTGCGAATTTCGTCACGCAGGGGTGAAACTCGTCTTAATACGGCACGATCGGCTCTAAGTTCAAGTTCAGGCGGAGAAAATGGATCATTCGTGATGCGAATATTATTGGCTTGAAAGCCTTCTGGATAAAACTCAATCTGAGCCGCTTCAAAGCGCAATCGTCGCACTGAGCCGCCTACTTGTGCCGCAGCGGGGCTACCACTTGCATTTTGTTGTGAGCCGACAACCAGCCGAATTCCTCCGGCTTGAGAGACGTTATTTTGAGTTGCCAATGCGCGATCGCCGACTGATCCAACTGGAACTACGCCCGCCGTAATGTTAGTGGGCAGGTTTGGATTGAAATCAGTGCCTGCTGTGGGGATAAAGATTTCGCCGCTCGCTTGTTCAACGGTTCCTTCTTCTTGAATCAGGTTGTAGCGAAACCGCTGTCCTCGTAGGATTTGATCGCCTCGTGTGAGGGTGACATTTCCTTCTGCGACGGTCAGCCGATTGACCAGATTCACCTGTAAGCGATCGCCAGTCAATAAGGCTCCCCGGAACCGCAGCGAAACCCGACCTTCAGCCGTAAAAACTTGGCGTAACTGGTCGTATTCTTGTCGATCGGCTTTCAGTTCTAGAATGCCCTCGGTTGTCAGTCGTCCGGTTGGAATATTCGGTGGAGGATTGGTTGGAGAATTACTCGGTGCGGGAGTCGGGGTAGGAGGGGGAACAGGAGTGGAGGTGGGAAGTGGGGCGGATGGTGTTGGAGAGATTTGAGTTACAGAGGCGGGATCGGCTTCGGGGAGTGGAGGGACGGCAAAACTCCATTCTGGCGCTGTCGCGGAAATCGGTTCGGTTCCAGCGAGATCGTCTGCTCGATGTGAAGCGGTTTGCGGCTCGATCGCCAGAGTTTTTGGGGGTGCAGGTTTGACCGCAAGATTGGACTTGGCGACTGGAGCAGGTTGCACGATCGCAGGCGGTACAGGTGGAACCGAATAAGGCATATCAATCAGGGTTTAGCTTGAAGCAGACAGCAGGAAATATCGGCACTTTAGCCGATGACGGGGATTTAGACAAATTGATTCCGAGTGTTTCGATAAAAAAAGGGCAGTCATCTGCCCTAGCGTTCTCATAGCGCGAGAAGTGATTATTCTAAGTCGCGACGGTTGGGGTTCCGTGCTGGGTCATTTGAAAGGAACCCAAACACGAATAAACCGACAAAGAAAGCGACAGTGATGTAAACAACGACTTTAAGCGTGAACATAGGAATGACTCCAAAGGCAATGGCGGATAGTTTGCAGTTCGTCCCTTTATCTTACAGGAGTGCGCGATCGTTTTAGTTCCTGCGAGTGAGCCATTGCCACAAGATCACTAGCCGTTGTTCGATCCACAAAATGCCGGAATCGAGCCATTTTAGGACTTTCTGCCAAGGTGTGAGGACATATTCCACATGCGTTGCTGGAGTCTCGATCCAATCAAATGCCGTTACGACTTCTGAAGGTTCTGCGGTTCTTGCTACAGAACTCTGTGCATGAGTTGACGTGATTCCAGTGGGAGATGATTCCGGCGTAACAAGTTGCGATCGCGCTTCAACGTAAACCTGTTCGATCGAAATTTCTTGTTGCACAACGATCGAGGTTTCCTGTTGCACAGTGATTTTTGATTTTCGCTGAATTACGATCGCGCCTGAGAGTTTTCTCAATACTTCGCGGATTTGCTGACGCAAAGAAGGTGTAAACGAGAACGATCGTATTTCTCCAAATCCGGTCGCTCTGCCTTCGAGAATCAGGGGCTCTTGAGTGTCGTGTTCTGCAAGCTGTCTACGGAAAAGACGAGTAAATCCTAAGCCTGGAGCGATGAAATCTTCTCCAGGCAATCCAGCTTGAGTAGGAGCAAATTGGGTACGCTCTCCAAAAAAGTAATGAATTGCCGCCCAGATTAGTGCTTCTAGATCTGAGAAGTTGGGGAGTTGGGCAAACCAAGCCGTAATGTTTTTGGGATTGGGCGATCGTGGAATTAAGCCGCTAGGGTTCCAAGCCGAAAGCGGAACAGAGGGCACAAACCAATCGAGTTCATTCGGCTGCGTGACCCGTTCGGCTTCTTGGAATAGGTTAAGGGCGATCGCAACTGGGCTGGCTTGAACCCATGCCATGAGTTGCCGAAACACTCGGATCGGTGGCAGTAAGGTTTCTCGATCTTTGGGAAGTGAGAGCGGTGCGGATTTGAGATAGAGCTTGCGTCGCCATTGCCAATAACGTGCGAGTTCTAAGCGAATGCGGTGTTCAATTTGGCGCTGTTGCTCTGGGGTGAGCGTATCAAGAATGATATTGCCATCGAGAATTAAGACAAGGTTGCGCGTATTGGTGAGACAAGCGATCGCTTGAATTTGATACGGATTCGACGTGGCTAGATTCTCAGGATTTTGACGTGCCAAGAATCGGCCAATCAGCACCAGTGGATGACGCTCTCTCAATGCGGGTAAGTTGCCGCCGCTAACCAATGCGCGTTTTACCGCAGTGAGCACGTTTTGAATCGGAGCATCACTTAAATTGGCATCCGGATCAATTGCGATCTCTTCTCGACTCACCCGCAACCGCAGCACCGCTTTTTCCACTCGTTGCCCAATCTGCTGAGCGATCGCTCTAGTTCCCTGAAATGCAGCGTAAATCGGGTACAGCAGAATTTGAGTTGTCCAGATTGTAGTGACTTTGGCGTGTCGCAAGAGTGTGGCGCTTTTGTCGGCAAGTTTCTGGGTTTGCCGCGTGACAAAGTTAAATAATTGGCTCTGATAGCGTCGAGAAGTCATAGACTGGGGGACGAATCGCATTTCTCACCCTCATCATAATCGTATGGCTGACGTTCTTACTGCTTCTTTCATCGAGCGCTTACGAAATTTAGTACAGGCTGATGCGATCGAGGGTTGGAAGGTGTGTGAAGATTGCGCGATCGAGGATATTTCGTCACAGTCGTTCACAAAAATTGAACTGAATGATAAGCGCTATTTAGTGTGGGAAAAAGGGCACAAAGTTCGTTGGTTCTATCAGGAATTTGTCTTGCCTGAGGTGATCGATGAGTATCCATTATCAGGATTAACGCTGAGATTGGCTTTAACTTGGTGGGCAGAATTAGCTGAAGTTTATGTCAACGATCAGAAAGTTCAAGAAGGCGATTTATTCGATCATTCTTGTCGGATTGTTTTAAGTTCTAATGTCGTTCCGGGCGAGAAGGTTTCGGTTGCAATTCGGTTGGTTAGTCCAGGGCATGACATTGGCGGATTAATGCGATCTCGCCTCATCTACGAATCTGATTACGACGAAATTGATCCCGGATTTGTCGCAGATGAATTGGAAGTTATTCAGAGCTATATTGATGCGTTTGAGTTAGATCAACTTGAGATCGAATTTGATTGGAAGGTTAGCGATCGCCAAAAATTTCATCAATCCCTAGAAGCCCTAAGATCTTCGCTTTTACCGCTCAGTTCCAGGATTAAGCAACACACAATCTTTCTTCTCGGTCATGCTCATTTAGATATGGCTTGGCTTTGGGATGTCGAAGAAACTTGGAGAGCAGCAGAACGCACATTTGTCTCCGTTCTCAATCTACAAAAAGATTTTCCTGAGCTTACGTTTTGTCACACCACACCCGCTTTATACGAATGGATTGAACAGAATCGACCGGAGATTTTTGCTCAAATTCAAGCGCAAGTGAAAGCGGGAAAATGGGAAATCGTCGGCGGAATGTGGGTTGAACCGGAGATGAATTTGATTAATGCAGAATCGATCGCACGTCATCTCTTATACGGTCAACGATACTGTCAAGAAAAGTTTGGCGAAATCTGCTGCGTTGCATGGCTTCCTGATACGTTTGGCTTCAATTGGCAAACTCCGCAATTTCTGAAATTAGCAGGAATTGATTATTTTGTGACGCAGAAGCTTCGATGGAATGATACGACGCAATTTCCTTATGAATGGTTTAATTGGCAAGCACCCGATGGAAGCCAGGTAAAAAGTTTGATGTCATCACCGATCGGGGAAGGAATTGAACCAATCAAGATGGCAAAATTTGCTTGGGATTGGGTGAAAAAAACGGGACAGCCGAATGCACTCTGGTTGTTTGGTGTGGGGGATCACGGTGGAGGTCCGACTCGCGATATGTTGGAAATTGCAGAACGGTGGAAGCGATCGCCCTTTTTTCCAAAGTTAGAATTCACCACTGCATTGAACTATTTAGAAAGCTTAGAAGACCCCGAAAATACTTGGAATGATGAACTTTATTTAGAGTTTCATCGCGGTTGTTATACGACTCATGGCGACCAAAAGCGATTTAACCGGGAGGCAGAGGCTCGGCTGCATCTTGTAGAAATAGATGCTTCTCTATCTTCGAGTATGGCAAGCTCAGAGTATCTGAAAACAGATTTAGAAGAAGCTTGGAAGATTGTTTTATTCAATCAATTCCATGATATTTTGCCAGGTTCATCAATCCGCGAAGTTTACAATACCGCACTTGTTAAGCAGTTTGAGTTTGGAGATATTCTTGACAAAGTTTATGGCAAGTCGAATATTGGGACGCAAATTAAGCTTCCTGCTCCGCCCCATCCAGAAGCGGAACTTGTTGTAGTTTTTAATCCATCAAGTTGGGAAAGATCTGGAATTGTTACGGCAGATTTAACAAAGTCTGTTTCAGATGAACGGAACTGGAAGATTTGCAATCTAAATGGTGAAGATATTCAAGTTCAAATAGAGAAGTCTTGGATTAACACAGGCGAGTTTTGCATTTATTGTTACTCATTTTGGGCAGAAACTATTCCCTCTGTCGGCTACCGATGCTTTTGGCTCTACCCCGGTGAACCTTTATTGCTTGATACGAATGTATCTTCCGATGAGTTCATCTTAGAAAACGAGTTTATTAAAGCGATCGTTGATCCTCAAACTGGTAGTTTATCTAGCGTTTTTGATAAAATTCAGCACCGTGAGATTCTCAATGGACTTGGAAACGAACTTCAAGCTTTTCAAGATAGCGGGCAATATTGGGATGCTTGGAACATTGATCCAAACTACGCTAAATACCCTTTAGAGTCAGCTAAGTTACTAGAGATTAAATATCGAAAATGGATATCTCTGATTCCTGGAGTTGAAGTTAAACGAGCGATCGGAGAATCTATTTTTCATCAGTGGTATTACTTGGAGCCTGATTCACCTGTTCTGAACATATACACATCAGTCAATTGGAAGAAGCGGCACGTTTTAGTAAAAGCTGCGTTTCCGCTTAACCTAAAAGTTAATTTTGCGACTTATGAAATGGCAGGCGGCGCGATTGAGCGAACTACTCGCCCCGAAACCGAAGCCGAAAAAGCTAAATGGGAAGTTCCCGCACTTGGATGGGTGGATCTGAATGATGGAGAATATGGCGTTAGTCTTTTAAGTGATTGCAAGCACGGTTTCGACTGCCAATCTGACCAAATTCGTCTCACTTTGCTGCGTGGCTCAGAATTTCCAGATCCTAAAGCGGATTTAGATTCGCACGAATTTACTTACACGCTGTATCCTCATGCTGGAACTTGGAAAACTGCTCAAACCACCCGGAAAGCGGCTGAACTTTTACAGCCCTTAGAAGTCTTCACACTCGCTCAACCTTCCAAAGACGGCACACTCCCGCCCTTCCATTCCTTCCTCGATCTCCAATCCGACAACCTTATTCTCTCCAGCCTGAAGCAATCCGAAGACAATCCAGACGAGTACATTCTGCGCTGTTACGAATGCCACGGCGGACCCGCAGAACTCAACTTAAAAGGTGACTTCGAGATCGTTGAAGCGCTTGACTTACTCGAACGTCCCCTCCAAGTGTCCACCCAAATCCGCCCCTGGGAAATTCGGACATATAGAATTAAGAAGCGGCAAAATCAAAAAGAGGGCATCTTCTGACACCCTCTAATCGTTAGTCTTCATGATCTTCAAACGGGTCTTCCAAATTGGCGGAAGGAGGACCAAACGCCGTATAAATTGCGAATCCGGTAATGCCAATGATCGTGGCGCAAATCGAAATATTTAGTGCGAATGCAGGTTCCATATTTAGTAAAAAATGAGAGGAATGTCCCTATCGTATTACAAATTTTAACAAATTGCGAAAAGCCTAACATAGTAAAAGGACGCTCGAATTTGGTACAGTAAACATCCTTCCTGCTAGGGATATAGGCTCTCCATGCTACTCAATGAAAAGCAACAGCGAATCCTAGAGGTGATTGATGCCGGAAATACCACCGGAGAAAGTATTGCAACTGCGATCGGGTCTTCGATGCAAATGATTCGCTACTACTTAGATACGCTGTCCGAAGATGGCTATCTCAAAGTTGCAAAAGTTTATGACAACGCCACTCGCGAGTTTCAGGTTGTAAGAGCCTATCTCACCGATAAAGGAAAAGCGTCGATCGTTAAAACGGTCGTTAAAACAACGGTGATCGATTCCCCCGCAGAAATTACCACAGATGTGCAGCAAATCATCAAAGCGCTTGATCTACTTCAGCCGATCGTCGAAAAGTTACCGAGCGATCGGTCTGAAATTGCGGCTGTCTATCTCGAAGACCTGCAAAACGAAATGAAGGTCGTTTATCGTCGCAAACCCCAACGCATCAAAGCCTACTTCTTAGCGTTTGTTGGTACAACCCTCCCCGTGATTCAGCAAACGGATCAGGCAGAGGTTTTTATTGAAAACGTGCGGTTTCTCTCAACGCAATGGAATATCACGGTAAGACTGCCTGAAACCGTTATTTAACTTGAATTTCGTCAAGCTTCGCTCTCACCGCTTGAATATCTTGCCACATCAACCATTTAGGACTGCCCTTTTCTTTCGATTGATTTCTCAACAGATAAGCAGGGTGAAAGATTGGCATATAGAAACGATCGTCCTTCTCGATCCACTGCCCCCGCACCTTCGTAATGCCTTGCTTGATGCCGACCAGCGCTTTCATTGCCGTCGCTCCAGTTAGCAAGATAATCTTTGGATTCACCATGCGAATCTGCTCGGACAGGTATCCTTTACACGCTTCTGCTTCATCGGTCGTCGGAGTGCGGTTTTCAGGTGGACGGCACTTTACCACGTTGCAGATAAAAACGTGCTCTTCGGTCGTGAGATGCACAGCGGCGAGAATGCGATCGAGCAATTGCCCGGATCGACCCACAAACGGCACACCCGTTTCATCCTCAGTTTGTCCAGGGCCTTCGCCCACAATCATGATCGGTGCGTTCAGATTGCCGCGCCCGATCACCGCATGAGTCCGCGAGGCTCCCAAATCGCAGCGATGACAGCGATTACAATGAGCGCTCATCTGCTCCATTGTTTGATACGTGCCTGTGGGAATTGGAATCTTTGCGCTCGTCGGAATCAACTCCGAATCAAAGCCACTCGGAGTCGATGGCTCGGTCGCAGGAGTATCAAACAGGCTGATTTGTTCGTCGTTCACCATGAATCCGTCGGCAGAAATTATTCAGTCTATAAATTCTAGAGGGAATTAGGTCACACTGCGGCAATCCAAAGACGGAAAGAAGCTTAAAGGAATGCGATCGTTTCTGAAACCAGAGAAAGACTACGTTAGAGTGATCTCGTGGCGCTCTGTTGGGGAAACCTCCGATGCTGAATACTATTCTCGTTGCGTTGGATGTGACAGCAAATACTCCAATTGCAAAATCAGAACTCTCTGATCAGGTGCTAAAAACGCTGCAAGAACTCCATCTCGAAGCCCGATCGAAAGTGGTTTTGGCGCACGTCGTTCCGTCGAATCAATCCGAGGTGGAAGTCGTTGTCGATCGACCCGCAACCGATGTCGAACATTTTCCCTACAGCCAAATCGAGCAGCAGCTACACGCCTATCAGCGTCGCTTAGACGGCGAGAGCGCCGTCGAAATCGTCATCGGAGATCCAGCCGAAGAGATTGTCCGTCTTGCGAAGATCCACAATGCAGACTTAATCGTGTTGGGGAGCCGAGGCTTAACCGGAATGAAACGGATTCTCCTTGGCTCGGTTAGCAGTCAGATTGTTGAAGATGCCCCCTGCTCGGTTTTAGTGGTGAAGCCAAAATAGACGCGCTTCGGTCTAGGGGGCGATCCAGAGTTCACATCGACGTGAACTCTACCTGTCAAAGAGCGTTAGATCAAAGACGTGACTAAGCGCTGTGCTTCAGTCGCAAGCATCGGGCGGTTGTACAACACGCCTCCCGGCTCTTGATGAGTTGCCTGAGTGAGATTGCCAATATTCATCCCGACAAAGCCGCTATCGCTAATCAGTTGAGCGACGATTGCTTTCGCCTCTGCATCATCCCCACAGTAAAACACTGTATAAGGTTCAGACCGATGCGCTTCATTCGCAAACGTCGCGGTCGGCAGCGTGTTGTAGGCTTTTACAACTTTTGTATTCGGCAGTTTTGCTGCGAGTTCTAGACCGGAACTGGCATCCGGTACTCGATGAAGCTTGCCGTTCTCGCGCTCATAAGGATTAGTAGCATCGATCAAAATCTTGCCATCGAGCGATCCAGCCGCCGCGATCGCTTCGTCGATCGTTGTGTAATAACACGCCAGCAAAATCACATCCGCAAACTTCGCCGCTTCTGCCACGGTTCCCGCCTGTGTGTTCTCTCCAGTAATCAAATTCGATAGCTTTTCTGGATTGCGAGAACTGAAGAAAACTTCGTGTCCCGCTTTTGCCCAGAGAGTGCCGATCGTGCCGCCGATTCCCCCCGCCCCAATCACGCCAATCTTCATCTTCGTTGCTCCATTACGCCATCACCATGCCGCCATCGACATTCATCACCTGTCCCGTAATATAGCCAGCCGCAGGAGAGGCTGCAAGGAAGCAAATCATTCCAGCGACTTCTTCAGGCTTACCGTAGCGGCTGAGCGGGATAAATTTGAGAATTTCATCCGCCTTTAAGTCATGCGTCATATCGGTTTCGATGAATCCGGGTGCAACTGCATTCACCGTAATTCCACGGGCGGCAAGTTCTTTCGCAACCGTTTTGGTAAATCCGATCACGCCCGCTTTCGCTGCACTATAGTTCGCTTGTCCGGGATTGCCCATTTGTCCGGCAACCGAAGTAATATTCACAATCCGTCCGCTACGTTGTTTCAGCATAATTTTGCTCACAGCTTTCGTACAGAGAAACACCCCGGTAAGATTCAAATCAATCACCGCTTGCCATTCTTCAGGTTTCATTCTCAGCAGTAATGTATCGCGGGTAATCCCGGCATTATTCACCAAGACATCGATTCTGCCGTATTTCTCCATTGTGGATTCAATCAGCGCATCGACTTGATCGGCTTTGGACACATCGGCTTTAACCGCGATCGCACTCCCGCCCTGTTCGGTAATTTGCGCCACTACTTCTTCCGCCGCACCGCTAGAACTGGCGTAATTCACGACCACTGATGCTCCTTCGTTTGCGAATGCTAACGCCGTCGCCCGTCCAATTCCGCGTGATGCACCCGTGACGATCGCGACTTTTCCTTGCAGTTGCGCTTCCATGAATCCTGACCTGATATAAATGTGCGAATCTGATCATATCGGGATCAGGCAGACGCAGATCAGGCAAATCCAGGTTTTACGGCGGCGCTTGCTTGATCATTTCTTGAAAAGATGATTAACTCAAACCACTTGAGGTTATTTTTTTTCCTAAATGGGGGGTAGGATGGCTTCTAGCGCGATCGCTTTTAGATCCGGATCGCATTTTTTGCAGTTTTACACCCACTTATGACCAGAGATCGCGGCATTCCCAATCGTCGGAACCCTGAACCGTCACGTCGATCGAGCAATCGCACTCCGGAGAAACAACCGACTGAAACGGTTAAAGAACCTCTTCGCAGTGAGGGAAAGCTAGATCGAATGGCGCTCGTCGATCGATTTCACAAAGCCAGAAAATGGCTACTGAATGACTGGAGAGCCATGATTGCTCTGGGTCTTGTAGTGACCGGAGGCACCACTGCTTTATCGCTTGCGTTTTTATTCAAGCTTCCTGCTGTTCCGAATTGTCCGTCGATTTTTTGGCCCCTCGCTTCTGCGTCTCTGCGTTTGCACTGTGCTGAAATCGCCGCAAACAAGCGCACCACCCCAGATTTGTTAGAAGCGATCGAGCTTGTCAAAAGCCTATCGCCCGATCATCCGCTCTACAACGAAGCCAAGCGCTTAATCGAACTGTGGGCACAAGAAATCTTGAATTTAGGCGAAGAAGCATTTCAAGCCGGAAGATTAGACGAAGCCATTGGTACCGCGAGAAGAGTTCCAAGAATTGGCAGTGCTTACCAGCAAGTTGAAGACAAAATCAAGCGCTGGGAGCAGATCTGGACTTCAGCCGAAACGCTTTACCGCAGAGCAGAAGACGCGCTACGGAAACAGAGAGTGCAGATTGCATTGACCGAAGCAGGGCGATTGTTGTCGATCGATAACACCTTCTGGCAAACCACCAAATACCAAGAACTCAGCAGTAAAATCACAGCCACCCGCGAAGACATTACCAAAATTGGCAAAGCGAAGAATCTAGTCGAATCCGGTGGAGTCAAGAATTTCCTAGAGGCGATTAAACTCTTAACCAGTGTCGGCAACCAGAGTTACGTTTACCAAGTCGCCCAAGAAGCGATCGGTGAAACCAGTCAAAAGATGCTGGATTTTGCAGAAGCGGCACTCGATCGCAAAGACTTGACGACTGCACTTGATGTGATTAGACAAATTCCAACCAGTGCGAATTTGCAGAAAGAAGTCGAAGATTTTGAAACGTTAGCCAGTGCAGTCAGCAGAGTTTGGAGTGGTGCGCCGGAAGATTACGATGCGGCGATCGCTCAAGCTCAGAAAGTTGGTTCCGATCGCCCTTTATTCAGTAGAGCGCAGAGGTTGATTGCTCGCTGGCAAGCTGAAAAGGTGGATATCGCCCAACTAAATCGCGCTCGTCAATTGGCACAATCTGCCCGACCGGAAGATCTGCAAGCCGCGATCGCAACTGCATCTCAAATTCCCAGTTCTAATCCCAAAGCCAAAGAAGCACGGCAACTCATTGACCAAATCACCGCTGAATTTCAGAGCAGTGAAGACCGTCCCCTAATCGATCAAGCCGAACAAATCGCCGACCGTGGCGATGCGAGTTCTTTGCAGCGAGCGATCGACCTGCTGAGCCGGATTTCGTCGCGTCGCGCTCTGGGGCAAGAAGCCGCAACCAAACGGCAACAATACGCCCGTCAGCTTCAATCGATTCGCGACCAAGAACGGGCAGCAAATCAACCTGATCCGCTAGTGCAAGATCGAATTCAAGGCAATGCCTTAGCTGAGCAAACGCTACAAGAAGCAAGAACGATTGCAAATGGCGGAACCGTCGATGCGATCGCAGATGCGATTCGCAAAGCCGATAGCGTGGCATTGTCTAGTCCGATGCGTGAAGAGGCTCGATCGCTGATCGATCAATGGAGTCAGCAGCTTTTACAAACCGCAATGTCGCAAGCCAGCGCTGATCCAGGAGGCGCGATTGCGATCGCTCAGAAAATTCCGCTTGGAACTAGCGCTCATGAGCAAGCACAATCGCTGATTCCACTGTGGCAACAGAATCTAAGACGTTAACGCTTCGATCTGACGCACGACGGTTAATGCAGAATAGCTCACGCCTGCGGTGCCTTCTCCGGGGTGGGTTGAATCGCCAACGAGCCAGAGACTCTGAATCGGAGTTCGATTCGCAAATCCAAACGGGCCAAAGGTCGGAATGCGTTGCCCGATACCCCCGACGATGCCTTCAGTTCGGGCTGTAAATCGCTCAAAAGTTTGAGGAGTTGCTGCTTCTTGATACACGATCGTTTCCGGAGTCAGCGTGAAATAGCGTCCGAGCTTCTCGATCGCCTCTGCCGCATATCGCTGCTTCATGCCTTCGTAATCCCCGCTATTTTTCCAAGCTCCCGTATCGGTAAACGATGACGCAACGATCGTCGCTTTCCCGCTTGGGGC
Source organism: Cyanobacteria bacterium FACHB-63 (assembly GCA_014695255.1). Taxonomy (GTDB): domain Bacteria; phylum Cyanobacteriota; class Cyanobacteriia; order Leptolyngbyales; family Leptolyngbyaceae; genus Leptolyngbya. The sequence goes on from JACJNX010000042.1 coordinate 138,887, forward strand.
ACGTCCATCTCCTTCATGGCTGACCGACACAAACAGCGAATTATTCTCGCCGATCGCTCCGTCGTAATCGTAGAGAAACTGCAAATGTGGGGGGCAATCTGCGGGAATGGCAGCGCGATCGACTCCTAAATAAATCACAAACGCACCAGAGGAAGGCGGCAGTTTATCGACGCGACGCTGATATCCTTCGGGTGCAGCTTCTCCTAGCAATTCGACTAAATTCTGCACCGTGACATTGGCAACCACATGCTCGGCAGGTTCAACCCAAGTTTCACCTGTTTTTTGGTTGCGGATAGTGACTCCGGTTGTGCGTCCGGATTCAGCATGAATCTGCTCAACCGTGTGACGCATCAAAAGCTTTCCGTGATCGCGTTTGAACGCTTCAACCAGACGATCGCTCAAAACCTGCATACTGCCTTGCAGATGAAATAATCCCTGTGGCGCTTGAGACACGCTTAATGCAGTCGCCGCATACAAAAGTGCAGTTTCATCAGCATCGACTTGCGAATACAGCTTCAGTTGCAGGTCGAGAAAGGTATGGAGACGGTGATCGTTCCTCAGCCCAAACGATCGCAATGCATCACCCACGGTTGAAAACGCATGAGGCAGCGTCAGCAGCGTATCGGGGCGAACTGCCTTCGTCAATTGCCACAAGTCCCAAATATTTCGCGGCGGCAGCACCGGATCACGCGACTGAAACGCCCAACTGTAGCGGAATAAGTCCTTCAGCAATTGCCAGAACGGTTCACTTCCGGGAAATTGGCGATTGCGCTCGGCTTTCCACTGCTCTGGATCGCGCCACACTCGAATCGGCTCGGTTTCACCGGGAAGAAAGACTGCACAGGCAGGGTCGCAATAGGTTGCGGCGGGAGGCTCGATCGCGAGTTCTGTAAAAATCCGATGGTGAATTCCACCCGGTTCTAAGCCTGCAACCTGAGTCGCACCGACATCAAAGGTAAAGCCTTGTCGTTTAAATGTTGAAGCGCAGCCACCAGGAACAAGTGCCTGATCCAAGGCGAGAACTTCATATCCGCGATGAGCAAGCAGCGCTGCTGCCGTTAATCCACCGATTCCCGCACCCACGACGACGACTTTTCGGGAAGAGTTGCTCTGCATTGCTTAACATTTTTTAACACCTTGTCTTTATTGTAATGAATTGCAGAACCAAGCGAATAAGCCGAAAGACGCGACTTTAGGAGAATTCGGAAAGTTGTGAGGGTGTATTACTCCTCGGCAAACACTAAGATAGGTAAAGAACGCCACAAATCGCCATGACTTCAACCCTCACTCGATCGCCCAAACTTAACGCTCCGACCATTCATCGCCTCGCCAACGGCTTAACGATTATTGCTGAGCAGATTCCCGTTGATGCTGTGAATCTGAATGTTTGGTTAGATGTCGGATCAGCCGTCGAGTCAGATGCGATTAATGGCATGGCTCACTTTCTGGAACACATGGTATTTAAGGGCACTGATCGGCTGCGGAGCGGTGAATTTGAGCAGCAAATCGAACAGCGCGGAGCCGTCACCAATGCTGCAACCAGCCAAGATTACACGCACTACTACATCACAACTGCGCCCCAGGATTTTGCAACGCTCGCACCGCTACAAATGGACGTAGTGCTTAATGCTCAAATTCCAGAAGATGGCTTTGAGCGGGAACGGTTTGTCGTGCTAGAAGAAATCCGGCGATCGCAAGATAATCCGCGCCGTCGCACCTATCAATACATGTCTGAGATGGCATTCACATCGATGCCGTATCGGAGGCAGGTTTTAGGTCCTGCTTCAGTGATTGAAACGCTCAGCGCTCAACAAATGCGCGAGTTTCACGCCGAATGGTATCACCCGCGATCGATGACTGCCGTGGCAGTTGGAAACTTACCCGTGGATCAATTAATTCGCATCGTCGAAGAGAGCGTGTCTAAACCAAAGCGCAACGACGTGCCGCGAAGCTCACAACTCACTGCAGAACAGCCCTTCACCGAAATTATTCGACAAGAGCATCTTGATTCCAGTTTGACGCAGGCAAGATTGATGATGCTGTGGCGCGTTCCGGGACTCGTCGATCTCAAGCAGACTTATGCGCTTGATGGCTTGGCAAGCATTCTCGGACACGGACGCACAGCCCGATTGGTCAAAGATTTGCGAGAAACACGCGGTTTGGTGTCGAGTGTTTCTGCAAGCAATATGACCTATCGACATCAAGGGATCTTTTGTATCTCGGCTCAGCTCCCTGCTGAAAATATTGATGCAGTCGAAGCCGCGATCGCGTCACACCTTGAAGCGCTGCAATCTGAATGGATTGAACAATCGGAACTCGATCGCGTTCGGACTCAGGTGGCAAATCATTTCACGTTTGGCAATGAAACACCCAGCGATCGTTCCGGTCTGTACGGCTATTATCAAACTCTAGTCGGTGATTTGGAGCCAGCATTTAACTATCCGGCTTACATCCAATCGCTCTCTGTTGCGGATTTGCAAACCGCAGCGCAAACCTATTTGCCGACTCAGGCTTATGGCTGTGTGGTGGTGAAGCCAGGACAATAAGCCATGTGGACGCAGATTGATGCTCAGATTAGCGAAGCACTGGGACAAACGTTTGAAAGCCGCGATCGTCGATCGGTGAGCGGTGGCTGTATCAATCAGGGCTATCAGGTGAGCAATGGTGAGCTTACGTTCTTCGTCAAGCTAAATCAAGCCAATCAGCAAGCGATGTTTGAAGCAGAAGCGCTCGGATTGCAGCAGATGGCAGCAGCACAAGCGATCCGAGTGCCAACACCAATCTGCGTTGGAATGGCGGGAAGTTCAGCTTATATCGTTTTAGAGTGGCTGGAACTCGGTCGCGGGAATGCTCAATCTTGGGCAGAAATGGGACGCAATCTAGCGCGACTTCATCAGTATCAAAAATCAACGGCGTTTGGATGGGAGCGTGATAATACGATCGGCTCCACTCCTCAACTCAATCCCTGGACATCGAATTGGGCAGAATTCTTTACCGAGTATCGTATCGGTTATCAACTTAAATTAGCGGCACAAAACGGCGGACGGTTTCGCAAAGGAGCGCGACTTCTAGAACAAATTCCAGAACTGCTCGCGGATCACGATCCGAAACCGTCGATCGTGCATGGTGATTTGTGGGGAGGAAATGCAGCCGTGATGCAATCCGGGGAGCCTGTAATTTTTGATCCCGCAGCATATTGGGGCGATCGAGAAGTCGATCTGGCAATGACTGAGTTGTTTGGCGGCTTCCCGGCGGAGTTTTACCAAGGATACGAAGAGATTTGCCCCATTGATGCAGGGTACAAACGGCGAAAAACGCTCTACAACCTATATCACGTCTTGAATCACTTCAATCTGTTTGGTGGAGGCTACGCCTCTCAAGCCGATCGTATGATCGATCAGCTCGTTCTTTAGAGTTGTAAGTTGAGCTGTAAGTTTTAACTTCGACCTATTTCGCTTTCGGCTGCTGTAATGCTTTAGACGGAATAAAAATTGTTTCTCCTTTCTCGTTGGTTTGCTCTATTGCGCCCAGTTTCAGGAGTTCGCGTCTTGCTCGATCGCGGGTGAGTTGATCGCCACCAGCAGTCGCATCCTGATGCACTAACAGCCAAGCTTGGAACCGAACCCAGCGAACTTCAGGATTGGTTCTTAAAAAATTAGCCGTTTGCTGAAAATCGGGTGCGAACTGCTTGTATTCCTCAGTCTCAGCCGCCCATTTTGCTGTCATATCGAACGATCGAGCCGCTCCCGGTAGATCTCCGAGCAAAAGAATCTGATCCATTCCCCTCCAGCGCCAGAGCGTGAATGCTCTTGGGTGCATCTGAGGTGAAAGCGTATCAATGCCTCGCTGCATCAACTTCAGCGCTAATTCTGGTTTACCCATTTGATGGGATACCGTTCCTGACAGAAATAGATAGCTCTCGACGAAGCGAGGATCGCGACGAGTGATAATGTCAAAATACTCTGGGCTTAGCGAAAATCCAGTCGCCTGCCGTGCGGGAACATCACCGTAATACTGAATGAAGTTGAGAAACGTCCAGTCCGCGATTAGATTATCAAAGCCAAAACTCGGTGTTTTGCTTAGCAGACTCAGCCGAGATCGCTCTTGTTGCTCTGCCTGCTGGGGTGTCAGCAGCGAAATCGAAGGCTGTTTCAGCCGATCGACCTGAATTGCGACGATTCCCGCGATCGCCACCCCTGCGAGCGCACAGTGACGAATCACGCTTGCCCCACCCCTCCAAATTCGTCTAGCGCTTAAGATCACAGAAACCTCTTTAGGAAAGCTTAATAGAATTCAGCTCAGAACTGTAGAACAATTTACCCAAATTCCGTTAGATTGTCATAATAGTTGCATTCACCCTACGGAAATTCGATCATATTAATCAGTACCGCTAGTCCTCAATCGGTAGCCACCTGATCAACTGTCTTAGCATTGTCCTGATTTCTGGAATTTCACTGTGTAGTCTGTATCTATCCTTTTAACTTCCGGTATTTTCCGACTCTTTGGCATCCTTACGTTTTGGCTTTTTCAAATTAAATTCATTTGTGTCGCCCTGTTCGCAGGTGTGATTTTGATTTCAAGCTGTCCACTTCTCCTCTACACTCAATGAATCGACCCACCCGACGTGTTTCGCTGCTTCAAGTTGCCCTCTGTAGTGGTGTCATTGCGGCTACCGCTACTGGAACCGTGTTTAACGCTGATCGCTCCGTCAAAGCGGCTTTGCAAGACAGTCCCAAATCCGTTCTTGACGAAGCGTGGCAAATCGTCAACCGCGAATATGTAGATGGCAGTTTTAATAAGAATGATTGGAATGCCGTTCGGCAAACGCTTCTAAGCCGGGATTATAGCTCTCGTCAACAGGCATATACCGCACTGCGCGATGCCTTGAAAAAGCTCGACGATCCCTACACTCGATTCATGGACCCGAAACAGTTTGAGGCATTGAGCAGTCAAACTTCTGGGGAGCTTTCTGGAGTCGGTATTCGGCTTGAGCAAAACGAAAAAACGAAAGTTCTAACGGTGGTTGAGCCACTGGAAAATTCTCCGGCAATTCGGGCGGGGATCAAGACGGGCGATCGTATTCTGGCAATTAATGGCAAAACTACGAAAGGCATGACGGTTGAAGATGCCTCGAATTTGATTCGGGGAGAAGTCGGAACCAAGGTAACGCTGCAAATTCAGCGTGATGGTGCGTCGGCATTTAATATGCCACTGACCCGCGCTCGGATCGAATTGCAAGCCGTCCGCGCCAGCGTGAAGCAGGAAGGCAAGAACAAGGTCGGTTATATCCGTTTGGGAGAATTTAGCAGCCACGCATCAGAGCAGATGGAGCGGGCGATTAAGACCTTAAGCGCTCAGAAAGTCGATGCGTTTGTGCTGGATTTGCGCGGCAATCCAGGGGGTCTGCTGCAAGCGAGTATCGATATTAGCCGGATGTGGTTGGATAAAGGTGCGATCGTCAAAACTGTTAATCGGCAGGGTGTGGGTGATACCGCTTATGCCAACGCTAGACAATTATCTAAGCTACCTTTGGTGGTGCTAGTGGATGGTCGATCGGCAAGTTCGAGTGAGATTCTCACCGGAGCACTGAAGGACAACAAACGCGCAACGATCGTCGGCAGTCAGACTTTCGGTAAGGCGCTGGTGCAGTCGGTACATTCGCTGTCTGATGGATCAGGCGTTGCCGTGACGATCGCGCACTACTACACGCCGAAGGGAACCGATATCAGTCAAAAGGGAGTCACTCCAGATATCAAGGTAGATCTGTCGGATGCTCAACAGAAGTTCTTAGCAACCAATCCGAAATTGATTGGAACAATCCAAGACCCGCAGTATGCAAGAGCGTTAAACCTTCTAGAGCGGACAGCATTCGCGAAACCGGGAGGACAGCAAACCTCACAACAGCCCGCTCCGGCAAGTCGGGAATAGTTCGTGTTGTTGATTGAATGAAAAGACCGATTGCTTTCTGAGCGATCGGTCTTTTCGTTTAACAGGGCGTTCAAGTTCGATAGTCAAACCAGCTTAGCCTAACTGCGACCTTACCCATTGCCGAAATGCTTTTAAGGTTTGACTGCGCCCTTCGGTTTGGCTCTGCTCTAGAAAGCGAGTGATGGTTGGAGCGATCGCAAAATCGGGAAAGTGAGGACTAATCTCTGCATCCTGATATTCCCCGTTCTGCAACACACTGATTTGGAGTTGCCCATTTTCAAACCGCCAGAGTTCTGCCACTTCTAATGCTTGATAAGCATCCAGTCCGGTTTTGGATGTGACATCCACTTCGATAGCTAAATCAGGAAGAGGATCAACTGTGAGATCAAGCCGTCGCTTACCAATCATCGCAGCATGATTCTCAATGTAGAAACACTGATCAGGCTCAATGCCTTTTGCTAGATCTAGCCGCTTAGAGGTACTGGAACCAAAACACTCGTTATCAAGCTCAAGCTCTTCGAGGAGAATCTTAACCATATCTCCAATCAAGACTTTTGCTTTCTCATGTTTTAACAAAGGCATCCGAATTTCTAGCACTCCATCACTGTAAGCAATTCGACAAGCACGTTTATCCCCAAGCTCATCAAGAATAGCTTCAAACTCATGCCAGTTGACATCCTGAAGCTGAATCCGTTGACCTGGCTGAACGACCAGTTGACGAAGCCGAAGTGTGCCCATACGGTCGCCCCAGAAGGAGTAGCTTTAGTATATCGGTTCGCTCTCTAGTCGTCGGACTCGAAATTAGAGTCGAGGAAGTTCAGCGCATGATTTCGCAGTTGATAGTATTCTGGTGAATTGCGAAGTTTGGCACGATCGCGGGGGTGTGCAAATGGAACTTCTAAAATTTCGCCGATCGTCGCTTCGGGTCCGTTGGTCATCAGTACAATGCGATCGCTCATGTAGATCGCTTCATCGACATCGTGCGTAATCATGATCACAGCTTGCCGATGTTGCTCCCAAATTTCTAGCACCTGACGCTGAAGTTTGCCGCGTGTTAGGGCATCGAGCGCTCCGAATGGCTCATCCATCAGCAGCATTTTCGGACGAGTCGCCAAGGCTCTGGCGATTCCTACCCGTTGTTTCATCCCACCGGAGATCTCATCCGGATACTTGTCGGCAGCAGCGGTGAGATTCACCATGGCTAAATGCTCACTCACAATTTGCTTTTTCTCAACAGGAGACGCATCTTTCAGCACTTCATCGATCGCCAACCGAATGTTCTGACTCACGGTTAACCACGGCAGTAGCGAATACTGTTGAAACACCATCATGCGCTCTGCTCCCGGCTTGCGGATCTCTCTGCCTTCAAGCAATACAGAACCTGAAGTCGATCGCTCTAATCCTGCAACAATCTTTAGCAACGTAGACTTACCGCAGCCAGAGTGACCGATAATCGAAATGAACTCGCGCTCTCCGATCGTTAGGTTAATGTCTTTGAGAATCACCGTTTCACGCTCGCCTATTTTGTAGGACTTGTAAAGGTGATTGATTGCGAGAAACGGTGCCTCTGACGCATCAGGAGCAGCGTTTTGAACATCATTAATCATGTTGAACTGAACCATGAGAACCTCTTCTAAGAAAGATAAATGTTTGTCGATCGACTTACACGAATGTCAAAGCTGTTGAGATACCCGACCGGATCGCTCGGATCAAAGGTCTTCTTGTCGATAAATGCGTCCTCTGGTTCGACTTTGTAATCTTCAGCCGGGCAGGCAATTCCTAACTCAGCCGCAACTTCTCGATAGATGTCAGTGCGCCAAGCCTGTTCTGCAAGTTTTTCCGCATCTTTGGGAATCTCTTTAATTTGTCCCCAGCGAGCAGCTTGCGTCATAAACCATAGACTGCGCGATCGCCACATGAACGTAGAATGCTCGTTCGCAACTTGCGGAACCTCTTTCGGCATCTTGAAAAACATTGTGGTTGCATCTGATTTAACAATGCGTTGCTTGCCGTCAAAGCCACCATAGTTGTATGCACCCACGATCGCGGGTTTCGTAAACTTCGGTTTCGCTCCGGTGTACGATCGAGCCGAAATTAGCTGCGCCACTTCTTCTCGATTTTCGTCACAGTAGCGACAAGCTTCGATCATCGCTTTGAGTAAAGCGCGATAGGTCTTCGGATTCTCATCGATAAACGATTGCATCACACCAAGTAAGCGATCGGGGTGTCCATTCCAAATCTCACGACCTTGAGCGAACGTAAATCCGATGCCTTCATTTCCAGTAATGGCGCGAGTATTCCACGGTTCTGCAACCATGTATGCCTCCATTGCTCCAATTCGCACATTCGTCACCATCTGCGGCGGTGGAACAATGATGATGCGAAACTCTTTGAGCGGATCAACTCCGGCTGCTGCTGCAACATATCGAACGAAGTATTCATAGATGGCAGAACTCAGCACGACTGCCCAAACTCGGCGTTCTGAGGGTAAGCCTTCAAAGTAGCGGCGGAAGTCTTGTCCGAAGGCTTCTAGATTTCCGTTGTACTCGAACCACGGACGCAAGCCTGCCTCCCACATGGCGCGATTCATCGTCATCGCATTGCCGTGATGGTGAATCGTCATGCCTGCACACATCGGAGCGTGACGCGCCCCTTCTGCACCCACACGTGCATTCGTGACTGCCCCTGCCACGACCGGAGCCGCATCCAGTCTGCCAAAAATTACGCCATCTCGCGAGGTTGCCCAGCTTGCTTCACGGCTCAAGCGAACATTCAAGCCATATTTGCGAAAAAAGCCTTTCTCCCACGCGATCGCAAACGGCGCACAGTCATTCACCGGGACATAGCCGATGGTTAAGTTCGGCTTCTCCAGTTCGCTCGATTGGATCACCGGAGTAATTGACATTGCCGCCTCTGACAGTCCTTGCGGCGCACGATTGGCGTTAATGGCGCAAGACGGTAAAGTGGTTGCGATCGCCGATGCACCCATTCCCGCGAGAAATTCGCGGCGCGTCCATTGATTCGTCATAATTTTTCCTCTACGAAGCGCGGCGGCGATGTGTAACCCAAGCCTCAATCTGCGCCAAGGCGAAATCCAACAATAGTCCAGTCAGTCCAATCACTAGCACGGCTAAGAACACTGAACTCAGGTTCAATCGGCTCCATTCATCCCACACAAAGAAGCCAATTCCGACTCCGCCTGTGAGCATCTCCACGGCAACAATGACAAGCCAAGCCACTCCTAAGCTAATCCGTAAGCCTGTAAAGATATACGGTAAACTTGCAGGCAAAACGATCTTGAGTATGCGTCTCCAGCGCGGCATTTCTAGCACTCGCGCTACATCTAAATAGTCTTTGGGAACGCTGGCAACTCCCAATGCAGTGTTGATGATCGTCGCCCACAGCGAGGTAATGAAAATCACAAAGATTGCAGAGGGATCAGCCAAGTTAAACATCGCCAGTGCGATCGGTAACCAAGCCAAGGGGGAGACGGGTTTGAGAATCTGGATCACCGGATTCAATGCCATCATCGCTTTTTCGGACATTCCAATCAAAAAGCCGATCGGGATGGCAACGATCGCGCCCAAACCAAACCCAATCAACACTCGTCTCAAGCTTGCGAGTAAAAGCCAACCAATCCCTAGATCGCCAGGCCCTCGACGATAAAACGGATTGAGAATGTAGTCTAAATTTGCGACCAGTGCTTCGGGCGGTGTCGGCATTAGCTCGTGTTTGAGCAGCGCAATGATCCACCACACTGCAATCACACCCAGGAAACCAAGCGCTGGATAGAGAATGCGATCGCTCGATAAGATTGGTTTTGTCCGACGTACCGTAGCCTGAGCTACAGCAGTAAACACTGCCGCTAAATTCAATTGCAGAATCATATAATTTGGTTCTCCAGAGCCAAACTCTCAACGTGCCTACGGAGTTAGCTGACGGGCGAGGGCTGAGAGATTGCCCCCTGTTGGCTCGCTTAGAACTTCTAAGTTCACAACAGTAAGCCCCGGTTAAACTGGTTCCTCCGCTTCGGAGCAAATGCCCGAATTAGGCGATACGGACTCGAATTATAGAACTTTAGCATCTCAATTCAGATTTGCACCATCTTTCTTTTGGGAGAGTGAGCCTTGAGTCATTAAAGTTGCCGCAGCATCAGTGACTTTCCTAGTTTGAATGGCTCAAAACTGTCTAACCCAGCAGACACTACCCGTGTGGGTACTGTGAAACCCAAGTCGTGCCTTCACAATTTGAATAGAAAGTCTCAAGTAGAGAAAATCACTGACCACCCTATTCAATTTGGAGTTCTGCACCATGGAAGTTTCGACCTTTGAACTGCTCGTCAAACGAATCGCGCCCAAAATGGCATTGCCACCCGCAGCACAACCCGTCGCTCGCCGCATTGTGCAAGGCTACTTTCTAACACTTTCTAACTTGGAAACGATCGATCTCCGATATCGCTTAGAGTTCCGCATTAGCTTACCGGATAATCCAGCTCAGGCAGATGCTGTGACTCGCATTCTGGAAGGAAATACCTTCTTGATCTTCGACATTGCTGGGTCAAACAATACGCTCTCGTTGACCCGCGTTGGCACAACAGGACGATATATCAGCCAGGAATTTGTAATTCCAGCGCAGAAGACCGCTTCGATCGAGTTGCTTCCTGATGTCGTTCGATTCGCATCTCAAGACGATCCAGCCTTGGAAATTCGGGGCTTTGTTTCGCTCTTTTTACCCCGGATTTTCACAGGCACAACGCTTCCAGAACGATTTATCGGCAGACCTCAGAGTCCGCGTCCAGTCAAGGTACTGCTGAATGCTGAAATTCGCGGCACGTTCTTGCCGAATGACTTCCCCGCCAATCCTGCTAGCGCTGACTTTGACCATATCAATTACTCGCTAGCGCTGGCGAGCGGTAAAGCATTAAATGAGATTGAGTCTGAGCCGCCGAGAATTCTGGTTCCAGGTAGTTCAGTCGGGCTAGAACTGACAGCGGGCGCAGTCAGAATGTCTTCTGCATCTGACAGTGCAGCAACAGATTTGGGAGCAATGATTGCAGGATTAATGGTCAGCAGCAACGGCAATGGTGGGAATTTAGAGTCGCTGAATCGATCGCTTGCAGAGTTAGATCTTCCTGTCACCATGCGAGGAATGTAATCAAGCATCGGCGTTAGTCTTCGGGGTTGGTAGTTTGTCCCAGTGGTTGACGGTTAGAAATTGCCGTCAACCCTTTCTCTAGAGGTGTAGGATGAGTATTTTTCAATTCAGACCGCTTTGCCATAGTTGGATAGCGTTGCACCCTCATCCCAGGGGGGTCGTTCAGTTTATTGGGGGTGCTTTCTTTGGGTCGTTCCCGACGATCGCGTATCGGCATTTGCTACAGGAGATTTTTGCAGCAGGATATACCGTCGTTGCCTTACCGTTTCGGTTTAGTTTTCGTCATTGGTCATTAGCGATCGAGCTTTTAGAGGAGCAAAATGCACTGAGACAAGAGCTAAGCGCGATCGCAAAGCATCTTAACTATGATTACAAGCTCTACCAAGATAAAACGAACTACTCCTGGGTCGGACATAGTTTAGGCTGTAAGTACATTGCTTTGCTGGAAATTTTAAGCAGTGAGCAATGGCAGCAAGTTTTGGGTTCTTGCATCGAAGCAAAGCAGATTAAGCAAGTCGAGCAGGCGATCGCCCATTGTTCGATAGAGTCGGTTTCAATTAAAGGGCAACCCTCATTACTGCTTGCTCCTGACATTTCTGACACTGAAAGTGCAGTTCCGGTTCGGTTTTTAGCGCAGCTTCTAGACAAGTTTAAGCTGGGTGTGTTGCCAACTCGCGCTCAGACTCAGTGCTTAATTGAGCAGAGTGAGCTATTTAATCTCACGGGGTTGATTTCTTTCGATCGCGATACTATTGCTGGAAGCTTTGCCAATGCACAAAAACAGCCTTTGAGTGAAAACGATGTGCTTTGGTTTTTATCCCAACTTAAACAGCGCTGCTATCGAGTGTTATACAGAGAGCTTTCAGGTAAACATTTAGAACCTGTTGGCGTTCAAATTGGGGGGTGGATCGTGGACTTTAACCCCTGGGATAAATTTGCGGAATCGATAGCAAGACGCAATCTAGAAGGCGTTGTACTGCAATTTCTCGATCGTCTGCGTCAAAGAGAACAAGGCTTAGAGCCTTCGAGTTTCCAACCCGCCCCTGATTGCGCCTCCTACATTCGTTCCAGCACCTGAATTCCTAGCAGTGATAGTCCAAGCTTCAAAGTTTTTGCGGTCAAGTCGCACAGTACCAATCGTGAGGTTCGCGCGGGTTCCTCTGCTTGCAGTACGGGAACGCCTTGGTCGCGATCGTAAAACACATTGAATTTCTGGCTGAGTTGGAATAGATAGTCACACAGTCGATTTGGAAATAACTCTTGCTCAACCTCTGATAGAACAGTGCTGAACTGAAGTAACTGTTTTGCTAAAGTTAGCTCTGTTTCATGTTCTAGCACCATTTGAACATTAGAACCTAGCTGATTGAAGTCAATGCCACCTTTGCGACTAATGCCTTGAATCCGAGCATAAGCATAGAGCATATACGGTGCTGTGTTACCTTGCAGCGCAAGCATCTTGTCGTAACTGAAGATATAGTTACTGGTGCGATTTTGGCTTAGATCAGCGTACTTTACTGCGCTGATCCCTACTGTTTTTGCAGCATGATTGATAAAGTCTTCGGATTCGTGACGGTCTTCGGCTGTGAGTCGAGCTTCGAGATCAGTGCGCGATCGCTCGATCGCTTCATCGAGTAGATCCCGCAGTCGAACGGTATCGCCCGATCGTGTTTTCAGCTTCTTACCATCTTCACCCTGCACCAATCCAAACGGCACATGGACGATTTCAATACTATCCGGAATCCAACCCGCACGACGTGCCACCTGAAACACTTGAGCAAAATGATTCGCTTGACCCGCATCAGTGACATAAATTAAACGATCGGCATGATCCTGCTGCACCCGATAGCGAATCGCAGCTAAATCAGTGGTTGCATAGTTATAGCCACCATCTGACTTCTGAATAATCAAAGGTAATGGATTGCCTTCTCGGTTGGTGAAGCCTTCCAGAAACACACACTTTGCACCTTGATCTTCAACCAGTAAGCCTTCTTTCTCTAAATCTTCAACAACTTGCGGTAATAGTGGATTGTAGAACGACTCTCCCCGCTCTGTAAGTTGAATATCTAGCAAGTCATAGATGATCTGAAACTCACGGCGCGACTGATTACATAACAATCGCCAAGCTTTCAAAGTATCTTCTGCACCCGACTGCAATCGCACCACTTCTTGACGCGACTGTTCTTGGAACACTGGATCTTCATCAAATCGTTGTTTCGCTTTCTTATAAAAGGCAACCAAATCACCCAAATCTAAAGCGTCGGCGGTCGTTAATGCTTCGGGTGCAACTTCTCGAAGATAAGTAATCAACATGCCGAACTGTGTTCCCCAATCGCCAACGTGATTGAGACGCAACACATCATGCCCTTGGAATTCTAGAATCCGAGCGATCGAATCGCCAATAATCGTCGATCGCAAATGCCCAACGTGCATTTCTTTCGCAATGTTCGGGCTAGAAAAATCTACAACCACTTTCTTTGGATCTTTTACCGCCGCAATTCCTAAGCGCGAATCTCCTGACATTGCACTCAATTGCGCCTGAAGATAAGCAGGTTTCAGCTTCAAATTGATAAATCCAGGACCTGCGATTTCTGGTGTTTCGCAAAGATCATCAATCTGCAAATTTTGAGTAATTTCTTGCGCAATCGCTCTTGGCTGCTTCCCCAATCGTTTCGCCAGCGACATCGCCACATTCGCCTGATAATCTCCAAACTTCGGATTACTGGTCGGCACGAGCATCGGATCAGTTCCCGCCAGTTCTGCACCAAACGCCGACACCAAAGCAGCTTCCAGACGATTTTTTAATTCAGCGAATGTAGCAATCATAATTTCTCAACCTGACAACAGCGCAAGTCCCTTTTAGGATAGCGACCCAACTTATTAATGATTCAGCACGAAGATCTTTTACGCAAGAAATTTTCTCATTCCGATCGCCCAATACCATCTCAGACTACATTCGCACGGAAGACTAATTACTGCCCTGCAACTAGGACTTGTTGAGCCGTCAATGCGAATTCTGGAAAAGTCGGAGAAACAATAACATTGTCCTCGCGAAAAACTCCCACTTCTCTATACTGATTGCCTTGAAGCTCCAACACTGTTACAGCCTGAGCTTCTGGATCGACTATCCAATACTCTGGAATTTCTCGGTCTTGATACTGCGATCGTTTAGCAACATAGTCTCGATCTCTCTGCAATTCCCCCGGACTCACAACCTCAATGACCAAGAGCGGTGGAGCCATCGACAATCGAATCGTATTCCGTCTGAGTAACTGCTGAATGTGCTCTTCGCGAATAATCGTCAAATCTGGATATCGATTACGCGGTTCGCCTCTGACTTCGAGTTCTAATCCATGTGGTCTGACTCTCAAATGACCGACGATCGACAAAAACTGCCCAAACAAAAATGCCGCAATCCCAACATTCAATCCCGACTCTGGCGGCACTTCAATTAGCTCTCCGTTAAATAGTTCGTACAGTGCATCTGTCCCATCGTCGTAGGTCAGATACTCTTCAAAGCTGTGAAATCGAACTTTCGCTTGAGTCATTGCTTGAATTTCATACTTAAATCTAACCAAGTCGATCGTGTCACCGGAGCGCTACTGGAAATAAAATCCACTCCCGTCTCTGCGATCGCTCTCAACGTCTCTAAGGTCACATTCCCCGATGCCTCAATCTTAATCCGCTCATTCGTCGATCGAATCATCCCGATTGCCTGACGCATCATCTCCAACGGCATATTGTCCAGCATGATGATGTCGGCTCCGTGTTCGATCGCTTCCCGCACCATCTCTAAAGTTTCGGTTTCAACTTCGATCGTCAACGGATACGGAATCTGGGCGCGAACTTGGGCGATCGCATTCTCGATTCCTCCTGCTGCAACAATGTGATTGTCCTTAATCATCACCGCATCATCTAGTCCCATCCGGTGATTGGTCGCGCCTCCCACCTGCGTTGCATATTTTTCCAGCAATCGCAGTCCGGGCGTTGTCTTGCGCGTATCCACTAACTGAGCAGGTAAATCATCAATCTTTTCGACATACTGCCGTGTCATTGTTGCAATCCCGCTCAGACGCATCGCTAAATTCAGCGCCACTCTTTCACCTGTTAACAGTGCATCGTAAGCGCCCTGAATTCGTGCGATCGTTTGCCCTTTCTCTACCGCTTTCCCTTCTTCAACTAATTGCGTAAATTCAGTAGACTGATTTAGCAGATAGAACACTCTTGCTGCGATCGGCAATCCCGCAATCACGCCCGCCTCTTTCGCAATCCAAACTGCTTGCCGAGTTCCAGGCGAAATCAAAGCTTGCGTGGTGCGATCGCCGCGTCCAATATCTTCGAGGAGCCAGTCTTGAAGCAAGCGATCGAGCAGTAAAAATGGTGGAAGTATAGAAGTCTTATTCACAATGTTCCAGGCTTAAAATGCTCACCGTACTTGATGTACCCCTGCATCATAAGGCTTCTCTCAGGCTTTGTGCGCCAAAGTGTTCAACGGCTCGATGACCAATACGAACGATCCAAAGTTGGGCACCTGGAATCCGCTCAAGTAAAGGGAATGAAAATTCGTCTTGCACCAAGATAGGTATCAAGATAAAGATCATACTTTGGACGCACGTTTTGCTTTAGCCGCTTGAAGTTTCTCCCAAGCCGCTTCCATTCCCGGCTTCGGTAATTTTGCAGCACTCTGAGTCACTCGCTCGCGATTCTGCTCTTCATAGTATTTTCGGAGTTCTTCAGATTCCTGGAGAACTTGCTGGTACTCAGCTTCTACCTCTGGGCGATGCGTCTCAATATAAAGATATGAGCAGCAAAGTGAGAATTATCAAAGAAAGATTGATGAGATAGTTGAGCAAGAACGACAATTCAAGCTAGAAAGATTATTGCATTTGGAGGAGTTAACCCAACAGTGGCTTGATAGAGATATTGATAGACTGACTCGTCGAGCAATGAGAAAGCTAAATCTCGTTGATTCTACACATATTGGCGATGCCGGAGCACTGCGGGCTGCCCCTCTTCGGTTCTTGATTGGTACCACTAAAAGAACTTCTCCAAGTTTATTAGTTGAAGATAGTACCGAGCAAAACCAAAAAAATAGCACACGGTCAAAGCTCGATAGATTTCAGGAAGACGAGCTGAATAAAAGCGAACTTTCCTACGATGGAACAAGACGAAAGTTCGGTGTGTATGAGTTTCTAGTTATCTTCTTGTGTTCTAATTTTCTCAGTTACTACAAATGCTACTTTAACTTTATTCGCTCCAAACCGCTTGGTGATGAGTATTGTGAATATCTGTACGATAGCTTTGTTTCTACAAAAATTGAAGAAGATTCCTCACTCAATATGCAGAGTACCGATGCTCAAAAGCAGGTTTATAGTAGGCGATTAGTAATTGCAACAAATGATGGGAAGACACTCTGCTTTCGCATTACTAAGTCTCGTATGGAAAAAAGCCTTTCGTCTAAGCTTTCAGACATTGATGGTGCCGCAAATGAGATTCGCAGGATGCTGAGGCAACGCAGAATTGACTATACAGTGACTGACCCCTTGGGTGATTAAACCTGCTTCTTACGTTACCGAAAACTTCTTACGCTCCTCAAATACCCATACACAAGGAAAAACGGCACACTACATCAACCCTAGTTCTAGGACTTTAGCCTCTAATTGAATCTGCACAATTTTTTGTCCATTTCCCAGGAAGTATGAAATAATAGATCTTCGTGTCTTCATTTGCATAAAAACTATGGCAAAGAATAAAGGCGTAAGATTGATCATTACGCTGGAATGTACAGAATGCCGCTCCAATCCGGCAAAACGTTCTCCCGGTGTGTCTCGTTACACCACCTCGAAAAACCGCCGGAACACCACAGCGCGTCTAGAACTGAAGAAGTTCTGCACCCACTGCAATCGGCACACTCCCCACAAAGAAATCAAATAATCTTTGTCAGCAAAAGCTGGTAAGTTTTTGCCCGTAGTTTCTAAGAACTACCGCCCATTGACCCTTTACCAATCACACCGTCATGACTTACTTCCGCCGTCGAGTTTCCCCGATCAAACCCGGTGATCCGATCGATTACAAAGATGTCGATCTGCTCCGCAAATTTATCACCGAGCGCGGCAAAATTCTGCCCCGCCGAATTACCGGACTCACCGCAAAGCAGCAGCGCGATCTCACCGTTGCGATTAAACGCGCCCGCGTCATTGCTCTACTACCGTTTGTGAATCAGGAAGGCTAGACCTTCAAACCAGGGCTTTGAAACCTTTGTGGGGGTGCTAATGTAGGGTGTGAGCCGTCGAATCCCAGCCACCCCTATTTAATTCATTCATCACCCCCGCAAAGTTCAATGGAGAAGGGAACCCTAATCGAATTTCGCGTCAACGGAGAACGCCGCCTCGCTGTTACCGATCGTCCAGAAGGTAAAAAGCACTGGATTGCGATCGACGATCGTTCTCAAAACCACACCCTTCATCCGCGCCAGATTACTTACGAAGTCGCGAATCAAGCCTTTAAACCCTCCGACATTCCAAGCTTCCTGAAAGAAGTCCAGCCCTTTCTTGATCCTTCCAGCCTAGAAGTTGCCTGGGAAATTCTAATCGAAGGCGGCGACAGCACCGACCCAAAAGAGTTAGCCATGCTGCTGTTTTCGGATCAGAGTCCGGCAATGTGTTATGCCGCTTACTACTTGCTGTCCGAAGATAAGCTTTACTTTAAGCAGAAAGGCGATCGCTACGAACCCAGATCGGCAACTCAGGTTGCAGAACTTAGGCATCAAATCGAGATGGAAGCTCAACGTCAGCGCGACTGGCAGAGCTTCTTAGATCGCATTCAACTTGCCCTAGAGGGAACGCCGATCGAGTGGCAATCCACCGATCGACCCCGACTTGATGCTTTGGAGCGATTTGCTACTGTTGAAGAAGCACCGAATCGATCCAGCGCGATCGAGGTACTTGCCGCCCTGAAACGTCCTGAAACGTCTTCAGCCGCCTTCCAGCTTCTCGTTGACTTAGGAATTTGGAGTCCTCACGAGAATATGTTCCTGCGGCGTGCTCAGATTCCGATTCAATTCTCTAATAAGGTTCTGGAAGTGACGCACCATCGCTTGGAATTCCCACCTGCTGATCTCGATGTCAATCGCCTCGATCTGACGCACCTGAAGGTTTACACGATCGACGATGAAAGCACCCGCGAAATTGATGATGGCTTGAGCTTAGAAGTTCTCCCCGACGGGCGCGAGAAAATCTGGGTTCACATCGCTGATCCAACTCGTTGGCTCGCTCCCGGTGACGAACTCGATCTGGATGCCCGCAAACGGATTACGACCATCTATCTGCCAACGGGCATGATTCCGATGTTTCCATCCGAGTTGGCGACAGGTCCCATGAGCTTAAATCCAGGCAAAACTTGCTGTGCCTTGAGCTTTAGTGTGATCCTGACCGAAGAAGGTGCGGTGGAAGATTACAGCATTCATGCGAGTTCAATTCGATCGACCTATCGCCTCACTTACGATGATGTCGATGAAATGCTGCATCTCGGCATTCAAGGCGAACCAGAAATCGAAGCCTTAGCAAAATGGGCAAAACGACGCACTGCATGGCGGCAATCCCAAGGTGCAATCAGCATTCATATGCCCGAATCCTCGATCAAAGTAAAAAGCGATGGCGAAGTGACGATCGAAGTTCTCGATGATTCGCTCTCGCGTCAACTCGTCGCTGAAATGATGATTTTAGCGGGAGAAGTTGCCGCTCGTTACGCTCAAACGCATAATTTGCCGCTTCCCTTTCGCGGTCAACCTCAGCCGGAATTACCCTCGGATGAAGAACTGCTGCAACTCCCGGCGGGGCCTGTGCGATCGTGTGCGATTCGTCGCTGTATGCCCCGCAGCGAACTAACAATCACACCTGCTCGTCACGCCAGTTTAGGACTCGATACCTACACTCAAGTCACCTCTCCGATTCGGCGCTACAGCGATTTGGTTGCCCACTTCCAAATCAAGGCTCATTTACGCGGTGATGTTCTGCCTTTCTCAGTCGAGGAAGTGAAAGAACTGATGATTAATATCGGTCTAGCTGTTCAAGAAGCGGTCTTTGTCGAACGTCAAACCAATCGCTATTGGAGCCTCGAATATTTGCGACGGCACTCTAACGAAATTTGGGACGCTTTGATGCTGCGCTGGTTGCGCGAGCATGAAGGATTAGGGTTGGTGCTGCTCGAAGAATTGGGTCTGGAATTGCCGATGGTGTTTCAGCGATCGGCACGTCCAGGGGATCAATTACGCCTTAAAGTCAGCCTTGTCGATCCACGTCGAGATGAAATCCGTTTCCAAGAAGTCACTCAACAAGAAGCCCAACAAGCAGTAGGCTAAAAATGCCTCTAGCCTACTGCTCGATGATTTAACCATTTTTGAGGCGATCGCTGACTTTCCCCAGATGGCTGCCCAAGAATTAAATTTTTAATGCTGATGTCTTCATCCAATTGATTCCTTCTCCATCGGCAATAAAGCGCCAGTCATTTCGTTCCTCAACCGAGCCGTTTAACAGGCGGGGATACCAGGCTAGAGGAACAGAAATTGTGCGTCCATCTGATAAGTCAGCCGACAAAGTATCGTCTGTGATGATCACATTTTGAATCTTTGGCACTTCAAGAAGTTCAATCATTAAAGAAGTCATTCCATCCTTCCAGCAGTTGCTCTTGATGTTCTTCAACCAGTTTTTGAATGCGATTAATTTCTGTACGACTAAACTCTCTATTGTGTTGGAGGCGGACTGGATCAAGCCAAAACTTAGCTTCATCTTTATCCCGTTCAATGTGTACAGGGGGCGGCTCATCTCGATCTCCTGCAAGCAGAAAAACCGGTAAGGACCAATATTTAGCAGTGTCGGCATTCAAGGAAAATGGTGCAAGTTCTCAGACTATAGCGGACTCACGATCGCGGATCAATTGCGCTGATGAGTTATCGTATCTTACTGCTCTGCCGAGAGTTTCTGAAGTAACTAACTCTGCTTCTCAGTTGCAATGATGTGAACGTCGATATTTTTGAGCGATCGCAGTAACTTCTGAGTCAGCGAACCCCGTAGTAATAATTTCCAGTGCGATCGCTGACTTTCTCCAATCACAATTTGCGTCACGTGATAAGCTCTGGCAACTTCTGCGATCGCTTTTGCTTTTTCGTAATCCTTGACGCGAATAAACTCCCCCCCAAACTCTTTGCACAGTCTTTCACGGGTTTCGATATGCAAGCTCTCGGCTTTGACAAGGCAGTTTCGGCAGCGTCCAGCCGACACAGCAAGTGGTGTTGTCAACCATGATCCGCAGTCACACAACGACCTTACACTTAGTCGAAACCCTGCTAGATGTCTATCGCAATGACATCGAAAGCTTAAATTTACAGCTTGCTCCGGTGGATTTAGTCATGATCGCTGAAGAAGTCACAGCCACGCTCACCGAACTTGCTGCCAGTCGTCGCGTTCATTTAGCGCTCAGTCATGGCACCTCGGATTTTCGGCGATTCCTCTGGGTGCAAGGCGATGCCCTCCAACTTCAGCGCGTCATCGCGAATCTACTCACCAAGGCCATTAATCACTCACCTCGTGGGAGTAAAGTTGAAGTCGCTTTAGAGCCAGGGTCTTCTTACCAAACGGTGAAAGTCTTTGATCGCGGTGCAGAAGCCAACTCGATCGAACTTCCTTATCTCTTCGATCGCTTTTACCAAGGACAAAGCAATCGACAAGCCAAGGGTTCAGGGTTAGGACTCTACCTTTCACGGCAAATTGTAGAGGCGCACAGAGATACAATCTGGGCAGAGAAACTTACTTCGGGAGGCGCGATGTTTGCCTTTCGTCTCCCCACCCTGCCGCATCCCTCACTGCAACCCTAAAATGTCTTCGTTAAAATGTCTTCGTTAAAATGTCTTCGTTGAAAGTTCTGCTTGTTGAAGATGATGAATTGTTCCGTCTCGGCTTACGAGTTCGCTTAGAGCAAGAGGCAGAATTAGAAATCGTCGCAGAAGCCGAAGATGGAGAAACCGCGATCGAGATGATGAAACGCCACGCGCTTGATGTAGTTATTCTCGATATCGGTCTATCCGGTCTAGGGGGAATCGAAGCCTGTCGGCAGATTAAAGCGATCGCCCCAACACTTCCAGTATTGATTCTCACCTCACATACTCAGAAAGCGTTAATTAATCGAATCATTGAAGTCGGAGCGCAAGGTTACTGTCTGAAAGGCACACCCTCACACACCTTGATTCTGGCAATTCTATTGATCGCTGCGGGTGCTTCTTGGTGGGACTCTGCCGCAATGACTGAGATTCGGGCCGCGTTTGAACACCGTACACCGGGAAGCAACCTAGAAAAATCAACCACCGAGCTTACTCAACGCGAGCAAGAAATTCTAGCGCTGATTGTCGATGGCAAAACCAATCAGGAAATTGCTCAACAGCTTTATATCGCTCCAGGAACGGTACAGGTTCATGTTCACGCCGTGCCTACAGAAGCTTGACGTGTGCGATCGTACTCAAGCGGCAGTGATTGCCATTCAGAAAAAGTTGATTCAGTCGCAATAAGCAACTATTCTGCTACGTCCTTCAAAGTGTCTTTCAGAACGGTTCGAGCCGCTAAATGATTGCGAGTCGAAGTCAAAATTTCAGCTTCTCGTTCTAATCGCACTTGAGTATCCTGAAGCTCTAAAAGCGATTGTTGTTCATCAGGCACATTATGCAAATTACTTGCAATCCAGTAAGAAAGCTCAGTCGGCAGACTTGGAATCTCCTCCGGCATTTCGATGTCCTGACCAGACAGTTTCTCTGAAAGCCGCACGACATCCTGAAGCAACTGCTTGACTTCTTTCGCTAAAGGTCTTAAGTCTTGAGTCGGGGGATGGTCTTCAATCCACTCAACCAAACCCACACGGTAAGGCTTCTCACGAGTGTATTCCAACACTCTAAAGCGCTGCTGTCCGAGCGTCAGAACCTTCATCCGATCGTCCGGCAATCGCTGAAACTGCACAATCTCTGCACAGCACCCAACAGGTGCGGGTTGCCCTTTGGCTTGATCCCACATCAATACGCCAAACCGCCGATCGCTCTCCAGAATCGTGCTCATCATCATTCGGTAGCGAAACTCAAAGATGTGCAACGGTAAGGGACGACCTGGAAATAAAACGAGGTCAGGTAACGGAAAGAGGGGAAGTTCGCGAACCGCGATCGATGAAGTCATTACTCTGCAAACAGTGAGGTGCTTTCCTCTACTGTAACGGATCACTGTTAAGAGATGTAAGCAATTCAAAAAATAAAGGATGTGATTTTCTCACATCCTGCTCGATTACAGTTTGACTTCGATATCGACCCCTGCCGGAAGATCGAGCTTCATCAAAGCATCGATCGTTTTAGAAGAAGGCTGATAAATGTCAATCAGACGGTGATGAGTCCGAGTTTCAAAATGCTCACGCGAGTCTTTATCAACGTGAGGAGAGCGCAGGACGCAGTAAATCTTGCGACGAGTCGGAAGCGGAATCGGACCAATTGCAGTAGCATTCGTGCGGTTTGCGGTATCGACGATTTTTTCGCAAGATGTATCGAGTAAACGTCGATCGAACGCTTTGAGGCGAATGCGAATTTTTTGCTGTTGAATCGTTGCCATATTAAGTTCCCAAGTTGTCAGTGGTTCAGAGGGATGCGCTCTATGCGCCAGTCAACTATTGTAGCGCTAAAACCGTTGCACACTCGATCTTTTGACAGAAATCATCTGAACTACAACATCGATAGCGCTATGAAAGGAAATTAGAATGTCTGAGATAAGTCTCAATTCAGATCAACTCAAATCCGTTTTGAAAAGCGCGGTGCCTTTGGCTCACGCTTTGCGTGTCCGTTGAACTCCTCCACGAAAATCGCCAAGAGATCTCTGACCCCTTAGCAGAAATCATCGAAGATATTGCGCTGGAAAGAGCGATCGAGGAAGGCGAAACAACTGAGCTTGTCAGCCGCGAAGCTATCTTTCGCCTATTGGAGCCGAAAGCGTGAACAGTGAAAGTGTGATTACCCCTTTATCCGGGTTCTACATTAGAAGGAAATGTAACACTGTTTCCTTCTAATGTAGAATTAAGCTGTCCACTGACTCAAGAATTGCGTATAGCAGGGCTGTTTCATTGTAGGAGAGGAAATATGCGCTGGAGTTGATTCGCCAACTGTCGCTTTGCGGTTGCCATTGAGGTAAAGCCTAATTGTCGAGCCAGCGTGATGAAGAAG
>JACJNX010000043.1 GCA_014695255.1 Cyanobacteria bacterium FACHB-63
CAACATTTTTAAGTACAAAGGAGTGAATCGATTGAATTTACTCCTTTTTTTCTGAGCCTATCGCTGTTATCCGGCATTGCTTCTACCTTTCAAGCTCGTTGTCACCCCCTGAAGTTGCAAAGATGTTAAAGTGACAAACGATCTGGTCTCGTTGATATTGTTTTAAGCACTTACTTCAAAGATTTTATTGATAAATTCTATTTGAGCTACACTATCCCCTCGACTGATTCCTTTTACCTGTCCTTTGCGGATCATTGCCATTGCCTCAATCCCACGAAGAGTTCTTCTCGCCGTGTTGAATGATTGAAATCCCATCATTGGTTTGACAATCCGTTTGATGTTGCGATGGTCTTGCTCAACCACGTTGTTCAAGTATTTGCTTTGCCGCAATTGGGTTTCAGCTTTCAACGTTTTCTCTTCCTTCAATTCATCCATCGCAACTGGATAAGCAGCATTTTTATCGACCGTGATGACTCGTGGAATTTGAGTGTGCTTGGCTCCTAATACTTTGCGAAAAAAGCGGGCTGCCGCCTTTCCATCTCGCTTTGCACTCAACATGAAGTCCAGTGTATTGCCCTCCGAATCCACTGCTCGATATAGATATTTCCACTCCCCTCGAATTTCGATGTAAGTTTCGTCCACCCGCCATGAGTCGTTCGTTGGATTCAGAAATGATCGAATGCGCTTGTCGAGTTCGGGGGCGAATTTCAAAACGAGCGCGATTAAGGGTGGAATGATCGACTGCAACGCCCCTTTCTGCCATCATTTCCTCTAAATTCCGGTAGCTCAAAGAATAGCGGCAATACCAGCGCACGTTCAGCAAGATAATTTCAGGCAGAAAGTGATGCCATTTGAACAGTGAGTCGGTCATCATTTAGGGCAAAGCTAGAGAAAATTGAGCTTCCACACCTTACCATTTTTGCGACACAACCGGACTACGTTGCCCGTCGGACAGCACAAGGGTTGTCGAAACGAGAGATCATTCGCTGTCTCAAACGCTATGTAGCACGAGAGATCTATCATCTCATTCGTAAAACCTGCCCGACTCCTAAAGTGTCTGGCGTGAGTCCTGCTTAGAACACAAAAAAGAACTTGACATCTATAGGAGCATCAATACCCCGCGATTTCCCCATCATAATCAAAGTGGTGGACTACTGCGGGATGATATGTTACCTCTCGCTTTGCGATCGCAGAAATAGCTTCCAAACGGGTTCTAGATCGACAACGATTGCCAAGTTAGCGACATCGCCGCTGGATTCTGGCAGAGAACGGGTAACCAAGTTGCACAAGGAAACTGATCTTCGAGTCCCTGTAATCGTTCACGAGCTTCTCGCATCGATCGATATAACGGTTTTCCGGCGGCAAAGGCGGCGAGAAAATGTTTCAAAAACTCTTGTGCAACGCGATCAGGCACGGGTTCTCGCATCACAATTAGATGTGGGAGATGCAAATCTGCAAGGTCGGTTGCTAATCCTAAGCCATCACAAGAATTAAAAATGGCTAACTTTAACCCTTGCGCGATCGCGTGCCGCAATCCATGTTTGAGTTCGGGGATCGTCAACGGCTCGGTGCGATTGAGAAAAAGGTGTCCAGTGTTAGCATCCGCGTGGCTTGAACTATGACCCGCAAAAAAAAGAATGTCCCAAGCTTGTGTCCAGAGTTGATCGTTTAGAGCCTGTCGCTGCGGTTCAACGAGAAAGGTAACGTCGGCATTCGGCAATTGTTTTAGTAATGCTTGATCCTGCTCTAAATCAATTCCGGTGCTATCGCCTAAAACTGCTAAAATCTTAACTTGAGGTGCATCCTCTAAGCAGCTCGAAGCGGAAGAATCAATCGACTGATACGCGATCGTGCTGAGGGTAATCTCGGATTTCGGATAGCGATCGAAAAAATCCCAAAGCTGGAGCGGCATCTGACGCAACTGGTAATCTTCAGTTTGCAAAATAATCTGAATCGATTCGGATGGAATCAATTGTTCTAACAATGTCTCTTTGACCGAACGAAACAGTTCAGAGTTCAGCCAGCGATTCACCTGCTGCTGTAGCTGATCTGCGGTGTCATGGCATTCTTTAAAAAACTCACGATGGCTAATGTTGGTAATTTGAGTGTCTGAAATTTCAAGTCGAGCGGGTGCTAGATTTTTGCGATACACCGATTGCCAACGCCGATGAGCGGTTAATAGTTCTGGTGCAGGCGGTAACTGCCCGATCGTTTCTAGCTGAGGTAGCGCCCCCTCTAAGCCGATTTGCAGCGTGACAGCAAATCCGGTATTAACACCGCCGCTCAACTTCAGAACCACGCGCTTACTGGAATACGATCGATCCACGAAAGGTTGTGGAGCCTGAGCGGTAAACCACTGCATTACTTGCTTGAGATCGGCTTGATGCTGCTGATGTAAAACAATTTGTTCGTTTTTTGCATTGAGTTCTGCTTGATATCGCTGTTCTAATGCTTCGAGCGTTGCTGCGTAAGTTTGCATAAATTCGGCGTGTACGGTTGCTTTATTCAGCGTTTCAGGCGCATTAACTTTGACAATAACAACACCATCTTCTTTATTCTCAATACTCCGAACCGTTAACGCTACATCTTCGTGTTCAACTTGGATTGATCTAGCCGTAGTGATAAAGGCTTTCCAGTCAACTCCATTTTGAAAAATCAGATCAATGGTATTGATTGCAACTTGAAAGAGCTTTGTGAATTCGCCCGCAGCAAAGTTTCCACTACTCGGACGGCGTTCTTGTTGCGGATTGAGTAAATAAACATAATCACACCGAACTTGATCCAGCCGAGTTGTACGATCGATGTTCCAAGATTCTAAACAGGTTCCGGTGAGGCGCGATCGTTCAAAGTTCGTTTTCAGCGCTTGGACTCTGGTTAAATTTGCACGGTCTAGTTCAGCTTGGGCAAGTGTTGCTTCACTCAAATCTGCTTCGGTAAAGTCTGCCTCGCGTAGATCAGCACCGATTAAATTCGCGCCGCTCAAATCACAGTTTCGATACGACTGCTGAGCGCCTCGGTGGGTTACAAGTAAGGCTCGCACGATCGCTTGAACTAGAATCGTTCGATTAACCTTGGCTTGATCAAGATACTCCGCTTTGTGAAAGTTAGTACGAGTGAGGATCGCGGCTGTAAAGTCTGATCCCTTCAGGGTGGTGTGAGCAAAATTTGCTTCGGTTAAGTTCGCGCCTCGAAAAGACGTTCCGCCTTGAGCCGCGATCTCCACTGCCAGCCAGCGAATTAAAACAAACTTCTCATGCTCCTGAAAAGCACGCCATCCTGAATGAACGCTAAAGATGAGAATGGCGATCGCCACTCCAAACACCGTCCAAAGCCCTTGATCAGGCTGAAAAAATGCTGCAACTTGCTGCCAGATTAAAGTCCAAACAATTCCCAGGGGAATAACGTTTATCCAAAACAAGCGGGGTTTCGTTAAGATCCACAGCAAGTTTCCCGAGATCGCGATGCTCAATGCTCCAGCTAGTGCCCAGGGTAATGTTCCAGCTAATGTCCAAGCCAGTCGTTGAACAAAGCTTAGATTTGTATCTAAATCTCCAATCTGAATCAGCGATAAAACTCCGGCTCCTACCCCCGTAAGGATTAAGCTGCCTGCGATTCCAGCGGCAAGCGTTGCAAAATCGGCTGTGATCCCGCGCCTCGCAATAAAGATAAACGAAAGCACCAAGGTGATCAGCGCTATGGCTTGCCCTGGAGCGTAAGTGGCTGCAATTCCGCCCGAAAATCTTGCAGCAGCACCGGAAATCATTACGAGTATGAATACAACACAGTAAAGAATAATTCTCCAGTGCATTTGTAAACCTGCATTTGCACCGGTAAAATTGGCACCGATTAACGTCGCATTGCTAAGGTTTGCGCCACTAACGTTTGCATTCTGGAAACTGGCACCCGTTAAATCTTGCCCTTGAAACGATCGACCCTGCAAATTTTTACCAGAAAAATTAAGCTGCATGACTTAACAAAGAATAAGTCGTAACATTAAAGGATGAATTCCTCGATAATGCTCGCTGTTCCCAGTTGAATACAAACACTAAATCGCTCATTCGGTGCACCGCTGAGTTTAAGTTGAAGACAAACATCCGATCGCCGCGCGGTGAGTTCTCGTTGAACTTGGCCAGTATCATCAATCAAAATCAGCTTCAGATCTGGCGGTAAGTACTGTCCTGTATCACTCGGACAAACCTGCAAAAACACGCTAATCTGTTGATTGCTTTTTTGAACGATCGCCACCACGAGCGCAACTGCTTGCCCAGGAACTCGCATTCCCCAATCAATTCGCCGAACGCGTCGCACCCCTGCGGCTGAATGGTCGGGATCTAGATTCCATAGCGCTTCTGCGACTGTCCAAAGTGTTTCATCATCCTGAGTATGCTGAAGCACAGTGACTAAAGCTGCAATCATGTCTGCACGCCCACCAGCAGTCTGTCCGAGTCGTCTTGCGGCTTGCTGCTGCTGCGATGAGTCTGAGTTCAATAGCGTGTGAATCAGCGTTGCAATTTCTTCGGGATTATCAGGCTCATGGCTCCGACTTGCGATCGCTAGGGATGGTGTACGATTGTCGATCGCCTGCCATTGTGCCTCAAACTGCTGCTCAAGCCACTGTCGCAATGAAATGGGCAGTTGCAGCGGCAGCGCCATCTCTTGCTCTAGCTGCACTGCGGCTTCTAAAATGTGTTCTGTCATCTGAAAGCGCTTTCGAGCCGCATAATAAGCCGCTAAAGGCACACTCAGAACATCGCTCCACGCTTGCTCTTGCTGATGAAAGGCCAAAACATCAGGAGAGCCAGTAAAGGCACGATCGCCTAGATCTAACAAGTGATCGTACAGTTCACGCGATAGCCGATGCCGAGTGGGTTTCTCTAGATTGCAAACCAACATTAACACAACATGCCAAGTTTCAACGAGAACCGCTTGCGCCCGGCCAGAGTTCTGGATTGAAATGATTGGATCAACCGGACTGTGAAAGCGAGTGTCTTCGGTGAGAATCATCACTAAAACCGTTTGCCATTCTGCCTCGAATGGACCGATCGCTTCTGGTTCATGCACAATCATTACATAGCGATTGGGCGGTTGCCCAGCAAGAAAGCGCTGAGCGGGTTCAGAATATAAAGCAGCATCTAGCGGAAGCGGAGCACGCAGCGATCTGCTCAGTTCCCAAATTTCTCCAGGCTGAGGAACGCTTGTAGAAGTAGTGGATCGAGGATTAACTTGCATCATGAGCGTTAGGATTCAGGAAGGATTACTACTATTAAATAAACGAGACACAGCTTCTAAATATACCGATTCTCAACAAACTGGTAAAATCTACCACTGCTGTTGTGATCTCCGCTTTTTCCCAGCTTCAGGAACGGGTTTCAGTCCTTTGATCATCGCTTCTGGTTCTAGGAGTAGCGCTTGGGACACGCCCTGTACTAGTTCTTTCCATCGCTTTGAGACGGCTCCTTGATGCATCACGCCTAATTCAACGGCAAGCTGCACCTGAGTTTTGCCTGCGACTCGACCTTGCCAAAGCTTAAGATATCCGCGATCGGGGTAGCGTCGATCTAGCTCTACGATCGCCCGAATTGCTTCTAGCACTAAATTAGACCGCTCCAGTGTGCCGAATGCATCGAACTCATCCGCGATCGTTTCTATTAAGGATAACTCTGTATCGGGCAGTGTTTGATCTAAACTAATGCAGTACTGGCGTTTGTGGTGACGAACTAAATCAATAATCTCAAATCGGGCAACTGTAACCGCCCAACGATAAAAGTCATCTGTGCTTCCTGATCTAAATTTTCCGGCTTTGGCGACTTGTAGCACTTTGAGATATGCTTCTTGCGCCGCATCTTCCCAAGGAATCGTTGTTCCTCTCGTATGCTTTCTAGCAATCTGTTCAATCCGGCGTCTTTGTTCTAAGTTCGCGAAAAGTTGCTGACATAATCGAGACCTGGCGGAAGGATCAGAAGGAGCTTCCATCGGCGATTCTCCGGACTGCTTGGACAAACTGTTCATGTAAATGCTTCCTGCGATGGGCAATGCAGCAGACCAAACCATTTATAAAGACTGTCAGTGTATTTTGAGCACAAAGACCGTTTCTATTTCTATAACCTGAGCAGTTGACGATTTTAGTAATAACAACTCTTTTTTAGCGATTTCGGAATATTTGCGATCGCGCCTTCGTTACAGGTGATAGGGGGTTGGATAGCACCGAAAGAACTTACGCTAACGCGACATCCAAAGTTCAGGCTAGTTAGTTTCACGGTGCTACTTCTCAGCGTAAGCAATTCGTCTGCTACTCGAACCCCCCAGCAGTGGATATCCACTCGCGCGACTTCTCTGTAACATCAAATAAAGGAACATCAAATGTTACAAGTTACGCTTGATATATTTTCCGGTCGTCCCAATCCTTCCTGGATTTTAGACGACGAAGAAGCGAAAGAAATCCTGAAGCAAGTTTCCAATAATCGCGGCATTATTGCGACAGCCGATTCTGGTTATCAAGGGCTTGGATACCGTGGAATTGAGTTAGAACTGCTAAGCGATGAAGCAACGGAGACGTATAACGTTCCTGCACTGTTCAAGATTGCTAATGGTGCATCGTTGTATGAATCCAAGGCGCTTGAAATCGCTGAGCGCTTGATCAGCGGGATGTCTAACACCACGCTAAGAGCCAGCGGTTCGGATAGCGTCGTTGATTTTAGTGAAGATCTGCAACATCAACTGTTAAATCATTTAGGGTCTCTTCCAACCCTAGACAACTCAAGCCAAACTGATTCCAACGACTTGAGTATTCCCGAAGACATCGCAACTAAATCTGTTGTGACATGTCAAATCGAGCGAGGAGCATTCAACCCTAACTTCTGGAATAATCCGGCTTACATTCGGGCTAACAACTGCTATAACTATGCAGTGAACCGAAGAACAAATACGTTTGCTCAGCCGGGTAAAGCCACCGGACGCTATCCTTATCCGATGGAGTGTTCCTCGGTTACAGCGGCTGCCATGTCTGATGGTGCTCGCAGACGCTTTGATTGTTTACCAGAGTCAGAGAAATCTCGCTATCTGATTGCATTAGTTGTGGCTCCGGGGGCAGACTATCACTGGTACCGCTCACAGAAAGAAGGATTTTGGGGACACAAACCGGGAAGAACTGCTGCTAAGAACGTTGACAATAGCGGTCATGTCGTTCTTAGTCCTGAAACCTGCGATCGTACCTCTGGCTTCCCCAGCTATACTCAGTTCTGTGGATATTTCTACAGACCCAATAGCATCAGGGTTAATTAAACCGTATGCCTCTACTCAAAGTGTTTCCCAAAATCACAAGAAGCCTCTTTCTGTTACTGAGCTTATTGACCCTACTCGGATGTGTGATTCCGGCTTCAGGCGGTGGAAAAATGCAAGTAGAAGTGGATGTGTTCAGCGGTAGACCGAACCCAGAATGGACTTTAGCGCCTCAAGAAGCAAATGAGTTTGTGAGATTGTTTCGAGCGCTACCTCGATATTCGGGTGAGGCTTCGGTTAAAGAAGGACTAGGCTATCGTGGACTGCGAATCACGAAGCCTGGTGAAACGATTGAAGGCTACTCCGAAATTGAAATTTCCAACGGGTTAGTCGTCGCTAGACAGAACAGTCAGTTTAATCAGTTTGCCGATCGCGATCGCAGCTTAGAGCGATGGGCGTTTCAGACTGGCAAAGGTCGGTTAGATGAAACGCTTTATCAGCAAATCAGCAAGCAAATGAATTGAACTCATTGTTTAGTTCAGCTCTGAAGCATGTCCAAGACGTAAAAAAGATTTGATTTCTATCAAAGGAGCATAACGTGGCACAGAACATCGGTGCAGAAACAACGGGTAGATACCTGGTTTTAGTGCGAGAAGATGCTGTTTCCGAAGGCATCCAGGCACTTAGTGAAACAGTTGATATCTCCGCCTCTGATTCTTTAGTTTTCAGTGATTTGGGTGTTGTTGTCGTTAATGTAGAACCAGCTCAACTGTCCTCGCTGAGCATTGCGGTTCAGGAAAATAGTTCACTCTTGGCAATAGAGCCAGAACAGGTCGTTTATGCCCTCCGCGACGAGGAACTGAATGATGTTCGATCGCTCTCCACGTCTGTCTCTGTAGACTATCTGCGCGGCTACCAAGCTGCTGTCGCAAGTCTAACAGATAATTTAATCTCTGCGGCTCAGTCTCAGGCTGTTCAAGCAGCAGTAGATGAGACCACAGCAACGTGGGGATTGCAAGCGACTAAGGTGGTTAACTCGCAGTATAGTGGTCGCGGCATTAAAGTTGCTGTTCTGGATACGGGCTTCGATCTCACACATCCTGACTTCTTAGACAGACGGATTACTAGCAAATCTTTTGTTCCAGGAGAAGAAGTACAGGATAGACACGGGCATGGAACGCACTGTATTGGAACAGCTTGCGGTCCCAAAATCCCTGCTACGCTTCCTCGCTATGGTGTTGCTTACAATGCAGAGATCTTTGCGGCTAAAGTACTGTCCAATCAAGGTAGTGGAACAGATAGTCAAATTCTACAAGGGATTGCATGGGCACTTGCGAACGGATGCGACATTATTTCGATGTCGCTGGGATCGCGTACCTTCCCCGGACAGTCTTACTCCCCAATTTACGAAGCAGTGGCTCAACGAGCACTCAGTAGAGGTAGTCTGATTGTTGCCGCCGCTGGTAACGAGAGCAAACGCAGTTCGGGAATGATTGCTCCAGTCGGCCGTCCAGCAAACTGTCCATCGATCATGGCGGTTGCAGCGCTAAACGCTCAGTTGCTGGTTGCTAACTTCTCGACTCAAGGAATCAACCCAGATGGCGGTCAAATCGATATTGCGGGTCCGGGTGTTGCGGTTCGTTCTAGCTGGCCGCTACCCACTCAGTACAAAACCATCAGCGGCACCAGTATGGCAACACCGCATGTCGCGGGAATTGCTGCGCTTCATGCTGAGGCAACTGGACTGAGAGGACAAGCGCTCTGGAATCTGCTGATGCGATCGGCTCGACGTTTACCGTTACCTTCTGTAGATGTGGGTGCCGGGTTAGTTCAAGCCCCCTAGTTTCGCACCGTAACGGCTACCAACTCTATAGCGTCTGGTAGCCCAGTTACAGAATCGATTTCGGTAAATGCCTGACCGTTAAATGCAGCTCAGAGGCTGGCAGGTTAAGTATGACCAACATTCAAGTGCTGGTTCTAATCCGCGATGAATACCACGATCGTCTGCCCGAAGTGGCTGAAAGATTGCAATCTGCCGGTCTACAGATCGATCAATGGTTAGTCGAGATTGGCGTGATTACTGGCTCGATCGCCGCTGAGAAAATGAGTTCTCTCGCCCAGATCGAAGGTGTTGCCAGTGTTGAATCTTCGCAAGACTATCAGATTGCTCCACCCGATTCAGGGATTCAATAGCTGATTAGTCTAATAAAGCAATGCGATTCCTACAAAGGAACTGCTCGAAAGTGATGTTAATCCAAATTAGGAGAATTAGAATCATGGTTGCGGAATTAATCAATGTTCATTCAAAAGGGCTATTTATTGAAGGAGACGTTGCGGTAGGGTCTGCGGTCGCTAGCGTTACTGCTGATGCAGGTGCAGATAATGGATATTCCGGCTGCTGTAAGTCAAAGTTTCCGGGTGCTACCAGTCACCCAACCACATCAACCGCAATTACGAATCTGATTAATAGCTTTACTCAGTCGTCTGTTGCTGTTAATGCTGCTGCGACAAAGCAAGGATTACCCTGGATTATTGGACATGGAGCTTCAGGATATTTAACCACGGGATGTGGACAAGGCGCGAGTAGCGACGAGAATCGGGTTGCAACCTGGAACGAGGGGACATGGGGAAATCTGTTTGCACTGTTGCAGAAAGTAAATTACCCGATCCTCACGATCCTTTCTTGTGATACAGGAGCGGGAGAAGATGGCGCTGATCTGCTTTTTGCGATCGCCAAGCGCACCAAGCGCCAAGTTCGCGCCCGTACCGGACTAACATTCTGCGGTGGCGCAATCACATATGAACAAGGTTCTACTTGGCAGATTGCGACCCCCGATCACCGTCCTAACCCGATTTCAGAACCATCGTTCATCTCACAGCTAGAAGTGCCTATGGATATGAAACTCACTACCGATGAAGGATTTGAAGACGTTCCGATTAGCGCAGTTTCCGAAGTTACTGTTACTCGGATCAATCGTTTTCTGGACGAACGATCGACCAGGGCTCACGTGACGCTAGATGAGAATGATCTCACTGTTTTGTTGCAGTTGGTGGACTTCTCTAACCCATTTCAGCCGGGTATGCCCGCAGCGATCTTAACTTCAAAGATTGACGTTGTGTTCAAAGATGAGCGGTATGTTCGCCGTCAATTTAATGTGTACAACGATCGACTTTTGCAAGATGTAGAAAATCCTAGTGTTTTCTACACTGTGGCTCCAGGATTTAGCCAAATGCTGAGAATGATGTTCTAGAGATCTGGAAAAAGTCAGTTAAACCGACATCCTGAAACGTAAGCTCCTCGATCGTCGGGGAGCTTAAATATCATTCAAATCGGACAGGGGTAGAGAGATGAGACTGCGATCGCCCGATGAAATTAACTTAGAGCGCTTCAATCGTATGGTTGGCGATTGGAGAGGAAAACCGATCGATAACATGCGGCGACTCTTTGTAAAGCAAGTCATTTTAGACAATGAGACTGTTCTAGATGTCGAAACGATTAGGGTTCCGGGGTTTATTGGCATTTCTGACCATTCGATTGTTGAAAATCCTCAAGGGAAAAGAGTTTCTGGACACGCGGATGTGGTTGAGCTTTTGAACCGAGATCAACTCTTGGTTTGCACTTATCAATGGCACAAGGAACGGTACGGAATTCCGATCGATCTGCGTCGCGCTTTAGAATCTGAAGTGCTGATTGAGGCTTTTATCAAAAACGAAGGTCATCACTCCAGTGTGATTGTTCCCGCTCAACGGTTCCGACAAAATCAACTCATTCCGTCTTATGCTACTCTGAACGAGCCAGATGCTTACCATGAAGGATTGTATGGTAATGATGGATATGTTGCCATTGCTCAACGGCTCCGCTTTCCAAACTTCGTGGCTTCCGAACAAGCACGCGGGTATATCAACACTATTATCTGCTGGATAGCTTTGCTCAATCCATTCGTACAGTTTCCAGATAACTATAGCGGGGGTGATCCAACACGAATCGGGAATTGCACACAGTTGCAAGAGTTGTTGAAGAATGGTTTGCTAGCAAGCTTGGGAGATGCCAAGGCGATCGCGTTTTTCAATGTCCCTGCTAATAAATGCTACTGCTCTGAGTTCATTTCTGTATGTCTAAATACGGTGTTACACCCATTTAACAAAGCGGGCCTCGCTGAATTACTAGAAGATGCTGAGAAAGCACAGCAGATTTTAGCCATTCAGAATCAGCAAAACAAACGTCAAGTTAATCTTTTGAGTCAGAAAACTAACAACCCTGAATTCAAAGCTTTTAATATTCCGATGCCCGTTGTTCCAGAGAATTTGCCCCCGCTTAATGTCTTAATGACTCAACAGGGACAGTCTGTTCCCAACAGTCTACCCTTTCCGCCGTTCAGCATCTCTCAAGTCATTCGGCGAGCGTTTCATAAGCTGTTACCTCGCAATCAAGCGAAACCCGATCTCAACCTGAAGATTGCTCACGCTCAGGCAAGATTACTCAAGTCTATGAAACCTGCTTTAATTCAACAACTGGGGCTGAGCAATTTACCTGAAACAGATTCAAAGGTCGTTGCTGTAAGTCAATTCCTTGATGCTGCAAGCGATCAATTAAATGAAATGCCCAGCAACCAAATCGAGCTTGAACAAAAGATTAATACTTTGATGCAAAAAGCAGATGAGTTATTAATTGGTGCGGACGATCGCGTTTGGTATGTTCCGCCACGAATTTATGTCGATTTGGGACAAAATGACGGAGATGAATTTCTACCTCAAGGCTGGGGTCTTCGCCTTGAAACGGTCGGTGCATTAATTGCTCGTAGCACAATCAACGATTAGCTGTACTGCTTCTGATTGAGGGGTAGCTCAATCAAAAAAGCTGCTTCCTGTCGGCACTATCAACTTAACCGGGAGTATTTAAATTTAAGCACTGTAATTCCCTTAATCGTTAGTCTCGCTCAAGTTTATGCAGCATTTTTGGTTGTGCCGCAAGTGCGCCGAGCAAAGCTCGGCTTTGTCTATCAGGTGAAAGTCCTGATTCTGGAAGCTCTGGCAAAGCACCAGGTACCGAGTGTTGCGTGAACACTGGTAACAGTGTTGGCGAAGCGTACACAGGGAAGTGATGGGCTGCAATGCGTCAGCGTGAAGGGATCGAGCCCCGCAATCAACCAAAGCTGTGGATGCCGACCGGGTTTGCGACCGGGAAGGCAATACCAAATGAGCCAATTGCCAAGGTTCAGGAGGGTCCACCGGGGTCTAAGACCGTGGCACGTCACAAAGGCAAAGTCGGGAACTCGGGAGATCCCAAGCAGTCCCCTGTCGATGGGGTAAGGTGGCACAACCAGAAAACTGGAAGGAAGCCTGATGCTGCTGGGGAAGTCGGATGCTCTCATAGTAGTGAGGAAGTAGAGTAACGCCTACGGAGAAGGGGAGCACAGAGGGTCGATTGTTGGATGGAAAGGCATTATCAACTTAACGGAGCAGATTCAAAATTAGTCACGATAATTCCTGAGCAGTCTTGATCCCTCTGATTACGCAGCAGAATTTAGCCCAGCAACTTCTCGCCAATCTTCAAATCGTTGGCGTAGCTGTTCTCGATATCGTTTCGCACTCAGTTCATGTTGCTTCGGGTGAAAGTGTCCTCGGATTGGTCCAAATGTGGAGAGAAATCGTTGCGCTTGCCCTGGAGATTTGAATCGTCGCATTCGTCGCTCTCGCACTCTGGTGGGTTGATGCGAATTCTCTGCCCGGTTGTTCAGTCCTTTATGCTGTCGATGCTCCACACGCTTCATCACTTGTTTCTTCGCCGCTTCATAGCTCTTCAGTTTGTAGGTGACCATCACCTGCGGCACGAAACCTTGTTTCTTCAGCAGCTTACGGAAAAACCGTGCTGCTGCCTTTGTATCTCGATGCCGTTGCAGCAACACCTCCAGCACGTTCCCTTCACTGTCTACCGCTCGCCATAGATAGTATTGCTGCTTCTTAATCGTCACGACCATTTCATCGAGATGCCATTTGTCGGTCACGTAAGGACGCTTGCGCTGCAACTGATTCGCGTATTGCTGCCCAAACTTCTGACACCATTCCCGAATCGTTTCATACGTCACTTCGATCCCTCGGTACAGCATCATCTTCTCGATATCCCGGTAACTCAGCGGAAAAGTGTAGTAAAGCCACACGCAGTAGATACTGTGTTGGAAGTCAAGTATTCACTGCCCTGAAATTAGGGTCAAATGGCTTGCCAGATTTTAGCACTCCATAAACTTGATGCAGCAACTTTCGCATTACGGCTCCAATTACCTGCTTTTTCGCCTTGCCCTTCTCAAGCAAGCGTTCACACAGCGGAATAATGAGTGGGTTGCATCGCCTAGCTGCCATTGCGGGCATGTATAAGGCTTTTCGTAAGCGTCGATTTCCCACTCGTGACAGACCAGATTTGCCACGAACTGAAGACCCACTAGATCGCTCACGAGGAGTTAATCCCGCATAGGCTGCCAGTTGACGCGGTGAATCAAATACGCTCCAATGCATAATTTCCGAGAGGATGGCAGCCGCAGTTTGTTCACCAATTCCTGGAATTGAGACGAGTAGATCACGTTGCTGTTTCAGTCCAGGATGCTGGTCAAAGTGGTCTTTGACCTGTTGTTTGATCTGTTCAACATCTCGTTGTAAATAGTCAATATGCGATTGAATCGACTTTCGTAATGTTACTGTTGTCGTTTCCAACCGATTCTGTTCTTGTACGATCATTTGTTGCAGTGCTTCGAGTCGTCGCAATAACATTTGTAATTGCTTGACCTCAGGGGCTGGAGGTTGCCACGGTTCAGGACGCAACGCCATCAAAAATCTCAGAATGAGTTGAGCATCCGCTTTGTCGGTTTTAGAACGTGAGAGTTCACTGACTGCAAATCCTTTGATTCGGGCTGGATTGACAATGCTCACCGTGTGCCCCTGCTCCACCAAAAATTCAGCGACAGCTTCACCATACGTGCTCGTTGCCTCTAGACACGCATGAACCTGCTCGATGCG
>JACJNX010000044.1 GCA_014695255.1 Cyanobacteria bacterium FACHB-63
CGCTTTAAATTGGGCGCTGTGTTGTTTCCGTTTGTTTTGGCTCATAACCTACTCCTATCATGGATGGGATGGGTGTAGCTTATTTGCCTGTCCAGTTTTTTGGTTCCACTTCAAGTAGTCATGGTTTGAATTCTCCAAAAGAGTAGTTTGCTCAGGTCTTTCGCTGCGTTATTGCTGAAATCACAGTGTTCTAACTGCAAGGAACGGCAGCGGGTGTACAATCTCCTGCTTGGAAAGACTGTCCACAACCACAGCTCTCTGTTGCGTTAGGATTGCTGAACTTGAAACCGCTGTCCATCAAGCCTTCAACAAAATCGATTACAACGCCATTGATGAGCGGAGCGACTTGTCGATCGACATAAACTCGCACCCGTCCTTGTTGCTCGATTAGATCATCGGGCTTTGCTTCGTTAGCAATATCTAACGTATATTGATAGCCACTACAGCCACCATCCGACACTCCAACCCGAATTCCTTTGTCAGCCGAGGGATTCGCTGCACCTTGCAGAAAGGCACGAAGGCGAAATTCTGCTTTTTCAGTCAGTATAACGGTCATAACGTTGCTCCTAATGGTTTAGATAAGTTGAAAAGAATGTTGGGGCTTGGATTGAATCTGTGATTCTATCGATGGATTGAAGTGTCGCCAGGCTGCATTGTTGCCACACACTGGACAATGCGGATCGCGATAGACTCGATGCTTGGCAAACTCTAATCGTCCTAAGTTCATCGTCAAAAGTTGAGACACTAAGGGACGCTCAAATCCCGTAATGAGCTTGACTGCTTCTAATGCAGTTAAGCAGGCGAGTGTTCCCGACACAGCACCCAGAACAGCAAATGCACGTCGATCCCATTCTGGCTTCTCTGGGAACAAGCAGGATAAGCATCCCGTTTGCCCCGGTATGATAGTAGTGAGATAAGCTTCCATTCCATCCATCGCAGCTTCGATCATCGGCTTGCGGTATTTGACACAAGCTTCATTCAGCAAGTTTCGCTCGGTGAAGTTGTGGGCACAGTCGAGCGTAATATCCGCCGATCGTACTAATTCATCTACATTGTCTGGGGTGATGTAGTCGTATACCGCTTGGATTTCTACATCGGGATTAATCTTCTCCAATGTTTCTTTTGCTTTGAACACTCGCGGCTGTCCCACCGTGTCATGTGTCATTAGAACCTGACGGTTCATGTCATCGAGTCGTAGTTCACCACCTCGTACTAAAATCAGTCGTCCAATGCCTGCAACAGCAAGATACATTGCTGCTGTGCCTCCAAGTCCGCCGACTCCGGTGACTAAAGCAGTAAAAGATTTGAGTCGCCGTTGGGCTTGTTCGTCAAAGTTCGGCAGCATCATTTGACGGCGGTAGCGTTCTAGTTCAGTTGGAGTTAGATCTATCACGATCGATTTTCCTCACTTTCAAAATGATTAGCTTAGGGCGCGTTTTGGAACCCTCCGCTTCGTTCACTCCCGCCCCGAATTCCACTCCGGGGCGAGTGAGCAACGCAGCAAGAAAGCTCTAAAGCACTCCCTAATCTGCCGATAGTTCCGACAACATCACAATCCCTTTCGGCTTCTCATTAAAAACCTTAAACAGCTTTGTTTCTAATGGAGAAGTCTTGAGGAATGTTTCATAAGACTGAATCAAAGCCCCTCGATACTGTGTCAATCGTTCTGTTTCATCAATCTCAGGAAAATCCTGATCAATCTCTGCAATGTGTTGAGAGAACTTTTTCAGAATGTGCAAGCGATTGATATTCACAACTTTGGCATCATACGGCAACTGGAAAAACTCAAAGTATGCTTCAGCATCGATAATTTTGTTGAACTCAGCCAGCGTTGTCATTGTGCTTGCTCCTGTTGCTTTAACTGTTGCTTGAGACCGTCAATTTCCCGAAAAATCTCGTAAGTTTGGGTTGCCACTTCGATCAGTTGTTCATAGTTCGTGGGCAGTCCTTCAGCGAGATCGTGCAAGTCCATCTTCATTTGACCTGCTTTACTGTTGAGCCGTCTGATTTGCGTTTTGAGCGCGTCGGTGCTGGTTGTGGTTGGCATTGCTTTATCCTTTGGCAGCATCGGGGAATTTCTGAATCGCGGCTACGCCACTTTGAACAATCTTTTCGCCTTCAAGCGCAACCTTTTCTAGCGAGTCAAACCCAAAGCGTTGAGCATCGCGCAAGGTTTTACAGACCACCAGCAATCGACCACAGAACACCAACGACCAACCGAAACCTTCATGACTGAGATCAATCACAACCTGGCAAAGCTGACCCGTTTCTTCTTCGACGCGAGCCGCGATCGCTCGATAGAACGCCAAAACTCGCCCTTTCGTAAACGGATCAACATCACCATCGACTGAAATTTCGCGCTTCTGTGCTTTGCTGACCACATAAGGCTTTAATAACAGTTCATCGCTCCAGTTGCGATAAGTTCCATAGGGATCGTTAGCGCGGATTTGCTGCACGATCGCTTTCAAAAATAGACTGCTTGCGACTTCAAAGCTTGATTCAACTTCGGTGATGCTCATACGGTTGCTTCCTCTTCTTCAAATGATGGTGATTTTTGCAGTAATGCTTTGCGTAACCAGGGGGGCGGATTGCCTTTGAGGGTTTGCACTAACTTCGTGAGTACATCCGCGATTTCTTCGTCTTCTGACTTCGATTTAACGGGTGTAATGCGGTTCTTGATCAATCGAGATGCCGCACTTCCGCCGATCGATGCCACATAAACGATCGTGCAGTCTACCAGTGCTTCAACTTTGGGCGCTAACTTATCTTCGTTGCCATCTTCTTTGAGGTCGCCCTCAAACTTCAGCGTTTCTACAAACTCGTATCCATCCGGTGAAATCTCATAAACATCAATCTTTTTTGCCCAGCCAAAGTGAGCATTGATGTGAATGCGATCGCTGGTTGTAAAAGCAATCTTCATGGTGATCACTCCTATTGATTTCTAGCGGTATGAATGTGATTCTTCTTGTTCTAAAAACAAATTTCCAAGGTTGAACAATAGCTGTGTTGTGCCTTGATAGCCAACTTTGCTGAACTGTCCGTTTCCAAGTCGATCAAAGACTGGAAATCCTTGCCGATAAAGGGGAATTCCTAATTGTTTAGAAACGGCTTTACCATTTGAATTGGTGATCAATAGGTCGGCTCCTACTGCCAATTGTTCAAAATCTTCTAAGTCTCCGATCGTCACAGATTCAATCTCAAGCCGTTCTAACAAGGGTGATTTGGTCGTTGTGACTGCTGCATGAATTTCACAGCCCATTGACTCTAAAAACTGCGCCGTTGACCAAAGTAAATCAGGCTCTAGCGCGATCGCAACTCGCTTGCGTCCAAAGTAGAAATGCGTGTCCAGCATTGCATCTTGCAGTTGTCGCCGTTGGTGCATATACTTCGCAGGTACATCAGCACCGCTTAGATCAACTAAGCACTGAATGAATTCATCAACTGCGCCGAGTCCGGTTAAACGATCAAACACTTCAAACGGAATCTCGAACCGCTCCTGCAAGATTTCAGCCGCTCTGGTCATACTCTCACCCAAAGCCAGAGTAAACACAGAGCTACCCATTTCTCGCAGCTCAGCCAATGTTGTTCCACCGCCGGTGACAGCCCCATAAGAATCGTCTAAATGTCCATCGAGTGAAGCAGACAGATCAGGAACTACGATCGGTGTTAATCCAAACGCAGTGATCATATCTTTGATTTCCTGCACATCTCCGGGCGTGAATGCAGAACTGACTAATAGATTCACTTGATCCGATCGCACTTCTCCGGGCTGTGGGAGGTCTCTAACGATGCTTTCGATCGCTAAAGCATATCCGTCTTGTAGCGCGCCTTTGTAGTCGGGCGTGGAAGTGAATACGATCGGTAAATCAAATAGTTCGGGATGCCGCTTGCGGATGGTTCTAAGAATCCCATCCATATCATCGCCGCGTGTTTCTGTGAGTCCGGTGGTGCAAAGTCCAATGATCGTCGGTTTTGACTTTTCAACTAAAGTTAAAATTGCCTGCTCTACATTCTCTTCACCACCAAGAATGGTTGATACCTCAGTCATTGCAGTGGTAGACAGTGGAATTGCTTCGCGGAAATGCCGCACCAACATGACCTTCGCGAAAGCGGTACAACCTTGTGAACCATGAAACAGAGGCATCACACCTTTCAAACCCAGATATGCTAATGCAGCTCCAAGAGGTTGACTTTGTTTGAGCGGATTGACCGCAACAGACTTCTTAGGAGACGTGACTACAGCCATTAGAGAACCTCCGATCGTTGATTTTCCCAGGGAGCGGGTTTGCGGACTTGTTGCCAAACGGGACTGTACAAAGCTTCATCAAGTTCTCGCGCCATCTCAATCATGCCGACATAGCCTGCGTATGGATGATGACGCTCTTGGTTAATATCAAGGAATGGAATTCGAGCTTTCAGAGCAGTGTATTGATTGCGACCACCTGCAATGAGCATATCGGCTTTGGTCTGAGCAATCACGCGCAGCAATTCCTGAGCATTGCCTTTTTCTAGCATGATCCCGTCTTGACCTAGCAGTTCCTTAATTTTACCTTTATCCTCTTCGGTGCTTTTCTTGG
This sequence comes from Cyanobacteria bacterium FACHB-63, assembly GCA_014695255.1. GTDB lineage: Bacteria > Cyanobacteriota > Cyanobacteriia > Leptolyngbyales > Leptolyngbyaceae > Leptolyngbya. The sequence goes on from JACJNX010000044.1 coordinate 4,578, forward strand.
TACTGGTTGCAACCACTTCCATACCCAAATCTTTTGCCGCAGAAATGATCGACCAGCTTTTGACCCCTCCGGTATAAAGCACTACTCGCTTACCTTTGAGTCGTTTTCGATAAGGAACTAATGCTTCATCTAGCTTAGCGGTTTCATCAAGGATCAATTGTTCAACTCGCGCTTTAAGGTTTGCATCTCCGATCGTCGCTGCAATGTTTCTTAAGCATCGATTCATGTCATCAATGCCGTAGAAAGATTCCTCGATGTAAGGAATGCCGTAGCGCTCTTCCATCTTCCTGCCCATGTTGATCAATGCTTTCGAGCAGATCATCACGTTGAGCTTGGCACGATGAGCATAGGTAATCTCTTTGTATCGGGCATCTCCGGTAATCTTCGATAGCACCCGAATTCCGAGCTTTTCAAACAGGGGTAGAACGCCCCACATCTCACCCGCAATGTTGTACTCCCCGATTAAATTAATGTCATAAGGAGTGGTATATTCTGGTTCACCTGTGCCAACCACATACTCAAGTAGAGCTTCACCGCCAATCCGGTTTCCTAGATTCTTACTGCCGACAAAGCCAGGAGAATTAACCGGAACAACTGGAATTCCAACTTTCTCAGAAGCTTTCTGGCAGACGGCATCTAAATCGTCCCCAATCAATGCAGTGACACAGGTTGAATAAACAAACACGGCTGCGGGTTGATAGCGTTGTTGCACTTCAGCGATCGCTTTATACAATCGCTTCTCACCCCCAAAGATCACATCATTCTCATTGATATCTGTGGTGAATCCCATCTTGTACAAAGTTTCACCCGAAGACAGACTGCCACGACTGCCCCAGGAATTTCCGGCACAGGCAATGGGTCCATGAACTAAGTGAGCCACATCTGCGATTGGAACCAGTGCAATCATCGCACCATCGAAAGCACAGCCTCCTTGAGCGGCTCCGGGTTGAGCGACTTGAGTACATGACTTCTTCTTTTGACTGGCATCTTTTTTGTGGTTGTGGTCGCAACCTGATTCGCTCAATAATTCGTTAATCTTGCCTTGGGTCATTTTCATGGCTCAAGCCCTTGGTAATAGTGGGACAATTCAACTAACAGAGATAAGACGTAACATCTTCTTCACAGATATCGGTGAGATAGCTTAATGCACGAAGGCGAAGCATGATGAGTTCGTTATACAAAGGATTGAGCTTGCATAAGGGTGGAATGTGGAAGGTTCGACCCAGCAGAGAAATATCGCGCTCAAACGGACAAGAACAGGGAATCAGTTTGCAGATGAGATGAGCGGTTTTGTAGCTGCGGATTTTGGTGTGATTGATCCCATAGCGTAAAGGAGCGAAGAGGTCGGGAAAGCTTCTGGGATTGTGAGGAGAAGGATGCGTTGCAGTCATAGTTCAAAGTTATGGGGGTGAAAGGTTAGAGAACGTTTCTTCTTGTCGGCTTTGGCGCTTCTTGTAGTGCCCGATTAACCATGTAATCGTGAGTAAATTTATAAAACGCACATAACTCGATCGCAAACAGGATAGTTTCTAGCATGGCAATTCAGAAGGGTTAAGAAAGGGAGAAATTCAACCTGAAAGTCTCCCAGCGTCAAAGGGCAGGGCAACAGTTGAACTACCGAACAAACGCAAAGGTCAGACTATCTTCAGCCAGGAAGTGCGCTAGATGGAAGGCGCGATCTTCTGTTCCTAGTAGAATCTGCTCATAAAGATAGCGAGTGGCTCGATCGCCAACACTTTCCGCTTGGGCTGCCTGACGACGCAGAATATTGATAATCGCCTGCTCTGCTTGCAAATCGTGATTCACCATTTGACGAGCCGAAAAGATTCCGTCTGGCTCAACCGTGAAGCAGCATAGCTCTGCTAATTTAGAGAAGCTTGCAGCAGGTGTTCCACCTAATCCATTCAGTCGCTCACCAATTTGATGCACATATCCCGCCGCCGCATCGTAACCTTCATTAAAAAACTGATGCAACGGGTAGAATTCAGATCCTTCTACTACAAAGTGATGCTTTTGATATTGCAGATACAGTGCTTGAAAGCTTGCAAGTACAATATTCAAACCTTCACAAATCGGAAAGGTGACATCTTGTCCTAATCCAATCGGATTATCAACAATTTGACCAAACGGTTGCACGATCGTAGTTGTCATGGTTTTAGTTCCTGTATTGATAGATTCACACACGCAGCGTCCAGCATCGTTCTAGCCAGTCCAGCAGTTCACGACGAGAAGCCGCGAATTGTTGAACTGTACTGCGAACGAGAAAAGCAGAGATCGCATCATCGACTTCGACCCAAAGTGAGCCATCTTCTGGACACCAGGCTGGAATTCTTAGTTCTTGTAAACGGTGATAGATCTGCCAGCGATCGGTGCGTGAGATGGTGGTGACTTGAGCAGCGGTGGTACTGGGGCTTCGTGTGTGTTGGGACATGGATAACGGTTGGGTGAGGGTTTTGGAGGGTTTTCGCTGCGATTAGGGTGGGTTGTACCCTCATCCCCAACCCTTCTCCTCAGAGAGAAGGGAGCTAGAGTCTTGTTCCCTCTCCCCTAGGGAGAGGGCTAGGGTGAGGGCGGAGAAGGCTTTTATCATCAATCAGCCTTAACCATTTAAAGGAATTTAGGGGGCGACCCGAAACTGTAATCGGAGCGAATTATTGCTTAGAAGTAGACTGAAGCAATTGAATCTGTGCTTCGAGTTGTTCAATACGATCGAACAAAGTCCGAATCACCATTGCTTCTGCATCAGGCATCTGATTATGATCAAGCGGTTGGAAGGGCTGACAGTTGCGACAGATATTACGTCCTGGAACTCCAACCACTGTATAAGTCGAAGGCACATCGCGGAGCACGATCGACCCTGCACCAACTCGAACATGATCACCAATTTCGATGTTGCCCAGCACTTTTGCACCTGCACCAACAACTACCGCTTGACCCAATGTAGGATGACGTTTTCCGGTTTCTTTCCCGGTTCCACCTAGCGTAACTCCTTGATAGATTAAGCAATAGTCGCCGACGATCGCAGTTTCTCCAATGACTACGCCCATTCCGTGGTCAATGAACACGCCTTTTCCAATCGTCGCTCCTGGGTGAATCTCAATCCCAGTCAGGAAACGAGTCAGAAAAGAAATGAACCTTGGGAAGAATGGAACCCTGCAATGGTGTAGCCAGTGAGCGAAACGGTGAGAGGTGAGCGCGTGTAAACCTGGATAGCAAAACAAAACTTCTAACCAGTGACGCGCCGCAGGGTCACGATCAAAAATAATCTGAAAGTCAGCCTGGAGCGTTTTTAAGCCATTCCCAATCAGAGAGGGGATTGGACTAGAGCGGGGAAGAACAAAGGGCTGTAGCATCGCTTCTCAAGAGGGATAAAAGCTATGTGTGTCCTGGTCTGTTTTGCTTATAACAGGCTCAGAAACTGCCAGCAGCTTGATTGCTTCCGATAGGATTTATTGAACTAATTACAAAGGTACTCAGTTTTGTAAGCTTGATATAGCAATCGATTGAAATTTCTTTTGGGTGTGGGGTGCGAGTATTTTAATGCGATCGCTCTAGTATTTATAGGGGTAAGGGATGGGCATTTCTACACTCAACTCATCCGAATTTCTAACCCTTAATTCATCAGCAATACAGCTATTTTCTAACTTAAATTCTACCCAAAGTTAGATGTACTCATGTGTACTCAATTGCTTGAGTGTTAGAACAAAGATAATATTTTCTGTATCTGTAGTTACGGTTTGATTCTATTCTGATCAATTTGAAAAATCAAGTCTGTTCCAGAGAATGTCTGAAAAGCATAGAGAGTTTCTTCGCTTCGTTTCGCTCCCGCCGTGAAATGGAATTTCGGGGCGAGTATTGCAACCAACGAAGCCTTTCCAAACATCCTCACTATATATATGGAAAATTAAAAAACTCTTAAACTGATCCTCAAATGAAAAAAAGTGATATTTTAGATACAGATTTGAATTTCGGAGTTGTCCGGGGTAACTCCACTACGGTTATCCCAGTTTTTAGCCCTTGAAAGAGTACAAGTTACTGTATTCAAAAAATAATTCAAAAAAACCTTGAAATCCAGCGATCGCAAGGGTTGGCTTAGAGTACAGAAAACCCCAACCCCCGCCCCTTTAATACTCAATCCCTAGGTTAAAAATACTCAAACCCCATACCCAAAAATAATTTTTTGCGCTCTACAAATCAGGGTTTGAGCAATTGAGTACAACCGTAATTAGTTCAATAAATCCTATCGGCTCCCCTCAAGAATCAGCATAAAAACCTAGCTGCTATAACTTGCACAACACCAATCACTAACCGCTTCTACCGGGAACCAAGAACTATCGTTCTCACCAGAAGCTGAAGTGTGTGGAGCGAAGTGAAAACACCATGTCCCCGTCCAATTGTTGAAGTCGCTTTTACTACGATCGCACCTCTCCTACCCATTACACTAGGGTTTATGGCTTGTTCAGACAAGCGTTGCCGATGAAGTAGAAGCGACCTTCATTCTTTGACTTGGAACTGCTCCACAGGTGGCGATGTCCACTGACTCCTCCGAAATTCAATGACACCACCACCCTCGGCATTGCTGACAACGCCCGTTACCGATTTAACGATTAACAAGTCCACCGATCCGAACAATCCCCAGCAAAAATCATCAGATAGCTGTGGGTGTAGCACCAATCCGAGTGCAACTCAGACGCTGGACGAACGAATGCGAGAACGAATCGAAAAGCATCCTTGCTATAGCGAAGAAGCTCATCATCACTACGCCCGGATGCACGTTGCCGTAGCGCCCGCTTGCAACATTCAATGTAACTATTGCAATCGTAAGTATGATTGCGCTAACGAAAGCCGACCCGGTGTGGTCAGTGAATTGCTGACTCCAGAAGAAGCAGCTCACAAAGTCCTTGTGATCGCAGGTAGGATTCCACAAATGACGGTTTTAGGCATTGCAGGTCCTGGTGATCCGCTTGCCAATCCAGAAAAGACCTTCCGCACCTTTGAATTGATTGCAGACAAAGCACCCGACATTAAACTATGCTTGTCTACAAATGGATTGATGCTGCCGGATTATGTCGATCGCATCAAAGCCTTAAATGTGGATCACGTCACGATTACGATCAACATGGTTGATCCAGAGATTGGAACAAAGATTTATCCCTGGGTACACTATCGCCGCAAACGCTATAAAGGCTTAGAAGCAGCTCGCATTCTGCACGAACGGCAAATGGAAGGCTTGCAAGCACTCAGAGAAGCGGATATTTTGTGCAAAGTTAACTCAGTGATGATTCCGGGGATCAATGACCATCACTTAGTTGAAGTGGATCAAGTCATCCGCCAAAACGGAGCATTCCTGCACAACATCATGCCCCTGATTTCTGCTCCGGAGCATGGAACCCACTTTGGTTTAACAGGTCAACGCGGACCCACACCCAAAGAACTTAAAGCCTTACAGGATGACTGTGCAGACAGCAACATGAAAATGATGCGCCACTGTCGTCAATGTCGGGCGGATGCAGTAGGACTACTCGGTGAAGATCGATCGCAAGAATTCACCAAAGAGAAGTTCATGGAAATGGAAGTCGAGTATGACTTAGAAACTCGCAAAGAAGTCCATGATGGTATTGCTCAGTTCAAAGAAGAAATCAAGCTGGCGAAAGCAAAAGTGAAGCCGAGTGAGCGAGTGAAGAACAGTCCAAAAATCTTAGTAGCCGTTGCAACTAAAGGGGGCGGGATTGTTAATCAGCACTTTGGTCATGCAAAAGAGTTCCAAATCTTTGAGGTAGATGCAAACGAAGCGAAGTTTGTTGGACACCGCAAGATTGATCAGTACTGCCAAAGTGGATACGGCGAAGAAGCCACATTAGACAATGTGATTCAAGCTATTTCAGATTGTAAGGCAGTGCTTGCTTCGAAGATTGGGGGCTGTCCTCAAGAAGAGATCAAGAAAGCAGGGCTGCAAGTTGTGGAAGCTTACGACGTGATTGAGAAAGTTGCGCGGCAGTTCTACGACGAGTATATGGCTACGCAGATTGAATAGAGTTCGTGTTTGGCAAAAGCGCGATCGACTACGGTTGTAAATTTGGGTTAGCCTCCTAAGTCCCCCACGAGTGGGGGACTTCAAACCAAAGCAGTTGTCATCTTCAAAGTCCCAGACCGGGGGATTCAGGGGGCAACCAACCGACTCAAACGAAGCTCGATCGCACATTCATCCACCCAGGAGTTGAGCCATGAGTTACACGATTACCAGTCAATGTATCGGATGTGATCGCTGTTTACCTGTTTGTCCGACTGCTGCAATTCAATCCGATCAGACTCATCATTGGATTGATCCGACTCGTTGTAATAACTGTGCTGATCAATACTCTGTTGCTCAATGTGCAGCCGCCTGTCCAACGAATTATGGCTGTGTTCCGGGTACCACTGCCGCAGTCACACACGAACTATTATTTGATGCCGACGATTACTGGCAACGCTGGTTCGCGACCTATCAGCGCCTAGTATTTAACCTGAGTGACCGCACCTCAAATTCCTATTGGCATGATTGGTTCGATCGCTATTCTGAAAAACTTTCCACTTTGCTCTCTCATCATTCGGGGACTCGCAATGCAAACCTGCATTTATCTAGATAACAATGCAACCACACAGGTTGATCCGCAAGTTGTCGAGGCAATGCTGCCTTATCTCACACAGTATTACGGCAATCCCTCATCGATGCACCGCTTCGGAGGGCAAGTCGGAAAAGCCGTAAGAACCGCTCGCGCTCAAGTTGCAGCTTTATTCAACTCAGAAGAATCTGAAGTAGTATTCAATAGCTGCGGCACTGAAGGAAACAATACTGCAATTCGCGCTGCTCTCGCGGCACAGCCCGATCGTCGTCACATCATTACGACTCAAGTTGAACATCCAGCCGTTCTCAATGTTTACAAACAACTCGAAAAGCAAGGCTATACCGTCACCTATCTATCTGTGAACCGCAAAGGGCAAGTAGATTTAATGGAGCTAGAAGCTTCAATGACAGGTAATACGGCACTGGTTTCGATGATGTATGCGAACAATGAAACAGGCGTAATTTTCCCAGTCGAGCAAGCAGGCGCGATCGCAAAAGAATACGGTGCAACAATGCACGTCGATGCGGTGCAAGTGGCTGGAAAAATTCCGCTCAATATGCAAAACAGCACGATCGATTTACTCACAATCTCCGGTCACAAGCTCCATGCTCCCAAAGGAATCGGTGCATTGTACATTCGCAAAGGATTCCGCTTCCGTCCATTCTTACTGGGTGGACATCAAGAGCGCGGACGCAGAGCCGGAACCGAAAATGTCCCTGGTTTGATTGCTTTGGGTAAAGCGGCGGAACTAGCCCTTGAGCATCTACCGAATGTTAAACAAGAGAAAAAACTGCGCGATCGCTTAGAGAAAACTCTGCTCAAAACGATTCCTGAAACTGAAGTGAATGGCGGCGGTACAGAACGATTGCCCAACACCACGAACATTGGCTTCAAATACATCGAAGGTGAAGCAATCCTACTGTCACTGGATCAATACGGTATTTGTGCTTCTTCGGGGTCTGCCTGTACTTCTGGATCGCTCGAACCCTCTCACGTTCTCAGAGCAATGGGCTTACCTTACACGATTCTGCATGGTTCGATTCGCTTTAGTCTTTCCCGATTTAACACCGATGCAGAGATTGATCGCGTGATTGAACTAATGCCTGGAATTGTCGATCGCCTTCGTGCCCTTTCTCCGTTCAACAGTGATCAAGCCGAATGGCTCCAAGGTCGAGAAGAAGCAGTTGCGATTAAATAAACCCTTTCAGCGAGATAAAGCCATGTGGGACTACACCGAAAAAGTATTAGATCTGTTTTACAATCCGCAGAATCAAGGTGCGATCGAAGATTTGAACGAAGATGGAATCGCAGTGGTCTATGGAGAAGTTGGTAGTATCGCTTGTGGTGATGCTTTGAGACTCCACCTTAAAATCGAAGTCGAGAACGATAAAATTCTCGATTCACGCTTCCAAACCTTTGGATGTACGAGTGCGATCGCGTCTTCCTCTGCCCTCACTGAGATGGTTAAAGGATTGACCTTAGACGAAGCTTTGAACGTCACGAACAAAGAAATTGCAGAGTTCTTAGGTGGACTTCCCGAAGCAAAAATGCACTGTTCCGTCATGGGACAAGAAGCATTAGAAGCAGCAATTTACAAGTATCGCGGCATCGAAGTCGAACAGCATGAAGATGATGAAGGTGCATTAATTTGTAGTTGCTTTGGCATTAGTGAACCGAAAATCCGTCGCGTTGTGATTGAAAACGGATTAACTACGGTTGAGCAGGTAACGAGCTATGTCAAAGCAGGCGGCGGTTGTGGTTCCTGTCTTGCAGAGATTGAAGATGTCATCGCTGCGGTGATTGATGAGAAGGAAACCACAACTGCCAGAATTGCGGCTGAGATTGCGATCGCTCAAGAGCGTAACTTACCGCTTACCAATGTTCAAAAGATCGCTCGAATTCAGCAAGTTCTCGATGAAGTCCGCCCAATGCTTCTAGCCGATGGTGGTGATGTTGAGCTTTACGATGTCGAAGGCGATGTTGTCAAAGTCATTCTCAAAGGAGCGTGCGGCTCTTGTGCAAGTAGCACCGCAACCTTAAAAGGTGCGATCGAAACCCAGATCAAAGCCAAAGTTCTCTCCAGCTTAGTTGTTGAAGCTGTTTCCTAAATGAACCTCCAAACCTTTCAGTGCTTTCCCGTCGAGCGATCGCCGCCTCTGATTCCTCGACACGATGAACAATATTCCGTCTGACCGACCCAATTTAAGGAGATTATCATGGCTGACAAAATGAGACAGATCGCGTTCTACGGCAAAGGTGGTATCGGCAAATCGACCACATCGCAGAATACGATCGCAGGCTTGGCTGAACTCGGTGAACGCATCATGATTGTCGGATGTGACCCGAAAGCTGACTCGACCCGCTTGATGTTGCACAGTAAAGCTCAAACCACAATTCTACACTTAGCGGCTGAACGCGGTGCGGTTGAAGATCTAGAACTCGAAGAAGTGCTGCTGAACGGATACAAAGATGTCAAATGCGTTGAGTCTGGAGGCCCTGAACCCGGTGTAGGCTGCGCAGGTCGAGGCATTATCACCGCTATCAACTTCCTCGAAGAAAATGGAGCATATGAAGACCTCGATTTCGTCAGCTATGACGTATTGGGTGACGTTGTGTGCGGTGGTTTTGCAATGCCAATCCGCGAAGGAAAAGCACAAGAAATTTATATTGTGACTTCCGGTGAAATGATGGCAATGTATGCAGCAAACAACATTGCACGAGGCATTCTGAAGTATGCTCACTCTGGCGGCGTGCGTTTGGGTGGGTTGATCTGCAACAGCCGTAAGGTTGACAGAGAAATCGAGCTGATCGAAACGCTGGCAGAACGCTTGAACACTCAAATGATTCACTTTGTCCCGCGTGACAATGTGGTGCAACACGCAGAGTTGCGCCGGATGACTGTGATTGAGTACGCGCCGAACTGCAATCAAGCAAACGAATACCGCGAACTTGCTAAGAAAATCCAAAACAACGACAAGCTAACCATTCCAACTCCGATCACGATGGATGAACTGGAAGACCTGTTAGTTGAATTCGGCATCTTGGGCGACGACAAAGAGTTCGAGCATCTCGTTGGCAAGACAGCCGAGGAAGTTGCTGCGGTTTAAGCTGTCGAAGATGGTGCGCTGCGTTTGTAGGCTTGGGTAGCCCCTTAAATCCCCCACGAGTGGGGAACTTCAAACCAAAGCCTTTCCAAATATTCAAAGTCCCCCAGAATGGGGGATTTAGGGGGCACAACCCGTCCATAACGAAGCCAAACATCAATCTATTCCTCACTCAACGGATAGGGAACAGATCACAGTCTCCTTTCCCTATCCCTTTCTCTCCCGATCCTTCACCCCACAGAGAGGCAATCCATGACACCTCCAGAATCCGTTACTCTCGATACCCCACAAGCGCTTGAGATTGATAAGCAAGCGCTGATCCAGGAAGCCTTAGAAGCTTACCCTGACAAAGCCAAGAAAAAACGTGCCAAGCACCTGAATGTTTACGAGGAAGGCAAACCAGACTGCGGCGTAAAATCGAATATTAAATCTGTTCCCGGTTCGATGACTACTCGCGGTTGCGCCTATGCTGGCTCAAAGGGTGTAGTTTGGGGGCCTATCAAAGACATGATCCACATCAGTCACGGCCCCGTTGGATGTGGTTACTATTCCTGGTCAGGTCGCCGCAACTACTACATCGGTACAACCGGAATTGATACCTTCGGAACAATGCAATTTACCTCTGATTTTCAAGAGCGTGACATTGTGTTCGGAGGAGACAAAAAGCTAGCGAAGTTGATTACCGAACTCGAAGAACTGTTTCCGCTCAATCGCGGTGTTTCGATTCAGTCTGAATGTCCGATCGGACTCATCGGAGATGATATCGAAGCCGTTGCGAAGAAGTCATCTAAAGAGATTGGTAAAACAGTTGTTCCAGTTCGTTGTGAAGGCTTCCGGGGTGTGTCTCAATCGCTCGGACACCACATCGCGAATGATGCTGTCCGGGATTGGGTGTTCCCGCAGCACGACAAAGACAAGAAAGAAGGTAACATTCCCGATGGCACTCAGTATGATGTTGCAATCATTGGAGATTACAACATTGGTGGAGATGCTTGGTCAAGCCGCATTCTACTCGAAGAAATTGGCTTACGAGTGGTCGCACAATGGTCAGGAGATGGCACACTCAACGAAATGAAGCTGACTCCGACGGTGAAGCTGAACTTAGTTCACTGTTATCGATCGATGAACTATATCAGCCGCCACATGGAAGAAGCCTACGGCGTTCCCTGGCTTGAATACAACTTCTTTGGTCCTACCCAGATTGCACAGTCCCTCCGTGAAATTGCTTCTAAGTTCGATGAAACCATTCAGCAAAAAGCAGAAGCAACGATCGCGAAATACGAAGCTCAAACCCAGGCAGTTCTTGATAAGTATCGATCGCGCCTAGAAGGTAAAACGGTTGCGCTAATGGTTGGGGGTCTGCGTCCTCGTCACGTTGTTCCTGCGTTCCATGACTTAGGCATGAAGCTGATCGGAACAGGCTACGAATTCGGACACAACGACGACTACAAACGCACCACACACTACATCGAAAATGGCACACTCATCTATGATGATGTCTCAGCGTATGAGTTTGAAAAGTTTGTCAAAGAACTGAATCCTGATCTGGTTGCATCGGGCATCAAAGAGAAGTATGTGTTCCAAAAAATGGCGCTTCCGTTCCGTCAAATGCACTCTTGGGACTATTCAGGTCCGTACCACGGTTACGACGGCTTCGCAATCTTTGCAAGAGACATGGATCTCGCCTTAAACAGTCCAACCTGGAACTTGATCGGCGCTCCCTGGAAGAAAGCCGAACAGGAATAATGAACTACACAGTATGGGAACAAGTCCACATTAGAAAATGAACTCATCTGCTGCTCTTGTTCCCATTTTCTACTCTCTCCACAACTCACCTACGCCTCTCTGGAGAACTAGCAATGGCTCAAAATAATATTGACAAAATCAAAGATCACGCTGAACTGTTCCACCAACCCGAATATCAAGAACTCTTTGCTGCCAAGAAAGAGTTTGAAGGTGGACACAGCCCAGAAGAAGTCGATCGCGTTGCCGAATGGACAAAGACCTGGGAATATCGCGAAAAGAACTTTTCTCGTGAAGCTCTGACGGTTAACCCTGCAAAGGCCTGCCAACCTTTAGGCGCAATTCTCGCGGCGGTTGGCTTTGAAAACACACTGCCCTTTGTGCACGGCTCTCAAGGCTGCGTCGCTTACTTTCGATCGCACTTCACCCGCCACTTCAAAGAGCCTTTCTCGGCGGTTTCTTCCTCAATGACCGAAGATGCTGCGGTATTCGGTGGACTCAACAACCTGATTGATGGTTTAGCGAACTCTTACAGCCTCTACAATCCTAAGATGATTGCGGTTTGCACGACCTGTATGGCAGAAGTAATCGGAGACGACTTGCAAGGCTTTATCGGTAACGCTAAAGAAGCAGGTGCAATTCCAAAAGAATTCCCGGTTCCCTTTGCTCACACCCCTAGCTTTGTCGGCTCCCATATCTTGGGCTATGACAACATGATGAAGGGCATTCTCTCGAACCTCACTGCAGGCAAGAAAACCGAAACTACAAACGGCAAGATCAACTTCATTCCTGGCTTTGAAACCTACATTGGTAACTTACGGGAAGTTAAACGCCTTGCTGAAACAATGGGTGTGAACTACACCTTGTTAGGGGATAACTCCGACTATCTAGATTCTCCGAATGATGGGGAATACCGGATGTATCAGGGTGGCACACCTTTGGAAGAAGGCGCAGATTCGATCAATGCAGAAGCAACGATCGCATTCCAAGCTTATGCCAGTGTCAGAACCCGTGAGTACATCGAGAAAGAATGGAAGCAGCCAACTTCCGTTTCTCGTCCGATCGGTATTCGCGGTACAGATGAGTTCTTGATGAAACTGTCTGAACTCACAGGTCAACCCATTCCGAAAGAACTTGAAGACGAACGCGGACGGGCGGTTGATGCGCTAACGGATTCGCAAGCGTGGCTGCACGGTAAGAAAGTTGCTCTCTATGGTGATCCAGATCTAGTCTTTGGTTTAGTACAATTCTTGTTAGAGATTGGAGCCGAACCGACTCACATTGTTGTCACCAATAGTAATCCTGTGTTTGAAGCGGAACTACAAGCGGTACTTGATGCAACTCCGTTTGGTAGTTCAGCGAAAATCTGGGGTGGTAAAGACCTGTGGCACCTACGCTCATTGCTCTTCACCGAACCTGTTGACCTCTTGATTGGTAACTCCTACGGTAAGTACCTCTGGCGCGACACTCACACACCCTTGGTTCGCATCGGTTATCCAATCTTCGATCGTCATCATCTGCACCGCTACGAAACCTATGGTTACAAGGGTGCAATCAACCTACTGAACTGGATCGTCAATACGCTGCTGGATGAACTCGATCGCAACACGATTATTCCAGCCAAGACCGACATCTCGTATGACTTGATCCGCTAAAACCGATCTCAAGTGGTGGGACTGTCTTTCCACCACTTTCTTAGTAGCAATCATAAGCCACGACGATGAACACCATTCAAATTAATGACACTACTTTAAGAGACGGAGAGCAAGCCGCAGGCGTTGCATTTACGATTGAGGAAAAAATTGCGATCGCTAAGTTCCTTGATGATATCGGTGTCCAAGAACTAGAAATTGGCATTCCAGCAATGGGACGACCCGAAACCGAAGCAATCAAAGCCATTACTCAACTTGGTCTCAATGCAAAGCTTCTCGGCTGGAATCGCGCCGTTATTTCTGACATTGCAGCTTCGATCGCTTGCGGTCTTAAGCGGGTTCACATCTCAATCCCAGTCTCAGAGATTCAAATCGCGGCAAAGTTTCAAGGACAATGGCGATCAGTGTTAGAACGGCTCAGAGATACGATTTGCTTTGCGATCGATCATGGATTGTATGTTTCGGTCGGCGGTGAAGATTCTTCGAGAGCTGATGAAACGTTTCTGTTAGATGTGGCGCTTTATGCTCAAGAATGGGGCGCTTCTCGATTTCGGTTTTGTGACACGGTGGGCATTCTCGACCCGTTTAGTACCTTTAACAAAGTGAAATTCCTGGTTGAACATTCGACGATTGCGATCGAGATGCACACTCACAATGATCTGGGACTTGCAACCGCGAATGCTCTTGCAGGGATTAAAGCGGGTGCAACCTCAGTAAATACAACCGTAAATGGTCTAGGTGAACGCGCCGGAAATGCTGCTCTTGAAGAAGTTGTCATGAGCCTTAAGCAAGCTTATAACATCAATACCGGGATTGATACGTCACAGCTACTTGCTTTGTCGCGGGTGGTTTCCAAGGCATCTAATAGCACAGTTCCGCCCTGGAAAGCGATCGTAGGTTCTAATGCTTTCACGCACGAAGCTGGAATTCACGGGGATGGAGTGCTAAAAAATCCCAGCACTTATGAGCCATTTTCGCCTGAAGAAGTGGGCTGGCAGCGTCGTTTGGTTGCAGGCAAACATTCAGGAAAGCATCTCGTCTCGAATCTATTAGCCCAGCATGGCATCATGCTTGAGCTAGAAGAGACACGATCGATTGTAGATTCGGTACGGAATTTATCAGTGCAATTGAAGCGCAGTTTGACCACTGAAGAACTGTTAAGTTTAGTCCCTCGATAGGAGTGTTTTATGCAAGCTGATGAAATTGAAATTGATAACGATCCGATTTACGACATTGGGCACAAAGTTCGAGTTCGCCGCTTGATTCGCAATGATGGAACCTTTCCTGGACAAGACATCGGTGTGACATTGGCGAAAAAAGGCGAAACAGGCTATGTCGTTAGTATTGGAACATTTCTGCAAACCTATTACATCTATGCAGTTCATTTTCTGCACTCCGGATTTGTGATTGGTTGTCGCAGTAAAGAACTAGAATCCGCAGAGGAAACCTCATGAAAGTTATGTTACGCAAAAACTCGATCGGTCATTTAGTGGTTTATGTTGCCAAGAAAGATCTAGAAGAAGAAGTTGTTGAGCAAACCGATACTCCAACAGGCAAAGTTTATACGCTGGCAAATGGTTGGGAGCTAGCAATGCCCGTGATGGAAGAACCGATGCGACTACCACAAACCGTAGAGGCGCGTCGAATCGCGTAAGGCATCGATATGAAGATAGGGGGATGGGGAGATAGTTACTCTTCATCTCCTTCTTACTTAGAGGATGTTTAAAGAGTATCAATAGTCCTTTCGCAGAGTCTATCTCTTCTCACATTATCCCTTAATTCAACCTTGTCCCTTAATTCAACCTTGTCCCTTAATTCAACCTTGTCCTATGCTTGAAGATCCTCAGTCTCCCATTTTCTGCCTTAAAGGACAGTTTCTCGCCTTTGTTGTCGATCGTGAGAAGCTAAAGTATCTCCGAATGGCTGTCGCAGACCAAGAAATCCAAATCAAGCTATCTAAGCAAGTCCGGGCTGATATCTTCCGCTCGATCGAACAATCCGCCCTCCTCCGCCCTCTCGACCCAATTCAAGTAATCGGTAAACAAAGCATCGATTCAAAAACAGGCACCTTAAAGCTCACCGCCCAGCAAGTTCTCAGAGCTGACCCATCCAGAGAAGAGAGTGTCAAATTCAAGCCGAATAAGTCTTCGTTCAGAATCTTAGTCTGTCAAAATTCCAAGTGTCAGCGCAGAGGTGGACGCAAACAGCATCAGGCATTAGAAGAAACCCTGCGCGATCGCAACCTCCATACTGTTGCCGACGTTGAACAATCTGATTGTTTAGGTAAATGCTCAATGGCTCCCAACATCATGTTGATGCCTGGGAAAAAGCGGTTGAGCGGGATGGAACCTCATGCGATCGCAGATCTATTAAAAAATCTATCCTCAAAGCCCTAACACCTTCTTCAGCACCGCTTGGTCTTGAGCCTTCACCTGAAAGCGTCCGTTCTCAATATCCCGAATCCAGCTTTGACTTTTACCCGCCTGTTCTGCAAGCTGTCGCTGACTCAATCCAACATTCTTTCGAGCAGCGACAATCTCTTCACTGGATAGCATTACGGGTGAAGCCAAGCTTTTAGCCCGTTGTTGCTTTTTAGTTTGGCGCTTTCTTTTTTTCTGCAATTCTAAAGATTGCTCCCAATCTGTAGGCAGCGTAAACGATAGAATTCGAGCATTGATTAATAGATTCCATTTGCCACGCGGAGCAGCATCAGTTAAACGTGAATCTCCGCTACCATCATTCAGCCAAAATTCCAACGCTTCTTCAGCATCATCGGGCAAATCTGCCAGCTTTGACCACAAGGGACGAATTTCAGGCGGATAAGTCACTGGATCAAACTCTGGCTTGACTCCATAGTTCTCCAGCACTGCCAGATCGCTTTCAAATGCTCTCACAATCCGCTTACGTTCTTCGCGTTGAGCATTGGCGAGAGTAACTTTACCTTCACCATAAGCAATCCGCATTAAGGTTGGAACTGTGACCCGTTGCTCCTTTCCAATCCGGCTTTTGAATAGCAACCATAACAGCATTCTTGCTGCTCCTTCATGCTGCTGCCAGATGCTCATGACTGCGGATATTAAAGATTTCGGCAGATTCCCATACTGATAGAATGCCGATTGATCCTTGCAGTCCTGTTTGTTCAGAAAGTATTTAGCCCAAGCTCCAGCTTTCACTCTAAAGGTTAGGCCGACTAAATGCTTGCAGCCTAAATCATCTTCTTGAAAATGATGCTGCACTTCTTGTAAATGCCACAAACGACTTTCAGATAGTGAAAATGCAGGAACTTTACCTTGTCTGGGAAAGTTGATCGCTACCATTAACCCACAAGGCGTTTCTGCTAAATCTTTGATCAAATTTAGCTTCACAGGCTTACTCAGATCCTTGCGTTTGTCCAGTCCGAGATAAGCTTCGATTTGATGATCCCCGATCACGAATTCTTCTTCCCAGGGCTTTTCTAAGGTTGTTGCATAAGCTGCATAAAGCAAATGCAGACAAGCCGATCGAATATCCATCTCCTCTAAAAGCTCGATCGCGTCTTCTTTTTTCGCAGCGATCGGGGGATCAGCGTATAGTTCATCTGCCAATCTAAGTGTGATCAAACCTTGACCATGATGAACTATACGCTGATAAACTAGCGTCTCATCCTGAGCTTGCCAGGGTAGAGATCTGCGTTGAGCAAGTAGATTACAAGCTTCCCAAACCGCGATCGCAGACGCAAATGGACTATTCTTGCCGTTAGTAAACAATTCAGGGCTAGTGATCGGTCTTGTCTCAACAATCCTAGACCGTCCTTTCATCGCTTGATAAGGAATCGGAACATTCAGATCACAAGCAGATACACACTGAGGCTGATCAAAAAAACCTTCACAGTTGTTACACAGCACTGGATTGATCCAGAAGTCTCCATTCTCTTCGAGTCGGATTGCTCCAGTCGGACATTGCGGGCGGCAGACATCGCATCCTTCACAATCGCCAGAGATTTTGTATGCCATAGGTTTTGGGGAGGGCAACACAGTTAGAGAGCAACGCAAAAATTCGAGCAACAGAACATCAATACTTCGGACAGAATTATGCGGCGATAATGCCGTAATTGCAAAGGCTTGAGTAGTTGGGATGAGATTTAATTTGGCTTGGCTCCAGGTCTAAGTTGCAAATAAATCGGTC
>JACJNX010000045.1 GCA_014695255.1 Cyanobacteria bacterium FACHB-63
ACGCTCACAACTTCCCGCTCGACTTGGCAGCCGGTGAAGCGGCTCCGGTTGCACTGTCTGCTCCTGCAATCAATGGCTAATCGCTAGTGGTTTGAGCAAGAGGAAGCCCCCCGAAATCCGGGGGGCTTTTTCACGTTTAAGTGGATTTCTATTGGGGCAGGTCAACTGAGGAACTTTGGCTTATCCTGGAAATCAGTGATCTGCAAATGTATTAAGAATGTCTATTTCGTGGCAGCGATCGTTAGTTTTTGGCGGAATTGGCGCGACCCTCTCGCTCTGGATTCTAGAAAATTTGACGCATACTCTGGGAGACTGGCTTCCTGCGATCGTGATTGGAAGCGGAGTGGCTTGGGTGGCACTGAAATTTCAAAAAGATGACACTCCAAAAATTCGAGTTGAGCCAGTCTCTCTGAATCGAGTGCAGAATGAGCTAGCTCAGGCGAAGGGCTTATTGGACTTGTTGGCGGTCGAGACTCAGGATTTAACAATCGATGGTAGCGCTCAGCAACTCTCAGATCTGCGATCGCAGATCTATCAGATCACTTCAGACTTAAATCGCGAAGAAATTCGCTTTGCGGTTATGGGCGGAAAAGCCGTTGGTAAAACGATGCTTGTCAATCTATTAGAATATCGCTGGGCGAACGAGGTTTCACAAAAGCTTGTAGTTCAAGATACGCCAGAATTATTTGCAGCTACTGATAGTGGAATTATTGCGGAAAGAGATGCTTGGAAACTTGCACGATCGGCAGATGTCGTTTTATTTGTGACCAATAGCGATTTAACCTCAACCGAATTTCAAGCGATTCAACAAATTACTGCCGTCGGCAAACGATTAATTCTCCTATTTAATAAACAAGATCAGTATCTACCCGAAACGCAGCAAATGATCTTGAATCATCTGCGCGATCGCATGTCAGGAATTCTTGCACCTCAAGATGTGATTGCGATCGCGACGAATCCGAAATCTCTAAAAATTCGGCAGCATCAATCAGATGGCACCTTCAAAGAATGGCTAGAAAAGCCAGAGCCGCAAATTTTGCCACTGCTCGATCGCTTGAATCAAATTCTCTTGCAGGAAGGACAGCAGCTCGTTTTAACAAGCTCACTCAGCAACGTTACCGCAGTTCAGGCTGAGGCGAAATCGGCACTGAATCGAGTGCGACGCGATCGAGCCACGCCCCGGATTGACCAAGCTCAGTGGGTTGTAGCAGGAACAACGTTTGCAAATCCTTTTCCAGCATTAGATCTACTTGCAACTGCGGCAATTAATGGGCAGATGGTGATGGATCTGAGTAACTTGTATCAGCGTAAATTTACGCTAGAGCAGGCGAAAACGGTTGCGACCACGATGGCAAGCGTGATGGTGAAGCTAGGATTGGTTGAAGTTTCGACGCAAGCGATCGCCAGCATCCTTAAAACAAACGCTATTACCTTTGTTGCGGGTGGGCTCATTCAAGGGGTGAGTGCAGCTTACTTAACTCGAATGGCTGGATTAACTCTAATTGAGTATTTTGAGGACGAGCCGACTGGAGAAATTAAGCAGGATGTCCTGCAACGAATCATGCAAAAGGTGTTTGAGCAAAATCGCCGCCTGCCATTTCTACAAATGTTTGTGAAGCAAGCAGTCGATCAGCTAGTGAAACCAACCATTGCATCTTCTTCCCAAGTGCCGCCGCCTCTGGATGGATTACCAGTTCCTCAAGAAGAACCATTAGAGATTGGAGCAAAGCTAGAGGAAGACACAAAGCTTAAACCGCTTCAGCCTTTATCCATTCCTGAACCCGTAGCGATTCTGAATCAGGAAGCTTAGCCTGAGGGCAGAACGCTATAGCTGCCAAAAACCTTCAGTGTTTCTGTACAAGTTGTCAATTCAGCGAGTGCAGCTTGAATGGCACCTTGGCGAGTATCAGCTTCTAAATCGACGAAGAAAACGTAATCTCCTAGCGATCGCTTCGTCGGACGAGATTCAATTCGGCTCAAGTTAATTCCCCGCTCTGCAAAGATCTGAAGCGGTTTCAGTAGTACGCCAGGTTTGTTTGCACTCACACTAAAAGCGAGAGAAGTCCGGCTTCCACCAGGAGATTGATCAAGACTCAGAACCAAAAAGCGAGTGCAATTTTCTGGATGATCATTAATCGGAGAGGCAAGAATCGGCAGACTATAAAGCTGTGCGGCTCTTTGCGAGGAAATTGCGGCGATCGTCTGGTCTTCGCCTAAATGCTGTAATGCTTCGGTGGTTGAGTTTGCGGCAATTAACTGAACATTGGGAAGATTGCGATCAAGCCAATTCTGACATTGAGCTAGAGCCTGGGGATGAGAGTAGACCGTTTGAATCTCATCTAGGCGCTCTGCAATCGAGAGCAGAGCATGGTTGATGGGCAGCACGATCGCGTGTTGAATCTTGAGGGTATCGAGTCGCCAAAGGGCATCAAGCGTCATCGTCACGCTTCCTTCGATCGAGTTTTCAACTGGAACGACTGCAAAATGCGCTTGCTCTTTTGCCACCGCTTCTAAAGCCTGCGTGATGCTGGGATAGGAACAAAGAAACGCAGTTTCATTGCCTGTTTGAGTTAACCAGGTTAAATATTTCAGTGCAGCAGCTTCCGTGTAGGTTCCGTTCGGTCCTAGATGCGCGATCGTCTGTGTCATCGCCTGTTTTCCAAATTTAAATTCATTTCTATATTCTGCTGAGTTTTGTAAAACCGTAATCTTTCAGCTAACTAAATAGGTTTATATTTCAAAAGGTGAACATGGATTCCTGAAAAGGCTCTTAAAATTAGTTCATAATGTAAACTCCTTTGGATAACCATTCCCTGATGGATACTCGGTTCTCTGCCTCGCTTGGCGTCGAAATTGTTGTTCCAGAGCAGCCTATTCATATTACAAATTATCTCCGGCAGCCTCAGCGAGTGGTGAATGCACTGGCAGCATCGAGTCAGATTGAGCTATTGGATGAAGAAATTTATCGGCTGAAGATGCGCCCATTAAGTTTTATGACGCTATCGATTCAGCCTGTCGTTGATATGCGAATTTGGGCAACTGAAACGGCGGCGATTAATTTACGATCGATTGCCTGCGAATTGCGCGGAATTGAGTATGACCAGTTTTTACTCGACTTGCAGGGGCAGCTTTCTCCCTGTCAACAGCATGGCTTGACTTATTTGAGGGGACAGGCAGATTTAGCTGTTGAGGTTGAGCTTCCACCACCGTTTACCTTTATGCCTCGCCCCTTGATTGAAACGGCTGGAAATAGTTTGCTGCTGAGTGTTTTGTCCACCGTTAAGCAGCGTTTGCTCTACCAGTTGCTAGAAGACTACCGGAATTGGGTAGCGCTGCAAATGGAGACGAACACTCCAACTCATCCGATCGCGGTTAATCCTCTAAATTAAGCGCTAACTTCTGCATGGTTCGCTGAATTGGGGCATAGGTGCGACGATGATGAGACGTGATGCCGTAAGTTTCAATCGCTTCAAGATGCTGCTTGGTTCCATACCCGACATTACGCTCCCAACCGTATTGAGGAAATCGTTTGGCGAGTCGCTGCATGAAGCGATCTCGCCGCACTTTTGCAACGATCGAAGCGCAAGCGATCGCATAACAAATTGCATCGCCATCGACGATCGCAGTGTGTAAACCAAGGTCAGCTTGCTTAATCGGACGACCATCAATCAACGCATGATCATAGGGCGCAATCCGAGAGAGCGCCCGCTGCATCGCGAGATAGGATGCCCGTAAAACATTGATTTGCTCAATTTCGCGAACCGTTGCGATTCCCACTCCAACGCTGACCGCGCTTGCTTTTATCTGATTAAATAAGCGCGATCGAGCTGATGCAGAGAGCAGTTTAGAATCTCGAACTCCCTCCAGCATTTTGCACTGAGGCGGGATGAGAACGGCAGCCGCAACGATCGGACCTGCGAGACAGCCTAAACCCGCTTCGTCTACACCTGCAACACGGAGCAGTCCTTGCTTCCACAAAGACTGCTCCGTTCCTAAGGTCGGATTCTGCGGCACGTTATTCCGTCACCGTTGCCGACGATCGCCGCCGTCTGCGTCTGATTGGGGTATCCTCTTCGGGTTCGGGCGCTGCCTCCGGTTCGGGCGCTTCAACTTCTGCCGCTTCAATCTCTACTGCAATCTCAGGTGCGTCTTCTTGAATCGGTGCTTCTACAAGCTGATTCGCAGATTCTTTATCCTCTGGAATTTCCGCTGTAGCGGCTTCCTCGGTTTGAACTGGAGCTTGAACTGCTTCAGGAGGAGGCGCTTCTCCGGGAAGTAGAACCGAAACGATCGCAGATTTCGGATTCTTAACTTCTTGATTTGACAGAATCAGCGGTGAAATTCCCATCCAGGCATAAACTTCCTGCTCGTCGGGAGTCATTTCGACATAAACGACTTCGGGCGGTTCAGCCGGAGTTTTGTTAAATCGATCGCGTCTCGAAGAACGATTGTTTCGCCGATCTTCATAGCGATTTTCACGCGGCGCTTCTTCAGGGGGCACCTCAGCCACAGGTTCTGGCGTGTAGTCGGTCGATCGTGGAACTAGCGTCGGAGCAGGGGGCGAAAACCCATTGGGGCGGGTGCCGGATTCTTCCCAACGGCTCGGCTTGGTTGGAGTCTCGCGCACTGGAGCCTCACTGCGGGTAAACTCACGCGGCGCTTCTTCCCCGATTCGAGGACGACGGCGACGACTTCTTGCCGATCGACCCCGCTCTTGATAACTCGGATGATGCAGAAGCTCTAAATCTGATTCACCTGCATCGCCGTCTAAGTCATCGCCTTCCCAGAAAGCCTCGGTTGCAGGCGGTGCAAGTTCTCGTCGAGGCTCAGTCCGTCCTGAAGGAGCGTATCGAGCTGCAGGGCGCTGCTCTAGGCTTTCACCTTCTTCAGCAGCATCAACTTCTCCAGGCAGGTGAACGACGTGCCCTAAACCGCCACAAGTGGGACAAGGACGACCAAACAATTCGTAGATGTTCTTTCCTTGCCGCTTCCGGGTCAGTTCGACGAGACCGAGTTCTGAGAGTTGAGAAATCTGCGGTTTCGCTTTGTCCGATCGCAGCGCTTTATTGAAATGCTCTAAAACCTGCAACTTGTCACGTCGCGACTCCATGTCGATGAAGTCTACGATAATCACGCCTGCAATATTTCTCAAGCGTAACTGTCGAGCAATTTCCGTTGCCGCTTCGCAGTTTGTCCAGAGTACAGTTTCTCTGGCGGTTGCCGATCGCGTAAACGAACCAGAGTTCACATCAATTACGGTCAGCGCTTCGGTGCGTTCGATGATGATATATCCACCGGAGGGCAGATCCACTCTCGGCTTCAGCGCTTCTCGAATAGCGGCATTGACGCGGAAATAATCGAGGATGGAAATGCGATCGCGATGATGATCGATCAGAATACCCTGAGGTGCTTTTCCGCCGCCCCAGTTTAATAACTGCTGTTTAACCCGCTTTAATCCAGTGTGAGAATCGACAACGATCCGATTGACATCAGAACTATAAACATCCCGCAGAACTTTTTGAATAAAATCATCATCTCGGTTCAATAGGGCAGGCGCACGAGTTGAACCTGCTTCCTCCATAACGGCTTCCCACTGCCGTTGGAGCGCTTCTAAATCCTCCATAATGGCTTCTTCGGGCATTCCTTCGGCTTCGGTGCGAATGACGATTCCCATTCCAGCGGGTTTAATCAGAATCGCTAAAGCTCTCAGGCGGTTGCGTTCGTTCTCGTTGCGAATTCGACGCGACAAGTTTACGCCACGACCGTAGGGCATCAACACCAGATAGCGACCCGGCATCGAGATATTTCCGGTCAAGCGCGGACCTTTGTTTCCGGTCGGCTCTTTCATCACCTGGACGAGAACTTTTTGCTGCGGGGCAAGCAGTTCCGTGATTGATCCAGCCGATCGCTTGAGTCGCAAGGGTCCTAAATCCGAAACATGAATAAATCCGTTTCGTTCAGCGTCACCGATGTTGACAAATGCAGCATCAATTCCAGGTAAAACGTTCTCGACAATTCCTAAATAGATGTCGCTCACCTGATGACTTCCGGTGGCAACAATTAATTCTTGAATTTGATCTTCTGAAAATACAGCAGCGATTCGATGCTGCTCAGCAATTACAATTTGCTTTGGCATTCAATTTCCTCAAATCTGGGAGGCGATCGAAGCTTTGAAGTTTCGCTTCTTTCGCAACGAAAAAACAGGAGTGTGACCCCTCAAATCGCGTATCTAAAACGCAATCAGTCCGAGCAGTGTTCAGCGTGAGTGGTTCTGAAAAACCGACGATCTCAAACCGATCCTCACTCTGACGATAGACAGTCAACGAGTGAACTTCGATCAAACAGGCAGCGATCACAATTGTCCGCTGCATCTGGATGAAGAATAGCGAAAATCTGGCAAACAGCCTGAGTAAGACTCTAAGACCAACACCCGACAGCATCTACGGGGATTCTTAGCTCACTACAGGCTGTGATGCAAAGCATTATAACGTGCGAATCTGCATCCGTACCAGTTTTGACGATTTGAATTTGAGGCGTGAAGTAAAAGAAAGTTTGATTACGCCAAAAATAGCTGGGAGCGGTGAATCGTTAAAAGATGGAGTTCTTGTTCCGCCACCTGCTCAAGAATCTTAATCATCTGCTCTGGCTTTAATAACGTTCCATCGTTCTGGCAACTCCCGATGTACTGCAACGTGGCTTTTTCCGCAGTCGATTCAAGCAATTGCAGTGCAAATAAGCGATCGCGCACGTCTAACGGGTAGGTTTTCCCCGATTTTGTCGTTTGCTCTAGTAAAATTTCAGACTTTGCCAAGACCTGAGCGATCCAGGCTTGCCAATCTGCCTCGGTTTCGGCTGCCACTTCGAGCTGATACTCGGCTTTTTGCAGTAATACGGCTGCTGCGGGTTGTTGTGGATTGACTTCTTCAATCTCATAGATTGGAAGGTCTGCTGGAAGTTGAGCCGCGAGTTGATCGCGAAACTCTTCCACGTCCATCGATTGCGTTAATTCAAAATCGACGATTTCACCAGAGCTACTCACTCCGAGCGGTAGGGCACTAGCAGGGACAATTCGAGGCGAAGGGTGAAATCCACCTGTAAACGTAATCGGGATCGAAGCACGACGGACGACACGATCGAACAATCGCATCATATCCAGATGGCTCAGTAATGCCATTTCGCCTTGTTTGCCCATCCGAACTCGTAATCGTTGCGCTCGTGTTTGGTTGGGCTGAAAGTGCCCCGAAAATTCAGGAATTTCAAGGGGTGGAACCACAATATTGTGTCCAAAATCGACCCCACAAACGCCGCAGTGAGAACAGCCTTCAAACGAGCAATCAGGAATGATCGCGGCTTCCAGCGCTTTTTGTAAATCCTCTTTCAGCCACTTTTTATCAATTCCGGTATCTAGGTGATCCCAAGGCAGAGGCGCATCGAGCGAAATCGATTCGTTTGCCTCGAAAATATTCCATTCCCCACTTTCGACTTGGCGATATTTCCAGGTTACGCCTGCTTCGTCGATCGCTTGTGTCCACGCGCCAAACGCTTTTTCTAGGCTCTCCCACCAAGAATCCATGCCTGCACCAAGCTCCCAAGCGCGTTGCACCACTGGCGCGAGTCGGCGATCGCCTCTACCGACAAAATCTTCCATCGCTGAAATCCGGGTGTCGGTGAAATTAATTTTTACGCCTTTGATCGATCGAAATGCGTCTCTCAGTAATGCTTGTTTGCGCTTAAATTCAGCCGTTGAGACCGAATGCCATTGAAACGGAGTATGGGGTTTTGGCGTGAAGTTAGAAATGGTGACGTTGAAATCTAACCGTCTGCGTCCTTGTTTCGTGCATTCTCGCCGCAGCCACCGAATCGTATCCGCAATTCCTAAAACGTCCGCATCGGTTTCACCGGGAAGCCCAATCATAAAGTACAGCTTGATTTTGTCCCAGCCCTGCTCGAAAGCCGTTTTCACGCCGCGCAGTAGCTCTTCATTGGTCAGCCCTTTGTTGATAATGTCGCGCATCCGTTGGGTTCCGGCTTCTGGGGCGAAAGTAATCCCCATTTGACGAGTGCCGCCGATGATGTTGGCAATGTTTTCATCGAAGCGATCGACCCGTTGACTCGGCAACGACAGCGAGATATTTTCTCCTTTTAATCGATTCTTGATTTCGACTCCGACCGCTGGCAGCGCTAGGTAATCGGAGCAACTCAGCGACAGCAGCGAGAATTCGTTATATCCGGTCGCCCTCATGCCCGTCTCGATCGCGTCTACCACCTGTTCAGGTTCGACATCTCGCGCTGGACGAGTCAGCATTCCCGGCTGGCAGAATCGGCACCCTCTGGTACAACCGCGCCGAATTTCGATCGTTAAGCGATCGTGGACGGTTTGCACATAGGGAACAAGCCCGATCGAATACGCTGGAATCGGTGTGGCGACCCGTCGCAGAATCCGCTTGGGCACATCTGGGCGATTCGGATGCACCGAACCGTTTGGAGCCATCTCGTAAAATCGCGGCACATAAACGCCAGGAACTTGGGCGAGATCCAGTAGCAGTTCTTCTCGGCTCAATCCTGCGGCTTTACCTTCTTCGACCACTAACCCGATTTCCGGTAAAAGCTCTTCTCCATCGCCCAAAGCAACAAAATCGAAAAAATCGGCGTAAGGCTCAGGGTTTGAAGTCGCAGTTTGTCCGCCTGCAAAAATCAGGGGATCAGCCTCCGAGCGTGCCTTCCAGGTCAGTGGAATTCCTGCAAGGTCGAGCATTTCAAGAATATTCGTCGCGCCGAGTTCGTAACTGAGGCTAAATCCAAGAATGTCGAAATCTGTTAATGGGCGGCGTGATTCCACCGCAAATAAAGGCGTTTTCGTTTCGCGTAGTTTCGCCGCAAGGTCAGGCGCAGGAAGATAGGCTCGATCGCACAACTGACGCGGCTGAGTGTTCAGAATGCTGTAAAGAATAATATGGCCGAGATTCGATGCCCCAACTTCATAGATTTCTGGGTAAGTCAACACCCATCGCACCGTTGCGTTATTCCAGGGCTTGTGAACGGCTCCTAGCTCATTGCCAAGATATCGAGCCGGACGCAGAATATCTGTTGTCAAAAGAGCTTCTACTGCAACTGCCACAATTCACCTTGCCTTTGTTGAACATACGAGCGATTTCTTAGTATATCGACGATCGCTTGATGCCTGTTCCAAAAGCAAGGCGCATTTAAGCTCTTGTCCGTTCAAATGCAGCTACGTTCTCAAAAATCTCGAAGACGCGATCGAGCTGAGTTAGTTCAAACACAATTCGGACGGATACGGGAACAGAACAAAGGCAGAACTGCTTTCGGTTTTCCTGGGCGAGGTTTAACGTTGAAACTAGCGTCATCAAACCTGCGCTATCCAACGACTCTACCTGGCTCATATCGATTAATAGGGCGTTATTTTGCTCAGACAACATGGCAGTATGCAGTTGCTGTCGCAACTCTGCGGCATTTGCAGCATTCAGGGAGCCGCAAGGACGAATGATGGCAGCTTGGGGATGAACGAGCAAACTCTGCATAACTTTACGATCTCAAACACGATTTTCTTGTGAACGCTCTGACGATAACTGGACTCTCTCCATAACAGCCAGAAAAGCGCTGAGATTTTGCAGAAACTTTATTCGATCGCGATGATTGTTTAAATTTTCCGGTGAAGGGTTATGTTAATAAACTGTAGAGATTTATACAAACTTGTGCTTTTTCTGAGTTAGGCTGATTCTCTCACTGCTTTGGAGAATAGCCCTCTATAAGTATAAGAGCTAAGAAATTTAGGATTCTTTATTTCCAAATAGCTCTGGGCGTGCCTGCCAGATATCGCGAATAAATTGATGCAGATAACGATGAGAGAGCGGATTTTTATCTTTAAACTCTGCGCCAAGCCGAGCGAGTAGGGGTAATACTTCAACATCTAATGCTTCTTGAAATAAAGCGGCAGGACACATTAAATCAGAGCCATCCTGAAGGTTCTGCACCCTTAAACGATCGTACTCCGTCCAACCTGCCCATTCTGGAGCCGTAACGAGTGCGATCGGTCTTACCCAACACAGGTGTCTTGTCTCCACGTACTGCACCACTTCGGCATAGAGGCGCGATCGGTCGTGTTCGAGATAAACGATTTGGTAGGGTTGAAAATTAAACTGCTGAAAATCGTCAACCATAGGGGTTGTAAGAATTGGATCAGACCAGCCTCAATTCTAAAATTTTGATTGAATAAACCGCTACTCGCTTCTAATTGATCGATTTGAAGCAATATGGCTAGAATGGAAGCGACGCGCATCGTGAAGAATCGCTAAGCTAGACACGAGTACGTCCGCGTGTGCCAAAGGCATCGCACATTTTTTTCTACCCGAATGCTGTACTGGACTGATGAGTCAGTTCACTTGAAATCACGACGCTTAATCGGGTGGAAATCTTCTGTCCATACAACTGAACCCTAATCGTTAACGGAGAGGATAGAACTGTGTCTGTTGAAACCATTGAAAAGCGTTCAACAACTCGAAAACTTGCGCCGCGCTATCGTGTTTTATTACATAACGACGATTACAACACGATGGAATATGTGGTGCAGGCGTTGATAGAAACGGTTCCGAGTCTGACCCAGCCGCAAGCCGTCAATATCATGATGGAAACTCACAATAGTGGTGTAGGACTCGTGATTACTTGCGCTCAGGAACACGCAGAATTTTATAGCGAGACGCTGAAAATGAAAGGGTTGGATAGTACGATCGAGCCTGACGAATAATTCCAACGCCGCTTGAAAGTTAATTTTGCTGCTATTTCTCATCGCCCAACTCCGATTCGGATTGGGCTATTTGTGTTAATGCTGTTAGTGCTGTGGCTGCCGTTGAAACTTCCGATCGAGTGGGCAATCAGCGTGTTTTACGGTGTAACCGATGCGGCTCGAAATCTCGCTTCGATTTTGACGCTCGTTGTTCTGTATCTAGAATTTATTGTTTTAGTCAAATTCTGGGGGCGATTTGTTTATCGTGAGCCTTTGTTTAGAGCCTACGGCTTGAGACAGCCGCGCCAGAATCTCAGAAATTTTTTGCAGGGATTAGCGATCGGCTTTGGCAGTCTGTTTCTCCTGTTTGTGCTTGCAGGAATTCTGGGCTGGGTGCAATGGCAAGCTCCTTCGAGTCCCTTCCTGCGAATCGCTTTAGAAGGCGGCGTGATGGCGATCGCGATCGGGTTTGCCGAAGAATTACTATTTCGCGGATGGTTATTGAATGAACTCGATCGCGGATACTCGGCTAACGTCTCACTTTGCGCGAGTAGCATCTTCTTTGCGTTGGTACATGGAATTCGTCCTCAACTTCCAGCGCTGCTGATTCTGGGATTGATTTTGGTGTGGGGAAAACGAGCCACACAGGGACGGTTAGGATGGTCGATTGGATTTCATGCAGGTTTAGTTTGGAGCTATTACCTAGTGAACGTTGGGCAGTTAATTGCAGCCTCGAATCGCGCTCCAGCCTGGGTGACGGGGATCGATCGCAATCCATTAGCCGGAATTATGGGAATCTTGGCGTTGAGTGTGATCGCGCTCTTGATGCGATCGGCAGCGTTGAAAGCTAGATTTTGATGAAGAATAAAAGAGGCGAGTTAGGTAAAAAGAATGGGACAGTACGATCGCTTAATTCTGATGGCGGAAGATGAACTGACGCAGTACAGCACCGATGCCCGCAAAATCGAAAAGCTCCGCCAAAAAATTGGTTTATCCGTATCGGCAGCAGAGCAAAAACAGGTTAAAGAGCAACTTCTAGCGGACATCCCAACCGATCCAATCAATAAACTGATCGAGGAGCAACGCCAAACCCTTGCCCTTCCGTTTTGGGGAATTGCGGGATTAGGCTTGCTGCTCGGAATTTCGATGTCGCAACCGCTCGATTTTATTGCCACGATCGCGGGGGGCGCGATCGCGTTTCAAGTTCAAAAAATCGGCTGGAGACTACAAGCAAAACGCCTCGTTTTAAAAACGCTGGAAGACATCGAAGAACGAGTTCGGAAGCCTGACTCGGTCTAATTTTCGCTGAGAACTCCGAATCGATTGGAGTTCTCAGATTCAAAAGACTAGACAATTTTTCAGCAGTTTGATACTATATTTAATCACGGGCGATTAACTCAGTGGTAGAGTGCATCCTTGACAGGGATGAAGCCACAAGTTCGAATCTTGTATCGCCCATTTTACGGTTTACATGCCCTCGAACCAGGTCACGAGTGCGAACACGAAGAACAGAATTCCACCGACGAGCGTGACGGTGCGCTCTGAAATGTGCGAAGCAATCAAGCGACCCCCGAAAACTGCGATCGCACAGCAAATTGCGTGACCCAAAATTGCTCCGATCGTGACGCCGATCACATTATTCGATGCAGCAAGCACCATTGTATTGATCTGCGTTCGATCACCCCACTCTGCGATAAACGTCAAAGTAAACGCCTCTAGCGTGATCGCAAACGGCGTTTTTTTGCGAAGACTGGCTTCGGCTTGGGAAACCGCTTCGAGTGCTTCTCGTTCGGCATCAGAAGCACAGTCTACACTCGCAACTAACGACTTCTCGCGACACTCAACAGGCATTTTGCTGGCATCGAAAAGCATCTTAAGGCCGAACCCGATAAACAGGACGATCGTGCCCCAATAAATGAATTGTTTGGGGAGAAGTGCGGCAACATGACCCAAGAGCACCGAGAGCAGCGTCATCGCCGCCAACGCTAGAATTGCTCCGGCAAACACATATCGGCGGGAATGACGCATCGCTAAACACATCGCGATAAAGAACGTCTTATCACCCAACTCCGAAACGGTAATGAGCAACAAACCTGCTGTAAATGCCGTTAACATAAGCTCCTCTCAGATCGTGCGTAGTGATGAACTGAGTGAGCTTGATGCGAGGAAAAAAACGACTCCACCAAGCTCACAGCAGTCTGTGAACTTCGTGAAAGTCTCGCTTACAAAGGTACTGAAGATTCAGTGTGTCTTTGTCGCTTGAACCAGGCTCATCGCCAGTGTGTTGATTCAAGCGGGCTGAATAAATCAGCAGCTACTCCCCTTCAAACTTTAGTAATTGTACCTGAGAAAGAGGTAAATTCTGCATTTGTTTTACGATCGCTCCTGAGCAAGTTTTGCTTTCGCCTGCTGCCAAAACTGCTCTAGCTCTTCAAGCGAATACTCGGATAAAGGCCGATCGACCACGTTCTCCATCTGAACTAAGCGCTGAATGAAGCGATCGTTTGTTCCCTGGAGTGCTTCAGCCGGATCAAGGTCTGTCCATCTGGCCAGATTAATGATCGTAAATAGTAAATCTCCGAGTTCTGCTTGCTGGTTCGCTTTACTTTCGTGTTGAAGCGCGTACTGGAATTCGGCTAATTCTTCGTGAAACTTGTCCCAAACGCCATCGATCGAGTCCCATTCAAAGCCAGCTTTTGCGGCTTTTTGGGAAATTTTCATGCCTGCCATGAGAGGAGGGAGCGATCGAGCATATTTTCTCAGTTTGTCGCTTAATTTTGGTTCCTCCTGGCTTTCTGTCGCTTTGATTTTTTCCCAGTTCTGATGCACTTCGTCGATGCTTTGAACTTCGAGATTGTCAAATACGTGCGGATGACGACGAATCAGTTTTGCGGTGATGTTCTTGGCAACGGTAGTGAGATCAAATTGCTGCTGATCTTTTGCGACCTGCGCTTGAAGAACTACTTGCAACAACAGATCACCGAGTTCGTCTGCGATCGCAACCTCGTCCTCACTGCGGAGCGCATCTACCACCTCGTAGGCTTCTTCAATTACATAGGGAATTAAGCTTTGCGGGGTTTGTGCTAAATCCCAAGGACAGCCTTTCTCTGGATCTCGCAGTTGGGCAACGACTTCGATTAACTGTTGCAGCGCTTCCAGCGTTTCAGACATTGAAGAATTCATAAGACATCCCGGATTTTCACTCAATACTTTAGCGCTTTCGTCGCTTATTCCATCGTTTGATCGTAGACCCAACCCAATCGCTCAAACTGTGGCTCATCGCACCGAGTTCTAGCCCGATCGTCAAGGCTAGACATTCGATCGAGGCTCTTTGAATTAATTGAATTGTTTGACCGAAAGTGGCTATCACTGAGGATTGTGCAGTTGCCTGCCAGTTAACGGTGTTGCCGAGAAGCTGTTGAGCAATCGCGCCGCTGACGATTGCCACGATCGCAAATAAAGCAAGCCAGATGCTGAGGTAAAAGATTCGTCCGATTGTGCCGATGATTGCACCGTGGGAAAAGATCGATCGATGCTTCAAACTCCGGCGATAAGGAAGCCAAATCCACCGCAAAACGCCCCAGCGCTTGTATTGCTGCGAATAGATATCTAAATCGGGTCCAAACATCAATCCAGCAAATAAAAACCCCCCTGAAACGAGCAGAGTGAGATTGCCACTTTGAGTTAGTCCGAAGGTTGTCGCGGCAACGATCGGTAAACTCCAGAGGGTAATGCTGTCATGGGTACGACCAGAAGGCATTAGAAAAAATAAATCTAAATAAAATCGTAACTAGTTCTGAATTATCTGCTATATTATTTAAGCACTCATCGGGCGATTAGCTCAGTTGGTAGAGCGCCTCCCTTACAAGGAGGATGTCGGGGGTTCGAGCCCCTCATCGCCCATCTAAAATCGATGCACGTTCGCACATTAAATGTTGCGGTTCGCGCTCCTTGCTTCTCAATTACTAACTCAACCGTTTATTGCGGTAGTTTGATAGCTTAGTGGTTGACAGAATCTCGCTTCATAACGCAGCAGTACGAGGGTCGATCGGAGATACACTAATACAGTCTGTACGCGCTACCCCCCGAATGAATTCGTTGACATCCGACCTGCTAATTATCCTGTTTCTGACGCTGGCAAACGGGCTATTTGTCATGTCTGAACTGGCGATTGTGTCTGCTCGCAAAATTCGCCTTCAGCAAAGCGCTAATCAAGGTGATGCCAAAGCGAGAGTCGCCCTGCATCTCGCGGAGCAGCCGAATAATTTTTTAGCGATCGTTCAAGTTGGGATTACATTAATTGGGATTGCGTCGGGTGCGTTCGGGGAACAAGCCTTAACTCGTCGGCTAGAACCCTTCTTCCAATCTGTGCCATTTCTTGCGGTATACAGTCAAGCCCTGGCTTTTGGGCTTGCAATTCTGAGTTTGACTTATCTCACGCTGATCGTCGGTGAACTCGTTCCAAAACGACTCGCACTCAACTCGCCTGAAGTGATTGCAACGTGGGCAGCCGTGCCGATGAGTTTGATGGCAAAAATAGCAGCCCCGATCGTCTATCTACTCAGTACGTCTACCAATATTGCAGTGCGATTTCTGGGCATTCGTCCGTCCGATGACCCGCCTGTCACCGAAGAAGAAATCCGCGTGATGATCGAGCAAGGCACAGAGGCGGGAATGTTCGAGCAGGCAGAAGAAGACATCATGAAACGGGTGTTTCGGCTGGGCGATCGCCGCATTAGCTCCCTGATGACTCCACGTTTAGAAATTACCTGGATTGATTTAGAAGATCCGATCGACGAGATTCGCCGCCAGATGACAGAAAGCGCTCATGCTCGGTTTCCAGTTTGTCAAGGTGGATTAGATCACTTGCTCGGTGTGGTGCAAACGTATGATCTGCTCATCAAGCTAATGTCGGGTCAGCCACTTGAGTTTACCAATTCACTTCAGACTCCGGTGTTTGTGCCAGAAAGTACCCGCGCTCTGAAAGTGCTGGAATTGTTTAAGCAAACCGGGACTCAGATCGCATTTGTGGTCGATGAGTATGGCGTGATTCAGGGATTGGTGACGCTGACGGATGTGTTGCAGGCGATCGTCGGAGACATTCCCACAGTTGAAGAGTTAGCAGAGCCGCAAGCCATTCAGCGCGAGGATGGTTCTTGGCTGCTGGATGGAATGCTGCCAATTTATCAATTCAAAGAGATTTTAGACCTTGAAGATCAAGAGCTTCCCGGAGAGCAACGCGGAAGCTATCAAACGTTGGGCGGTTTTGTGGTGATGTATTTGGGACGCATTCCCACCGCTGCGGATGCTTTCGAGTGGGAAACACTCCGATTTGAAGTAATGGATATGGACGGAAATCGCGTGGATAAAGTCTTGGTTGAGGCTGCCAAGCCTCGCGGAACAATGCAAGAGATTTGAACTTAACCTAAGAGCGCATGAATCGCTAACCAAATACAAGCAGGATTGCTACTGGTATGGCTCACACGATGCTTTTGGTGCGCCGGAATTAATAGATAATCTCCTGTTTTGAGGTCGATCGCACTCCCATTCTCATACATTAACTGTGCTTCACCCTGCAATAGCAATACCCATTCATCGCGGGGCTGATCGTACCATTCACCCTCCGCTGTGGTTTGTCCGGTTGAAATAATGCGTTCAACTAATAGCTGACGGGTTTCGATCAATGGCTCAAATAGTTCTCGATCAAGCGATCGTTCCCCAATCTCAAAGATGTTTCTATTCATACCTACCCCCGAATTGCTGCCATACAAGCGGAGCGACGGAATTTTAATAACTCGATCGCTTCGCTACACCCTGTATTTGTCCGTTCAAATTCGCTCAACATTTTCTAGGTCAAAATCGTAATGACTATGATATAGTTGTCAAAGTTTCGTAATCTTAATTTACGAGTCCGCTACTCTTGCAAGGAGAATTAAATCCCATGACCCAAGAAGGATGCTTGCGTGTCGGTCAGAGCGCACCCGATTTTGCTGCTACCGCCGTCATCGATCAAGAATTCAAAGACATTAAACTGTCTGACTATCGTGGCAAATACGTGGTGCTGTTCTTCTACCCGCTCGATTTTACCTTTGTTTGTCCGACGGAAATCACTGCATTTAGCGATCGCCACGAAGAGTTCAAAGCGATCGGCACTGAGATCCTTGGAGTATCAGTTGATAGCGCTTTCTCGCACCTCGCTTGGATTCAAACCGATCGTAAATCGGGTGGTGTGGGCGACCTGAACTATCCGTTGGTTTCAGACATCAAGAAAGAAATCAGCACCGCTTACAACGTGCTTGATCCTGAACAAGGAATTGCACTGCGCGGTCTGTTCATCATCGACAAAGATGGTGTAATCCAGCACTCGACGATCAACAACTTGTCGTTTGGTCGCAGTGTGGATGAAACGCTGCGGACGCTGCAAGCGATTCAATACGTACAGTCTCACCCGGATGAAGTTTGCCCCGCAGGTTGGAAACCCGGCGATCAAACCATGAATCCTGATCCGGTGAAGTCGAAGGAATACTTCGCAGCAGTTTAAGACTTCTAAACAGGCTGAGTATTGCCCCCAAGATCAAGGTCTTGGGGGTTTTATTTTGGCAGATGCGATCGCCTCAAATAGCCTTCTTTTGATAGACGGCATTGCTAGATCAGGAGTTCTATAACGGTTGTGATGAGATCAAACCGATAGCAATGACTGTAGAAGTTTTAAGAAAAAGTGATATGATGGCGCACTTACTTGATGCGCTGGATGCGGGTGAAGATATCGGACATTATGGGCGCTTGGTGTTTGCGATGATTGCGCGGCATTTCTTGTCAAAAGAAGAAGTGATTGAATATCTTCTGAGAGACAAAGACTGCGACGAAACCGAAGCAAAATCACTTTACGAGCAAGTTCAGGGTAAAGATTACAATCCGCCGAAGCGCGATCGTATTCTCGAATGGCAACAGCAACAAGAGTTTGCAATTTGCCCGAATTCCGATGATCCAGATGCTTGTAACGTCTACCGGAATTTAGAGTTTCCAGAGCATGTTTACGAACATATCTCAAGCTACTACGCGCACAAGGCTTAGTCAGTTGTTGGGAAGCCTCCCGACTGCTTAAGACGGATCTATTATCCCGGCAGTCTTTTCTGCCCTCACCCTCACCCTCTCCCTGGGGGAGAGGGAACAAGAAACTCTAACTCCCTTCTCCCCTAGGGAGAAGGGTTGGGGATGAGGGCGAACCGCTTGAAATGGAGACGAAGAAATGATTTCAGGAAAATGAATCAGCCCTAACCGCCCATACCCGGAATCAATCCGCCGCCTAGGCGTTTCAGTGCCCGATTCGCCACATCTGCATACCGCAGTTCACCACACATAATCTTGCCCAGTCGATCTGTTGCAGTCGGACGCTTCACCCCAACTTTGTAGCCAATTCCCGGCACCCGATAAAACAGATTCGCCAACCGCTGTGCCCAAACCATATCGCTGCCCCAATCACGCTGAATCGTTTCGGTGTATTGCGCCAACGCAGATCGGTCGCCATTCAACGACTGATCAATCGCTTCTGCTGCTTTCATGCCGCTATACATCGAAGGGCGAATCCCTTCAGCCGTCATTGGATCAACGATCGCAGCCGTTTCTCCAGCAAGCACGGCATTCTGAGTATGCAGGGTTTGATCGCCGTCCCAAAACACGATCGGATGCGTGTAAATTTGAGCGCCAGTGGTATTAAATCCCGCTTCCTTTGCGTACTTTGACAAAGCTGCATGAAAATCGGTACGATCGTCCCCCCGAAATGAGGCGGTTCCAGCAGAAAACCCTTCTGCTTTCGGTAAATTCCAGATAAAGCCGTTTTTCAGCATTCCGAAATCGAACTGCGCGGTATTACCGATCGCTTGCGGCGCTTCCATTACCGCACCCATGCGAGTCTTGCGCTCTTTGAAGCCGAGCCATTTCGCCATCGATCCTTTTGCACCGTCAGCAGCAATAAGATATTGAGCTTCTAAGGTTCCAGCCGTTGTATTGACCTGCCAGTGAGTACCTTTAAATTCGATTCCTGTGACTGCGGTTGCATCTTGAAGTTTTGCGCCTGCTTGCTGTGCCTGCTGCATCAAATACTCATCAAAGCGATCGCGCTGCACCATCCACATCGGTTCAGGTGTATTAAGCGTTGCATCTACTGGATCGCCAAGTTTCCAGGTATAGCGAATCGAATTGACTTTACGCGAGATCACGGGGCTGAAATCGAAGTCAAACCATTGAGCGATCGCGGGCGAGACACCGCCGCTACAAGGTTTGTAACGAGGGAGCGCTTCTTTTTCCAGCACTAGAACAGAGCGTCCACGTTTGGCAAGATGATAGGCGGCAGTTCCTCCGGCGGGTCCTGCTCCGACAACAATACAGTCAAACATATGCTGGGAACCTCACTCCTACATCAACGCTACATAGATTATTCAATCGTTCAGCTTGTAATCCGAACTGTTTCGGCAATTGGCAGAAATGCTCTGCTAGTGTACGTCAGATTCTAAAAAAAATCTGGTGTTTTCTCAGTCTAAAAGGACAATCATCATGAATTATTTACAAATTCTTCGTTAAACTCTGTGAACTCACGCAATATTTAGACTAACTGGCTACTAACGGGCTAAGAGATCGTAAGTTCAACAGAATTGTTTTTAGCTCTCCAAATCTTCCCTAAGTAGAGAACTCGGAGAAATTCTTTTCTCCAAACCTAGGCAGTTCTCCACTTTCAAATTTCCCTAAAAACGGGGGGATTTAGAGGGCAGTCAACCGCTCAAATCGAAGCAGAAAAACTCATCAAACTCACGATGATGTAACGTGGAGTTGTCGATCGCAAATCCCCCGCAGAGACACTTCAACGAAACGCCTCTATCCAAATTTATCGCTCTAGCCAAGCCCGCATTTTACCCGGATTCAATAATCCATACGGATCAACTTTCTCCTTAAATTGAAGTTGCGCTAAATCCACCATTTTCATTCCACCATCTTCAATCAAATAGGTATGAGGATTGAAAATAAACGCCCCCTTCGACTCGTGATCTGCAATGATTTCATTCAGTCGTTCTTCAGTCGAATACCGCACTAATTGAAGTGCAGCAGGACGTGCTGTTCCTCCGACTCTCAAAAACTCCAAGTGCATCATGACTTCTTCGCCGTAGTGATGATACATCTCCTCTAAAAGCGTCAAATTCTTATCATCTGGAAACAGTGTTTGTAAATAAGTAATCGACGTATCTACACTGCGAGCATGAAGCGTTGTATGGTTCCAACTATATTCCCCTAAAGCCAATCCTTTTCCTGCATCTTCAGCGCTTTTCTGATAAGAAATCTCGCCGTTAAATTCTTTTACAAATTCATTTAGCGGCTCTAAACAAGTCTCAGAAATAATCAAAAGCGCACAACTTTTTCCGCTTGGAATATAGCCTTTTAATGCCGCGAAATAGTTCGGAATCGGATCAGCGCAAATGCACACCAATTTTTTGATCATGCCGTCCGCATCACTGAGAGACTGCCCAAATCGAGCCGCGCTCATAAAATCCGGAAAGGTCACAATCACTTCTGCCCAAGGATAAGCAGGCGCAAGCGGAATCTCTAGTTCCGTGATAATTCCGTTCGTGCCATACGCATGAGCTACTTGATACACATCATCGCCGCGCAATTCCAGCACTCTTGGCTGAT
This sequence comes from Cyanobacteria bacterium FACHB-63, assembly GCA_014695255.1. Taxonomy (GTDB): domain Bacteria; phylum Cyanobacteriota; class Cyanobacteriia; order Leptolyngbyales; family Leptolyngbyaceae; genus Leptolyngbya. The sequence goes on from JACJNX010000045.1 coordinate 20,423, forward strand.
CTTCCATCGTCACCACTCGCACCGCAAGAAGATTGCCCCGATCGCGCAATTGTCCATAAGTCACCGAGCCAATCCCGCCGCTGCCGCCGCCGATAAACCCGCCGATCGTTGCAGTGCGGTAAGTTGACGGAGCCATGCGAATCTCCCAGCCGATCTCGCGGGTTTGCTTGTCGATCGCCGCTAATTTCGCGCCTGCCTCAACTCGCAGCAAACCAGGCTTCATCCATTTCACTGCGGTCATTCGAGTTAAATCCAGAATCACGCCGCCTTCGAGCGGAATGCATTGCCCGTAGTTTCCGGTTCCCGCACCCCGCACCGTAAGCGGAACGCGATATCTCACACACGCTTGCGCCACTTGTAACACTTCTGCTTCATTCGCCGGACGCACTACCACATCGCCGAATTTGTCCTGCAACTGAGGCTGCAACACTGGGCTGAAATGATAATAGTCCTGCGAGAGTTTTGCGACTTGGGTTGGCTCTGTGATCAGATCCAGTCCTGCCAAGTCTGATAAAACCGATGCGATCGCGTTAGAAGTGGTGGTTGCCATCCTGCTGTCCTCATAGTCTTGTTTCTGACTATAAAGGGATTTTTCACTTTCAACTGTACTTGCGATCGCAAAATTCCTAATAAAAAACCCTGATCCGAAGACCAGGGTAAATAATCAGGGTGCATCTACCATTCCACTATTCCTAAAGTCAGAGAGTCATCCGGAGAAATTCGCAAAATTTCTAATAAAAAGCCCTGATCCGAAGACCAGGGCAAATAATCAGGGTGCATCTACCACTCCACTATTCCCAGAGTTAGGGAGTTGTCCGGAAGAATTAACGACTTTTTTGGGATTTAGATCGACGATTGCGCTCTTTCTGGGGAGCCTGCGACGATTTGCCGAATGCGGCGTTGTAGATTTTCTCGTTTGCTTCGGCAGATTTGAATAGATCAACGATTGGATTCGGATAATCCACGCCTAAGCGCACGTTAAATCGCTGCTGCTCCACAGGCAAAAGTTTCCAAGGCTCATGGACTTTAGCGGCAGGAACCTCTTTCAGCGCTGGAAGCCAATGTTTCACATAGGAGCCGTCCGGATCGTAGTCCTTCGATTGCTTAATGATGTTGAAGAACCGAAATCCTCGCGCATCATTTCCGACTCCTGCGGTGTAGTTCCAGTTGCCCCAATTGCTACAGACATCATAATCAATCAGTTGAGACTCGAACCATTCTGCGCCCCACTGCCAATTGATGCCCAGGTTCTTTGTCAGAAAGCTAGCGACGTTTTGCCGTCCTCGATTCGACATAAATCCAGTTGCGGCAATTTCCTGCATATTCGCATCCACGAGCGGAAAGCCCGTTTTTCCTTCGCGCCAGAGTTCAAATCGATCGACATCTTCTTTCCAAGCGATCGGAATCCGCTGCAAGCCCGATCGATAAAAGATGCGATCGCCATGTTTCGCCACAATAAATCGAAAGTAATCGCGCCACAGCAGTTCAAAAATTAGCCAGTAAGTTGAATCGTTCCGCACTCGCTTCGATTCATAGTCTTGAACCTGCGAATGAATATAGCGCGGCGACAAACAGCCCAACGCTAACCACGCTGAGAACTTAGAAGAGTAATCGGCTCCCAACATTCCGTTGCGCGTCTCTTTGTAAACCTTCAGCGCGTCTTGATTCCAGAAATACTCCTGAAGTCGAGCCTTTCCAGCCGTTTCGCCGCCCTTGTATGGAATCATGCCTCTTGGATCTGGTTCTGGTGCTTCCAGTCCAAACACACTCAGCGCGGGAATCTCACCCGGACTAATTTCCGGCAATTGCGGCAATCGTTCCGGAGTCGGAAACACTTCGTACACGGTTGAAGATTTCTCAACCTGCTTGCGGAAACTCGTAAACAGTTCTGGAGTTTCACTCATCTCAAATGGCAAGTCATCGCGATGATAAAGCGTATGTCCCCAAAATTCCTGGGTCGAAACGTTGATCGCCCTTAACGCCTCACTCAAAGTCTTTTCAACTTCCGTTTCTTCGGAAGTAACTTCGTGATAGTAATAAACCGATTCAACACCCAATTCTTTAGCGATCGCCGGAATCACTTCTTCGGCTTTCCCTTGCCGCGCAATCAAATCACTACCGAGCGATCGTAAATTCTCACGCAAATCCGCAACGCTTTCAATCAGAAACTGCGCCCGAATTGCCCCAGTCTTGGGAAATCCATAGGGAGTCGTGCCAAACTGTCTCGGTTCAAAACAATAAACTGGAATAACACTTGCACCGGATCGAACTGCTTTGACTAACGGTTCATGGTCATGAATCCGTAGATCATTGCGATACCAAATAATAATCCGCTTCTCTGCCACGATCGAGTCTTGTAAACGCTTCACGTCGATCGTAACGTTTCTAAACAAGAGCGCGATCGCCCAAATGGACAATCGCGCTTCTTATATCGGCTCCCTACTAACCGAAGCTTTAGCTGACAAACACAGGAATACTGGCTAACACCGAAGCTAAAAGACTTGGAATCAATTGCATCGCGAACTGAAGCACAAAAATCGCCAAGATTGCCGAAAAATCAATCCCACCTAACGGCGGAATAATGCGGCGGAAGAGATTCAAATACGGATCAGTCAACTGGCTTAACACTGCGAAGGGCTGTTTATACCAATCGATATTCGGAAACCAACTAAGCAAGATCCGGATAATCAGCAATGCAAAGTAAATTCCTAGAAACTGATTGATCGTTGTAATAAGCAAAATCGCTGGATTCATATCCTTTCCGTTTCCTTCTAATGTAGGGATCTATGATTCACTCTCAGAACAGTTTAAGCGATCTTTTTTGTTCTTGTACTCTTGCTGCGGAAGCACGTCATTCTTCTCGAATAATTTCTCGCGCTCCAGGCAAATCGTTCTCAATGGCGCGTCCGTTCACGTTACCTAACTGTTGGCGCACATCATCGATCGCATCATTTAACTGAGCAATTTTATCCTCTAAACCTCGACGCGCTAGCTCAATATTTTGTTCAGTCGAGGGACGCATCCGGCGTTTTGGCTTAGGCAGTTCTGATTTAGCTTGAGTGTCTTCGGTTTCTTCTGCAAATCGTTGCGCGGTGACGACCGAGCCGATAATCCCGCCGACAATGCCACCGACGATCGCCCCCAGAACAAATCCACCAGAAAAATTATCTTGTTGACTCATACGGCGATCGTTCCTCAAACTCTATAGACTTCTATTGTATCGATCCTCAAGTGCCAAAGATACGATCGCCCGCATCTCCCAATCCCGGCACAATGAATCCGCGATCGTTCAGCACTTCATCAATTCCCGCCGTGTAAATCGTCAAACTCGGATAAGCCGCACCTAATTTTTGCAGGGCAGGTGGAGCCGCAACAACCGCAACAATTCGCACAAATGCTGGATCGATTCCGCGCTGAATCAATTCTTCCATCGCTCGAATTGAACTTCCACCGGTCGCCAGCATCGGATCAACGATCAACACTCGCGTTTGCGAATCAAAGCGATCGGGCAATTTATTCAAGTAGCAACTCGCTTCGAGCGTTTCTTCATTCCGCACCAGTCCCAAATGATAAATCGATGCCAACGGCAGTAAAGACTGTGCGCCACTGAGCAAACCAAGACCCGCTCGCAGAATCGGCACAATCACGATCGGAACTTCAGAATCGACAAAGGTTGCCGGACAGGGAGCGAGAGGCGTGTTGATCGTGGTGTCGATCGTCGGCAACCATTCGCGCACTGCTTCGTAAGTGAGCCACCGTCCTAATTCTGTGATTGCACTGCGAAATATCATTGAGGGTGTTTCAGTATTCCGAGCGACACCAAGCCAATGTTTGATCAGGGGATGGGGTGGAACATACACACGCAGTTGCGGACTCATAAGCGCTTATCTTGAATAATCTGAATCATCATACTCCTTACTGCTTCAATATTTTCGGTGATAGGTTGAAAAATTGCGCGATCGTCGCCGCTAATTTTATTGAAATAATTTCTCATTAGTGTTGACAAAGTTTTTCAACAAGCCGTATAGTAACTTTCAGTGTTCTCCTCTCTAGAGGATCTTGCACGGTGCGGTCAGGCAGTCATCTTGTGATATGGTGCCGATCGTACCGTGCTTTCTGACTCTTCATGACGACGGAATTTCACAACATTGGCTACGGCAGGATCAGCCAACTGGATTACGGACGAAGAATCTCGCACACCGAGCTGGACGTTGCAGCGAAGCAGCAGAAGAGTCGCTTAGAGCGTGCTGGCTGTACGGAGATCTACTTTGATTTACAGCCGGGCAGCGATGATGACCGCCCGAACTTTGAACGCTTAATGAATCGAATGAAGGCGAAGGAGCGCGTCGACCGAGTGACCATCACTCGAGATGATCGAATTACTCGCTCGCCGCAAATGACGCTCGATCTAATAGAAGTCTTTCTCAAGCAGAATATCGAGCTCGTAATTCTCGATATGGGCGACAATCCAATCGATTTAAGTAACCCTTACCAGTGGAAGCAGCGCGTCCAAGCAGGGCTCGATGCAGCGTTTGAAATTCGGATGTTGGGTATGCGAATTCGGCGCGGATATGAGTATTTCCGTCAGATGCAGAAAGCGAATCCCGCCGTGCCGTTTGGGTATCGGCGCTCAGCAGCAGGCAAGTATGAAGCCGACCCGAATGAGTGGGAGATGGCGCAGACGATTGTTAAGACGTTCTTCGAGTGCCGATCGCTCAGTAAAACCAGTCTATTAATCAAGCAGCAGTACGGCAGAGATATCACCCGGACGACGCTGCGGCACTGGTTACGCAATCAGGTGTTACAGGGCAACACGCCGTATAAGTTCGATGAGAAAACGCGCGAACCGACTGAGATCGTGTACGGAACACATACGGACATTCTGATTAGTCCGGAGCAGGCTCTATTAATTAATGAGATCTGTCGTGAGAATCGCAAGTTAGGCGGCAAGCGGCACAACATTCCGTATCCGCTAGGAAGTGGACTGTGCCGCTGTCGTAAGTGCGGCGCGACGATGGGTGTGAGGAAATTAATTAAATCAGAGCCGGACGAGTTGGTTTACACGCTGCGCTGTAACAGTAACTCCAAATCGGCTTCAATCTGTGACTTTGGGTCTGAGCCGCGCTCATTTACGATCGAGCCTCACGTGATTGCCGCTCTTACCGAGAAGGCAGCGACGATTGCTGAGCTCGCGATTGGAGAAGTGAGGCGGCGTGAATCTCCCGAGTTAAGTGCCTTGCGAGCACAACGTTCGCAACTGCTGGCGATTCCTGGGAATAATCCGGCGATTCTTGATGCGATAGAGAAAGTGGACGCTCAGATTAAATCTCTTGAAACGGCTGACGAGCAGACTCAGATTGTGACAAACTACGCCGGTGAGTCGTTCAGGTCGTTGAGTCATATTTACCGGATGCCTGAGTATTGGCAGAGATTAGACCCGGCGGTGAAGCGGCAGCTATTCAGGCAGTTCGCGGATGTCGTTTGGATTTCGGCTGTAAAGATTCCAGGGAGTCGACTGATGAATTATCGAGTTGAGGTTGTGCTCCGGTTCTGAGTGAGATCAGAGCGCGACGGTAACAGCGCTCACACGGGATACCATCTCGCTGAGTTTCGCAGGTTTCACGTCCGAGAGTGACGGCGCGATCGAATTCAAGGGCAGTGTCGAGCAGGAGCTTACGGGTCGAATCTTCGAGCATGACTTTTCAGGTGGTGAATAAGAAAAAAGCCGCTCCCGGTTGACGGGTGAGCGGCTTTTGTTTGTACGTGTTTGGAATGGACGTGGGATTGAGTTAGTCTTTACCGAGTTCAAAGCATCTCAGTTGAACTTGACATACTTCAAAACTCCTAAAGAACTCAACAGACAACTACGATCGATCACACTCGATCGATCAGTCGAAACATCATAAGAAATATTGATCGTTAAACCAGTACCCAAACTTGGCAATAGCTTAGAATAACTTGGTATACTGGATGTAATACGTTTCGGGAATAAATCATGCGAGTGAAGCAGAAAAATCAGAAGCGAGTGAAAGGTGTTCCTGTCCAGTGGGAAGAAGTCAAGGTTCAGAAAATGATTGGACTGACACCGACCGTTTGGCAGCTAATCGATGCACGAGCCGCCGAACTCAACCTCAGCCGTTCTGAGCTAGTCGAGCGGACGTTTCGAGGCTTGATCACTTGGACAGAATTCGATAGCACACTCCTGAACAGCCAAGACAATCAATCATAGATTCGGGTCTAAAGCAAAAACCCCGCGAGCGGCAAACTCACAGGGATTTCAAATATCACAGACCAGTCACTTCATCGAATTTAGCTTGTACGCACTAGCTGAGTTCGCTACCCGAAAGGGTTTCAGCAACTGACCGATTACCTCAATTCCTCAATTACCTTAATTTTAACATGACTAACCTGGCGATTCCAGTCCAAGAGCCCGCTAAGCCAAGACTCGAGATTAAAGCTCCAACTAACTCGCTGGCATTCCTGATCTATCAAGACCAGTCTGAGGCAGCACAGGAAGCCTTCAGGAAGCACAACGAGAAACGCAAGAGCGAACCGAAAAAGGAGCCCAAAGGTTACATCCGCAAATTCGTTCCCGGCTCGAAGCTCGTCTTAGATATCATCGACCGCATCTCGACCGAGAAGAAGTTGAGCAAAGAAGCCCGTCGCCTATATTGTCACCTCTTGCACTGCTCCAATCTGCTCGAAGTGGACGCTGAAGAGTACGTTGTGATCTCAGCAGATCTGGTTAATAAGGTATTAGGCAGTCCAGCCCATAACGAGCTGATCGAGTCGGGTCTGGTGGACTTCACCGCGGAGAAACCCTTAGACGGCAAGTGCCGCACCTATAAGATCCTCGATCAGCACGCAGACGAAATCTATCAGGCGCAATACCAGAGCCTTCTAGAAGACGATCTCGATCCGATATACAACCTGGTGACTGGCAAGCAGGCGAAGTATCGCCCCTCTCAGCGGTACAACACCAGCCGCAACGAGATTCCAGATCTGCTGCTACGGTCGTACGACAACATCACTATCTGCGCGTTTAACAAGCGCCAGGTCAAGCGGCATTTTGCTGAGACCTACCCAGAGATGCCAAAGCGAGGCTCGAAAGAGGCGCGGACGCTGCAAGTCGATAAGTATTGCTTCGATATGACGCGAGCGCAGGAGTGCCGCCGACTCTCAGGTGATATCTGGTGTTACCGTCCCAGCTTCGAGCCCCAGAGTACCGGTCGAATCACCGAGCGCGGCGGGTTTCAAAGCTGTACTACGGAAATGAAGCAAGCGGCATTCTACGGCATTCGTGATGTCTTCAACTTCGATATGCGATCGAGCCAGCCAAATCTGTTGATCATTCTGCTTGAGAGAGCAGGGCTCGATTCAAGCTGGCTGAGGGAGTACATCTCGAACAAAGACAACAAGTTTATCTATGCCGAGCGCGCCGGTCTTCTGGTTGGGGCTTGGAAGAAGTGTTTACTCGCAGCGATTATGGGCAGTCCCTTCCCAACCAAGAAGCAGCGAAACAACCCAGGAAACGGATATAGCAGCATTGCAGATTACGTCTGGGAAGCGGTCGCAGCCGATAAGGATGCAAAGTACCTAGTGACGCTTGGGAAGCTTCAGAAGGTGCTACAGCCGTTGCTTAAAGTGATGGCTCAGTGGCACAAGCTGCTGATCGAAGACGCCAAACAAAATCCTTTCCAGGTAGGCAAGGAGTATTTCGTCCGTAACGAAGCGGGTTGCGTCTTCCCGCTGAAAGACTACCTGAACGAGCAAGGCGAGCTGATAAACAAGGAAGAACTGAAACGCCGCCTAGCAGCATTCCACCTGCAAGGCATGGAGGCTCTAATCGTTCACACGCTGACCGGGTTAGCCGAGGAATTCGGCTTCCGCGTCCTGAGCAACCAGCACGACGGCTTGGTCGTACTAGGGCGCATACCCGACGCAGCGGTACAGCGGACACTCGAGATCACAGGAATCCCCACGGAGCGCGTCGCGTTCGACAAGAAGGATCTCTGCGACGAGCTACCCGATTGGCTACGGAACGAAACCGACACCGACACCGACATCGAAGCGGCGCTCAAGGCGCTTTTCAACGCAGAGAACCCCGGAAACCCCGGCGGACTGAAACCCAGCCAACCAACGGGAGAAGGAACAGGGGAAGAACAGGGAAGAAAGGCACAGGAAAGAAGGAACAAAGAGGGAGAACCAAGGGAGAACAACCGGAAGAACGCCCAGGGAACAACCGCACAACACCCACCAAGCATTAGTACATCGTACATAATGGCTACACCCCCCGCCACCACAGGGTTAGAACCCGATTCATTTTTTCGTTCAGGAAGTGGGCCCGCTTCTGGTGACAGCGCTGATGTGCTGCTGAAGGTCGAGGCGTTCGTGGGTGGAAGGGGGTACGTTTCTGTCCAAGATGTCGCGGCTGAACTTGGTCTCTCGGAGCGTAAAGCAGGCTCGGCTCTCAAACAATTAGGTTGGGAACGCGGACGCAAGCGGATCAACAGTAAGCATGTGTGGTTCTACTTCGCGCCTCAACCGACCACAGAACAGGCTCCTGAGCCTCAGCCAGCAGCCTCGAAGCCCAAGGCTAAGTCAAAGGCTCAGCCCAAGCCCGCGCCTGCTCCTGAGCTTGCTGAGCCCGAATCAAAGTCCACTGGACTCGGTAACGATGGCGGCGCGTTTCGGAGATTGATCGAGCAGGCGATGGCGATGAACGACTCTCAATCCGATCGAGCTAGCGCCTAGCCGTCTACGCGGCGCTGCGGCTGATCTGCTGTGGCGCCGCTATTCCCAGCAAACTCTAAGGACAATATAAAGTCTGTACAAAGAAGTATGCGTGAAGGTCTTCGTTAGAAAAGACTACTGGTTAAGATCTCAGGGCTCTCAATTCACCTGTAAGTCAATGCTCAAATTACTCATCCCGGTTGCTTTCTCTTGTCTGACCTCTTTTTCGTTCGTCTTGCCAGTCGGTGCTCAAACCAGTCCGCCTGGATTTCGAGTGACTGAAAACGCGATCAACATGGCGCGGCACTTTCTTGAAAAGTCCAACAACTTCACCAGTAAGCTCGATGATGACCAAATCAGTCGCGCGCTCGAATTCTACTGTGAGGTGCGTTCCGGTGGTGTCAGGGATAGAGACTTTGAATTCATCACGTCTCAGCAGCTCGCATTGACTATACCTCGCAATCGTCAGCAAGATTGGCGGCATTTCTTTGGAGTTGTAAGCACCACGGCGCAGGAGTTAGTTTGTCCAGAATACAGAGATCGCTAAAACCTGTGATCAGTCGTCTCATGCAACAAGCGTAAAACGATCAACCACGGCAAAAATATCGAGTGGTTCGAGCCCTATCGCGAACAAGGATTAGATGTAGTAGTTCACGCCATGAACGACGACAGATTGATCTAATTGGTGCCAAATTAGCAACCCTACCGCCTCCTCAAAAACCAGTAAAAACGGGGAGGCGGTGGGGTATCGTTTTCTTGATATATCTACGTTTCAGCGGTGTTTGATCTCCTATGGGGTTAGGGATTTTGTCTTCGCCGCCGCCCCCCAAGACCAGCACGGTTAACGAGAGCGGCGCGCCCCTTTCGCACACCTGCATCTACTCCTTTAGACGTAGAGTCGGTGATTATGCGTCACAAATCTACCGCCGATGTATCGCCGTCTTTTGCTGATCGTTTTGCTGGCCGCGCTTCTGCTTGCAAGTATCGCCGGCTTCCGACTGCTTCAGAGGGTCGTATCCTCGCTCAATCCGGCCACCTTCATGCAGCCGCCGGATTACGATGTATAGCGCCCGCTAGATCGATCGAATCACGTAATGCTTGATCGATCAAGAACAGTCAAAAAGTACAATCAACTTTTTACTAGAACTGGTAAAACGAAAGCCGCCCATGACAATGAGTCTAGGGCGGCTTTTTAATGGCTTAGCAGACCGAGCGGATTGAGGGCTCTAGGCGCGATCATCGCTGTACTCCGTTAATCTTCTGTGCTGAATTCCGCCTGGTAGCGGTCTACCAACGCTCGATACTCCTCAAGCTTCGTCGGATTTTCTAATTCCCAGCGATCCGAGCCTTCTCGGATGTAGCGCTCCAATTGCGCTGTGTCACTACGATCCTCAAGGACTGATATTGCTTTCAATCGCGCTAGAAGCTCGTAATTGATTTTGTAATTGACCCGTTTCGCGGGCTTCTTTTGCCTACCCACTGTTGCAGTCGTCATCTAAGGACTCCTTTTTATTCAACCGTACATCTGTCAATATTACATACTATTTTCTCAATCGTATATATTGTTATGTAATCGTATGTACGCTACTATAAAACTGAAGCAAAACCGAGAACTCGGTTTTAGAACCAGTTCTGAACCAGGTTGGAACTGGTTCGAACCTAGGCACAACCAGGTTTAGCTACAGGTGTAATTGAGACTCAAATCTTTGAAAACTGGAGGAAACTTTATGACCAACAAAACGACTGTATCGCCCGATATGCCTGAGTTTGAGCGTTTGAAACTAGAGGAAACCAGAGAACGACTGATGAAAACTTACACCACACTCGATGGAACTGAAGTGAGTCTTGACGAAACTGGAATCGAACCCGAGAAAACCGCAGGAAAACCGGCGAGAGAACTGGACAAAACTGGAGTCACTTTTCCCGCCAGTTTTAACGATGTGGCTGAGGGAATGAAGCGGAACGGGTTCGTTTGTAACGGCAACACCTTGAAGGGATCTTGGATGAATAAGTACATCCGACCTGCCTATGAGGGTGTCGATTGCCCCGAGATCCAAGACGCGAAAGGTCGCGTTACCGAGTTCGGATTCGACGCGATTGGTGAAGTGATCGACCGCTGCATCCAAGGCGAGAATGGTCAGAAGATCGCGGTCGAAACGCTGCGTGAGGAGTTACTCGAGCGGTACGGCGGGAAGCCGGTTAAAGACAGTCTGTCAATTGCTCAGCAAATTTTGGAAAAGGCGAAGAGCAAGCGGGATGAAGCCGAGCAAGCCAAGCAAACCTCGGCACTCGTCAAACAAGAAGCCAAATCACAGCTTGAATTGCTTCAAGAGGCGATTGAGGCTCTGAAAGAATCTCACGACGACGATGTGTCGATCATGGAGCTAACCGAGGAAGAAAAGGCTCGCATCATGCAGGAAGAACTAGCGAAGCATTTAGCCGCTGAGCAGTACCGGCAAGAAGTCAGGCAGCAACTAAAAAAGAACAAGTAACCGTCGCCTCGTTTCTAAAGCGACTACTGAGACAACTGTTTTATGCCTGCTGCTTTTTTCTGTGAAGTCCGCCCCGCTGTAACGCGGGGTTTCCTATTGGAGTTGCCAATGCTCAAGTTGATCAAGTGCAACGTCTCTGAGACCACCTTGCTTCAATGGAAGCTCGCTTGGTACAAATCGCATTTGAGGAAGAATCTGGCAAGACCCGCGCCACTATATCGCGTAGCGTTTGATCGCCGTTTGCGCCAATTAGATTGGTTAAGCGCGCTTATTTTCAACAGCCTCAGAGTTGGCTTGGAAATCACCGCCGCGGACAAGTTTGGATACACAAACCAGATCGATACTCACGTCTTCGTCCGAGTCTGGCGTGACCCAGTGGATCAGCATCGGCTCCATGTCTGGTTAAACGAGAGCTCCCTCTTGTTCTCGCTCTCTCAAGAATCAATTCCTGCTTTAGTCGAGACGATCCGTTCTGAGCTAAGCGAGGCTTTCGAGGGATGGGTTACTGAGTATAA
>JACJNX010000046.1 GCA_014695255.1 Cyanobacteria bacterium FACHB-63
TACTTCAGAAAAAGAGTCACAACCCATCGAACACATGCATCATAGGAAAAGGCAAAAGCAGTTGAACAGAGTGACAGGACACGCTAGGAAGGTGGCGCGCCGTCTTGCTCACGTCTTCCTCTCCGTGCAATCGCTGAGAGAAATGCGAGGTGCTCGTTGATGTGTAAGGCACACACTTAGCGAAATTATCGTGATTTTTCTGCAACTAGACTAATTCTGAGCAGTTTGCAGTGTTTTATACACACAGAGACAATTATTTATGCCACAGTGAATTGCAGATCTCATCCTTCCCTTGCGATCTCTCACTTCCTAGGTCTACCCCAGTCATGACAAAGATGCTCCGTGCTAATGAGTCGGACTGCCAGTTGTTTAAGTTCTGGTTCCGCGATCGCGTTTGTGATGACATTCATTATCAAAACCAATTGTTCCTTCAGCTTGCCAGCTTTGGTCTTGATTGCCGTGATCAAGACCATGAGCTCAGTGCAAAGTTGATGGAGCGTGGATTTCAGTCATTTTCTGCTGCTCTCAGGAGCGATACTTGCTCGGCATCAATCCTTGCACGGGCTGAGCTTGATACGAGCGGCAAGCGTTCGGCGAAGGGCAGGGTTGAGCAACAGCCTTGTTTGCAGCCTGGGTGCTTCAGACTTAATGGCAAAAACCACTGCACCAGTATGCTCATGCTCGGTCAGCAATTCCGCCCCTGCTTATGGAAGATGTGCTGTGGATTACCGTATCGACTCTCATATTTGTGAAATACTAAAAAGCTGATGCAAAATATCAATAGCCCAAGCTTTAATTCAAGCATAGAGAAGCCTCGATCTCAGGAACCGTGAGTACTAAAACTGTCTCATGCTCAAACAGCAAAACAACCCAAAGATTTCCGACACCCTGTTGGATCAGATTGTGAATGCCGTCTCGCTTTGTGGAGATCACGAAATTGCAAAACTGGCAATGGCAATCAAAACGTTGAGAAGCCTCAAACTAGGGTTGGTTGCGGCTGATCTATCCCTACAGCATGCGAGTGAAGAATACGATCAAGCGCTCTGCTTGAGTTTGTACCGAGCGCTGCAGCAAGTGAATGCGATGAACCGAGCTGAGGGTGTAGACGTGAGTGTATTGCACGAACTTTGGAAGCGCAAACACAGCCCGCTGCTCGATTCAATTGCAGGACTCTCCGACTCTTAAAGAAGCTGTGCTGTCTGTGGTTCAGCAACGCTTTCTGGAGGAGCAAACTTCATCAATCGATCGAATCGATCGGCAGCGATCGCTGTCCTTTGGCATGCAACAGGGATAAGGACAGGATGAGAGTTCTCTAACACGCGCAATCGCAATACTCTACCCAGATTGCCCAATTTTACTGATCAATGGGGTAGACCTACTTCGATAGTAAGAAGCGCAAGAGCACGATCGCGAGCGTTAATGCTATGAGACAAAAGGATAGTTATACGTCATGATGACTAGAAGGCGGCGCAAGCCTTCTTTTTTATGTATTGGTCACCTTCATCCCTCAATAAAAATCCCCTAGCCAATTAACTAGAGGAAGGGCCATCTGAAAACGTAAATATTTTCAGGATGCCCAAAGCAGTTGACATCGATCACAGTGCATAGTGTTTGTTCGTATCCGCTTTTTCTGGTCTTGGCTGAAGCGAGAGCTGCGGGTCAGTGTCGTGCTAAAAAGGCGCTTTTTCAGCAAGTGTGAATCGCTGGCAGAATCGCTCAAGTCTGAAGGGCGCAATGTTCAAATTTCAGCAGGCCTCGGTGATGGTGGACAAGTTAAAGGAACCAGGGAAGTAATTAAGGAGATTCGAGACGAGTTGCAGATGGCAGAAGCGATCGCTTGGTTAACGATCGCATTTTTGTAGTTCTGAGGCAAACCAGAGCAGCGCCATGATTCCAACGGCTTCAGCAACGGCTGTGATCATTTTTGGATCGTGATGATCACCCGTCTCAATCTTTTGACCCAATTCATAAACCATCGTGCGAAGTGCCTGACTGCTCAAGGATCTTTCGGCTGAATCGATCAACATCATTTATCAACCTCTGCATTTCGATAACAAGCTGGCTCCGTTTTCCGTGTCGCAATCGATTCTTGCTGACACGCTGTTTCCCTCGCTCAGACTTCGCGCCCGTCGATTTCAACCAAGGGCGATTCTGTTGCATCCATTGGCGCTGCTTGGCTTTCTGCAATTCGCGCTCGATCGCGTCGTTGCTCCATCGCGGCATGAATTCCCCCTAATTGATTCAGTTGTTTATCGACATAGCTCTTGATGAACTGTGTTGGCTTCTTGGGGTTTTTGATCGTATCGATCGCTAGAATCAGCTTTCTACAGGATTCCTGCGCTCGAAACATCAATGAGAACAACGTTTCTGCGCGATCGATATCTTCAAGTGAGGCAAAAGCTAAATTGCTCAATTCCTGCGTAATCGATTCCATCAAAACAAGCTGACACGACAAGGCTTTTACCGCTTCACCTGGAAAGTCTGATTCAATTGCTTGAATGCGATCGCGGCAAGCTTGGACAAATTCCGCTGTTAACTCCGTTGATTCCTCAGGCGATCTCATTACAACCGAAAGCCCAAATCCTAGCGCTGGATCTGTAACGGTTTTTGACAGCGCGGCTGTAAAACCTTGTGCTGATTTGGCTCGACTGGCAGCACGATTGCGGTGTGAAACATCCATCAGCTTATCCAACTGTTGCAGCAATTCCATTTTTTTTCATCACTGGTTCATTCAAACTAATCATGACAAATATTTTTCAAACTCCTGCATAAAAAAGGGGAGTTTCGTGAGTTTCGCGATGCACTGGGGAGAAAGGGGAGTTTCACGTTTTTTGCGAGGCGATCGCGACTGGCAAGTTGTAGCAAAAAAAAGCACCCAAGGTCGAGTGCTTGTTGTGTTTTGTTTCTTAAATAGAACACGATCGCAAATCAAGAAGATTCTGCCTAGAGAATGAAAGCTAGAGCCCCTTGAAAATTAAGGCTCGAACTTGGGAACGCTCTTAGGTATCTGCTCAGAAGAGAGGACAAACAGCAGTGTTATTAGGGGCCCTGCTGTTTTATTTATTGACTTTCAAACGTTCTCAAACCGGTGAGAATGCTTGCCGTCTGCGCGATCGCTCCCATAAAAAAAATCCCGCTGATCATAACGATCGCGGGATTTTCGCTCTTATTGACGCGGGAAAAATTGCTCCCATCCATTCTCGAAAATGATTTCATCGACTCGTTGTTTACCAGCCGCGATCGCTTCTTCTGGGTGTGAAATTGCATCAAGCTTTGGCATTGCTGAATGAGAAGACGAATTAGCATGATAGGGTTTTCCACGGACCAGTTTCTCTTCACTGACCGATGAATACTACTCGACTCGTGTCATTTTTCAATCTATTCTCACTGCAACGTCAGTTATCTGCTCCTCATCAGTATCTTAGCTGGAACAGTTAGCACAATGCAGTGATGGGTTTTGGTTTGCTGTGGTTGATTAATCGCAAGCTCCTGGCTTTGTAATTGGCATCAGCGATCAAGCAGGAATCATTACGTTGATGCCATTCTTCCCGATAATTCCATCACGGCTTTGAGTAATTCCGCGGGGTTCACGGGCTTGGGGACGTGGATTTGGAATCCTGCATCCAGAATCTGGACACGATCGCTTTCGGTAGCATAGGCAGTTAGCGCTCCTGCTGGGATTTTTCCGCCCTGTTCTTGCGATCGAGCACGAACTTGATGAATTAAGGCATAGCCGTCTTCCTCTGGCATACCGATATCACTGAGTAACAGATCCGGCTTAAGGGCTTGCAAGTGTTGTAATGCTTCGTGGGTAGAAGCGGCGGTCATGACACTTGCACCGTAATGCTCTAAGGCGGCTTTCAAAAACTCGCGGGTATCTGCCTCATCGTCTACGACTAATACTGTGAGTCCTTTGAGATAGAAAGCTGTATTTTGAGCCGTTTGATCTTGAATGGAAAACTTATCGGGTTCAACCCAGACCGACGGTGATAACAGCAGAGGAAGTCGAACCGTGAAGGTTGTGCCCTGTCCTTCTTCTGGGCTGGCAACCGAAATCTGACCACCGTGTAGTTCCACCAGATTTCGCACGATCGCGAGTCCTAGCCCTAAGCCGCCCTGTGCTCTAGTCGTGGTGGAATCGGCTAGTCGGAAGCGATCGAACACATGGGGCAGAAAGTCAGAACGAATGCCTTTGCCCGTATCGATGACTTGCAGTTGAGCAAAAGCGCCAACTTGCTCCAAGCGAACCGTAACCTGTCCGCCTTCAGCGGTGAATTTAATCGCGTTCGTCAGCAAATTCCAAACGATTTGTTGCAAGCGATCGGGATCACCAGAAATAAAATCGAGATCGAGGTTGAGCAAACATTCCAGTTGGATGGATTTGGCGTTAGCAACGGGACGAACCGTGTCTAACGCTGCTTGAACACTGGGAATCAGATTGGTCGGACGCAGATTGAGGCGCATCTGTCCCTGAATGATACGCGAAATATCCAGTAGGTCTTCAATTAACTGGGTTTGCGCTTGGGCATTGCGTTCGATCGATGCTAAGGCTTGCTCTACTTTTTCGGGCGGCAATTGGCGCGTTCGCAGCAAGCGTGACCAACCTAGAATTCCATTTAGGGGAGAGCGCAACTCATGGGATAAGACTGCTAAAAATTCATCCTTCATCCGACCTGCTTTTTCCAGTTCGAGGCGAGCATCTCGTTCTTTTTGAAGTGCCTGTGCCCGTTCTTCGATCACTAATTTTTGGTCATGAATATCGGTACAAGAGCCGAACCATTTAAGGATTTGACCCTTTTCATCTCGTAATGGAAAGGCGCGTCCTAAATGCCAGCGATACTCTCCATTCTCGCCACACCGTAAACGGTACTCAATGTCATAGGTTTGCCCAGTTCGCAGAGAATTTTGCCAGATTTCGATCGTGCTTAGCATATCATCAGGATGGATAACGCTTTGCCATCCTTCGTCTCGGGCTTGTTCTAACGTCGTTCCGGTGTAGTCGTACCAGCGTTGATTGAAGTATTCGTGGTAGCCATCTGCCCGGGTAATCCAAAAGATTTGTAGCATCGTGTCGGCGAGGGTGCGAAAGAGGAATTCGCTCTCGCGCAAGGCTTTCTCAGTCTGTTTGCGTTCGGTGACATCTAGGAAGGCACCGATCACCCCACGAATCTTGTTCGATTTATCTCGCAGAGGTACGGCACGACCATAGATCGAGCGCACATCGTTCTCGCTAAATACGAACTCAAATTCCCCTTCGTGCGCTTGTCCCGTCCGTCCTGCATGTTGCATCGGTAACTCGTCCGGGGGAATGTCTTGCCCATTTTGTTGAATTTTGAAGGGAAACGGATATTTGCCATCGGGGGGTGTGGCGGTCATGACGGCATCGAATGGCAGTCGCATCAGTTCATAGGCAGTGCGGTTGGGTGTCATGTGATGGCATTGCGGATCCTGGGCAATCCAGACCGCAGCCGGAACCGTTTCCATGAAGGTCTCTAGTTCTTCAGCTCGTGCTTGAATGATTGCCTGACTTTCCTGGAGGGCAGCGTCTGCTTGTTTGCGATCTGTGATATCGCCATTAACGCCCACCATCCGCAACGGCTTGCCTGCCTCATCATAGAAGACCTGTGCTCTGGCATGGAGCCAGCGAATATCTCCGTCTGGCTGAATGATGCGCCAATCTGTAAAAAGCTCTCCTGTGTTCAATGACTGTCGTACATCGGCTTCTGCTTGAGCTAAATCGTCGGGGTGAACTCGGCTTGCCCAGGCTTCATAACTGCCACTAAATTCTCCTGGCTTGAGACCGTAAATGGCTTCTAGCTCTTTCGACCAAATATTTTCATTCGTCTGGATATTCCATTCAAAGCAACCAATTTTGGCGACAGTTTGGGCTAAATCCAATCGCTCTTTTTTTCGTTGTAAGGCTGCTTCAGCCTGTTTGCGGTCAGTGATGTCGCTCACAGTGCCAATGAACCCAGAGCAATTCCCAGTCTCATCGAGCATGGCAGTGGCTTGACCACTCACCCAGGCGATCGAGCCATCGGGATGCTGAAACCGATATTCCAGGCTAAATTCTTTACCAGATTCAACTAGGGCTTGCCACTGCTCAAAAATAGACTCGCGATCGTCGGGATGCATTGCCTTGACCCATCCTTCCCCAGTTGCTTGTTCAGGCATGAGTTGGGTGATCTCACACCACCGATCGTTGACATAGGTACAGTGACCCGCAACGTCAGTGAGATAAATTCCGACAGGTGCACAGGTGCAAAGTGTCCGAAAGCATTGCTCGCTTTCTCGCAGGGCGGCTTCCGTTTGCCAAAGATTTGTCAGGGGATGGGCTGCGTTGGGGTGTGGTGCTTCGACAGCCTGCTGAACGTTTTGGGGGTGAAGCTCAGTGTTTTGGGATTGGCTTTTTTGTTGTTCTAGTTGTTCAAGCCGTTGACGCAAGTGGGCAATTTCTTCGAGAAGTTGCTCTCTTGTCTTCCCTAAGTCTTTCATACACAAGTCCTGTGTAGCGCAATTTGCAAAATCCTATTTAGACGGAGAAAGAATACGGCTCATTTTTTAACTATTCTACTTTAAAGCGCGAAACTAGACGTGGTGGATGAAGCACTAAATATTTTGCAATACGATTTGATATTCCTGTGTAGAGGCGACAGGAGGATTCTTAAAGGCATGTCCTACCAAGTTGATTTTTGAGTGCAACAGATCTGGAAGCCTCCTGGGAGAAGGGTTGGGGATGAGGGAAAACCATACTTGCATTCAGCAATGCCCAAGCTTTTTGTGGTGTAAGCGTGTTCAGGCTCAACGATGGTAAATGCAAAATCCCCAGTAAGGCTTGGCTTTTCCTGTCTCGGAATTACAAGATGATTTCGGTACGAAGTGGTTTGATCCATCAAGTGACGTATACGCGGCGTGGGTAGTGGCACATTTTCTGGAACAAGTCCTGTTATCTCAGACTCTGCAACAATGTCGTCTGAAAATTCATGGGGTGCAGGCTCAAATCGAAGTTCGTAGCTCCAGTCTGGTACACCGCTTCCATGCTCCGTTGTTTCTTCACTGAAGACGATGGCGACCACTCTAGCTCTCAGGGTTTCAATTAGTGCGTTGTCATTTTCGAGATCTCTACACTCCACGATGACTCGATCACCGATTCAATACTTAGAAAACATTTCTACCTCCAGTTGATTTCTTTTCCTGAAAAGTACGATGGCATTTCGGGCAATAAAACTTTGCTGCATTACCTGATTCCAGTTTGTTTTATTCGTTCTGTGCCCACTGGTAATCTCTGTGATTTTCATCGTAGTTGACGGGTTATTTTCTATTAGTTTGAGAGCACAATCGTAGAAAGACAAAAAGCTTTAGTCTGTTTAGTCCGTTTTTTAGTCGCGCCCTTAGTCGCGGCTTTAGTCCCTTTAATCACGTGGACTAAGCACGTTTTTACCACCTCGGACTAAACGACTAAGGACTAAAACTGAGAGATTAAGTATTATCTGAAAGCTCTAACATCCGAGCAAACATTTGCATCTCGCTCGAATAGCTTTCGATGTACTCACAGATAACAAAGGGTGAATCTTTACGCCCTCTGCTCCGGTATCTCGTAGGAAACTGAATCATTTCTCCTTTAGTCCTCCAGATATGCCCTTCGTAGGGGAAATGTTCACCTTTGACGGGTTTGGTATTAAATCCAATCAGGAATTGTCCTCGCACTTTAGCAACCTCGATCGCGCTCATTTTCTCAGCTTGGTTATCTGGTAGATAGAACGCGCACAAGATCCATAACCGTGTTTGTTTTATGCAGATGTGATTTTCGATTTTCGTTGCCGCGATCGCTTCTGAGAATTCCATTTGCAAAAGTCCTTAAGGGTTAGAAGTCGTAATCGTCCGTGTCGGGTTGTGCGATTGCAGCCGAATATTTCCCGGACTCCTCAATCACAAATCCTTTACTCTGGAGAGCCTTTAACAGTCGCTCTATCGTCTCGTTGTCCAGGCTTGCGTCAGTTCTCAACCGCTTAACGTTTCGGATCTGTGCGGCTGAGTTACCCTCTCCCGGTCGTTTCCGCATCCAGTCCAGCACGAATGATGCAACCTCAAGAGATTTTTGCTTCCAGTTCGGGAATGCAGCCTTAAGCTCTGCCTGAGATGAGGAAACCTCGATCGCACTCTCGTTCACCTCATGTTGAGCGTTAGGGACGTTATAAAGTCGCTCCAAATCTTGAGCAGTTGTGATCGTGCTGTGTTCGACAATCTCAAAGGGCGTTACCCCTGACCCTAGAGAAGCCAGTTGAGAGATGTCTGCAACCTTGCCGTCGATAATGCAGGGGCGATCGTATTTGGAGATATCCAAGCCGCATTTTTTGGCGTGTTCCTCTGCAAAACCTTTCAGATAAACGTAGATCAGGTTATCTCGTAGACTGCCTTCTCCTTCAATGCCGAGCGTTTTAACTTCCTGACCTTGAGCCAATAGGATCAGCCTAATTTTGCTCGTCCGTCCTGCTCGGATGATGAATTTCAAATCTTTGACAACATCCAAATTCATATCCTTGCAACCTGCAACGAAGGTCGGTACTTCATCCAGAATCACGTTGATAGGCTCGAAATTATCCTCTCCGGTTTCGTTCATCTGGGCTTCGCGTTGCTTAACAAGTACGCTCAATCCTGCGATGTTTTCCGCGATCGTGGGGAAGTCGTAAGGCAACCCGATCACCTGCATTCCCACAAAATCTTTCGGTTTCTTTTTGGGAGTTATGACCAACTTCACACCATTCAAAGCACGTCCTAGCTTTTCGGATAGATAGCTTTTTCCGCCGCCAGTCTTACCCAAAATGAGCAGATGCGGAAAATCATCGTAATGGCTGTTTAACAAGTTCCAATCGAATAGCTTTGATTCTGCGGTCGCGATCGGGAGGGTGAAGCTTTGGTTCTCCTGGGGTGCATTCGTCCGACTCTCGACAGGCGAGATCGCTTTATCAGGTTGCTCGATAGGTTGGTTCTGAGTCCGTGGATCGTTTTCTATGGTGAAGCACAACCCGTCTAGAATCCGCAGGTACTCACGCGCCATCAAATTTGCATCAGCGCTTCCCGCGTCTGCGTAGGAGTCTAGAAAGATATCCCACGCTGCAATCAAGTTCTTTGCTTCGATGCCCTTGAGATGACATCCAAACATCAGATCGAGCATCGTCGGGCATTGCTTCAGCGCTCGTAATTCGACCTCTCGACGGGGGATGCACTGATTCGCTTCCCGGTAGGCAAAGAAGGCTAACGCTGCGGCTCCGATCGGCAGCGCTCCCAGAATCCCTATAGTTCCGCCGCCGATCAATCCAATTACGCCGCCTGCAACCGCTAGCCATTTTGATGAACTGGCGACCCCAACCGTTTGAGAGTAAGTCTGCTTTGCGATCGGTGCGAGATTTTCTAAAGCTTCTTTGACACTCCATCCTTGCTCAGCAATGAGATGACCAAGCAAAGATTCATCGTGCGCTGCGGTGTTGCGATCGGTTGTGCTTTGGTTGTACCGGGTTAAGTTAGACATAGTTGGAAATCCTCAAGGTTTCAAACGAACTATCCCCCGATGCCACAAACATCGGGGGATTCTGATTTACTTCTGCAAGTCTTGAGCGGCTTCTGCTTTTAACCTGCGTTGATGTTCGCGATAATGCCGAGACTGTCGAGCGGTGAGCCTTAATTGCTTCATCCAGGATGAGAACTTCAGACAAACCTCAAAGCCCACGATCGCGATGATTGCTCCGATGATGCCGGGAACATTCAGAACGCCATTCGTGAAGATTTGGAACGCCCACAATGCGCCGATCGTCTCGATGCCGTATGCAATAACGCTTGCTCCTTGCATATCCTTAAAGAGCTTTTCTGCTGAACGTTTCGCCATATCTGTGGCTTCTGGCAGTAATGACGGACTGTTTCGATCCGCTCTCGGTTGTGCAACCGGGGAGAGTTTCAGCTTTACCGCTAATCGTTCAGCCATACCGGGAAAGTAGGAGTCAATTCGCGGGAAGATTTCGAGCAGTTGTAACCCTGTCCCCAAAACGACCGATAACGTTAATCCAGCAAAGTAATCGAGCGGAATCGGCAAGCTTCCCGCTAATGCGGGAATCAGCAAACGCCCATAAGCATGAATGCCGATCGCTAAGCAAACACCAGCGCCAACATAACCCGCCGTCATCCATAACGAGGGACTGAGAAAACGAGTGAAGATATCCTCGATCGCGTCTCCCAGATGTGCGCCTGCATCGATGCCGACTCCTTTCTCCGGCTTCTGCTTTGTGGTCTTAGGGTTGAATCTGTTCTTGTCAAAATCAGAATCGCCGCTATGAAATTGAGTTTTAGGAGTGCTTTCTGCTTTCATCGGATTAATCCTCGCTGTTGTAAAACTTGGTTGATTTGCTCGATCGGTGCTTGCTTGATGTCTCGGACTGCTCCGAAGCGATCGACCTCTCCCGTATAACCACTTCGAGCGCTACACAATGCCGTCCCCATTGGTAACAGTCGCTTACTAACTCGGTTGGTCGGGTCATAGTAAGCCGCGCCACCTTCCACTAAGGGGTATCGCTCATCAATCAAATGGCAACGTCTAGCGCGATCGAGTGCTTTTCTAACGTCTTGAGTCTGCTTTGATTCCTCTTGATCTTGGGTGGCTTTCTGCTGCAATTCGGCTTGTGATTGGCGGAACATTGTGATTGCAGAAGGCGCGATCGTGAGCGCGAGAATCAGACTTAAGCTTGGAATCTGCCAGCTAAGAGGAAGGTTTAGTCTCATTTTCTTCGCCCTCGTTCGGTTCTGTTTTTGGTTTGGTTTGCTGCGCTTTTTCTTTTTCCTGCTGCTTAAGCGCTTCATAACGCTTTAAGCCTTCAATCAATAAATCAATGGTTCGCTGTCTCATTTAGATCCCCCTTGTTCAATTTTGGGTATTTGAACATTGATCCTTAATCCGTTGTCTCTTGCCCAATAACCAAGCCCGAAAGCAGTCACGATGCTTGCAATTAGAGCAACGCCGCCGATTGTGGTGCCATCGTCTTTGTGGTAGCTCATGCTGCGAACACTCCCTCGCGCAATTGTTCAAGAAGTGCAGCCATTAACGGCGGTGCATCATCTGGATCGATTTCTTCGATGATTGATACCGCTCTGCTGAGGTTTGCAGACTCAGGAAACAGATTCGTATGCGCGATCGCGGGAATTGTCCAGTGAGCATCACTCGGATCGTCCATCGATAGCCAGAGCGATAATGCTGCAATCAGTCCAAGCTTTTCGTTGCTTGTGAGGCGTTCGAGTAAGTCTCCGAAAGCATGAATCAGATGATGGGATTCTGTGCATTCGGTATAGTAGCCAATCGCTTTAGGCATAATTAAAAAATCCTCAAATGATTTGCGTTGTTTGTGGGGTGAGCCGATCGCGTTTCCTTGTCACGGGCTGGCGCGATCGGTTTCGAGTTTATAGGTTGCGATCGCTCAGTCGTTTTGGCAGTTCTGATTGAGCGCTCAACTGCTGCATTAATTCGAGGTGTTTTTTCTCCTTCTCCGGCATCGTCTCCAGCTTTGTTTGAAGAATTGCGGCAAGTTGTTTGAGGGCGTTTACCGTGTCATCTCGCGAGATTTGCTGAATCCGCTTATTCCGGTTCATGAAACCATCGAAACTTTTAAGCTCGATCGCGCTGCCATCAACAAGCGATCTCCCGATATTAGAAGCCAGAAAACAAAGATCGCTGAATGATGCCTTGGCACAGTCTTTGCCGTAAAACTGGCAGATTTGATCAAATAGTTGGGACATTAGAACCTCACCTCATATCAACTTGGGAAGTTTTCAGACAGTCCGCGATCAAGCAGCGGCAGGAAAGCTTCGGTGTACTCCAGCGCTAGATCGGCAATTTTGGCTTCTACCGGAATGAAGTCTTCATTCGCTTCGATCGCCGCTTGATCTTCCGCATTTAATTTCTCAATCAGCGCGGAATTACAAAGCAGCGCTTTGAAAGCCTCGATCGCAACCTTGGCGTACATCTCCGGGGTAGCTTGAACGTTGTGATACATCTCGAAAAATTCCTTTGCGATTAATAATCCTGAGTATCTTGGGGGCAATGAGATCGTGCTTTCTCAGTAGCGCGGGACTGTACCCGACGCGGATTGTTAGTAGTGCAGAAAACTATTGCTGACTAGGTTTAGAAAGCAGTTTCATCTTGTCTTTTAGTGACAGTCCATCCTGTGCAGATGGCATGATGTCCGGGGTATGTGGCACATAGTCCGACTTAGACAAGACATCATCCGGGGTCATTGGTACGGGCTGAGTCTGTTTAGGGTGCACGATGTCTGGGGTATGTGGCACATAGTCCCCTAAGCATCGGGCTAAGTCCCCGCCGTATCGCCTAACAAGCAGTGCGAACAGTGCGCCCGGTCTTTCATGCCCTGTTATCTCCATAAGCTGCTGGATTGCTGCGTAGGACTCGTTGGGGACGGTAACTTGAAACGTCTTAGACATGGGTCAAATGGTGGAAGTACGAACCACGAACCGAGGCAGTGTGAGCGTTGTCATCAACCCAGAAATCAAGCGCTCTCAGTTGGTCTTTCAGCAACATCGAGCCGCCGCCGCTAAACAAGATTTGCTCAACCTGCGAGAGATAGCCCTCACACTGGCTGAAGACTGTTCCGATTACCTTCTCTTGCCATTGGGCAAGGTGCTTAGCCTTAATCTTCTGCCACTGATGCGGGTCAATCTTTGCAAGGTGATTATTCTTAAGCGCGATCGCAATCTGCGTGTCAGTCACTTTCTCAGCAGAGTGCAAGTCGAGAATCAAAGCATTGCGAACAATTGGATCATTTGCGATCGAGGATGCCAGCTCAAACACTCCCATTTGGATCGGTGTTCCTCGTTCTGGGTTGCCGTATTCATCCACGATCCAGCTTTCCGTTGTGCGATATCCAATCTCGACTACCAGAGCATCGCCGCGCTTCAGTTGGTTCAACTCAGAAGCAAGCCAGAACGCGCCCAGACCTTCGTGAACTAGCTGAATGTCTACGACATTGACATCGACTTCCCGATCGTTACGGATGAAGTGATGCCGTCCTAAAAGTTGAGTTTTCAGCCGCGCCTCGATCACCGGATCGTGGACGCTGTGATGCGAGATTACTAACCGCACATCTCCGTTATCACTGGGAAGTAACAACGGCATGATTAAGTGCCGCGCCTTCTCTGACTTGTCGCAGGTTGATGTTGCAATTGACTGATGCTTTCCTTTAGCGGGTTTCTCTCCAAACCAAATCAGATCGCCGCTTTCGGTTTTAACTTGTGGGCTCTCTGCTGTTCCCTTGCCGATCGCTAATGGTTCGATGTCAGTAGTCCAAGCGGCGTGAACGATCAAGGCTTCTCTGTCGCCTTCTCCATATCGTTTCCCTTGAGAGTTGGAAAGCTCAATCGAGATGAGTTTGGGTTGTGTTCCAATCTGGGAGGTAAGTGATCTTGCTTCAGTTAATGGGGTCATTTGTGATGCTCCTTAAATTGCAATAGAAAAGCCCCTAGGGATGAACTAAGGGCTTGGGGATGATATTTCAAGGCAGTCTACGATCGCGGGGGCTAATCCGCTTCGTCCTCTGCCTCGCTTGCAAGAAGCAGGGAATGGACTTGATCTAAAGATTCAAATTCGCCTGATGCACGCTCAGACATCGTTACCGCGTCGCTATCTGGTTTGAAGTGCAACACGATAAAAGCGCTTCCGTACAGCTCAGGCAAATGAATTGCCGTGATCCATTCGCCTAATGGGGAAACGCTATGATCCACGACGAAACGAGGATCGTTCTGTGCGGCGATCGCGATTTCGAGAAAGCGCGTAGGAAAAACAAAGGCGTTATATGGTTCAGCAGTCTTGGGGTTAATGAACCAAACATCATAGTCAGTCCCCGTTCCACAAGAGTGCCGCTTAATTCGCTCTGCAATTTGCGCGGAATCTAACATTTCTTTAATCCTCAAATAGTGTTGATTGGCTGGAGAATCCAACGGATCGCGCTTCTGGTGCGAGAAGTGCGATCGCTAGAATTATCAGAACGGCAAAAGCGATGCAAAGCTGCAAGGCTTCCGATCTGCCTTGACATAGCAGTTGTCCCATTCAGCCCGTGCCCTCAGTTTGCACAGTCCGCGATCGTATTCTCTGCATTGGCTACAGGTGGGAGTTAGGGCGGCGATTCTGCCGGAGCCGCGTTCATCCGAAATAGCTGAAGTAATTGGAGCGGTTTCGAGTGTTAGCATTTTGTTCATACCTCTTTGTTGGGGTTAGAGCCGTCCCGAATGTTTCTCAGGCAAGGGGACGGCTTTTTGATTAGCGGTTAGCGTCGGAATTCGTGGTTAACGATCGTGCGGGGGCGTTCATTTCCTTCGCTGTTGCATTCCAGCGAGAGGCGATTACGAGCGCAATCAGCAGCACTAAAACCGTAAAGCCTTTGATTTTCGTCACAATTAAGAAACTCCAGTGATTTGATAGTTGGTGGAGTGAGCCGTCCTCAGAGGCGGCTTTTTGATTACTGCTAAATTGCAGCGGATCGGCTTCTGTGTCGGAGAAGCGCGATCGCTGAAATCTTTCTGGCTGTTTCTCAGGAGAGCCTTGCTCCTTCCGCTTGTCTATCGGGCAAGTCCCCCGCGCCGTGTGTGGCGAACGATTCAGTTTGGATTTCAAGGTACAGAACTTTGATTAATCTAACTGTACCTCAATAATCAGAGTTCAGAACTTTGAAATCATCAGAATAGTTGATTCGCAAAGCGTCTAGTCATTAATTATCAATATCAAAGTTCTGAACCTTGATAGCAAGGTGCTGTTATGCTGAGGTTCTAAGCTTTAATTAATGGGAGTTCAAGAATGTACGCGATTGCAGGATTAGACCAAGTGCCCACAAAGCTGAACAGGATTACTGTTGCGTTAGAGCCAGAGCTTTATGAAGCGCTGCAAGCTTATAGCACTCGAAGTAGACGGTCTATGAGTAACCAAATTTCTGTAATTCTTGAGCAAGCGCTAATTACTACAGGTGATTTGAAAGCACCGATAGCGAGAGTAGAGAAACGTGGCGGTAAGCGTCCGGGTGCTGGAAAACCAAAGAAATCGGAACGGAAAGACGATCGCGCGTCATCCACCGACAGTAAGGAGCCAGAATCGTGATCACAAGACAGTTTATGGCAGAGTTGAAAGAAGAAGTGGCGCAGTTTTTGACCTACTGCAAAATCTATGGACTCGATCCCGCTACTGTCGATATGGATGCGATTAATAAAACCCTTGCAAAAACTTCGTCTACCAGTATCCCGGAAGCTCTTGAAAAACTCAGGCTTGCAGAAAATAGCGATCGCGCTTCTTCCAAAACGGAGTCCGACGAATAATGCATCCGAATCGATAAACATTTGTATCAGTATCTGTAACTCTCACGTATGTTTTTTGTCCCCGAAATACAGTCTAATCAGAATACATTTGGGTACAAGTGAGTACACAGTTTTGATGACGTGATCGTCGCAATTATGGTCACATGGTCGTTATGAGATTTTGAATACTAAAACGATTGCGAGATCTCAATCACAACAGCACTCTTAGAGAGGCTTGGCAGATTTTGGAAATTGATGGCAAACTGCATTTCATCAGTAGTACTTGAAGATTCGGATTGATGCTCTATGCTGCAAGAATCACCCGACACATTCCGGCTAAAAACTGAATTACGCGATCGTCTAAGACAGACTTCAAGAGAACACAACGTTCCTAAAAACCAAATCGTAAACGCAGCGATCGGAGCTTACTTAGACAAGCTTGAAAGCGATCTCGTTATTTCTCCCGCATTTCCAGACCTACGACTGACAGCAGAGCAGATTCTAGGAGCAAACTGAGAGCATGGACTCGCAACTTACTCAACGGATTCCGAGAGATTGGCAAGGTGCAATCGATCGACTTAAAAACCTGCCAGATTTGGTCTGGTTGATGGACTGTCGCACCGACGAGCAGAAAGAGCATTGGAAAGATTGCAGGTTGATGTGTTTGTTTATCAGGAAGTTGTTAGAGGATTACTTTTCGGGGATGGCTACTGACCTAAGCCCACTCCCGAAAGCTGATCGAACCTATTGGATGCTGCATCGTGAGCGCTGGACTGCTTTATACAACGTGATTCAACACGCTTGGACTGACATTTTTCAAGCTGCGAAGGAAGACGGATTAGAAGCGGACTTCCCGAGTCAACCTGGAGAGATGCTAATCCTGATGTTTAGGATGTGGGCAGCGGAAATGTTTGCGCCCTGTGTGATTGGACTCCATCCAGAGCTAGGACGATTTTCACCTCGGAAAGCATACACGGCTTACAGCAACCGAAATAAACCGATCGCACTGCCGGAAAACTTAACCCTTGAGAATTGGCGAAAAAGGTTTTCTAAGACAGATCGCGAAATGATGACTTTTTCGGTGCATGAAACGTACTGCCTGCTTATTTGTGGACGAGTTGCCAAACAAGATCGCCTGCTCAAAGACAAATTGAAAACCTTTCGACGTATCGAAGCAAACATCGAGCAAAGTAACTACGCCATGATTCACCCACGAAAGAAAGTGCAGGGCTATCAGTGGATCAACGGGTACAAGAATTCCCTTGTTTAACTAATCTCTTAACATTGCTTAACATCCTTGTACCACCTAAGTGGAACGTATATCCGGTGGGAGTTTTGCAGGTTATTCTCAGGGAACATCCAAAAAAATACCCCGTTATCACCGGGGCAGAAAATCAAAATAGAAGTCCATGCTATTAAATTTTTATCGATTGCGATACCGCAATCCTCACGATTCCATTGTAGCAGCATTGCTACGATCCAGACAGTCTCAATCCAAACGGTTAAAATCACTCAAGTTAAGTTGTTCCCTGAGTGAAACAACTTCAAAGGCTTGGACTCAGAAGATATCGCTGCAAGTTGATCTAGAAATTGCTTTGAGCGATCGGATCGCGGAATTGCGGAAGCGGGGGGCAAAGTTATGATTGCCTCCACAGGATTTGGCAGACTCAATATCGGCGGATCGATCAAGATTGTCTACAGCCCTAATCCCGGCGTTCAATCAACGATCGAGAACCTTCTCGCTCTCGGTTGCCCTCCAATTCCGGTTGCACCTAAGCAAGACCCAAGAAAAGAAGGTTGCCATCATCAGCATTTCGCAGTCGAGCGATTTAAGGAATTCAATCCAAGTCAACCCGCAATTCAAGGTGATTACTGCCGAGTTTCCCAAACCAAAGTTGGTGACTCTGTTGCACCTGTAAAGGGCGATTACTGCCGATTAGATGAAAATTTGCAGCCGATCGGACGCTTCACCGGAAAAAATCCGAGCTACCTGGATCGCAAGGGTAGAGCGCGGGTGTTAAATCATAGAACCTATCAAACCCGTCTTCCTACCGAGCAGGAATTAAAAGAATGGTTTGTTCATCCTCAAACGGGTGTTGGAACACTGGGAGGGCATTCTGGTGTAGATTGGCTTGATTTTGACGCAAAGAACTATCCAAGTCAGGAAGAATGCGATCGTGATGTTCAGCGGCTCATCAGCGCGAACAATCTAGAGAATACTTGGATCGAGCGAACTGGCTCCGGTGGCTGGCGAATTGCAGTACGTCCTCAAACTCAACCGAGTTTTACCAACTTTGCAACCACGACCGACGGTAATCATATCGGGGAAGCCCTCTGGCAAGGACGCTTTACTGTTTTGGCTCCGACTGTTCACCCAAATGGCAACGCTTATCGCCGCGTCGGTTGGGGTTCCCCGGTAAAAGTTGAAAGCTTAGAAGCAATCGGCATCTATCCGACAAAAGACGAAATTGCGAATCAATCTCGTAAGAAGCAGCGCAGCGCAGCGGGTGATCATCAATCGGTTCCAACTAATCCAACGAATAATCCTTGGGATATTCGCAACTTTGCCGAGCATTTAATCGGATTCCGAATCGAAGGGGATTGGATCAAGTGCAAGTGCCCAGCCCATAACGGTGTCTCTGATAACTCGCTGCATATCCGAGTCGATACAGGTGCTTATAAGTGCTGGAGTGAATGCGATACAAAACGAATTCATCAAGAAGCGTTAGCGATCGCAGTCTCCAGCGGCTACAAACTGCCTGAAACTGATTCTCAGGAACAGTCCGAGCAAGCGCAACAATCAAAGCGCGATCGCTTAATCACCAAGCGGCTGTTTCGTTTTCTCCAGTTCTGGAAAGAATTGCAGCGAGATTTCTTATTGCCGTCGATCGTCAATGGCAACGAAATCCGATGGCAGACATACCAAGGATTCGCGCCAATTATCGATCTGTTCTGGGATACAACCTGCGTTCAAGGCTGGCTTGGAGCGGGGAAAACTGAATCGATGCTGCGATCGCTGATTCCGTTCAAAGATAAGCCGATTGTTCTAGTTTCTCCTCGAAACGGATTACTCCGCCAAACAGCACAACGTGCTAAAAAACTTGGGTTTGATGTTTATCACTACCAGGATGACCCCGATAAACTTCGATCAATGCTCGAAGCGGGTGAACCTGGAATCTATTGCATGGCTCCTGACTCATTTAAGCCTTATGCAGTCGGTAAAGTTCAATGGGAAGACGTGATTCTCATCCTTGATGAATTTAGCGGAATTCGTAAAGAAATTCTTGGAAAAACTGCTGAATTGCCACAGGTTACGGATGCGATCACTCGATGTGCCTCGTTGATTGCGGTAGATGCTTTCTTGAGCGAAATCGATATTCGTGTGATTCAGAAACATCGATCGGGTTCGATGCAAATTCTCAAACAGGAATTTAAGAAGTCCCCCGTCAAAATCAAGTGGCTGGAATGCCGCAATAAGGCAGGTGAGATTTCTTTCAGTCATGAGGGAATTTACTATTCCTTACTTGATCGCTGGATTGACGAGAAGTTAGGACGGATTGCGATCGCAGTCGATAACTTGAAAATCGCTAAATTGCTCGATCGCTACCTTAAATCGAAGGGTGTGAAGACTTGGATCGTTTGCTCCGAAACGCCACAAGAAAACCACAGCTTCATGCCCGAACCGGATAACGTGATCGAACACGGCAAGATTCAGGCTGTGATTTATACGCCGACAGCTCAATCTGGTCTCGATATCCAAGCAAAGTTCGATCGCGGACTGCTGATTTGTACCGGAACGCTTGCACCGACTCAAATGCTGCAAATGCTCGGTAGATGTCGGCAGTGTCCAGAATGGTACATTTCAGCCCCCAGACATTCAGGTAATCCCGAATGTGTGACCCCTTCATTAGACGGCAAGAAGATCCGGCAGTGGGTTGAGCAAATTACGCAAACATTCAAGGATTTAGGCTTTAACGTGCCCCTGGAAGTGCAAGGATGGGCTGTCTGGGAAGACCTCATCCGCAATATTGAAAAGGCGTTTACGTCTGAATATATGCGGCATCTGCTCGATTACTTCTTTGAGTCGGTTGACTCTGTTGAACTAGTGAGCGATCGCACTGCTGAATGGCGCAAAGATGCTCAGATCCTCAAGGCTGAGGATATCGAAAAAACCTTGGCGGCTAATGTGCAAAACGGGTTTCGCCTAATTGACGAGCAGAAACAGCCGAACCTTAACTCGGAAGTTTGGGACGTTAAGCTGGCTCAATTCAGTCTGAAGTATCCCAAAGTGGCTGAGAAGTGCGTGAGCGAACTTCATGAGAGTGAGTCGGAGGGGAACCGACTGAACTCACAGATTGAGCAGCTAGGCGGGAAGGATTTTGTTCAAGAGCGCTTCGAGAAGCAGCTTCAAGAAATTGAACGACTCAAGCTATCGCTTGAGCGACTCGAAGAACAGATCGATGTACGGATTCGGATTTTTAACGAAACTCAGCTTCTAGAAGATCGGAGAATGCTGGAGGCAGCCAAAAGACTACGCAGGGGAGTTGCACACGATATTGAAGCGCGATCTACCAATGCGTTTAGACAAAACTTGAACTCAGCTTTTTGCGTTCAAACGACGCGCAGAGAAGACGCGATCGTGCTGGCAAAACTTTTTCACGATCGACGGGTCGAGAAGCTCAAGAACTATGTGATTGCAACTGAACCGAATGAGCAGGACGATTGCGACCTGCTTCAATATTTACGGGAACGTCCAACGCATTACAACGCTGGCAACTTTAAGCGGCTGCAAAATATCAAACTGTTCAGGGCACTTGATTTAGGCAAGCTTGCAACTGTCTCTTCGGAGAAAGAAGTAGAGGCGCACGTCAACGCCTTCGCTGCTGCTTCGGATGCAATATCAGCGCTCTACCGCAAGTTTCTTGCTAACTCTGAATTGACGAAGTTGTTTCCTCTCATCGAGTCGCAGAAAGATTTCTTCGCTCACATCAAGGCTTGCTTGGCGTATCTGGGCTATCAAAAGGGCGGAAAGTCGATTCGCGTCGGAACGGATGAACTCAACCCAAATGGCAAAAATCGCCACGGTGAGCAGCGATTTAGCAAGTCTAGGTCAATTTATTTTGTGTTCTGGTTCTTGATGGAGTGTACTGGCTCTGCCTACTTCCGAGACAATCTAGAACTGATTTTGCAATCGATCCGCGATCGCTTAACAGCAGAACGTGAAGAACGCGCCAAACAACGTGAAAGGAAGGAGCGATACGAATCGCCGCCATCGGGATGGGAGGCATACGCCGCATGATCGAAAATCTTAAACCCAATACACAGCAGCCCTCACACACAGATGAGGTGCGCTTGCGATGTCACAAATTAATCGATCGCATCGCTCGTAGACCCGGATCAGCAAAATTGCTGCAACTTGCAGAAAAATCATTAACCCTTTACGCAGAATATAAGGCGAATCGCAAGCATGAGCGATAAAACTTGGTATTTCACAAACGAGGCAGCGATCTTGCTTGACCTGACTGACAAAAAACTGAGAGAGTTGAATCGATTGGGGACGCTCAAGATGGGCTACCACGTCCGAGATGTTTCGCCAACCGGATCAAAACGTCCTACGCTGCAATTCCACATAGAACGATGCACAGAGTTGCTTTGCACGCCTCCTGAGAAGCGCAAAACTTACTAATCGAACTATGACGCTAGAACAAGTAAATGCCCGTCTTAAGGCGGCAAAAGTCGGTGTGTCCGTTGGGCGCAATGGGGACTGCTTGCACCTGCGCGGCATATTTCCACCTAAACCAGGTGAAACTAAACGCAAGCAACGGGAAATCACGCTGAATGTCTATGCCAATCCATCAGGATTCAAACGAGCAGAGGCAGAGGCAAGGAAGATTCGATCGCAAATTGACTTAAATCAATTTAACTGGCTCGATTGGGATGAAAAGCTGCGACTTGCAGCAGAAATAAAGACTACACGCCCTATAGAGCAATGGATCGAGCTATTCGAGGATGATTACTTTAACCGTCGATCGCGCACTCCAAAATCTGAAACCACCTGGCGAACTGACTACAAACAACCGTTTGGGCAACTGCCGCAAAAAGAACTGCTAACGCCTGAAATCTTACGTCAGTCGATTCTTGAAACTGAACCAGACACCCGAAATCGTCAACGTCGCTGCATGGCTCTGGGGCAGTTGGCAAAGTTTGCAGGCTACGAGTTCGATGCGACTGCATTAAGAGGGGATTATTCACCGAAACGCCTGAATCCGCGTGATTTGCCAACTGATAAAGACATCAGCGAATGGCGCGATCGCATTCCTAACGAGCAGTGGCAGTACGCATTTGGCTTAATGGCTGCCTATGGATTGAGGAATCATGAGCTATTTCATATCGACTTAGAAAAGCTACGAGAAAGCCCAGTTCTCAGCCTAACCGATGACCTTAACGGAGGGGGGAAGACAGGCGCTAGGCGGATTTGGGCTTGCTACCCGGAATGGTGGGAAATGTGGCGATTATGGGATGTGAAGCTGATTCCCAAAGTCACAGGCAAATCAAATTCTGATTTAGGCAATCGAGTGACTCAGGCTTTCAAGCGTTACGGAATCTCGAAACCATACAATCTTCGTCATGCTTGGGCGGTTCGGACGATCGAGTTTGATATTCCCGTCGAATTAGCAGCCCAACAGATGGGACACAGTTTGAAGGTGCATTCTGAGATTTATCACCATTGGATTTCAGATGATGTGCATCAACGGGCATTCGATCGCGCAATGCAGCGTCCAGACCGTCCTTTACCGCCGTGAAAAATCCCCCTAAATTCCCCCTAGATTTTGCCGATCTTTCAGAACAATTCAGGATAATTTAGTACATTTGCTCAACTGAAAAACCTTGATTTTATAAGGATTTTAGCCTGTATCTCAGTGGTACAGGCGTTTTTACTGTGTGGTCTGAAAATCCTCGTGTCACGAGTTCAAGTCTCGTTCCTGGCATTTGTTGAACATGCGGACGATTGTAGGCGATGAAGCTGTAGAAATTTTGGAAGAAGCCGATTAAGTACGAAACGTTGCCATCATGCCATAAACCCACCACCAAGCAGATTTCACTCCGTCTTTGTTGGCAGGGATGCCTAAACTGAAGTCTCCGCGCTCAGTGCCGATACCCGATCGACTGGGAACAGTAGCGCGAATCACAAATGTTCCACCATTGCGCTTTATCTGTAGTTTGACTTCAGCCTCCTTTTGCAGCAATGTCTTTCTCAGTGCCCATCGCGTCAATCGTGATGCAAAGGTATCATGCGACGGAATACCGTATTCGAGCATCGGTTGGCTTAGACATGGGCAGCGTCTCTCAAGCGTTTTACACTGCTTTCAGCCTACGTCACTTTTTTCTTGCGTTTGCCCTACACTTGCTCACCCGATTTTGATCCCATCGCTCCCGATCACGGTACGATGAGTAGACTATTACTTTTGTTCATCTAACGCGAACTGCTTATGAAGCGCTTATTGTCTCGCCTGCTGGCGTTGGTGATCGTTGTAGCGATCGGGCTTGTCGGATGCTCTCCTTCACCAGGTGGTCTGACGGGCAACTACCGCGATGACACGCTCACCGTGATCAACACCCTCAAAACTGCGATGACGCTCCCCGCCGACACATCGGACAAAGCGGCAATTCAAGCCGACGCACGAAAACTAATCAACGATTTTTCCGCTCGCTATCGTCGCGATACGTCTTTAGCTAAGCTGGGTTCTTTTACCACGATGCGAACGGCGCTTAATTCTCTCGCTGGGCACTATAGCTCTTACCCGAATCGTCCTGTTCCGCAGAAGATGGTCGATCGCTTAAATATCGAATTCAACCAAATCGAAGCTTCTCTCAAACGCGGCAACTAAATTAAATACTGATTTCATTCAGAAAACCCAGGCAAGAGATAATCTTATGTCTGGGTTTTTCTCATGTTTTTCAGCGTGTGAGAATTTCGGAGATACCCTGGGTCGATGAAGAGGACAGTATGAGATGAATGCTGCTTCAAGGTAAGATCACCCTGCTCGTTAATCTGAGATTGGAAGCGCTGCAACCTTGCTGCCGGATTCTTGGAAGACAGATTGCCAAGTTGCATAACCCTGAGCGCTGAGGTGAACTCCATCGGTCGTGTACTCAGACAAAATCTGTCCGTCTTGATCCACAAACTCAGCGTATAAATCCAGATAGCTTGCGCTTGCTCGTTGTGCGATCGCTTTTAACTGGGCATTGATTCCAGCAATCCGAGCGTTGGGAATCCGCGGCGATCGTGTGGGCAAAATCGATTCAACAATAATTCTGGCGTTCGGGTGCATTTCTTGCAGCTTTGTAATGATTCGCTGAATATTCCAGACAATCTCCGTATCAGTGGCACCCATCTTTAAATCATTCACGCCTGCCATGAGGTAAATCTCCGAGGGGCGCGTCTCTGCTAGATCAGGCAGTCTCGCTAAAATGTTCCAGGTTGTATCGCCAGAAATGCCTTGATTGAGCCAGATGCGTGAGGACTGTAAGCGATCGCAAGGAAACCATAAACTCAAAGAATCGCCGAGTAGAATGGCAAGATCGCGATCGCTGCCCCGCTTAGACACAGCTTTGGATTCTTGCGCTAGCAGATTGCGCCATTGTTGATAAGTGGGCTGTAACGCTGCTCCTCGCCAAATTTCCGCAAAACTGTCGCTCGGCAATCGGGTATAAAGCTTACCAATTTGCAGAGCGGCTAGACGCTGGACATAAAGCTGTCCACCAGACTGAGGCGCTTGACTAGAATTAGCTGCGATCTTTGTTGAAAATTCCGGCTCGAAGCTGGATGCGATCGGAGAACTCACGGGAGCCAACGGTAATGCGCTAAGTACCGATGGTGCCTTGTCTGAAATTATTTCAGGTGGTGCGATCTGAGCCGGGAACATTTCGAGGCGTGAAAGAATCAATGGAGATGAAGCAGAAGCCAACGCCGACACAAAAGCCAATGCAAACGCTGTAGAGGTTGCCATAGACATCGGATAAACACTAATTATCCTTAACGTGATAAATATTACACAGTCAGGATAGTTTCGCAATCGTAAGACAGAGTTTTGTCTAAATCCTTACTATGACAAAAGTAATATGCTAGCGATTGGAATCCTTTGCAAGCCAGCGCTTTAAGTCATCAGGGGTTGAGAAGTCAAGCAGGGCATTTGCCAGGGATTCAAGTTATTCGATCGACAAGGCGAGCAATAGCAGTAAGGACCCTCGTTCAGCAAAGAGAATATCCTGACATTGATCCTCTAATCGTGTTTCTTTCGGCATAAGCGAAAGTGTTTTAAGCATCGGCTCGTAAGATTTATTTTCTCGTGCTTTCAATGTGATAAAGCCATTCGAGTGAGTATTGCTGCCACGTTTCATCTTTCCATTGCCGAGATTCTGTCAGCTTCAATGCTCGTCGCAATTCATCGTAATAATTCGCCAGTTTCTCGTGCAATGCTGTCCATAGTTTCAGAGAAACCCTGCATTGATAGCGAAGAATTTGTTCGCGGACAAGGCTGTGATACTGCCAACCATTAGGATGATGCACGACAAACGATCGAGCTTTCAGCCAATTAAACAGACTATCGGCTTCCTCATCACTTGTCAGCACCGCAAGAACATCTCGATTTAGGAGTCTTGGTAATGCCGCATTCAGAGAAATTTTGCGTCTCTTCTCGTCTTTCTCCCATTTCAGAAATCGCTCTACTACATTCTCACAGGGATCAATAATTTCCTCAATTTCACGTGGCGCACCTTGAGCCATCATCGCGATGAGAACAGGCAACCCCCCAGACGATAGCCGCCAAATCTCCTGAATGATCGCTTCTTGATGAATGCCACAACTTGCTAAATACAATCGCGCCTCAACCTCAGTAAATGGCTCTAATTCCGATCGCGCAATCAATTCTTCCCAATCAATCCAAGCGTTTTTGTTTAGCGGATCACGTCCGGCAATACAGATCAAACAATTGGGGTGTAGGCTGTCATCATAACGATCGTTGAGCAGCGATCGTAGCCAATCATCGAGAAATGCTCCGGTTTGCTCATAAGTATCGAGTAGTAATACGACCGTTTGCTTTTCAGCAACTCGATTCAGATCCTCAAGAAACAGTGGAGTTAAGACCTCTATTGGCTCCTGTACCAGTCGGACTTCATCTTTATTCGTCAACTTACGCGCCACAAAAGCTGTCCATTCACCCGCTTGATTTGCCACACCTTCCGAATCGACGAACTCCATCACTCCCCCACTACCCGGAATCGATTTTGCAACTCCAAGTCCGGCTTTGGCAATGAATTTTCCCATTCCAGCAGCAAGACCTTGAGGGGCATCGGGGTCAGCCTCTAGCTCTTGTTTTTTCTGACGATAAACTCTGTAGCGCTCCTGAAATTTCAAACTCTGTAGCGCTCCTGAAATTTCTTCAACTCAATGCCTTGCTTCTCCAAGTCAGATGCCAATCGACTGAGTGCTTCCGGCACATTATCTACTAAGTTTGTTTGTGATCCCTCATCTACGTAAGCTGCAACCTGTCCGAGTTCTTCTGTAATCTTGCGAAACTGTTTTAACAATGTTGTTTTACCAATTCCGCCCTGTCCAGAAATACTGAAAATCGAAGTTGTGCGCCTTTCGTGTAGGGTACTCAATGCTCCACGAGATGCTTGAAGCTGAAGATCGCGACCGATGAAAGAGTTTTCAGTAGAGCGATTCAGTTTTGCTCTCCAGCCCTTAGAACGAGATTCTTGAGACATCGCAAATCGGGATATATTCTCTGTTTCTAGTATGTCGCGAAGTTTCGGAGTTGTGTCTCAAACAATCTAGTTATCGCAGTTCATCACTATATCCCTGACACCACAAATCTATCTCAAGAGCGTTTATTTTTTCTTAGACAAAGTTCTATTGATAGTTTTGTCCCTACGGGTTTGAGAATGACTGACTTTCTTTCGGTGCTGGAGCAGTTTTCCCGATCGCGCATCCTGGTTATCGGAGAAGCGATGCTCGATCGCTATCTTTACGGCGGCGCGACTCGCTTATGTCAAGAAACTCCGGTTCCAGTGGTCACGCTGTCTCACGCTATCGACCAGCCTGGAGGAGCCGCCAATACTGCCATGAATCTGCAAAGCTTAGGAGCAAAGGTGACTCTACTTTCAGTCGTCGGTGGAGATTGGGAAGGAATCAGACTCCGGCAAGTGTTGCAGGGAATTGAAGGAGTGGTTAGCGCTAGCGATCGCACAACGCTCACAAAGCAGCGGGTTATGGATGGCGATCGTTTATTGCTGCGCTTCGATCAAGGAAGTACCCAGTTGTTAACGACAGAACTAGAAGATAAGCTGATTACTGAACTCAAAACACAATGGAAAGATTATGATACTGTAATCATTTCAGATTACGGTTATGGAATTCTAACGAATCGCATCATTGATACGATCAATCAACTTCAGAAGTATCGTTCCAAGACCCTGATTGTTGATGCGAAGAATTTGCTGAAGTATCAAACCCTGAATGTAACCGCAGTTAAACCAAACTATCAGCAGACATTAACTCTACTGAATCAGAATGAGAACATGAGCCTCTCTAGAGTTCAATATGTGAAGAATAACGCAGAGCAAATTCTAGAGAAAACAGGAGCAAAAATCGTAGCAGCAACGCTCGATCGAGAAGGTGTGATTTTGCTGCAACGCGATCGCGCTCCGTATCAAATCCGCGCAAATCCGGCTTGTCCCACACAAACGATCGGCGCAGGCGATACCTTTACGGCTGCATTTGCGATCGCCTTAACTTGCACAAATAACGTCACAATCGCCGCAGAGCTAGCTGCTGCCGCCGCCGCGCTCGTGGTGCAAAAACCAGGTACCGCTCGATGTACCTTAGAAGAACTCAAATCAAGATTTAGTCATGTCCTGGAACCAAGCTAAAAACCTACTCTGCATTCGTCTGGATACGATCGGCGATGTCTTGATGACCACTCCTGCATTCCGGGCACTCAAAACCGCCCTGCCCGATCGCCGATTAACGCTGCTGACTTCTTCTGCTGGAGCCGCGATCGCGCCTCTAATTCCTGAGCTTGACCAGACGATCGTTTATGATTCTCCGTGGCTCAAAGCAACGGCTCTCCGCGAATCGCCGCGCCCGGAATACGAAATGATCGACTTGCTTCGACAACACCAGTTCGACGGCGCAATCATTTTCACGGTTTATAGCCAAAATCCTTTGCCTTCTGCGTTCTTGTGCTACATGGCAGAAATTCCGCTCCGACTCGCGCACTGTCACGAAAATCCGTACCAACTGCTCACCGATTGGATCAAAGACCCAGAACCCGATCGCGGCATTCGTCACGAAGTCCAGCGCCAAATCGATCTCGTCGCCGAAATTGGCGCAACGACCGAAAATCAGCACCTTTCATTGCGAGTAGACCCTAGCGATCGCGATCGTGTGTCGCATCTGCTAAGTTCGTTCAACCTGCCAAAGCGATGGGTTGTGATGCACACAGGCGCAACCGCTCCCTCGCGCAGGTATTCGATCGAGCAGTTCGCGATCGTTGCCGATCAATTAATTCTTGAGCATGATTTCGCGGTGATTTTTACGGGGACTGCGATCGAGCTTGATATCGTGGCTCAAATTCAGGCAAAAATGCAGGCGGCGGCTCACTCGTTGGTTTGCCAATTAAGCTTAGGTGAGTTCGCAGCACTGATCGAACTTGCACCCGTCGTCATTTCAAATAACACTGCACCCGCGCATCTTGCCGCCGCTCTTGGAACTCCGGTTGTTGACTTATACGCTTTGACCAATCCACAACATACGCCGTGGCAAGTTCCTCATCGTCTGCTGTTTCAAGATGTCCCTTGTAAGTATTGCTATAAAAGCATTTGCCCAGAAGAACATCACAGCTGTTTAGCAAAAGTTGCTCCTGAAACCGTGGTAAAAGCAACCTGTGAATTGCTCGAAGAGGTAACACAAATGCTTGAAGTTTCAGCCTAAAAGTTATCAAGCTTAAATGTTTTCAATCAGTTTAGTTGATTCTAAAAAGTCTCTCTTCCCTGAGATATTTTTGATTATCACTTCTGACAGATGGGTAACTACAATATCACTTGATACTTTATATCTGTGAGCTAAAAACTTTAGGAGAAATTGATTATGAATCTTATCGCTTGGATTATTCTAGGTTTGATTGCAGGCGCGATCGCAAAGGCAATTTATCCCGGAGATCAAGGTGGCGGTATCCTTGGCACAATCATCTTGGGAATTATCGGTGCATTCGTTGGTGGTAGCCTTTTCACTTTCTTGACGACAGGTGCGCTGAATTTAACAGCCGCTTCCTTGAGCTTTGGTGGCATCTTGATCGCAATCTTGGGCGCGATCGTGGCAATCTTCCTGTGGAGTCTGTTGACTCGTCGTGCTGCTTAGTTCAGCGACCTAGAGCATCCACAATCTTATTAATGACAAAAGCTTTCTCTGTCTAAGTTCAGAGAAAGCTTTTAATCTATGAAAATTATTTAGTTTTAGGCTTGATCTAGACTAATTTGGGGGTAATTATTCTCCTTTCGGTTTTGCTTTATTGACGCGAAGCTCGCGACCCATCCATTCCGCTCCATCGAGTTCACTGATTGCAGCGTCCTCTTGGCTATCTTCTTGCATCTCAACGAACGCAAAGCCTCGCATCCGTCCTGTTTCTCGATCGGTGGGTAAGACAACGCGCTTTACCGTTCCATATTCAGCGAACACAGATTTGAGGTCGTCTACGGTCGCGTTGTAAGAAAGATTTCCAACGTAAATGGTCATGAGAATTTCCGAAACAAAGAGCAAAACTGGATTTTAACGGCGATCGCACTCTACAAACTGCGACTGAGTGACGGTTTTTGCGACCGGACTCCAAAGGAAATACTTCAGAAGCTTTTTGCGATTCGGATCGAATGGTTAAAATTCCGCTTTAA
This sequence comes from Cyanobacteria bacterium FACHB-63, assembly GCA_014695255.1. Lineage (GTDB taxonomy): Bacteria > Cyanobacteriota > Cyanobacteriia > Leptolyngbyales > Leptolyngbyaceae > Leptolyngbya. The sequence continues at coordinate 29,287 of JACJNX010000046.1, forward strand.
TCATCGCTCTTTTCTTGCCATTCGGTTTGTTTTACTGACTACATCTTCATAAAAATATCGAATTTATTTGAAGCAATTTTTCAATGAATGGGTTTTTGGACATTTTTTGAAGCAATACTGCTCAAGTCATCCTCTTGAGCAGTAAACAGATTTAATACTTGAACAGCCCTACACCTTGAACTTTATATCCGGTAGGTTCAAGAATCTTTTGCGCTGCTTGTTTCCCGGAAATTGTTGCGCCTTCCATACTGTCGATATAGTCTTGCTGCGTGTAGCTTCCAGCTAAGAAGAAGTTTGCGATCGGCGTTTTTTGCGAAGGGCGGTACGGGTCTTTACCGGGTTCTTCGCGATAAAGCGATTGTGCCAGTTTTACCACGTTGTACCAGGTCATGTTCAATTCTCGCGACGAGGGGAAGAGATCATGAATTTGTTTGAGGGCGTGTTTGGCAATCTCTTCGTTGCTCATCCGAATAAAGGGATCGCCAGGAGTGAGAACCACCTGCATCAGCGAACCTTGTCCCTCGCGGTAATAGTCCTTTGGACTGGTGAGCGCTAGATCTGCAAAACAAGAGAAGTCTGCATCGGAACTGTAGAGGAGGTTGTCAATTCCCGCCGATCGCTCGACTTGATGCCGTGCTGCCAGATCATTCATTTCTGTCACCCAGCCATCAAACCGCAGTTGCACGGTCGCAACGGGAACCGCTTCTAGCTTGTAAATGTTGTCGAATTCCTTGATGCTGCGCCATTCTTGCGGCAAGAGTCGCTGGATTCCAGGCACATCACAAGCGGCAAGATAGACATCAGCAGTAATGATTTCTTCGGTTTCGCCGTTTGCAATTGCCAATCCAGTCACTTTGGTATTCTGTTCTTCTCCTTCAAACAAAATCCGTCGAGTTTGTCTACGTGTATGGATTTTTGTGCCTCTTGCTTCGAGGTATTCGACGATCGGTTTATGCAAGTATTCCGCAGGTGATCCCGATAGCATATTTAACCGTGATGCTTCCGTTTTTGAGGCGAACATCATAAAGATCGTCAACATACAGCGAGCAGAGATATTTTCTGTGTCAATAAATCCTAGCGCGAGTGCGATCGGGTCCCACATTTTCTTCAGGCTATTCTGCGATCCGCCATGACTGCGAAACCAATCCGCAAAGCTGACGTTATCGAGGGCGCGAATCATTTTCATCGCCACATCGAAATTGACTAAACCGGGAACGATCGGGCTTGTGCCCAACGCGATCGCATTCTGCAATTTGTCTTGAATCGTTAACTGCCCGGTTGTAAAAAATGCTTTCAATCCGTGAAACGGCGCACCAACCAGAAAGCGAAAATCGAGTTTTCCTAATTCCCCGCCCCGATTTACAAATGTATGGACGTGCTCTTTAGCCAAGAGTTCATCGTAAACGCCCACCTTTTTCATCAGCGCAAATAGGTTTGCATAATTGTTGAAGAAAACGTGCAAGCCCATTTCGATGTGATTACCGTCGGCATCGACCCAACTGCCGACCTTTCCACCCACAAACGATCGAGCTTCAAAGATTTCGACTTCGTGACCCGCATCGACTAATTCCACGGCGGCGGCTAATCCTGCCAAACCTGCCCCAACGATCGCAACACGCATTCTGCAATTCCACTCGCGACTTTCTTAAGAAATTTTAACGCTCTTATGTAATCAAAAGCTGAAATCGAGGCATTCTAACTGGGTCGAATTTGTTCCACTGTATGGACTTTGGTTTGATCAAAGGACTGTCGATCGTTTCGCTTCTAGGGTTGCTGATTGGCTGTAACCCGCTTCCAACTCGCATTACGCAGTACACTCCACCCCGCCCCGTCGATCCGACTCCTTATGAGAAAAAAGGCTTTGTTTCGGGAAAAACCGCCGATCGACTGCCATCAAAATCGGAGATCAAAGTCCCGCGTACCGTCGTAGCAAAACCAGGCGAAAAACTTTCGGAAGAAGACTTAAATACTTTGCTGAGTCAGGCAGAAGATAAAGCGGTGAGTGCCCGGAATTTGGCAGGATCGGCACAGTCGAAAGACGATTGGAACTTGGTCATCGAGCGGTGGAAATTGGCGATCGAGATTCTCAAACCTGCGGCACAGTTACCGCGTGTCCGCAAATCGCTTACAGAATATGAGCGCAATTTATCCGAAGCTCAGGTGCAAGGTAAGACCAATCCGCGTCAGCTTGATACCAGGGGGCGATCGTCGAGCAATGGAATTCCATTAACTGTTAAATCCTCGCCGTCGCCTTCCCCGTCGCCCTCAGCCTCACCTTCTCCGTCGCCCTCAGCCTCACCCTCGCCTTCTCCGTCGCCCTCGCCGTAATTTGATCGAAATCTGTCGCTGCCAACGCCATAGAGACGTTTCGCCGAAACGTCTCCAAAAATCATGCAGTCGCTCTAAGCCAACGGAAAGGTTGGCAAACCATCAATGCTGACCTCATTGTTGTCTTTGCGGTACTGCTCCAAGCCTTTGCTGCCTTTCTTAATCGCCCAATTGATCAAAGCGTCGCGATCGCCCACAAAGTCATAAAGGGGAACCCCGCCACCGCAAGAAGTCGAGAGCGACTCGATCGCCAGTCGAACAATTTGCCGCGCCCCTGGAATCGGTTCAAATGAGGAGTACATCATCTCCCACTTCTCATGATTGGGAGAGATGATCGATCCAGTTCCGTAAAGTCGCAAAATGACGGGCTTTCCGATAAAGCTGCAAAACATGATCGTCATCCGCCCATTTTCTAGCAGATGAGCGCTGGTTTCATTACCGCTTCCGGTGAGATCGAGATAGGCAACGGTTTGACGATCGAAAACGCGAAACGAATTGATCCCTTTCGGAGAGACATTCACTCGACCTGCGATCGGAGCGGTCGCCGTAAAAAAGATGTGTTGTTCTTCGATAAAGTGCTGAAGCGCGTCTGTCAGTTCCGGGTAAAACTTTGGCATTGTTCAATGCAGTAAACATGGCGGTTCACGTTAACACTCTTTAGTTTTATGAACCGCTCATCTTTACATTTCTTAGTATCCGCTAATCTCATGTCCCGTTGCGGTAATCGCTTGCTTGAAGGTTTCTTCTGAGGCTTTCGCTTCGACCGTTACAGTCTTTTGCTCTAGATCAATATCAACCTTCGCATCGGGTTCGTGCGTCAAAATTGTTGCTTTGATATCTTCAGCAGCTTCGGGACTATTCAAAGTGGGAACATGCAGTTTTAATGCCATAACATTCAACTCATACAACACTTTCAATGGTGTTGGGATTAGCGCGATCGAGACCCCTGCTTGAGATAGATTTTGTTGCAGAATATTGCGCTGTCCGGATTAAATCTTCGCTCTAGTGGAGAACACAGGTGCAGACTGCATGATTTTTTCTGATCGTCCCTATTGATAAATAATGGTGGCAGCTAAAAATACGGTGCCATTAGTATCCCTTTGCAAAAACGCCCCTATGAATATCAATCGCGGTATCGTTGCAGCGAGTCTTTTAGCCTTTGCCTGGATCAGTCCAGCCCTAGCAGCATCTGATCTCCTGACTCGCGGCGAAGTTTATAAACTCACAAACAGAGCACAACTGCTTCAGAATAATCGCCCTGCTCGTCCTGCTCGATTAGCAGATGTGTTAGCACCTCAAGATGCAATTCGGACGACGACTCGATCGAGAGCAGAGCTTTTATTTAACGAAGGCTCCTTGGCACGGATTGGATCGAATGCGATTTTCCGATTTATCCCAGGGATGCGGGGCTTTCAGTTGCGAAACGGAACGGCGCTGATCATGAGTCCACCTACAACCGTCGCAACCCGGATCGAAACGCTCGAAGGACAAGCCATTGCAGAACTACCGCCCAGCGCGGGTGATGTTCCTTCCACTAGCGAACAGTTTCCACCCCGTAGCTTAGCAATGGCAACTGTAGTAGATAGCGCAAATAATAAAGCGCAGTTTTTCAATCTCACGAACAATCCCATTCGGATTCTCGATGCAAAAGGCAACTCCGTTCTCCTGAATGCGGGTCAAACGGTTGCAGTGCAAAATGGCGTAATCGGACAGGTACAAACCTTTGATCTCAGACGGTTTTATCAGACCAGTTCCCTTGCTCTCGGTTTAGCACCCGGACAAGAAGCGACGATCGCGGCTGAACCTGCGCGAGTCCAACAGACGTTGAACTTAGTTCGAGCGGCAACGATCGCAGCCTTGAATTTACAGGCACGTCAGCTAGAGGGACTCTGCACCCTGGATGCACGAGGCGGAGCAAGCACACTCAGTACCAATTGCGTCACCACTGATTCAGATGACCCGCTCAGAACATTCGAGGAGCGGCGCGATCTCACAAATCCCCGACCTGATCAGGGAAGATCCACCGATATTCCCGTAGATACACAACCTCCCCAAACACAACCTCCTGGAACAGCGCAACCCCCTGGAACAACGCAACCCCCTGGAACAACGCAACCTGGAACACAACCCACGACCGGGCAAGGAACCGTCATACGCTAGTTCACTTGAGTTCAGCATTCACCTAGTAATTCTTATGCGACATATTCTGATTGCTTTCTCTGCACTTGCAGTTGTGGGAGTGGGTTGTCCTACCGTTGCACAATCCATTCCCGATCCGGTTTCCTCTCCCATCGATCGCGCTCCCGAAAACAACTCACAGTCGAATCCCGATCCGCTTGATCCAGAAGACACAAAATCCGAACTGGGTGAAATTCAGATTATCGATCGACCCCCGCCTCTGCGCCGTCAACCGGATGTGCAATTGTTGGTGCGATCGTCTGTTTTCTCAAGCTCTAACATCACCGCTTTAGATGCACTCAGAATCGGTGATGCGGTTTTCGTCAACAGTGCCTACCTGCTTGCAACCCCCAAACTCGGCGAGAACACGCGACTGATTGCGGCGGCAGGCGGCGGTATTACCCGCTTTGCCTCAGAGGGCGCTTCTAACTACAACTTCGTCAATTACAACGTCGCCGTTCAGCAGCGTCTCGCACCGGGAACCTTTGGACAGTTGGGATGGGTGCAAGATACGCTGTACCGAGATTCAAACGGACAACGATTGCTGCAAGACAATGCAGTTCAACTGATCGTAGGGCGACAAGACCAGATCAGTGAACAATTGCGGCTAGATTCGTTTTATGAACTGAGAGCGAGCTTTGCCAGTCCAAATGATCAAAGCCGCGTTACCAACACGATCGGCGCGAGGTTGCGCTACGACATTACGCCCACTGTGCAAGGTGCATTGGATTATCGACTCACATTTAAGAGCTTTACGCAGGTCGATCGATCCGACACCGAACATCAAATCAGCGCGTTAATGACCTACAACATCAGCCCCGATATCTTCTTGACGGGATCAGCCTCCTACTTATTTGGTCGATCGTCGGATAGCGCTATTAACCTAGATAACCTTTCCTTTGGTCTGGGGCTGGGCTTTAACCTGCCGCTCTTCTAAGCCTGCAATTGTTTCCAGCGCTGCTGTAAGTCAGCAATCGTATAAACCGCTCGAAACTTCAAGCCCTGCTGTTGATAAAACTCTGCTCCTCCTTGTTGGCGATCGACGAGCGAAATGACTTCCTCGACTCGATAGCCCGCATCACGCAGTCGATCGACCGCTTTCATTGCCGATTGTCCGGTTGTCACCACATCTTCTAACACCACAACCGGACTTCCCTCCGGCAGCGTTAACCCTTCAATATATGCCTGTGTACCGTGTCCCTTCGCTTCTTTACGCACGATCAGCGCCGCGATCGACCGACCTTCATACGCTGCGACAACGCTGGTTGCAGTGACGATCGGATCAGCCCCTAGCGTCAATCCCGCCACCGCCACCGTTTCCGCATCAATCAGCGATAACAGCACTCGACCCACCGCCAGCGCTCCTTGAGGATGCAGCGTCACCTGTTTTCCGTTGATGTAGTAGGTGCTGCGCTGTCCCGAAGATAGAAGAAAATCACCCTCGCGATACGCCCCTGCACAAAAGAGATCCAACAGTCGATCGCGCACCTCAGCGATCGCGGCAGTTGCCCAAGGAAATGATTTTGCGTCGAACTTAGTTACATTTGTCATATACGGGCAAACTAATGAATGTTACGTGACAAAAAGTAGAGATTTGGTTAAATTCATCACTCGAATCACGAAATATACGGACTCGATCGCAGAAATACCAGTCTCGCTGTCACCCCTTAACCAATCATTGAGGATAAAGACTATGGGCGTTAGGATCAAGAGCCTAATTCGCGCAGTTGGATTCAGCGCAGTTTCGAGCATGATTGCTATGTCGGCAAACGCGCAAGATTCCGCATCTCCCGTGTTCCGTCCCCGCGAAGTCATCCCAAATGCAGTTGATCGTGCATTTTACGGTGCCTTGGGCGAGTTTTCCGATCGCAATCCCCTCAGAACCACGCAAACTATTCTAGGCACACCGTTTGGCTTTCCTGAGAACCAAATTTCTCGCGATGGTGAGCGGCTTCATCGCCTCTATGTGGACTTACTCAATCAGCAAGTCTCAAGCGATCCGATTATTCGCACGGCTGATCTGCCCAATCCGTTTAATCTCTCGGTGTTAACCCTACCGACTGCTAGTAATCCGATCGCAGGCAGCGAATTTTCGATCGATCAGCCTTTAGATCCGCAGTTTCCAGTCCAGACCGTCCCGGCAGCGCAACCCCCACGCCCAACACAACTGCTTCCCCAACGGTTTTAAAGGGTTTGGATTTTGGATTTTGGATTTTGGGTCACGCTAAAATCCAAAATCTTTCTAATCCAGGGTGCAGGAGTTGAACCCGCCTGAGGCGAATTATGAGTTCGCTGCCTAAACCGCTCGGCCAACCCTGGAACTAGCAGTATTGTAGCTGAGATTTTTCGGGTCTGTGCAAAAAATCGATCGCACACTCAAGTCTGCTCAAATTCAAATTTGCAGCATACAATTGCTGATGTAATCATTGCCCGATCGCTCATGAAAATCAATCCTACCGTTGCCCTCACGTTTTTATTGCTCGTTCTGATGATGGGAGCAGGCGTATTGACTGGAACATTGGGATTTGCGATCGGGCGAGAAGCGCTCAAGGGTATTACACAACCCGATTCACGCCCAACCAATAAAGGAACAGCCCAAAACTCTAGTGTGCGCGAAGACATCGTGCTGCTTAGAGAAGAAGACATTCTAAAAACCGTGAAAGGACGAACGAACACCGGACGCTCTAGTTCACCCAGTCCCAGTGCTTCTCCTCAATCAAAATCAGAGGAAACCAAGTCTGAGTCCAATTCCGCCGCTAAGCTACCAATGACGACTCAAGCGAATGGAGTCGCGATGGATGTCACAGGCATTCGCAAGCAGGGTGAATTTCTCTTGCTCGATGTCGCGCTGAAAAACAACAGCAATCAACCCGTAAAATTTCTCTACAGTTTTCTCAATGTCACGGATGATAAAGGACGCTTAATCGTGGCGGATACCGCCGGATTGCCGCCTGAATTGCCGTCAAAGAGCGATCGCTTTACCGGAACGATCAGCATTTCCACGTCAATGCTTGATGATGCTCAAAAAATTTCGCTGCAACTGAGCGATTATCCTGATCAGAAGCTTCAACTAAAGATGGCAGATATTCCGATCAAATCACCTTAAACTGATCTTCTCTGGCAATGTTCATCTTAAACGCTCAATGACTGCTTCTATTCCGCTCCTACTGGCAGTTCCGACCCAGGATTTAAGTTTTGCTGATATCGGATTGCGATTTCTTTCGGTACTGCTGCTGATTGCGATCAATGCCTTTTTTGTGACTGCGGAATTCTCGATCGTCTCGGTGCGTCGCTCTCGAATTAATCAATTAGTCGATGCTGGGGATGTGCAAGCCCGAACGGTGCAATCGCTCCAGCGCAGTATCGATCGATTGCTCTCTACCACGCAGCTTGGCATTACGCTGTCGAGTTTGGCGTTGGGCTGGATCGGAGAATCGACAATGGCAGTGGTCGTTGCGGTGTGGTTGGAGCGCTTGCCGTTACCTGGCGCATGGATTCAGCCGATTTCACGCTCGCTCTCGACTGCGATCGCGTTTCTGATGATTGCTTATTTACAGATCGTATTAGGCGAACTCTGTCCTAAGTCCGTTGCACTCCTGTATTCAGAAGAAATTGCCAGATTTTTAGGTCCATTTAGTTTAGCGATCGCTCGATTTTTCAACCCATTCGTCTGGACGTTAAATCAATCCACTCGATTACTATTGCGCTTGATCGGCATTCAGTACACCGGACAGGGTTGGTACAACCAGGTCACACCCGAAGAATTGCAGCTCATCATCGCTACCTCGACCGAATCGAGCGGACTGGAGCAAGAAGAACGCGAACTGTTGAGTAATGTCTTTGAGTTTGCGGAAGTTTCAGCCGAATCGGTGATGGTGCGTCGTCCCAGCATGATTACATTACCGATCGATGCCACAGTCCGCGATTTACTCGTTGAAGTCGCAGAAAGCGGACATTCTCGCTTTCCCATTACCGGAGAATCGCTCGATGACATTTGCGGGTTTGTGCATCTGAAAGAATTTGCAGAACCGTTGGTACAAGGAACATTGGATCTAGAAAGTCCAATCAAACCTTGGATTCAGCCTGCCCGATTCGTGCCAGAGTACACGACTTTAGGAGAATTGCTCACCTTGATGCAGCGAGATCGACAGCATATGGTGCTAGTCGTCGATGAGTTCGGGGGCACAGCAGGACTCGTCACAATTCAGGATTTAGTCACTCAAATTATTGGTGATCCGCCTGAATCCGAAAGCGATGAAGATCAAGATATTCAAATCGTCGATGAGAATACCTTCTTAATCCAAGCGCAAGTCGATGTCGAAGAAATCAACGATCGACTGCACCTCGGTTTGCCGATGATGGATGAGTACCAAACGCTGGGAGGTTTTCTGTTTTATCAGTGGCAGAAAATCCCACACAAGGGCGAAACGCTGCAATATGCCAACTACGAACTAACAGTTGTCTCCGCAGAAGGCCCACGCTTACACGAAATCCGGGTGCATCGGATCGAAACACCCGCAATGCTTGATGAATTCTCTAAGCCGGATTAACCCGCATCAAAGGCTGTCCATATTCCACGGGTTGCCCATTCTGCACCAGCACTTCGACAACCTCGCCCGCGACTTCAGCTTCGATTTCATTCATCACTTTCATCGCTTCGATGATGCAAACAACCTGTCCTTTTTGAATGCGAGTCCCAACATCAGCAAAAGGCGGCTCATCCGGAGAAGGAGAACGGTAGAACGTGCCGACGATCGGCGAAACCACATCAACAAGCTTGCGCTCGTTGATCGGTGCCGCGCTAGGTGTTTCCGGTTTTACAGGTTCAGGCGGCGGTGCAACGACAGGTTGAGGCATTACACCCGGAACAGGCGCGATCGCAGGCGCTTCCACTCGCGACCCGCGCCGTACCGTCAATTCAAAATCATCTGCTTTTAACGTTAATTCCGAAATATCTGTTTGACTTAACGCCGTTAATAATTCACGCAGTTCAGTGAGATCCAGTGGCACAGTATTGGTACTCCTCAAAAATCGGGGTCGAGATCAGAAAAAGCGAAGAGAGATTCTCTGATCTCTGACGCATTATTCTTTCTCTCTTCCCAAATAAGTATCATTTCGGGTATCAATTTTGATCTTTTCCCCGATGGTGATAAACAAGGGAACCATCACTTGCGCGCCTGTTTCGACGATCGCGGGTTTTGTGCCACCCGTTGCGGTATCGCCTTTCACACCCGGATCGGTTTGCGTCACTTCGAGAACGACAGAGTTGGGCAATTCTACTTCGAGAACTTGCTCGTTCCAGCGCACGACGTTCACTTCCATACCTTCTTTGAGATATTTGACGCGATCGCCAATTTGCGCCGCGCTGAGACGACCTTCATCATAGGTCTCCATGTCCATAAACACATACTCATCACCTTCTTTGTAGGTGTGCTGCATCGTGCTTTTTTCGAGCGTAGCTTGGGGAACCGTTTCCCCTGCCCGGAAGGTGCGTTCAACCACGTTGCCGTTTTGAGCATTCTTCAGCTTGGTGCGAACAAATGCAGACCCTTTACCCGGTTTAACGTGCAAAAACTCCACCACGCGCCACACCGAGCCATCAAGCTCAATACTGACACCGGGGCGAAAATCGTTACTGGAAATCATGACTTTAAAAATGGGGAGAACGTTCGGCACTTCATTTTACCGCTCACCGATCGCTTTTTATCGCTCCCCAACATGGGACAATCAAAGCGGGCTGACTGATCTCTAGGTTTTAAGCTGTATGTCTTTTTGTAATGTTTCCTTCAAACGCTCCGTTGGCGCATTGATTTGTGGTGTGGCGCTGCTGATTGGGTTTGCCGCGCCAGTCTACGCGCTTCCCCAAGGCAATGCGATCAAAGATCCGAAAGCACTCTTGCGCTATGCGTTGCCGATCGACAATGATGAAATTCGCCAAGTGCAATCGAGTCTCGAAGATATCTCGACGCAACTCAGGGCCAATCGTCGCTGGGGAGCGGTTACTTCAGATTTGAATCGCGCAGATCGGATTTTGTCAATGAAAAAGGACAAGATTTTAGCGAGTGTGGTGAACGATCGCAAACCCGAAGCCGAGCAATTAATCGAGCAGATCCAAACCGGAATCGCGGAACTGACCGAAGTTGCTGCTGCGAAAGATAAGTCAAAAACATTAGAGAAGCGCGCAGAATTGCTCGATAAAGTGGGCGATATTGAAGCGGCGATGGTGACTGGATTCCCGTATGAAGTGCCGCAAGAGTACAACAATCTGCCGCAATTAAAAGGACGAGCCACGATCGCAGCTAAAACCTCGAAAGGTGATTTAACGATCGTCGTCGATGGGTTCAGCGCACCCGTGACGGCTGGAAACTTTGTTGATTTAGTACAGCGTGGTTTTTATAATGGCTTGCCGTTCACTCGCGCCGAAGAATCCTACGTCTTGCAAGTCGGTGATCCACCCGGAAAAGAAGTCGGATTCATTGATCCAAAAACGAACAAATATCGGGCAATTCCACTCGAAGTCTTGGTTAAGGGCGATAAAGTTCCGACTTATGGAATTACGTTAGAAGATGCAGGACGCTACCTTGATCCGCCTGTGTTACCGTTCTCGGCTTATGGCGCGTTGGCGTTGGCGCGTCCTGACTTTGATCCCAATGGTGGATCGTCTCAGTTCTTTTTCTTCCTGTTTGAGCCAGAACTAACTCCAGCAGGTGCAAACTTGCTCGACGGTCGATATTCGATTTTCGGCTTTGTGACGGACGGAGCAGATGTTTTGGGACAACTGAAAGCGGGAGATACGATCGAGTCGATGAAAGTCGTAGACGGTTTAGAAAATTTAGTCGAACCGCAAGATGCATAGCCGAATCAGCGCTGCTAATCAAACTGGTAGCGCTGCATTCTAGAGTAGTGCTGTGATTTGCTTGAGAATGCCTAAAACTTGATACAAATCATTGCCGCTGTTTAGCAGCGAAAACGTTTTGGAGAAGCCATAGGTAGGAATGGTTTGATTGAGCAACTTCACGAATAGAAACTCACCACCATTCGTGATCAAGGCATAACCAGGCTTTTCAGGTTGAGGTTTCGCCAGCAAATAGGCGAGGGCTTGCGGAATTGCTGCTTGTACAGAAAAACGGGTGCGTTTAGATTCAACGACCAAAACCCAAAGTTGACTGAGCAAAATCAAAGTGTCAATTCGACCGGTCAACACAGCGCCATTATTGTCTGTTTCTTGAATCTCAATGCTTACCTCGGAATCGATCGTAAATGGAGCGCGATAAAATCCGGCATAATCCAATAGCGGCGAAACCACAACCATTTTGACTGTTTCTTCGTTCAGTCCTTGCACTTCTAGCTGACTGAGATAGTTCTGCTGAACTCGATCGAGTACACTTCGCTCTGCTTCTGTGATTTCTAGATTAGATGCGAAGTCTGCCCTGAAAAAATCTGCGTCAGTTGATCGCACTAATCCAAATCGATCGCGCAGTTGTGCGAGAGTGACTTCAGTAGCGATCGGCGTAGCCATACCTTCCAAGCCGTTGAAGTATGCCTAATCCTAGCATTCATCACCTCTTAAATTTATGTCTCTGACCGTTCAAGATATTGGTGAACAAGGTTTATTAAAGCGAGTTCAGGCATTTTGTCCGAGTGCGATTGTTGGAGACGATGCTGCTGTTTTGCCCACAGAACCGGGAAAATCACTGGTCATTACTTCTGATGTTCTCGTCGATGGGGTGCATTTTAGTGACCGAACCACACCGCCAGAATCCGCAGGTTGGAGAGCGATCGCTGCAAATCTCTCGGATCTCGCTGCAATGGGAGCTTCACCGCTGGGTATCACAGTCGGTTTAGGTCTACCCAAAACAACGCCCGTAGAATGGGTCGAACGGCTTTATCAAGGAATGTCGGATTGCTTGAATCGGTTTGGTGGAACGATCGTCGGCGGAGATTTATGTCGATCGCCTGTGATTACGTTGGCGATTACTGCCTTTGGACAAGTTGATCCGGGGCGTGTAATCCAGCGATCGACCGCTCAAACCGGTGATGCGATTTTCGTCACTGGATGTCATGGTTCGTCTCGCGCAGGCTTAGAGATGCTGTTGAAGTCTGACTCTGCTCCAGAGCGGGCTTCTCTGATTCGCGCTCATCAATATCCAATTCCTCGATTTGATTTGCCCCCGTTTTCGGGTCGTATTTCTGGCATGGATAGCAGTGATGGACTTGCAGACGCAGTGTTACAAATTTGCCGAATGAGTGGAGTTGGGGCAAAGCTCGATCGTGCCTTGATTCCGATCGATTCTGCCTTAAAACAATGGGTTTCCTCTCAACAAGCGACCGATTGGGCACTCTACGGCGGTGAAGATTTCGAGCTTGTCTTATTTCTACCGTTGGAGCAGGCGCAAGAGTGGGTGAAGCAAATGAAAGGATCAGCGATCGTCGGTGAAATTACATCTGATTTGGAAGTGCGATTGATTGATTCTTCGGGTGAGTTTGACGATCAGCTTTTGAGCTTAGAACAAGGATTTCAGCATTTCAGCCGTTCTTCAGATACCAATACAGATTAGCGATCGTCGAATCGGAGGCTTCTTGCAAATTCGATTGAACGATCGCAGAATAACTAACCTCCTTGGGATGTTACTCCATCTGAAACAGCTTCTCGCGGATTTAGAGCAGATTTCTCTTCTTTTTCAAAGTAATCCGACCAAACAATTTCGAGCATTCCTTAGATCGCGTACTTCAAAGAAAAGTCCTCGATCGCACACCTGCACGATCGAGGACTCCCATCAAAAACGAACCGTCTTATTTTTCCCACTTCTCGGCAACAACTTCAGCTAAGTCAACGACTCGCTGAGAATAGCCCCACTCGTTGTCATACCAAGCGACCACCTTCACCATGTCGCCGCCCATCACCATCGTCAAAGCCGCATCGATAATCGACGATTCATCGGTTCCCGCATGATCGCTCGACACCAACGGCAGATCGCAATATTTCAGAATGCCTTTCAGCGAGGTTTCTGAAGCCTCTTTCAGCACTGCATTCACTTGATCGGCGATTGTGCTCTTCTCCACGTTCACGACCAGATCCACCACTGAAACGTTCGGAGTCGGAACGCGCAACGCAATTCCGTTCAGCTTTCCAGCCAGTTCGGGGAGGACGAGCGCAACTGCTTTCGCTGCACCTGTGGAAGTTGGCACAATATTAATCGCCGCTGCTCGTGCCCGACGCAAATCCCGGTGGCTCGCATCCAGGATTCGCTGATCTCCGGTGTAGCTGTGGGTCGTCGTCATCGTGCCTTTGATGATGCCGAAATTTTCGTGGATCACTTTCACGATCGGAGCTAAACAGTTCGTCGTACAGCTCGCGTTACTAATGATGTGGTGCTTGTGATGGTCGTAATCTTCGTGGTTTACTCCCACGACAAACGTCCCATCTTCATTCTTACCAGGCGCAGTGATCAGAACCTTTTTTGCACCTGCATTGAGATGCTTGGTTGCGCCCTCTTTCGAGATAAACACACCCGTTGATTCGATGATCAGATCGATGTCCCAAGCGCCCCAGGGTAGGTTTTCGGGATTGCGATCGGAGGTGCATTTAATCGTCTTACCGTTCACCGTGATCGTATTCTCGTCCGCGCTCACTTCGCCGGCGAATTTACCCAGCATCGAGTCGTACTTGATCAAGTGGGCGTTCGTTCTAGGATCAGACGTATCGTTAATCGCAACCAAATCCAGTCCCGTCGTCTGCCGCCCTGCCCAGCATCGCAAAAAGTTGCGTCCAATACGTCCAAAGCCGTTGATCGCTACTCTAACCACTGCGTCTTGCCCTCTGAATATAAATACCTATTGATGAGTCATATCATACCGTAAAAGGCAGCCGACTTCTCATCGACAAATGAATTGGGATCAGCAAGGCAGGGCAAATTAATTCGATCGCAGTCTCTACTCCTCAAGGTGGAGCCGAAGAAGGTCAACCAAATCATTAATCTTTAGGAGGACGACGGGCAAGCTAAAAAATAGATGCTATTTCAAAATAGTTATGGCAAAATCTGTAGCACTCTGACGAATAAAGCTGCAATTTGGGGGTGATTTTGGCAACAAGTTGAAATTCGATCGAATCAATCTTGCAAGCTCTTTGAAAGAAGATTCGATTTAAAGCAAATTTGTGCAAGCAGAACTTAGAAGCAGGGTTGATTCGGCGCTCTTCAGCGCATAAAAGATTTTAATTTTTCAGGAATCGGCCCGGATTTAAGTGAAGAGAATTGATTACAGTCCATCTAGAGTGACAGCTTTGCTATCGGAATAATTCTTAGTTAAACTAAATTATTTTGAATTGCGCTGAAGCGGCATTCTAGGAAGGCAAACTAGCTATCAAATTGTTTCAATTTACCGTATCGGTAAAAAGAGATCCTTGATATGATAGCGCGTGACATTGGTGTGGTGTGTAAGGAGAAAAATGCTGAGTTCCGTTGACTTCAGCGGCAGACCATTTCATTTTATCGGTATCGGTGGAATTGGAATGTCAGCCCTAGCTTATGTCTTGTTAGACCGTAAGTTACCTGTATCGGGTTCCGATTTGCGATCGAGCCATATTACCGAGCGATTGCAAGCATCCGGTGCCCAAATTTTTATCGGACAAGATGCCTCAAATTTTGATCGTTTGCGATCGCGGACGACAGTGCCGCACCCTGTCGCAGTCGGGGCTAACGTTGCTACGCTGGTTCCACCTCAGAGCAAAACCGAACTGCCGCAAGTGGTTTGCTCCACGGCCATCAATCTCGCCAATCCTGAATACCAAGCCGCATTAGAGCTAGGCTGTCCCATCTTTCATCGATCGGATATTCTCGCTGCCTTGATTCAGGAATACCGCAGCATTGCAGTCGCTGGAACTCACGGCAAAACCACGACGAGCAGCCTGATTAGCTATATGCTTCACGGAGCAAACCTTGACCCGACCGTGATTGTCGGCGGTGAGGTGAAAGCTTGGGAAGGCAACGCCCGCATCGGACAGGGCGAATACTTGGTCGCAGAAGCCGACGAATCCGATGGATCGCTCGTAAAATTTGCGCCTTACATCGGAATCATCACCAACGCCGAACTAGACCATCCCGACCACTACAGCACCCTTGATCAAGTCGTCGAAACGTTTCAAACCTTTGCGAGTCGCTGCAACGTGACGATCGGATCAATTGATTGCGAAACGGTACGAGATCGCATCACACCCACCATTAGTTATAGTCTCGATCCTGCCACAAACGCAGATTACACCGTCGATCAAGTGCAGTATCGCGGAGATGGCACAACGGCGCGAGTGTGGGAGCGAGGACAAGTCTTAGGGCAGATTAAACTTCAAATTCTCGGACAGCATAATTTGAGTAATGCACTTGCCGCGATCGCGGTAGGTCGGTTATTGGGGCTGGAGTTTCCGACGATTGCAGCAGCGATCGCACCGTTTGAAGGAGCGCGTCGTCGCTTTGAGCATCGGGGTGATTATAACGACGTGCTCTTTATCGATGATTACGCTCACCATCCGAGCGAACTCCGGGTGACTTTGGCAGCCGCACGCCTGCAAGCCGGGAAAACTCATCCGCGTCGGCGCGTTGTAGCGATTTTTCAACCGCACCGCTACAGCCGCACTCAAACTTTTCTTGCAGAGTTTGCGGAATCGTTTGGGGATGCTGATGTGGTTGTTCTTAGTGACATCTACAGCGCTGGAGAAGCGAATACAGGGGAAATTAGCGGACAGATGCTTGCGGATCGGGTTGCAACTCATCATTCCTGTGTGTACTACCAACCATCGCTTGCTGCGATGGGCGATTTTCTAGCCAAACTTCTGACTCCGGGCGATCTTGCGATCTTTCTGGGGGCGGGAAATTTGAATCAGATCCTCCCCGATGTGATGGCTTATCAACAGAGCGTTGAGAAAGCTGCCTCCTAGAAATCGCGCTCTCAGCCTTGCTTGTGAGTCTTGCTTGTTGTGTTTTGTGCAATGGAGATCTAGCCGTAACTCTCGCGATAGGTTGCGGTAGGGATCTCAGGTTGAAGCCATACCTGTAGAAATGTTATGACACTCTCTATTGATTCTCGGACTGTTCATTCACCTGGTTCCGACGGTTCTCGATCGCCTAATGTGCTGGATCAGCCGATTCGGTCTAAGATACTCACGATTCCGATCGTTGGTAGCGACGCTGTGCTGAAAGCTAATGTTCCTCTCGCCTCACTGACTTCATTTCGAGTCGGTGGTCCTGCGGACTGGTATGCCGCCCCCCGAACTCTTGAAGAATTACAAGCTTGTTTAGAATGGGCACATTCGCAGAGCGTACCAGTGACGATGCTAGGAGCGGGATCGAATTTGCTCGTCAGCGATGCAGGCTTACCGGGGTTAGTGGTCTCAACTCGGCATCTACGGCATATTGAGTTTGATGACGCGACCGGGCAAGTCACAGTAGGAGCAGGTGAACCCTTACCGCGCCTCGCTTGGAAACTCGCCGATCGGGGTTGGCAGGGATTTGAGTGGGCAGTGGGAATTCCGGGAACGGTGGGGGGTGCAGTGGTGATGAATGCAGGCGCACATAGCAGCAGCGTCTCAGAAATCTTGGTGAGTGCAACTGTATTGTTACCTGATGGAACGACGCAGATTCTTACGCCAGAGGAGTTAAATTACGCCTACCGCACCTCGGCTCTACAGGGTGGTTCGCGCTATGTGACTCAAGCAACACTTCAGCTGCGTCCGGGTGCTGATCCCACCGCAGTGAACACGGTTACAGCAAACCACAAACAACAGCGGCAAAGCACACAGCCGTATCATTTACCGAGTTGTGGCAGCGTGTTCCGTAATCCTGGAGACTATAAGGCGGGCTGGCTGATCGAGCAAGTGGGCTTGAAGGGATATCAGATCGGGGGCGCTCAGGTGGCGCAGCGCCACGCGAATTTTATTCTTAATTGTGGGGGCGCGACAGCCTCGGATATTTTCCAACTGATTCATCATGTGCAACAGCGAGTGCAGCAGGAATGGTCGCTGTTGCTAGAGCCGGAAGTGAAAATGCTGGGTGAATTTTAGATGGGGTAGGGAAATCCCTATACAATCGAGAATTTCCAAGTGCGTCGGATTTGCGCCCCGGTGTCATAATAAAGCAGTTTGATGGTTGTCTAGTGATCTGAGATCGCTTTGGGCACCGCTATTCCACTCGTAACTTAATTAGAACGTTATGTCACAAGGACAGGGATTTGGCTTCGGGCTTGGCAAAATGCGCGAATTGACCGATGCCATTAAAAAAGCACAGCAGGTTCAAGAAGGCGCGAAAAAGCTTCAAGAAGAACTAGAGCAAATGGAGATCGTGGGCGAATCCGGCGGCGGTCTGGTGAAGGTAACGATGAGTGGAAATCAGGAGCCGCTAAAGGTTGTGATTTCGCCAGATGCGCTGAAAGAAGATGCGGAAACGCTGTCTGATTTGGTTTTGGCAGCGACTCGTACCGCTTACGAAAACTCGACTGCAACGATGCGCCAGAAGATGGAAGACCTGACAGGCGGACTGAATTTGCCGGGATTGGGTTAAGGCGCGATCGTTCAAACTTATGATTAAACCGAGCTAGACTTTCATGGCTCGGTTTTTTAGCGTGAATGGATTAGAAATATGGCATATCGTTTATTATTCGTTTGTTTGGGCAATATTTGTCGATCGCCCTCTGCCGAAAATATTATGAATCACCTGATTCAGCAGGCGGGACTAGAGCATGAAATCGTGTGTGACTCGGCAGGAACAGCGAGCTATCACGTCGGCAGTCCGCCCGATCGCAGAATGACGGCGGCAGCAAAACTGCGGGGAATTCAATTGGTCGGACGGGCGCGACAATTTGAACGATCGGATTTCGAGGAATTTGATCTGATTTTGGCGATGGATCACGACAATTATGAGGCGATTTGCTCGATCGATCCGGCGGGAACCTACCAGGATAAAGTTCAATTAATGTGTAATTTCTGCACCGAACACACGCTTCGAGAAGTTCCTGATCCTTACTACGGTGGGCAAGAAGGATTTAGCTTTGTGATCGATTTGCTGCTGGATGCTTGTCAAGGATTGTTGGACTTCGTGATTAAGGAACAGAACTTAATACCCTCTTCCGCCCGCTCGATCGAGCGATCGTGATAGACTAAACAGATTCAACACAATTCCGAGCGGCATACCGGGAATAAATGCTTACGGCAGCTTGAAAATCATCAAGTGCCGCATTGCTGTCTTTAATTGTCTTTACACCGATCGCAGCCAGTCACAAGTCAATGGTTATTTCTTCTACACCCATCGTCCGCAAACCCTCCAAAGTTGAAGGCATCAAAGAGCGCAGTAATTTCTTGCGTGAACCCGTTGCTTCAGAATTGAAGCTCGACACAAACGCATTCAGCGAAGACGGGATTCAACTGATCAAGTTTCACGGTTCCTATCAGCAAGATAATCGGGATAACCGCGTCAAAGGTCAGGAAAAAGACTACTCGATGATGCTGAGAACCCGCTCGCCAGGGGGATTTGTACCGCCAGAACTCTATTTGACGATCGATCGCTTATCAGATGAGTACGGGAATCACACGATTCGGGTTACGACTCGTCAGGCGTTTCAGCTTCATGGCGTGTTAAAAAAGAATCTGAAGGCAACGATTAGCGCGATCGTGAAAAGCATGGGTTCAACGCTGAGTGCTTGTGGCGACGTGAATCGAAACGTGATGGCTCCGCCTGCTCCGCTTAAAAATCGCCCGGAATACGAATACGCTCGGAAGTATGCGAATAACTTGGCGGACTTGTTAACGCCGCAAGCAGGAGCGTATTACGAAATTTGGCTCGATGGCGAGAAAGCAGTGACGGGTGAAGAAGATCCCGAAGTGGTAGCAGCCCGGAAGCGCAATATTAATGGATCAAACATTGAAGACTCTCCGGAGCCAATTTACGGAACCCATTATCTACCACGTAAATTTAAGATTGGTGTGACAGTTCCGGGAGATAACTCGATCGATTTGTTCTCTCAAGATATTTCGTTAGTGGTCTTGACAAACGAGCAAGGCGAGCTCGAAGGGTTCAACGTCTATGCAGGTGGCGGACTCGGACGGACACATGGAAAAGACGAAACGTTTCCCAGATTGGCAGATCCGATCGGCTATGTAGACAAAGCGGATGTGTATGACGTTGTGAAAGCGATCGTCGCCACTCAGCGCGATTATGGCGATCGTAGCGATCGGAGACACTCGCGGATGAAGTATCTGGTCGAAGAATGGGGCGTTGAGAAATTCCGCGCCAAAGTTGAGGAATATTTTGGGAAAGCGATCGAGCCGTTTAGACCATTGCCTGAGTTCAAGTTCCTGAATTACCTGGGTTGGAATGAACAAGGTGACGGCAAGTTGTTCTACGGAATTTCGGTTCTGAATGGTCGGATCAAAGATGATAGCGGCTTCAGGTTGAAGACAGCACTACGGAAGATTGTCAGCAAATTTAATTTGCCGATGCTGCTGACACCAAGTCAGAATGTTTTGCTGTATGACATTCAACCAGGAGATAGACAGCGAATCAACCGGATTCTACGCGAACATGGCATTGAGCGCCCCGACAGAATCGATCCGTTAGTTCGAGATTCGATGGCTTGTCCGGCGTTACCGACTTGTGGACTAGCGACCGCAGAATCTGAGCGCGTCAGCTTGCCTGTATTGACTCGAATCCGGCTGTTGCTTGATCAAGTCGGTTTACCGAATGAATCGTTTATTGTGCGAATGACGGGTTGCCCGAATGGATGTGCGCGTCCGTATCTAGCAGAATTAGCATTCGTTGGAAACGGTCCGAATACTTATCAAGTCTGGATGGGTGCGGCTCCAAATCAAACGCGACTCGCAAAGGTGTTTATCGAAAAGATGAACATGGATGATTTGGAGGCGGTGTTTGAACCTGTGTTTATTCTGTTTAAGAAAGAGCGAAAACCGGGTGAAAGCTTTGGGGACTTCTGCGATCGCATCGGCTTAGACGCAATTCACCAATTTGCTGGAGTCTAAAATAAAGGGGCGTGAACAGCGCCCTTTTTTATTGAGCCTATGTTATCCACTTCGATTCGATTGCAGTTAGAGCCAGGAGAACGAGTGACGCTTCAGCCTGTTTCATGGCAGCGATTCGAGGAAGTTCTGGCGGAATTGGGCGATCGACGGTTGCCGAGAATTGCTTATGCGAATGAAACGTTAGAGATTATGGCTCCATTGCCAGAACATGAGCGATCAAAAGTTCTCATTGCGGATCTAGTCAAGCTGTTACTCAAGGTTCAAAAGCAGAAATGGGAACCACTTGGATCAACTACATTCAAGCGTGAGGAGATGTTAGCAGGGATTGAGCCAGATGATTGTTTTTACATTCAGAACTATCAAGCGGTGATTGGGAAGAACCGAATTGATTTAGCGATTGATCCACCGCCAGATTTAGCCATTGAAACCGATGTCACTTCTAAAACCGAGTTGTCTGCTTATCAGGCATTAGGAGTTCCTGAACTTTGGATTTATGCGAAAGGAACCTTGAAGATTAATGTTTTAGAAAACGGGGAGTATCAAGAGGTCTCAGTGAGTCCAACTTTTTCAAGTTTTGATGTAATTAATCTAATTCCACAATTTATGCAGCGTGCAAAGATTGTAGGTGTTAGTCAAGCTCTTGAAGAGTTTGAAGAATTCATTCGAGCATAAGAAGACTATGAGCGTTATTATTTCTGACGATATTCTTCGAGCCGCACAAATCTTTGAGTCAGAGTTAAAGCGTGAAATTGCAATTTTACTCTTTCAACAAAAGAAGCTAGATCTGAGGAAAGCGCGAGAATTGGCAGGACTCCCACTCATTGAATTTCAGCGAGAATTGGCGCACCGAGGCATTGCGATTTACGAAGATGTAACCAGCTTTCAGACAGAAGTAGAGAATTTGAAAGCTTGGAGTGATTTGTGACGATCGTCTGCAACACTTCTCCGATTACAAATCTTGCAGCAATTACCCAACTTGAGCTTCTACACTCGATTTTTGGTGAGATCGTAATTCCTCAAGCCGTTTACGACGAGCTGACAAACGTGGGCTATTCTGTACCCGGAACGGTAGAAGTTCAGACAGCAAGCTGGATCAAGGTAATGACGGTTCAGAACCGCCCTCAAGTTGCAAGTTTTCAGCAACAGGTTGATACAGGTGAAGCCGAAGCAATTGCTCTAGCTTTGGAGCTTTTTGCTGAGCGATTATTAATTGATGAAGCAGCAGGGCTGAAAGTCACAGGAATTCTGGGCGTACTACTCATTGCTAAGCAACAAGGCTTAATTTCGCTAGTTCAACCTCTAATCAATTCATTAATCGAGCAAGCAGGATTCCGGGTTAGCTCTGGCTTGTATCAAGCAATTCACTCTGCGGCTCAGGAGTAGATTTAATGTCGCAACTACAAAGATTAGTCATTGCTGAATCTCAAGTGCAGGGTTCGATCGTCTTTTTATCTTCAGAGCAACAGCACTATCTTCAGCGTGTTTTGAGATTGAAAGAGGGCGATCGCTTCATTGCACTCGACGGCAAAGGGCAAACCTGGATTGCAACGCTCGAATCAGATCAAGCAACACTAATCGAATCACTGCAAATATCATCAGAGCTAGCAGTATCAATCACATTAATGTTAGCGCTACCAAAAACGGGATTTGATGATGTGGTGCGACAGGTCACAGAGTTAGGGGTCAGTTGTATTGCGCCTGTGATTAGCGATCGTACTCTACTGAATCCAAGCGGAAATAAGCTCGATCGCTGGAGACGAATTGCTCAGGAAGCCGCAGAACAATCCGAACGTCAGATTGTGCCAACAATTTTAGAACCGATACCATTCAAGTTAGCGTTGGAACAATTGCAAGCAGCTTCATGCTATATCTGTGCAGAGCGGAGTTCATCGCAGCATTTAATTAACTGTGGTTTAGGTGATTCTGTGATTGTTGCGATCGGCTGTGAAGGCGGTTGGACAACTGATGAAATTGAAAGCGCGATCGCTCACCACTATCAGCCTGTAACTTTGGGGAAACGAATTTTAAGAGCGGTAACAGCTCCGATCGCAGCAGCAGCATTAATCGCCGGCATGGTAGAAAGTCAGGCTAAAGGTGAAACCTAAAAAGGCAGATTTTCCCGTTGAAGTATGTCACTGGATCAAATTGCAGCAGCGTTCGATCGCAAAGATTACAAAAGCGCGGCTCGATTGCTGAAAGCGTTTCTCCAAGAGTCGCCCGATCATCCTTGGGGACAACTGTACAAAGCGCGATTGTACGAAGTGTCGAACAGTTTCGAGGGTGCGACTGCACTGTATCAGCATCTTTTGAAAACGGTGACTCACCCGAAGATCATGTTTCAGGCAAGACAAGGACTGCAACGGATTGCTGATCAGATTGAGACCCAACGCCAGCAGGCGATCGAGCAAGCCAAATCTGCACCCGAAAATACTGAACCTGGTTTATTAGTTCTCGAAGCGATCGCACCCGAAGCCCGGATTCAAGCCGCAAAAGATTTTGCGCGAATTCTCAATCTAGATGTGTACACGGCTCGGTTACAGCTACCCAATCGCGGCTGGAAAGTGTATCGATTGGGCGCGATCGGAGAGCTAGACTTTTATACTCAACAACTCAGAGCGGCAAATATTCCGGCGTTCTGTGCAACTGAAGCGAGTTTAAAGCAGATCGCGGTGTTTGAAGTAGCGTATTTTCTCGATTATGCGCCTGCGATCGTCGTCTGTCATAACGAACAGGGACAGCTTGGATCGCTAACGTTTGATTGGACGGAAGTAAGTCAGCGTGTTGAGGGACAGCTACCGATTTTTGAGCGAGTGATTGATTCTTCCATGCGGCAAGGCGTGACACGGCAACGCAAAGAGAAAACTCAGGATTATGTGCAAATTTGCGATCTGCATTTACCAGGAAGACGTTGTATTCTGCGACTGTGTGACTGGCGCTATCGATTTGAGCAGGGCATTGAATTTGGGGCAATGGGCGATGCAACGATCGAGCTTGATCAGTCGATTAATCGATTGCATTGGAATAGCTTGCTAAATTTCCTCACCGAGCAAACCTCTGAAAGAGCAATCTGGTCAGACTTCACACCGTTTGGAGAAACTGCGATCGAGTTTCCGTTATTGCTGAATCGTTTACCTGCACAAATTCATTCTTATGGACAAGATGAAAGTTTATGGCATGCAGCCTTTCAACTGTATAGCAATCTTGCTTTTACCCGCGATTCGCAATGATTTCAAGCCGCTGTTCGGGAGTGAATCGTGCTTGCTTCAACCATTCGCTCGGCTGAACTACACTCGCATCAACATCAGATCCCCATTCTTTCTGCAACGCTTGAAGTAATAAATCTTGCTGGTGTCGAAGTTCCAGAATGTCTGTTCCGCGATTGAGGATTGCAAACCAAACTAAACCACGATCGCGTGTTGGTAATACACCCGCTAAAGCACTCACTTGATTGAGCGTCCCCGTTTTAATCACCGATCGCGCTGGCATCGATCGATCTTCTAACGTTCCCTGGCGATCGATGCCAGAAGCCGGAAAGAAATCTGCAATGGATAGATTCAACGGATACATGATGCGATCGATTGCAGCAAACATCGCATAAGCGGCATGAGGTGAGATCTGATTCTCCATTCCAAGTCCAGAACCATTGATCAATCGAACTTCATCGGGTGAAATACTGGCAGCGCTTGAGGCTTTCTGAATCACAGCTTTCACACCACCAAGGTTGTCGGCTAACATCTGCGACATTTCATTCTGGCTGTGAACATTCAGGTATTTGATTAAATGCACCAATGGGAGCGATCGGTACTTCATCAATAAAATCTGTTTCGGAGAAGCTGATCCAGTCTGCACTTTCCCTTTAATTTCGATCGTCGGGCGGATCATCTCTTTCGGCATTTCTCCGAACTCATCCCGAATGTCATCATCCCAAGTCTTAGCGTTGAGTGCTTTTTTCAATAGCTCACCAGACTTAACCGCATCATCGCGAAAACTCATCATAAAGCTTCCGGTAATAATCAAATTTCCTGAGATGCGATTGATACCCAATCGACGCAGAGCATTTCCAACTGCGATCGCATCTTCCCACAAGAACAATGGATCGCCGCCACCTTGAACGATGAGGTCGCCTTGAAGTGTACCGTTCTCGATCGCGCCTGTCGAGCTAATCAATGTTTCAAATTGGTGATCTGCTGACCAAGTTTGCAGAGCGGCTAAGGATGTCGCAACCTTGGTAATCGATGCCGCAGGAACCGGAGTTGTCCCTTGATTGCTCAACAGTAAATGAGTTCCCGACTGTAGCCAAATTCCTTGTTCCGTTGGTTTTAACCCTTTACTGCTGAGCAGTTTCAGATAGGCATTGACGACTTTCTCGGCAGTTGGATCGCTAGCTTGCCAAAATGGAGATTGGATTGTTGTTTGAGTGAGCATTTTACTTGGGTCAAACGAAGCGGGCAACCCTGCAAGCTTTAACCACCCTGAAACCAATCCAGCACTGATCAGATCTAGCAAACCGCATCCTCCCGTAAGGTAGGCTAAAAGAATACTGCGAAACCTGGAACGAAACTTTGAGCAATGGCAAAGCCTGATCCGAATCGAATTTTACGCCTTTTACCGATCGTTGTTGGCGCTCTCGGTGGAAGTTTGTTATTTACCAATCGCATTCTGACCCCTGCACTCACCGATTCTCAAGCGCGATCGGATGCGTTAGGCGTAATTCTGAGTGCAATTCTGATTCTGACGGGCTTAATCTGGCAGCAAATTCAACCGCGCACGCCGGACAGCGTCGAACTCATCGGAGAAGAAGGCTTTGAACTCGATGCAGAATTACCGGATGCGTTGAAAACTGAATTAGCTTGGGCTTCTCGTATTTTGCTGACGAATACGGTGACGCGATCGCTCCTTGTCTTTTACCGCGGTAAAGTTCTGCTGCGCCGCGGCGTTCTTAGCCCCACCAAAGAAGTAAAACCCGGTGCAATTTTACAGCGAGTTTTAGACAAGCAAAAACCGATTTATCTGGTGGCGCTGAATGTTTATCCTGGAAAAATTGAATTCGATTACCTGCCCGAAAACACTCAAGGTGTGATTTGTCAGCCGATCGGTAAAGAAGGCGTTTTGATTTTGGGGGCAAATGCGCCACGGAGCTACACGCGACAAGATGAGAAATGGGTGAGTGCGATCGCTGAAAAACTCGACAATACGCTCAGTCAACTCTGAACCTATGCAGATTGACGCAGAACCGCAGCGTTTTTCTGAGCTTCCGCATAGATTCGTAAAGCGGCAGCCGTGTGTTGCTCAGCCTCCTCACCCTTAGATTGGAACTACGCTAAAGTTTCGGCATCGATTCGGATGGCAACGATAGTCAGTGATGAATTAGGCATTCGTAACTTTGCGTTTGCGAAAAAGTCATCTGCGAGGGGCGAAATATCAGACGTATCAATCTCGTCGTCTGTCATGGCATCAATTCTATCGGTTCTTGAGGAATTGCTCATAAAGCGTTGACAAAGTAATCGCACTTGGCGATAGTTGCTTTCTCTATTTGGTTGAAATTGCTGTAGGGGGGTTGATAAAGCGCGATCGCTCCTCAAACACTGATCGCGCAATCTCGTCATTCATGATTCGAGAATGTAAGATTGCTGTCCATTCTGCTGCCCGTTTCATCATCTCAGGCATGACCTGAATAAATGCGTCTACTTGTTGCTGCACCTCAAACGATTCTAAAAAATGTACTAAGCTAAACATCACTTCTGGGTGTTCGCAGGCATCATCAAAAATGAGATGTAGACGCGGTAAATCTGATGGATTAGGACTTTGGGCAAGTTGTTCCAGGATTTGCTCAAAGCAAGCGGCTTCATCTGACGATCGCATTAATCGATTTGATGCCAGCCGACCAATCAGTGAATTGGAACTCATATAGACTGCTCCTACTTTTCAAAAATACCAACCCAAGCAGATTTGTTTAAGCCTACTAGCGATCGTTCGTGCGAGAATGACGATCGCTGCAAAATAAAACCACAAGTTGTAGCATAGTGAGATTACTTGGATCTCCTGACTATGACATCTGCCAAGGCTCACCCACTACAACGACTGTTTAACTACGATCGCATCTACCGTTCCGAAGCGATTGGGGCCAGCGTTTATTCGGTTCTCAACAAAGCGTTCGATCTCGCTCCGCCTTACTTGATTGGCATTGCAGTGGATATTGTGGTGAGTCGCGATCGTTCTTGGATTGCAGGGCTTGGCATTACAGATTTAATTGGACAGCTTACGTTTATTTCATTCCTCACACTGTTGATTTGGGGATTGGAATCAGTATTTGAATATTTGTACGATCGCAAGTGGCGAAATCTTGCTCAAGCGATGCAGCATGATTTGCGATTGGATGCTTACCAGCATTTGCAAGAACTAGAACTTGGCTTCTTTGAAACTGAAACCACAGGTAATCTTCTTGCTATTCTCAATGATGATATTAATCAGCTTGAAAGATTTCTCGATAGTGGTGCAAATCAGATTTTGCAGTTTTTCACCACTGTGTTGTTAGTTGGTGGAACATTCATTGCATTTGCGCCTTCAGTCTCATGGCTTGCCATGTTGCCGATTCCATTTATTTTGTGGGGATCGATCGTATTCCAGAAACGATTAGCACCCCGATATGCAGAGGTGAGACAGAAATCGGGATTGATTAGCGCGAGATTGGCAAATAACTTATCGGGAATCGCAACCATCAAGAGCTTTACGGCTGAAGATTACGAACTCGATCGCGTCGGCTCTGAAAGTAACGCTTACCAGAGTAGCAATCGAAAAGCGATCGCGCTTTCCGCCGCATTCGTTCCCTTGATTCGATTTGTGATTCTAATCGGATTTACAGCAACTTTGTTCCTCGGTGGACTGAAAGCCGCAAGTGGTGAGCTTTCGGTTGGAACTTACGGCTTTATGGTGTTCATCATTCAGCGATTGTTGTGGCCCTTCACAACTTTGGGACAAACTTTGGATCAGTACCAACGCGCAATGGCATCGATCAATCGGGTCTTGAACTTGTTAGATACCCCGATTGCAATTCCCACAGGCGATCGACCGTTCCCGACGCATCAAGTGAAAGGCGATGTGCAAATTCAGAACATTACCTTTGCATATCCCGATCGCACGGCTGCCCTGAAAGATCTTTCGCTGCATATTCCGGCAGGACAAACGATCGGCATTGTTGGCGCAACAGGTTCTGGCAAAAGTACGCTAGTGAGATTGCTGTTGAGGTTTTACGAAATTCAGCAAGGACAAATTCTAATCGATGGCGTTGACATTCGAGAATTGCAGCTCCGAGATCTGCGGCGCTGCATCGGTTGGGTAAGCCAAGAAGTCTTTCTGTTTCACGGAACGGTTGCCGAAAACATTGCTTACGGCAGTTTTGATGCCAATCGTGCAGAGATTGTTCAAGCTGCCAAACTTGCAGAAGCCCATGAGTTTATCGAGCAATTACCGCAAGGTTACGACACGATCGTCGGAGAACGCGGTCAGAAGCTTTCCGGTGGACAACGACAAAGACTGGCGATCGCTCGCGCCATTCTCAAAGATCCGCCCATTCTGATTCTCGATGAAGCCACTTCTGCGGTTGATAACGAAACCGAAGCTGCAATTCAACGATCGCTCGAAACCATTACCCAACATCGCACGACCATTGCGATCGCGCACCGTCTTTCCACTATTCGGCAGGCACACTGCATTTATGTAATGGAATATGGGCGCATCGTCGAGCAAGGCACTCACGAAGCACTGCTTGAACTGAATGGGCTGTATGCCAGCCTATGGCGGGTTCAATCGGGAATTCGCGGCAACTGAGCGTCGTCGAAAATGGTCGAGTCGTGGTTCGTTCGAGTCGTCTAGATCTGAGTCGGAGCGATCGGCTCTGTGTCGTGGAAATATTTGTAGTCAATAAAGCGGTGTCCTTCTGGTGTCCAATGTATTAGATCAATGAAGCGGTGATTCCACAAAATCTCCTGTGGCACGTAGATGTGCCGATCGTTGAGCGTTTGTGAAACCGTTTCATCGAGACCGCTCAGCATCACTTGGATTGTGCAGTTTGTTTCAACCAGCGATTCCGGAGTCATGCCGTAGAGCGGACTGTTTTCGTCGATCGGGTGCATAACAAGCCAAGTGAGTACGAAGGTTGGAGTCTGGCTGCGAACCAGTGCGAGGTCGTGAATGCGGCGAATATGGCTTCCTTCTTTGGTCACTTCGTCTCGCAGCAAATAGACGCGCATTTGTGCTTCTAGAATCTGGTTGCGACGCTGATTGGCGGCGCGGAAACTCAGCATGGGAATGCCGTCATGCGGTGCGATCGTGGCAACCTGACTAAAGGCAACGCGAGCAGTCGGACGAGAAAATCTGGCAAACGATAGCCCTGTGAGAATCGCGATCGCAAATAGTCCTGAGATCGATTCGAGTGTCATCACCGAAAGCGCATAAAACGTTTTCGGGTACAATGCTCCGTAACCGATCGAGGCGAAGGTCTGCACACTGAAAAAGAAATGATCCCAAAATGATCCCGGTGTTGCATTGGCAATGCAATCTCCACCCAGCAGGTACAGCAACGCAAATACAACATTAATGCCAATGTAAATGGCAGAGATAATGGCAATGAATCCCTGCCAAGGAACGGTGAGAACTAAATGGTAAGGATCACGCCAGTACGAATACCAAGCGTTCATGCCCACAATCTGAGAGCGTCCATTTTCGATGTGGATTTTGATGCGCCGGGAGCGGCTGTGTCTGAGTTTCAAGGGTCTAACCTCTTGCGGCGATCGTAGGTTAACGGAGCGAACCAAATTAGCGAATTATAAGCTGATCGAGATTCAGCCAGTTTCGACTCCCCTTCGATTGATTAAAAATGATAGAAACTGTATTGTTTCCGTTTTTAAGTGCAACATTTGGAATGGTTGTTGTGTTCCAGGTTGTCCAATTTCCGGTTCCGGGAAACACATGAGCGTTGACGAGTGCCCGACCATTGACAAAGATGAATCGAATGGCGTTTCCTGCGGCGGCGGCATAGCGCAGAATTAGATCAAATCGTCCGGCGTTCGGCAACGTGAAATTAAAATCTACCCACTGCCCGTCCCGGTTCCAGCCTGCGATGTATCCTTCACCTTCATAGCCTGAGTAAACGGCTTCGATCGTTAGATTATGCAGAACCGAAGTTTCGGCTTGGAGGATGAGTGGCGTTCGACTGGCGACGATCGAGGCATTGAGCGCGTCTACCGCCGCACTTTGACGGGCAGCATCGGCTTGATCAAACCCCTGCGCCCAGCATAATCCAAATTGATTCTTAGGATTGCGGCACTCTTCCCAAATCGAATCGGCGTTGCGGAGAATGAAATCGCGGTACGAGATTTTGTTCACGGTGCGATAGAGATCCGATAGGTTACGCATAAAAATTCCCTTGAATTGCGGTCCATCCGATCCACAGTTGGGTTCACACGGTTCGCGCAACACGCCGCTGGGGGCGAGTGCTTTTGTGGCGGCATCTGCGATCGATTGTGCGACCGTTAAGAGGGATCGATCATTAGTGCATTTCGAGAGATCAATCAGCGCCCCTAAAATCACCCCCTGATTGTATGTCCAGGTGGGCTGACCATTGTTTTTACACTGAGCATTCAGCCCGTCATTGATCAAATTGTTTTGATTGATCATTCCGGTGCTGCGGAACCAGTTCCAGGTGCGATTTGCCCAGTCGAGATAGCGCTGATCCCGCGTTCTCAGGAACAATCGAGCCGCGATTGCCAGAAATAATTCATTCGCGATCGCGTTTTTATACTTGTGGTCTTTGTTCCACCAGATTCCACCTCCACAAGTGTTATCCCAGCCTTTCGTCATGTCGGTAAAAATAATCCTCGACATATCCAAATAGCGAGTTTCACCCGTGAGATCAAAGGCTTTGATCCAAGTCAACGCCCACCATCCCTCATCGTCGTAAAATTCATTTAAGAAATTGTTACGTTTATTTTTCTCAAACGTATTGAAAATATTTGTTCGGTACGTGAGCGAATCGGTGAAGGTTGAGTAATCGATCGTGGTTTCTAAAACATTGGCACTATTCCACCAGCCTGTCGTATTCCACAATCCAGTTGCCGTATTATAAAACGTTTGCAGCGTTGCCATTCCTGCATCGGCTCGTTCCCGGTAAGTTGCAGCACACATTTGTCTTTTCCAATCACATTACTGTGAGTTATAGCGCAATCATTCAAATTTGCTCTTCACTCATCCAGAAAGCTGTTACGATTAACCTCCGTATTCTAGAAATACTGACCAGAAGCGACTTAAAACAGGCTGCTGGATTGTTAAATTTAGAGTTGCCATTGCTGGAGCAGTGGTTCATTTACAATGCCACTTACGTTGAAGCCGAAATCGAAGCGTCTCCGCACATCTGCGTTAATTCTGAGCGCGATCGTCTTGAGTGCGATCGCCGCGGGTGGATATTGGTATGTTTTTGTATTGGGCGCACCGCAACTCGACACGCCACCCGTTGAAGAAGTTGCGGGAATTAATTTCCAGGTTAAAAGCTTCTACAGCAAAGTTCTGGGACAACAGCGACGATACGGCGTACTGCTGCCGCCTGGATACGAAAAACATCGTGAACAACGCTATCCGGTCATCTTTTTGCTGCACGGTGGACATGGGGATGAGCGGGACTATTACGAAAAAGCGGCAATTACAACGACAGTAAAGAATTTATACCGCGATAAAAAGCTTCCTGCTTCCCTGATCATCATGCCAGACGGCAACGACAATCGCGGCACCAGCCCGTTTTGGGATACGGATTATTACGATGGTGAGAATGGAAAAATTGGAACTTATATTGGCTTGGACTTGGTGCAAGAAGTCAAGCAGCAGTTTCGCACGATCGAAGACTCACACTATTGGGCAATGGGCGGATTGTCCTCGGGCGGCTGGGGTGCGTTTAATATCGGACTACGACATTTAGCGCGATTTACGATCTTCTTCAGTCACACGGGATATTTTATTGATAACAGCGGCGCTCAGAACAGTCCGCAAGTGTTTGCTGAGCAAATCCCGATCTCCGATCGCAAGCGTATCCGAGCGTATTTAGATGCGGGTGAGGCAGATGAAAAATACTTAGATGCCACGCGTGATTTTCACACAGTCTTAGATCGGTTAGGAATTTATAACGAATTCTATGTATTTCCTGGTGGGCATGGAATTGTCGGGCAGAATGTCGGTTGGAATTATTGGAGAACGCATCTAGCCGATTCCCTTAGTTTTGTCGGTCGCCAGTTCCGTGACGTTCAAGAGCAGAAACAACATCGGCATTTTTGAGTTTATGCAGCAGTTCCCTCCCAAACTTGGCTGGAATCGGAAACGTCTGGAAACCCTCGATCGTAAGACTCGCATCGGAGTGTGGTCAGCCGCCCTGCTCACGGGAATTATGGGGATCGTGAATTTGTGGTCTGCGGTGGTGCCAAGCTATCCAGAGCGAACCGCTTGGTTAAAGCACTTTTTCCCATTCTCGGTGCGGGTTGGCGGACATTTGTTCGCAGCGCTGGCGGGATTCATTCTGCTGACATTGGCAGCGAATCTATTACGACGTAAGCGAGTTGCTTGGTACATTACTGTTGCGTTGCTATTTGTATCGATCTTTAGTCATCTGATCAAGGGATTTGACGTTGAGGAAAGTATCTTCGCAACGGTTCTATTAATTCAATTATTTGTGCTGAGAAAAGCCTACACAGCGCAATCTGATCGACCATCGATCGCTCAAGGCATTCGCGTCTTAATTGCAGCGATCGTGTTCACGATGGCGTATGGCACGATTGGATTTTATATCCTCGATGGATACTTCAGCATCAACGGTAAGCCTGTTAATTTTAGTTTTTCTGAATCTCTGTGGCAAACTCTTGCCATGTTCTTTACTGCTGATAATGCTGGGCTGGAGCCGATACGACGCTACGCAAAATTCTTTACGAATTCGATTTACGCGGTTGGAACTATCACGTTAACGTATGCGTTGTTTATGCTGTTGCGCCCAGTATTATTACGAGACGATCCTGCAACGCTGCAAGACCGTAAAAGAGCGCGTCAAATTATTGATGAATTTGGTAAAACTTCGCTGGCGCGGTTGGCGTTGCTGCCGGATAAATTTTATTTTTTCAGTCCGTCGGGTAGAAGTGTAATTGCTTATGTGGCTAAAGGGCGAGCCGCGATCGCGCTTGGTGATCCGATCGGACATCCAGAGGACTTGAAAGAAGCGATCGTCTCTTTTCAGCAGTTTTGTAATCAGAACGATTGGTTTCCCACATTCTACGAAGTTCTGCCGGATACTTTGCCGCTGTATCAAACGCTTGGATATCGCTGGGCACAAATTGGCGAAGAAGCAATTATTGATTTGCATACGTTCAACCTTAAAGGCAAAGCAAATCAAGACTTTAGAACCGCAGTGAATAAGCTCACGAAAGCAGGCTATCGGCTGCAAGTGTACGAGCCACCGATCGATGATGGATTAATCACGCGCTTAAACCCCGTGAGTGATGAGTGGCTGCAATCGAAGCAAGGATCGGAAAAGCAATTTTCGATCGGCTGGTTCGATCGTGAGTACCTCAGCGGTTGTCATATCGCGGTGATTTACGATGCACACGGAAAAATTATTGCTTTCTCGAATCTGCTTTCTGGGTACAACCGCAAAGAAGTCACCGTAGATCTGATGCGGCATCGCAATGATGCGGAAAAAGGCACAATGGACTTTTTATTTGCCTCGATGCTGCAACACTTTCAGCAAGCGGGATACGATAGCTTCAATTTCAGCTTGTCGCCATTGGCAGGGGTAGGTGAGACTTCTGACTCTTTGCGGGTTGAGAAGGGCTTACACTACTTTTTCGAGCATCTCAATCAGTTCTACAACTTCAAAGGACTGCATCAATTCAAAGAGAAGTTTCGACCACGCTGGGAGCCTCGCTATTTGGTCTATCCGAGTCTAACGGTACTGCCCGATATTGCGATGGGACTGGTTCGAGCCGATTCGGGCGATCGGCTCTTCGACTACTTGAAATCTGATAGCTGAGCGTTATTCATCACCACGCCTGATAGAATTACGAAACGTAAAGCAGAGTGATGATGAACGATCGTATGCAAATGTTGCGAGTCTTTTTCGCGCTGATTTTGGCGCTCATGGTGCTAATCGGCTTGCCAGAAACGGTTCAAGCTGCGAGTTCTGGTGCGATTCGAGCGATCGATGATGTGAAAGCCGTGACCAAAGATTACTCTGGACAGAACTTGATTCGAGCCGAGTTTAGCAATGCTCGACTCTCAGGCAGCAACTTTAGCGGTGCAGATTTGCGCGGCGCTGTGTTTAGCGGTTCGGACTTGAGCAAATCGAATTGGCAAGGAGCCGATTTTGATAATGGCATTGCTTATCTCACCGACTTATCGGGCGCAAATCTACGCGATGCGGTTTTGACTTCTGCAATGATGATCGGATCTGTATTCAAGGGCGCATCAATCACCGGAGCAGATTTTAGCGAAGCTGTGTTGGATCGATCGCAAGTGGTTGAACTCTGTAAAACCGCAAGCGGCGTGAATCCGAAAACTGGGGTCAGCACTCGCGACTCGCTGGAGTGTCCATAGCGCCCGCAATTTCCGAACAGGTGATCTATCCTGAGAGCAGATCTGTTATCGCTCATCCTCATGCTGAAATCCATTCTTGCGGCAAGCGTTCTGTTCAGCGCTTTGCCTACTGTGAGTCTTGCAGCTCCATCTCAGTCGATTAACGCTCAAAACACACCACAACCGACTACTGAGCAGATTTACCAAGCCTGTACCCAAGATCGCGCAGAGACATTGCCGAATCCGTTTGTCGATGTTTCTTCAAATCATTGGGCGTATAAAGCGGTGTTATCGATGCACTATTGTGGTGCCTTTCGTCGTGCGGCTCCGAGAAGCCTATTTGAGCGCACTCAGCCCACCCCGACAACACCGCAATCGACAATACCGCAATCGACAATACCGCAATCTTAGATTGCTATAGGTTCTGGAGGAGCGAGACCAAAATTCTTGCTCCTCTAAAGTATCGGGGTCGATCGCACCTGACCCCGATACTTTAGAATCAAAGCTATTCTTGATTGAATTGATCCCCGGCTTGCTTGAGGGACATCTATCTACATCGCTTATGCAAACGTCTCGTGAATCGTCCCGCAAGTTTCCGCAGCCGCTCGATCGAGTTGCGATCGGGTTAATGCTCGTTCTGATTGTGCTGATCGGAGTTTTGCTGCTCAGCGGCGATCGTAGCGCTCCTAGAATCAGAGAGTTTAACTGGGACGGGAAACAGATCGGAGCCGACGATCGCGCCTTTTTGCTGGCGTTTAGTCGTCCGATGGATCATCCCAGCGTTGAGCAAAACCTCAAGATTCAGCCAGATTTGAAAGGAAGAATTAGCTGGGCTGGACGACGGATGGCTTACACGCTCGATCAGCCTGCCCCGTATGGCACAGAATTTACAGTCTCGCTCACGAATGCTCGCGATCGCTTCAGTAAAGAGGGTGCAAATCGCGGAATTCTGAGAGACTTTCAGGCAAAATTCAAGAGCCGCGATCGTGCCTTTGCGTTTATTGGAGCCGAAGGAAACGAAGCAGGACGGCTGATTCTCTACAATTTAACGCAGCAAGATAAAAAAATTCTTACACCGGAAAATCTAGCGGTGATGGACTTCAAAGCCTATCCGCAAAGCGACAGAATTTTGTTCAGTGCCGTTGAACGAACCAACCCGCCGCAATCTTTAGCAGAACAAAAGCTCTTCACAGTCACAACTGGAATTCAAATTAACGATCCGGCTGATCTAGGTGCTCCTTCGGCTCCGACTGCCTCTGCTTCTCCAACCCAACCCGGACAAATTACCCAAATTCTCGACAATCGCGACTACCAAAACCTCAGATTTGACTTATCTCAAGATGGTCGAACGATCGTCGTACAACGCCTCAGTCGTCGCGATCCCAACGATGCAGGAGCCTGGCTGCTGCGAGATGGTCAACCCGCAAACCCGATCAGCAATCAACAAACCGGCGGCGATTTTCTGATCACGCCGGATGGCAGTTCGATCGCGGTGGCTCAAGGGCAAGGACTCGCGATTTTGCCCTTGCAGCCGAACGCTGAGCAAGACCAAACCCAACCGCTCGACTTCTTACCGAAATTTGGCACGGTGCTAAATTTCTCCCCGGATGGAACGGCGGCAGTGATGGTGAAATTTAACACCGACTACACGCGATCGATGTTCCTCGTCTCGCAAGGGGTACAGAAAGAAATTCTCAAAATTTCAGGCTCGATTGTCAGCGCCAACTTTGATCCAAATAATCAAGTGCTGTATTGCTTGTTAACGAATCTGATTCCGGGCAATACGTTTCAAGAACAGCCTTATCTTGCGGCGATCGACCTCAAGGCAGCGCGGGAAGGAAAGCCGATGGAGCAGACTCTACGCCCATTAGTGTTGTTGCCTAACCAGCGAGAAATTCAGATTGATTTAGCTCCCGATGGCAAGGCGTTGATTTTTGATCAAACGCAGGCAGACGATCGTGCCAAATCTGAAGTGAGTCAGGCTTTATCAGGAAGTAAGCTGTGGCTGCTGCCGCTCAAAGGGGATCTCAGCGCCAAAGCTCAGCCAGAAGAATTGCCCTTCCGGGGTCTGCACCCACGATGGTTGCCCTAGTTTGCGTTACTTTAATAAAGAACATCTTTTGATAGCGCGATCGCCCTTACATGAACATTCTGAGCAATCTTCTTCCGACTCCCAAGCCTGCCAAAAACCGTCGTGGGATTGAAATTAAATCCGATCGCGAAATCGAAATCATGCGGCAAGCTTCGCGCATCGTTGCAACCGTTCTGAAAGAAATCTCAGAAATGGTCGAACCGGGTATGACAACCTGGGATCTCGATGTTCATGCAGAAAAGCGAATCCGCGAAATGGGCGCAACTCCAAGCTTTAAGGGCTATCACGGGTTTCCGGCTTCGATTTGTTCGAGTATTAACCAAGAAGTTGTGCATGGAATTCCGAATAAGAAAAAGGTGATTCGGACGGGCGATGTTCTCAAGGTTGATACTGGAGCATTTTTTGAAGGATTCCACGGGGATTCCTGCATTACGATCGCAGTCGGTCAAGTCGTCCCAGATGCGGCAAAACTGATTCATGTTGCAGAGCAAGCTCTCTATAAAGGGATTGAGCAAGTCCGGGCGGGTGCATTTCTGCTCGATTTAGCAGGTGCTATCCAGGATTATGTCGAATCGAACGGCTTCAAGGTTGTGGAGGACTTCACCGGACACGGCGTAGGGCGCAATCTGCATGAAGAACCTTCTGTGTTCAATTTCAGAACCTATCAAATGCCGAATGTGAAATTGAGAGCGGGGATGACGTTGGCGATCGAGCCGATTGTCAACGCTGGATCAAAAAATACGCGAATTTTGCCCGATCGCTGGACAGCCGTAACTGTAGATCGATCGCTCTCCGCGCAGTTTGAGCACACGGTTTTGGTGACAGAAACTGGATATGAAATTTTGACCGATCGCGGCTTGGTTTAGCGCGATCGCTGAATGCGATACATTCATCCTGCCAGAGTTTTAATAGAATCAGGAGTATCATCTATGGCGATTGATTCTTGAATGCTTGACTCTGGCACTTTTACACCCCAATCACACCCTGCGTCGGACAGCCTACGTCCGCGCTCGATCCGTCCAATCGGCACGTATGCGCTTTATGGCTTAGCGGTCTGGCGCGATCGGTTCGTGGCGCTAGATACGATCCGGGGTTTTTTACTGCAAATTAATCCCCGGAACGATAACACGATCGTTCTCAACTCTTGCCACACTGACCAGTTTATCGATGCAAAAGGCTTTGCGATCTGGGAAGAAACAATCTGGTTTACCAAAGACAACAGCGTTTACTTTTGCACGTTTGAGCAATTTGAGCCGCAACTGTTTACGACTCTGCCCTACGATATCGATGGTGTCGGCGTTTGGGAATCTACGATTTATGTGACTTCTCAGAAGTTAGGCTATGTCCTAATTTACGAGCGCAACACAAAGCGCAAAATCACGCAGTTTCCACTGCCTGGAGTGGGTGTGACCAACCTGACGGTGCGGGGCGAAGAGTTGTGGCTGTGCGATCGTACCGAAGAGACGGTGTATTGTCTCGATCGTGCGACCGGAGAGCTTCAGTTTAGTATGCTGACTCCGTTTGAAAATCCAACCGCGATCGCTTTTTTGCATAATCCCAACACAGATCAATCAACGCTGTATGTCTCGTATGCAGGAGAAGAAGCTTATATTCGCGATAATCCAAATGCTGATCCGAATTTAGAGTTAACGTATCGCGATCGTACTTTTATTCATCCACTTTATTTTCGTTATTATCCCGATGAGCGCTATACGCTCTCGAACGGATATTTAATTGAAATGACGTATGTTGAGGAATTACTGCCGCTCGATGAAGTAGAAATCCAGAATTTAGAATGGCGAATTGCATTACCCGCAGAGACGCATCGACAAAAGATTCGCAGCGTTGAAGCGATCGGTCTTCCGTTTACCGAAGACGTGCAGGAAGGGCAACGAGTTGCTGTGTTTAACTTCGATTCGCTCAAGTCTCAGGAGCGACATATCTTCGGCTGGAAAGCGCTATTAGAGGTACGAGGCATCAAGTATCGATTCGACTTTGAAGCGGTCGAGAATGCTCCCGACTTGAGCGCAGAGCTTCGTGATCGCTATCTGGTGGATGATGATGAGTTAGCAATGGATACGCCTACGATTCAGCAAGCGGCAAGAGAAGCGATCGGCACCGAAACGAACATCCTTCGCAAGATGCTGAAAATTCGCAATTATGTCTACGATCGCTTGTCTTACGGCATTAAACCTCACATTGATTCTCCCGATGTTGTGCTTGAACGCGGGATTGGTTCCTGTGGTGAATACGTTGGTGTGCTGTTAGCATTGGCGCGGTTGAATGGAATTGCCTGTCGGACTGTAGGACGATATAAATGTCCGGCGTTTGCCGATCGTCAGAATGTACCGCTTGAACCCGACTACAATCACGTTTGGATCGAGTTTTACATTCCCGGTTACGGCTGGCTACCAATGGAATCGAACCCCGATGACATTGTTGAGCGAGGACCCTACCCAACCCGATTTTTTATGGGCTTGCCCTGGTATCACGCGGAAATTGGGAAAGGGATTTCGTTTGAATCGCTTAGATCTCAAGGAAAGCCGCTAGGGGATTTGATGGATATCTCGATCGGCGATCTTGCCCTGAATCACATCCGGTTTATGATCCTCGAAGAGTTGCCACCGCCATAATTGAGGGGTGACGATCGGATCTGCATCGTTTGGGCTAGAGTAATTAGATTCAATCATTCGAGCGATTGAGGAATGGAGCTTCTATTACTTGCAGGTTCGATCGTCATCACAGTTCTAGTCTTTTTCTGGCTTATTCGAGTGATCAGAGCCACGCTGAAAACTGCGTTATTGATTGCTGCGATCGTGTTTGCACTGCAATTTTTTGGCATTGGGGGCGATCGGATCTTCTCCGAACTTCGCAAAATCTTTGGCTATCTCTGGCGCTTTGTTCCGGGACAGCAATCTTTTAATGTTGATCAGGTCATGTATCAAGTTGCACACATTGCTCATGCTGCTTTCAGGCAACTTTCAAACTGATAATTGCGCTCAGTTCAGCAGCAAAATGAATGTGTGATTAATTTTTAGAAGAAAAATCGCATTGCTCTCAACTTCAGAGTAGTAAGTATAATCGCAGTGGTTCTTCACAGCCTGTAACAAAAGGCACTAGCTCATGCTGAAAAACGCAGCGATCGCGACTCTGATTCTTTCAAGTACCGCTCTAGCAGCGACCTTACCTGCTCACGCTCTAACACTCGTTGAATACACCTTTGAAACCAATGTTGTGACTCCTGCTACCGTTAGCACTGATGTTACAGCCAGCGACTTTGGAGTGACTGGTATTACTCCAGCCTCAGCATCATCACCAACAGGATTTAACGCTGGAAATCCGGGTCGAGCGATTAATTATCAAGCTTGGGGAACAACCTCGACGATCGATTTAGGCAAGTTTTATAGCTTCGATATCACGCCGAATAGCGGCAGAAGCATGAGCCTTAACACGCTGACCTTTGATGCACAACGATCAGGAACAACAGGACCACAGACGATTGAGGTTCGCTCCAGTCTGGATAACTATGCAACAGGCTTACCGTTCACCTTGCCTACTGCCACGACAACCGCAACCGCAAATGGAACTTTCACTGGTTATACAGTCTCTCTCTCATCACCGTCCTTTCAAAATTTAACTAATCCAGTCATCTTCAGAATTTATGGGTACGGTGCAACTGCTGCAGGCGGAACACTGAGACTGGATGATGTCATCCTAGATGGTTCCACTCAAGCAGCAGTTCCCGTTCCTTTTGGTTTTACTCCTGTCTGGGGAGTTGCTGTAAATGGAGTCGTGTTTGGATTGCGAAAACTGAGAAATAGACAGTTGAGAAGCACTTCTGAGAGTAGTGTTAAAGCTTAGACCCAGCGCTAGTAGGTTTGAATGGCGCGATCGCCAGAACGATCGCTCCATCCCTAATACCCGCCCAACTTACCGCGCCGCTTGGTTTCCCGCTCCGACCAGCGAAAGAGAAAAAGACCGATCGCAAAGTAAATCGCGCCATTCAAAAA
This sequence comes from Cyanobacteria bacterium FACHB-63, assembly GCA_014695255.1. Lineage (GTDB taxonomy): Bacteria > Cyanobacteriota > Cyanobacteriia > Leptolyngbyales > Leptolyngbyaceae > Leptolyngbya. The sequence continues at coordinate 69,512 of JACJNX010000046.1, forward strand.
TGCGGCTCCCAACGCAATCCAATCTACTCCCGCCTGCCGTGCCATCAAATCCCGAATCACCCCTGCACCCGTTGTCATCGGGATTGCATAGCCTAAAAGTCGTTGCCATCCTGTCCAAGTTTCTGTCGGAATCGTCAACACAAACAGCAATGAGAAGTTTAGAATTCCAGCAATTTGTTGAACGGTTTTGAAAATTAGCGTCAGACTCGCGATCGCGAATGCAAGCCCATACGCACCTAGAATAACCGTAATTAATGGCAAAATTATCACGGGCGAAAATGTAAGCCATCGCCCAGTTAACGCCATAATAATCAGTAATACAAACGTAATCAAAATCAATTGAAACATTAGATCAGAGACAGCTCTTAACAACAAGATATTTCTAATCTTGAACGGCGAAATGAATAGCTGTTCCAATGTTCCAACTTGCGCTTCTCGCTGTATGCTGGCATTCACGCCATTCATAATAAAGATGATGAGCGACCACAAAATATAGCCAACAATCACACTATCTAAGCGATCGCCGAATCGAACATTTCCCCCTGCAATATATCCAACACTAAGAAACAATCCGTAAAACGTCACGGTTAACGCAACGATTCCGCCGAAAAGCTCATGTGCATAACGCTTGTATTGAATCCAACTCCACTTCAGTTGGGCAACGAATAACTCAAACATTTATTTTTTCACCAATTTGAGAAACACATCGACTAAATTTGCTTGATCTTTTTCCATCCGCACGATCGAGAACGGCTTCAAAATTTCCAGCGCGTGATACAGCCATTCAGTCTGACGAACATAAACCGTTTTGCCTTCAATCACCGCATCGATCGCGCTTAATTTGCTAATGCGATCGTCGTCTAATTCCTGCTCTAATTCAATTCGATATGAATCGCCGGAAAACTGCTGAATGAGCGTCTCGGTTCTTTCTTGTGCGACAAGTTCGCCTTCCTTGATAATTGCAACGCGATCAGACAGTTCTTCAGCAATATCAAGCTGGTGAGTGGTTAATAAAATTCCTCGTCCCTCTGCCGCAATCTCTCGCACTAACCGCTTCACCGTCTGAGTCGCTTCTACATCTAGCCCCAAAGTCGGTTCATCCAGCAGAAGTAACTGCGGTTCGTGAATCAACGCAACAGCGATCGCCAACTTTTGCTGCATTCCGCGTGAGAGATTTTGAACGATCGTCGTTCGCTTCGGCATCAGTTCAAATCGCTCTAGTAAAGCCTTAGCTCTCTGTCGCGCCACGTACCCGCTTAATCCCCGCAGCACCCCAAAATACTCTAAATTCTCCTCCGGAGTCAGCCGCCAGTAAACATTCCGATTGCCTTCGAGAACAGCGCCAACCGATTTAAGCGCGATCGACTGGCGATGCGGATCTCGTCCAGCGATTTTGACCTGTCCGCGATCGGGCAGAATCAACCCCGCAATCATTTTGATCGTCGTTGTTTTTCCGGCTCCATTTGCGCCCAGAAACGCCAAGACTTCACCCGCACCGATATTAAAAGAGACATTTCTTACGGCTTCAACAGTCTTTCCGCCACTCTGATATGTCTTTTGTAATTGCTCAACTTCTAGAACTTGCATCAACTTGCACACGCGACACTCTTATCTGTCTTGATCATGACAGACTTATTCCTCTATCGGGGGTCTATTGCTGACCTACCCATTTCTGAGTATATTAAGATTTGTGAATTTAGGCTTGATTAAATCTAACGGAAGTGGTGCAACTTCCGAATCAAAGCATATAAGTGCTGTAGCTACTATCTACTCTCTCGAAGGAGCGGTGTTTGTGACTGTATCTGTACTTTCCTCCACAACGGATGATCAGTTGATCGAAGCGTTTTTTCAACAATCCGAAGGGCAATGGCGATCGGAGCGCCGCTACTACACCTTGCCCGATGGTGAAGTGAAAGAAATGGTCAGCATGATCACGATTCGCTTTTTACCGCAGGGAGCGCCCGAACTGGTCGAGCTGGCTCATCTGCACGGACTCGAAGACGAAACCGCCATGACCTGCGGTGCAGCCGTCACCTGGGATAGTGAAAACACTGTTTCCGGGCGGACAGAATCGAAAGGCTCGACGTTATTTGGCGTGATTGGCTCAGTGTTGTATCGCGATCGTGGATTCGCAACCACGAAACCCATCACCGCAGGGTTTTACTTCACCAATCCTGATACGCTCTGCCTCAGAACCGAATACAAAGGCTCGGTGTTTGAAGAAGAACTTAAGCTTGTTGGCAGTAAATACCGCACTCGACAAACGATCATTTCCCGCGCTGGCGAACAGCAAATGATCGGACAATACCTCGAAAAGCGCATTGCTTAAGGCGTTTAGCAGGGTGGGGAATTTTTTCTCGCCTTTTGTGTCAGCAAGCTGCATAAAGCGCGATCGTTCCTCCTACTGAGTGAGTGTAGAGGATGAAACACCTCACAACACACACTCAAACAAGGAAACCGATTATGAAACTCGTTCAATTCTCTGGCGCTCTGGTTCTCGCTTCGACTCTGTTTGCTGGAATGATGCCCGCTCGCGCAAACGATGCTCTATTCGGCAAAATGGCAGACGGAATTCAGTGCAGCACGGCTGATGTTTCATTGGGCAATAACACCCAAAACGACATTCATCGCCAGAGTTCTTCACACCAAGCCTCCAATTCCAACAGCAGCGGCGCATGGGGCAATGCCTCAGACAGCCAATCAAGCCGCAGAACGCAGAACGCTGGTGGTGGCGGAGGAATCAGCGTGTTCGGAGTGAGCATTAGCGGTTCCGGTGGTTCGCAAAGCAGCCAACAAAGCCAAGCAAGCAGTTCTAGCGCTTACGGTCGCAACGGCAGCGCTCACAGTTCGAGCCGATCGACCAGTTCTTCATTCAGCGATCGCAGTTCTTCGACCGTCGTTCAGGGTGAGGTGAGGGACTGTAACTCTAACAACGCTGCCCGTGCAGATGTGATCACGACGCTGGATTCAAACCGTACCGCCGAGAGAATGAACTCAGATAACAATAAAACAGCCATTGAGTTGTTCAATTCCCAGCGTCGAGCAGGTCAGGTCAACAACCTGATTCAATGGTATACACCGCAACGCTAATCAATTTGAACTAAGGGTTGAGGGGTGCAAGACGCGCCCCTTTTTTGTGGGTATTTTTTGTGGGTATTGATGTCTAAACGCGGTTACTGACGCGCTTAAGGTCGATCGAAATCCGATGGAGGACGGAAGCGCTCAACCGGGACATCTTGCAACGCTTGAGACATGAAATCTCGCCAGATTGGAGCAACAAACGTGCCTCCAGTTGCCCCGCCTCCCAGAGTTGTATAGTCATCATTTCCGACCCAGACCGCTGTGGAAAGCTGAGGTACGTAGCCGACAAACCAGATATCGCGCTCTGAAGACGTGGTTCCGGTTTTACCCGCTGCGGGGCGACCAATCTGTGCGGCTGTTCCAGTTCCGCGTGTGATCACGCCCTGAAGCGTATCGTTGAGTGCCGCAGATGCCCAGGGATCAAGAACCAGTCTCGGTTTTGGTGTGTTATCTAAGATGACGTTGCCGCTACTATCGGTCACTTGTGCAATTAAAGTGGCTTCTGAGTACCAACCGTTGTTTGCGAAAGCAGCGTAAGAGCTTGCCATTTCTAGCGGAGTCAGGTCAACGGCTCCCAAGGGCAGCGAAATCACAGGGTTCATCGGGCTTTTGATGCCAATGCTGCGGCAAATTTCGACGATTTTGTTGAGACCCACTTCCTGTCCAAGCTTCACGGCTGGAACGTTCCGCGATTGCTCTAGAGCGCGTCTCATCGTCATTGCTCCCCCGAAGCTACGATCGTAGTTCTGAGGGTAGTACATATCATAGCCATCGGGATATCCTACCGGAGCATCGAGAATCGTTGAGTCTGGTGCATATTTACCCGACGCATAAGCGGCATAGTAGACAAACGGCTTAAATGCTGATCCCGGTTGCCGCAGCGCTTGAATCGCGCGGTTGAATTGGCTCTTCTTCGCATTCACACCCCCAACCATCGCTTTCACAAACTGCGTCCGGGGATCAACCGAGACGATCGACAACTGATCCGCACCGACTCCTTGAGCATTCAGCGCGGCAAGCGATCGCCGCGCTGTATCTTCAGCAATGCGCTGCATTCGAGAGTCGATCGTCGTTTGAATCCGCATTCCGCCCTTGAGGACTGCATCTCGCCCGAATTTGCGCGTCAGTTCTTGCACCACCGCATCGGTGACATACGGCATTTGACTGGTCTGAAACGAGGTAATTCTACCGAGCTTGATCGGATATTTGCGGGCGGTAGCTTCTTCAGATGCCGTGATCCAACCGAGTTCTCGCATTCGATTCAGCACGTCTGCTTGACGCGCTTTTGCCGCCTTCATATCCGCAAATGGACTGAGAGCTTCGGGCGACTGAATCAGCCCTGCCATCATTGCCGATTCTGCTAAACTCAGATTCGCTGCGTCTTTGTTGAAATAGCTTCTAGCAGCAGTCTGCGCTCCATAGGTGTTGTGTCCCCAATAAACCTGATTCAGATACATTTCAAGAATCTGGTCTTTTTTGAAAATCTGCTCGATTCGCAGTGCTAAGACGGCTTCAGCAACTTTGCGGCTGAGGGCGCGTTTGGGTGAAAGAAACAGGTTCTTCACAAGCTGCATCGTCACCGTAGAACCGCCTTCAACGGTGCGCCCGGTCGTAAAGTTAGCAACTGTTGCCCGTCCAATCGCGCCTACATTGACACCGCTATGCGAGTAAAAATAGCTGTCTTCGATCGCAAGCACTGCTCGCTTGAGATGCGGAGAAATGCTGTTGAGCGGCACGACTTCCCGGTTTGCCTCACCGTGAATACTGGCGAGCTGTTTGCCTTTGATGTCGTAGATGTGCGTTGTTTCGCTAGGTTTGTAGGCACGCAACGATCGTACATCTGGCAAATTACGAAAACTAATCGCGAGTCCGACAAGACCGCCTGCAACGACTGAACTCGACAGCATCGTAATTGCAAGCAGCGTTCCGCCCGTCACTTTGCCCACCGACTGGAAAAATTCCTTCGTGGTTTCGGGTCGTTGTTGCTGCTGCTTTTGTCTAAGGGTATTGGACGACACGGCAAACTCTCTTTCAGTTAAAGAATCAGTTAAAGAAGTAGGGCATGAGAAAGGATTCAGAGATTGGAAGAAAATTCCGTTAGACCTTGAATCGTTAAGGCAATTTCCGGGATGAGGTGAAACAACTTTAGTAGGATAATTGAGACTCGGGCAAATGGAGCAAATCGATCGAGCAAGATTGTCTAGTCGTGCGAATTCGATTTAGGTCAAAATAGGAAGCCGTTGTTTAGATTGTTGATTTTTCTCAAAAGTATAAAGTATGCCTCATTCTCTTGACTGGCTATTCCGGGGCACGACCGAGATTTTCCCGGATCAGCCGGATTCGGATCAGCCAACTGAAAATTTACGGGTGCGATTGGAGAAGAGCGCTCGTCCGTTGCGGATTAAGTTTGGCATTGATCCAACAGGAACCGATATTCATTTGGGTCATAGTACCATTTACCGCAAGCTGCGGCAGTTTCAGGATGCTGGACATACAGCAGTGCTGTTGATTGGAGATTTTACCGCGAGAATTGGCGACCCGACAGGGAAATCCGAGGTGCGAAAGCAATTGACCGAAGAAGAAGTGAAGGCAAATGCCACCACTTACCTGAAGCAGTTGCGCCCGATTCTGGATTTTGAGACACCAGGGCGGTTAGAGATCCGCTACAACTCGGAATGGCTTTCTAAGCTGGATTTAAGCAAGATTCTCGAATTGCTGGCAACGATGACAGTCGGGCAAATGCTGGCGAAAGAAGGCTTTGCAGAGCGCTACAAGCAAGGCACAGCGATTTATCTGCACGAATTTTTATACCCCTTGATGCAGGGTTACGATTCGGTCGCGCTGGAAGCTGATGTCGAACTGGGTGGAACTGATCAGAAGTTCAATCTGGCAGTCGGACGGGATTTACAGCGTCATTTTGGGCAGACTCCGCAGTTTGGATTGCTGATGCCGATTTTGCCAGGCTTAGATGGCGTTCAGAAAATGTCTAAGTCTTTGGGAAACTATGTCGGATTGTCGGAAGATCCGCTCAGTATGTACTCGAAATTAGAGAAAGTTCCAGACAACGCGATCGCACAATATTTCGAGCTTCTGACCGATTTACCGCTCGATCAACTGCCGGAGAAACCCCGCGATCGTCAAAAACTTCTGGCGCTGAATGTGGTGAGCCAGTATCACGGCAAAGAACGTGCTGTAGAGGCACAAAACGCGGCATTGAGCCTGGTTCAAGGGGCAGGAACCGAGAGTGATTCAGTTCCGGAGTTTTCGCTGTCTGGGGTGCAATTTCCGGCGAAACTGTTTTATCTCGTGAGTGCAGCGGGTCTGTGTAAAAGCAGTTCCGAAGCGCGGCGACAGATTCAAGGCGGGGCGGTGAAACTCGACGGTGAAAAAATGAGCGAGGTCGATCGCTTATTTGAGTCACCCGAAGCACTCAACGGCAAAGTGCTACAACTCGGTAAAAGTAAATTCGTTCGGTTTGTGCCATGAACGATCGCATTATTGTTCCATTAGATGTGTCGTCGGAAGAAGCAGCGATCGCGCTCATCGATAAGCTGCCCAAAGTGACGTTTTGGAAAGTCGGCTTAGAACTCTTTGTTAGCAGTGGATCGAACATTCTGAAGATTCTAAAGCAGCGCGAGAAACGAATTTTTCTCGATCTGAAGTTCCACGACATTCCGAATACGGTGGCGGGCGCTTGTGCGGCGGCGGCTCGATTTGGTGTGGATTTGATTACGATTCATGCGACCGCCGGGAAAACTGCGTTAGAGCAGGCACAACGGGCGATCGAGTCAAATACTCCAGAGGGTGCTACGCCGTCGAAGCTGATTGCGATTACGGTGTTGACGAGTTTGTCAGCGCGATCGCTGGCATTTGAGTTGAAAATCCCGCTTGAACTGCCAGAGTATGCGTTAGAAATGGCGCTCTTGGCAAAAGAAAGCGGGTTATCGGGAGCAGTGTGTTCACCGCATGAAGTCGCGCAACTGCGGCAGGTTTGCGGCGATGAGTTTGTGTTGGTGTGTCCGGGAGTGCGTCCGACTTGGGCGGCGGCGGGAGATCAACAGCGAATTATGACTCCGAAAGCGGCGATCGCAGCAGGGGCAACCTATTTGGTGATTGGGCGACCGATTACGGCGGCGGATGATCCGGTAGGGGCGTTCGATCGAATTTGTGAGGAACTTGCAGAATGATACGCTCTACGGACTCCAAGGCGACGTATATCGAAATACCCTGATTTCTCCTGGCCGTGTTGTCCTTATGGACGAGACAGAGGAGACTTTAACGCAGTTTATCTCGAGCGTAGGGAGGATACTTCTGTTTCGCAATGCCTGGTAACCTACCCCGTAATCTTGGTAGTCTTAGCTACCGTTTAATATTAAGGGGAAGATTTATGGTTAACAATACAAGTGACTCATCTGATCGGGTTGATAGAGATACCTACGATCGCGGCATTGTTCCAGCCGAAACAGCCGCCCGCAAGGAGCGAGAAGGTGAGCAATTCAAAACAACGCCGACCGAAGCACGAGAAGCGAGTGCCACAACGGATGATCAAACCGATGCGGAGAGCATCAAAATGACGGATGGATATACCGTTGATCAAGAAGGCTTGCTGAACAACTATGCTATTGAGCCTGAAATGTACTACGAAGTGCCGGGAGATGCGCGGCAAGCTGAAGAGGAGGCAAAGGCAGAGCGGGCTGAAGAACTGCACGACATCAATCAAGATGAAACAGGATCTTTAACGATGGATGGTGACCAGCGCGGAAAAGGATCAGGGATGATCTAATTCTGGGAACTTCTGCAATGCAGATTCTCGTCGATCGTGGTTCAAACTACGATCGACGTTTTATTTCTAAGGTTTCTCAATAACGATGCAGCGAATTATTGTTCTTGGCGTTGCGATCGCCAATCTCCTCCCGATTTCCCCAGTTCATGCGGCCCGGATCGCCTGCCCGACCGATGTGGAACCGATGGTAAAAGCGATGCTGCCGGAACTACCGGGATACGCCAATCGCATTGCGGCGCGATCGCGCCTTGGTACCATTCGTTCACCAAGAAGCTCAGTCCTGCTAGCCGGACGACCTGAATTTGAGCCGCTACCGTTGAACAGCCAGCGACCCGTTGATCCGACACTCAAGCAAGCCTTTATCACAACGTTGGGACGTGAATTCGTCAGCGGTAAAGGAATTGAACTGCAACAATTTCACTGGCTATTTCTCACCCGAACTTCAGAAGGTTGGCAACTCGCACTGATGTTTACTCGAATCGGTACGACTGTCCCCAACCAGCCAATTACCCCGCCTAGAGAAAGCCGTGACGGAGTGATTGGGCAAGCGGTTCAATTGTGGCTACGGGATTGCAATGTTCGAGGAATTCGAGTTCGTAATCAGTGAGCGACAAACTTCTCAAGTCCCTTGCTTTGATTAAAGGGTAATGCAACGTCTCAAGACTTTGCTTGGCAATGAGGACAGTAGTACAATCGCCGTCCTGCAAGAATTTCTTTCACAATCAAAGCTCCACAGACAAAGCAGGGACGATTCTCTCGATTAAACACATAATGCCGATAGTCACTTCGCCTTTGTCCTTGGGCTTTTAATTGCATGGCAAAGGTTAAATCATTGGTGATGCCCTTTGTTTGATAAGACTGTTGTGTGACGGTTAGAACAGCTTGTGCTAGTGCATGAATTTGATCGTCAGAACAATCGATCGGACGCAACACCGGATACACTCGCGCTACAAATAAAATTTCACTGCGAAGATAGTTTCCTAATCCACCCAGAAAATGTTGATCCAACAATAGAATTGGTAGCTGTCGGCGATAAAACCGTTTGTCTCGAAACCTTGCTTCAACCTGTTCGACGGTCACGGCTTCGTCTAATACATCAAGTTCAATCCGACTTAAAAATGGATGCGTCGCTAACTCGGATTGTTGTAGCACTTCAATCTCAGAGGCACTGTACAGCAATGCAGACTTCTGAGCATTGTGAATCGCTAAGCGTAACTGTCGATTGGTCTGTGGATAAGAATGATGACGGCGAACATACCAGCGACCATAAAGCTGATTGTGACTGTAGATATAAAGCTGATTGCTGAAGCAAATTACCATACCTTTCCCACGAGTCCGCACTGCTGTCACACACTGCCCAATCAACTGAGATTCGTAGGGCTTCAATCGCTCAAACGCAAAGAAGATTTCCGTCACTCGTCGATCGACCAGCGCTGCTGCAATTTGGTCAGCCGAAGTGCGAATTTCAGGACCTTCAGGCATTGGGGTGCGCTAAATTAGAGGTATGTTAGAACTACATTGTCACACAACTTACTCAGACGGAATGCTGAGTCCGACCGAACTCGTGGAGATAGCGATCGAGTCCGGTGTGCGTGCGCTTGCGATTACCGATCACGATACGGTTTCCGGGTGGGATGAAGCGATTGCGGCGGCTCCTCCAGAACTCGAAATCGTCCCCGGTCTCGAATTAAGTACCGTTTGGCGCGATCGTTCTCTGCATATTTTGGGCTTTTATCCGGATCGCGATCGGCTTGTTCCGCCGTTGAGCGAACGCATTGAAGGACGAAAACGCCGCGCTCAAGAAATGATCGATAAACTTGCGGCACTGGGATATGAGATCGAGCTTCCCCAGATGGGTGAGGGCATGGCTCCGGGTCGTCCGCATATTGCCTCTGCCTTAGTCAGAGCAGGTCATGTGGAATCGACACGAGAAGCCTTCGATCGCTTTTTAGCCGATGATCGCCCCGCCTTTGTGCAATACGAGAAATTTAGCGCGATCGAAGGCATTCAATTGCTGCGGGAGTGTGGTGCAGTTCCGATTTGGGCACATCCGTTCCTGTTTCGAGGCGCACCCGTCAAAGAAGTTTTACCGCAACTGGTCGAAGCGGGATTGATGGGGCTGGAAGTCTATCATCCAAGTCATACCCTTTGGCAGGCAGAGCGGCTCAAAGACATGTGCGCTCAGTACGGACTGTTGATGAGCGGGGGCAGCGATTTTCATGGCACTCCTGCGGATAGCAAGCCAGATGAATATCGATCGCTCAACAGCTTAAAGGTGTCGATCGATCTACTAGAGCCGATCAAAGAGGCGGCGAACAAACTTAAGGGAATTTCTTAGATTTCTCCGGATGAGTTCCAGAAGACTCGAATACGGTGATTGGTAGATGCACCCTGATGATTTAACCTCCGATGTTAAAGTCGGAGGTTTTTTTGTTTTTTGAAGATTCTCTGCATCAATAATCGCGACCGGAAATTCTGCTAGGAACCCGCGATCGTCCGTCAGTTTCCTTTGGGATGATCTTTTGCCACCTGTGCGACTCGTTGAGAAATCTCTGGATTATAGAGTCTTAGATAGTTCCAATAGTTACCTAACACAGACTTTACATATCCTCTCGTTTCAGAATAAGGAATCGCTTCGACAAATTCATCTGGATCTTGTGATTTCGCTTTACTCACCCATCCTGCCACTGCACCGGGTCCTGCATTGTAGCTAGCCACGGCTAACATCGAATTGTTGTCGTACTGCAAGTGTGTATAGTCTAGATACCAAGTTCCAAACTTGATATTTGTTTCAGGATCAGCAAGTTTGAACTGTTTAACTTTGATGTTATTTGCAATGTATTCGCCTGTTTCGGGCATCACTTGCATTAATCCAACTGCACCCACACTAGATTTGATGTCTGGTTCAAAGCGCGATTCTTGTCGAATCAAAGCCGTTACTAACATCGGATTAAGTTGGCGCTGCTGTGACCAATTCTCGATCGTTTCTACATAAGGGAACGGATAAAGCGCTTGCCAGTACCCGATCTGCTTTCTTAGCTCCTGATATTGGGCTTTATCTTCCGGCTTTTCACGATCGCGCAAACTTCCGACCATATAAAGCCCGTCGAGATTTTCCCCAACGCCCAAGCGCATCACACCATCGGTGAATTGTTCTGCGATCGAGGGTTGCACTCGATTCTGAAATTCGATCTGCCAATGTGACCAAGCATCGCGCTCTTGACCGAGTTGATAAAGTTCCTTGAGTGCGGGTGAACCTGCCGGAAGTTCTGGACGAGCAAGTGGCTTTTGCACTTGGGGATTCATCGATCGCACGGTGTTAAAGTCGCCGACCTTCCAACCGAGCATTGCTGCCGATCGCCAAGCGTAATAGGATTCTGGATGTTCGCTCAGGACTTTTTGAAACAGTTTTGCCGCTTGATCATTGTTGCCGATTCGTTGCGCCCATTTTCCTGCCCAGAAGCCTGCTTCTGCCGCAATCTCGCTGGTGGAATTGTTGGTTAATACAGGTTCTGCCCACTGTTTTGCAAGCTTGATGTTTCCAGCTTTGGCGCTTTGTTGAGCGTAGTCCCAGCGCATCTCAGCCGCAGCATCCGAATTAGCATGTTGAGTCAGAACTAACTGCCGCATTTGTGCCGCCGTTTTAGTGCTTTTCATCTTGTCGAGCAGTTTCGACTTTTCGACTAAAGCCTCTGGCGCACGATCGGGGAAGTTTTGAATCACTTGATCGAGATAGGCGATCGCAGTTGGGGGAGTATCGGCTAATGCGGCTAATCGCGTCAACGCTAACCCTGCCTCCGGAGACTTGGGAAACTGCTGCACCATTTGACGATAGCGTTCAACGGCTCCGGGTCTGCCGCTTAGATGCAGCCCTCGCGCCGATCGATATGCGGTCAGTGGAGTTTGAGGAGCGCGAGCATAGGCGATCGCGCCTTTATCGTAAACTTGGTTCTCCCAGTAACCGAATGCGATCGCTTCCCAATCTTGTGGCTGTAATTGAGTGCCATACTGCGAAACGAGTTTATCCAGTAGCTCAGTGTATCCATTGCTGCTTGTGCCGTATTTGGCAACAATTAGCAGTAAGGGAAGCTGCTTCGGATTCTGCTTAAGGCGAGTTTTGGCGATTTCGATCGATCTTGGATGCGATGGAAATTGGGCTAACGCTTGATCCCAATATTGAGAATCTTTACGCCCTAAAGTGAAGAGGGCTTCTGCCGTAGCGGGTTCTTTGGGAAACTGTTTAACGACCGCTTGCAAGGTTTGCGCCGCTTCTTTCTGTTTGCCTGCAATTTCATACGCTTGGGCGCGTTTCATCCCAATTTGCGCCGCTAAAGCCGGATAGCTTTTCTCTAGATCTTTCAGTTGCTCTAGTGCTTTTTCACCTTGACCCTGAGCGATCAAATCGGTTGCCAATAAATACCGGGCACGATCGCGCTCTAAAGTCGAACTAGCGCTTTGTGTCGCCTGCTTGAGCGCCCCAGCTCGCTCCGTCGCCGATTTTGTCACCAGTGGGCTAATCACCTGACTCGGAGTTCCAATGCCACCCGATGCGGGAGCCGTTACTGACTGTAGCGAATTAACAACATTCGAGGGCACTTGCGAGACTTGCTGAAGTTTTTCGATCGGGATCAACGCACCCGCCGCGATGCCGATCGCTCCAACTCCAGTCGCTAGCACTAACCAAAACTTCCGCGCTTGAAACAGTGGCTTTCGCATTGGAAAATCCAGAAAGAAGGGGCAAACTGTAAGCAGTTATAGCAAAGTTTTAATGATTCTGAAGCAATCAATTCAGCGAGGAGTGCGGAGATAGAGGCAAAGCTGCATCATCTTTTGCAAAGGGAATAACGCCACCCGCCAGAAAATCGCTCCCGACTCTCGCCTCCCGACTCCCCACTTTTGATCGATACTGGAAAACAGACGTTAGAACCCACTCTTAAGGGCGATTGGCATGAATTTAACAGTCACGGGAACTCCCCTGCTCGAATGGTCAGGTGATGGCTTGGCGATCGGGCTATTTGAAGGCGCAGAATTGTCGAGCGATGTGGCAGCGCTTGACCAGAAATTATCCGGTGCGATCGCAGAATTAATCGCAGATGCTGAGTTCAAAGGCAAATCCGGCAGTACGGCATCGACTCGAATTGCAGGCAGCCCGATTCGGAAACTCCTCTTAGTAGGATTGGGTAAATCAGAGGCGTTCAATCCCGAAGCATTGCGGCGATCAGGTGCTGCGGCTGCCAAGTTAGCCAAGCGCGAACGCTGCAAAACGCTCGGTGTTACCCTTCCCCTTTGGAATGACGATGCAGCGGTAACTACCCAAGCGATCGTCGAAGGCATCGAACTGGGGCTTTACAAAGATGTGCGCTTTAAGTCAGAACCCGATGAAAACGGCAAGATCGACGCGATCGAACTGCTCGGTTTAGCCGGACAAGAAGCGGCAATCGAAAAGGCTCGTCAAATCTGCTCTGGTGTATTTCTAGCGCGTGAACTGGTAGCGGCTCCAGCAAATTACGTCACTCCGGTCACAATGGCAGAAACCGCACTGGCGATCGCGAATGAATACGGCTTAGAAATTCAAATCCTTGAAAAAGAAGATTGCGAAAAGCTGGGAATGGGCGCTTTTCTGGGTGTTGCTCAAGCGTCTGACCTGCCGCCGAAGTTCATTCACATCACCTACAAAACGCAAGGAACCCCGCGCAAGAAAGTGGCGATCATTGGTAAAGGTCTCACGTTCGATTCCGGTGGCTTGAACATCAAAGGTGCGGGGAGCGGCATCGAAATGATGAAGACCGATATGGGGGGCGCGGGTGCAACCTTTGGAGCCGTTAAAGCGATCGCGCAACTGAAACCCGATGTCGAGGTGCATTTTATCTCGGCGGTGACGGAAAACATGATCAGTGGTCGAGCGATTCACCCCGGAGACATTCTCACGGCATCGAATGGCAAGACGATTGAAATCAACAACACTGATGCGGAGGGACGCTTAACGCTCGCCGATGCGTTGGTTTATGCAGAGAAATTGGGGGTAGATGCGATCGTCGATCTGGCAACGCTTACCGGAGCTTGTGTGATTGCGTTAGGCGATAACATTGCAGGCTTGTGGAGTCCGAACGATGAACTTGCCGATCAACTCCTGAAAGCAAGTGAGCAGTCAGGCGAAAAACTCTGGCGGATGCCGATGGAAGAGAAGTACTTTGAAAGTATGAAATCGGGCATTGCGGATATGAAGAACACCGGAGCGCGGGCAGGTGGCGCAATTTCAGCCGCACTGTTTCTCAAGCAGTATGTCAAAGAGACTGCTTGGGCGCACCTAGATGTGGCAGGTCCAGTTTGGACAGATAAAGAGAATGGCTACAACGGCTCAGGCGCAACAGGTTACGGTGTCAGACTCCTGGTAGATTGGGTGCTGAGCTAGGTTTAAAGCTCTGTAATTTGGGGATGTGCTCCCCTGAAAGCTAAACGGCGTTTGTCAGATCCGTTCCCGTGAGTCTGTCAACTGATTTGTGTGGGCGACGTGAAAGGTACGAATTAAGGTGAGTACATTTTCATGTCGCACACAAACTAATTGCCAATCCTGCTTGCCTGATCGAATCTTCTTAATGCACTCTTCATGTCTGAAAAGTCTCCCAGAGCAAAATGCTAGAGTGTGAGACAGTTGACCCATCTGCCGTATGTCGAAAAATCTCTTCACGACTTCAGAGCCATCCTCTACACCGATCGCAATTTCTCCAAATTCGCCCGTCGTGGGTTGGGGCATTGTCGCGATCGCGCTTGGACTTGCGATCGCGAGTCAATCGCTTCGTAAAAAACAGCATCAACCCGCACTCAATCCCTATCAGCCTCTCCCTTTCACTCAACCGATGCAATGGCTCGGCTACGGCAAACAACTTGAAAACGCGAAAAATCTCGAAGGCGCGATCGCGGTTTACGAGCAAGGCTTAAAACAATATCCGAACGATTTTCGACTGTGGCACGAACGCGGCTTAGCACTCGCAAAACATCAGCGCTTTGAAGCAGCCCTTGAAAGTTACGATCGCGCCTTCACGCTGCGCCCAGATTATCGAGATTTAGCGCACGAACGAGGCGATACGCTCCTACAGCTTGAACGGTACGAAGAAGCGATCGCATCCCTTGATCAATATCTGCGATATGAACCGAATAGCGCTCATGTCTTAGCCGATCGTGGATATGCCTTGCATCAATTAGGGCGGTATGAAGAAGCGTTACGATTATTAAACCAGGCAATCGATCGTGCATTCAACGATGCAAATTCACTTAACTATGCGCGGTACTATCAAATCGAATGCCTGCGAAAGCTGGGACAATTCAACGCAGCCCTACAAGCCTGTGAAGCCGCGATTAAGCAGAACCCTCAATTTCAAGCTCAGTACAAAGCAATTCAAGCTGAACTCGCGTAGATGAGATTCGTTTATTTCTAATCGCAGCAATTTACAGACTGTTGCGCTATTTGGAGAAGCGATCGACTTGGATTTTTGTTTGGTATCGTTTAGGGATGGGAGCCTTGCTGGGAATCAGCGCTGGGTTTCTCAGAAATTAACGTGAACGAATGATGGCTCATGACAAAGCAAGTTCTCATTCTCGGTGGCACGGGTCGAGTCGGCAGTAAAGTGGCAGCAGATCTGATTGCTCATACCGATGCAGAGATTACGATCGCTGGACGCAATTTACTTACAGGCGCACAGGTCAGTCAGCAACTGGGAGAACGAGTCAAATTTAGCGCGATCGATTTATCTGCGGCTGCGGTGTTAAAGGGTGCGATCGCGCAGTCAGATTTGGTAATTCACTGTGCGGGTCCGTTTCACTACCGGAATGCAAGCGTGCTGCAAATCTGTATTGATCAAGGTGTTAACTACATTGATGTCAGTGATCATCCTTCTTTCACTCGCAAAGCGCTGGCGTTTCGATCGAATGCTGAATCTGCTGACGTTACTGCAATTATTAACACAGGTATTTTCCCAGGTATTTCCAATAGCATGGTGCGACGTGATGTCGAACAGTTAGATCATGCAGAAAAAATTCATTTAAGTTATGTAGTTGCAGGTTCTGGTGGGGCGGGTATTACCGTGATGCGAACTACGTTTCTCGGATTGCAGCGACCGTTTGAGGCGTGGATCGGCGGAGACTGGCAAATGGTGAAGCCGTACAGCGATCGCGAAGTGGTCGAGTTTCCGCAATACGGTAAGGTCGGTGTTTACTGGTTTGATATGCCCGAAGCCTTCACGCTGCCGGATACCTTTCCGGTGAAAACGGTAATTACTAAGTTTGCAACGGTGCCCACGTTTTATAACTATCTCACCTGGAGTGTGGCGCGTTGGTGGCATCCAAGATTACTGCAAACGAAAGCAGTGATTGAATTTTTGTCTCATGTCAGCCACTTTATGACGGATGTTACCGATCGCGTTAGCGGAATTGGGGTAGCGATTCGATCGGAAGTCACCGGAGAAAAAGATGGTCGATCGGTGCGCTGTGTTTCAACCATGACGCATCCTGATACCGCAGTTTCCGCTGGAATTGGCACAGGCACAGTCGCGGAAATGCTGTTATCTGGTGAGTTGAAAAAACCGGGAGTTTGGGCGATCGAGCAAGCACTCCCGACAGAATTGTTCGAGCGAGCGATGCAAAATCGAGGAATCGAAATTCATCAGCAATTAATGGAGTAACGCTTTCTGAGCCGCTTGCACGGACTGTTTGACCTGCTCAGAATCTGGTGCTGTCGTTGTGGGTTCAGTTCTCAGCCAGAGCAAAAATTCAATGTTTCCCGCAGGACCTAACAGCGGAGACCAAGTCAATCCTTGATATTGCCAACCGATCGATCGTGCACTTTCTAACACCTGCACGATCGCGCCTGTTTGATCTTTGATGTCGCGCACTACACCTTTTTTGCCAATGAGATCGCGCCCCACCTCAAACTGAGGTTTTACCAGCAAAATCGCCTCTTTTGGCGACTGTAAAAGCTCCCACAGTGCAGGCAGAACTTTAGTCAGCGAAATAAATGAAACATCAACAACGCCCAAATCAGGCATCGGTTGATCATTGGTGTACAACTCTTCCGGCTTCAGATGTCGAATATTCGTCCGCTCTCGCAACACGACACGCGGATCTTGACGCAAACTCCACGCCACTTGTCCGTAACCCACGTCAATTCCATAAACTTGTTTTGCCCCCGATTGCAGCAAGCAATCGGTAAAGCCACCCGTCGAGATGCCGCCATCAAGACAGAGACGATCGCTCACTTCAATCTGAAATTCCTGCAAGGCTTTACTAAGTTTTTCACCGCCCCGCGAGACAAACGGTGATTTCGCTCGAATGTCGATCGTGGCATCGATCGCGACTTCAGTTCCAGGCTTATCAATCACTTGTTGATCCACTCGCACTTCGCCTGCCTGAATCAGTCGCTGTGCTTGTTGGCGCGAAGAGCAAAGCTCGCGATCGACTAAAAGTGTATCAAGCCGTTGTTTAGGCATTCCAATGTAGATCTAGCAGTGTGCTGTTATTATCGCTCGATCCCTGCTTTAAGTGATAAACCGGACTAGGGTGTTTATCTCCTCACTTTATTCCGGGGCGAGTCAGCAATAAATTGAGCCGATGCGTCGAACTCACGTTTGATTAATACAGGATTGACTCAAATTCATTGGCTTTGATCAGTTTTTGTATTCCAGACTACTCTATGAAGAATATTCTTCTGAATTCAACTTAAATTGATCAGGTTTTCTGACTCGTTTCCGTAATATTTCGGAGAAACGATCAGAACTTTAAATCGGTTCAAAATACCACGGCAATTCTTCGGATCTAATTTCTAAAATAGGCTAATCTAGCTGTGCATCTCCGTGGAATTCCTAGTAGCTTACTTAAGCAAAAACCGACTACTATACTGCCTTAGCACCCTATCCCTTCTTCCGTACTGCCACTGAAATTCAGCAAAAAAACGGACGTATTTCAATTCATAAACAAAGACGGGATAAAGCTCATAAAAAACAATGGAAAATATCCAGATTTGCTGCAAAAAAACCAATTACTTCGATTAAAGTAGGTTGCAGTTGAGCATAGCTACATTCAGACCAATTGAAGACCCCAGCGTGATCTAAAAATGGCAACCAAATTACCCACTGACTCTTTCCCGATCGACTCAGTTGTAACCGAAAGCGATATCGATTTTTCTGAACTCGCATCGCTCGAAAACGAAGATCTTTCACCCGAAGGTTTGGCAAAATCGCTGAAGGGAAAAGCCAGCGAATATCTAGGATTGTCCGATGATTCGGTTGGAATGTTTTTGAGGGAAATGGCAAGATATCCGCTGCTGACTCAAGCCCAAGAAATCGAGTTGGCGCGAGAAATTACCAAAGGTGGAATGGTTGGAGAACGAGCAAAGCGAAAATTAGTTCGAGCCAATTTGCGCCTAGTCGTGTCTATTGCCAAAAAGTATCTCAATCGGGGCGTTCCTTTCTTAGATTTGATTCAAGAAGGAGCAATGGGCTTAATGAGAGCCGCAGAAAAATTTGACTACGAACGCGGCTACAAGTTTTCAACCTATGCGTACTGGTGGATTCGCCAAGGAATTACCCGCGCCATTGCATCTCAATCTAGAACGGTTCGCTTGCCCGTTCACATGGTCGAAAAGCTGAATCAAGTCCGCAAAGTGCGTCAACTGCTATCTCAAGAACTCGGTCGTAAACCGACAAAGAAAGAGCTAGCGGGTGCGCTCGATATGGACGAGGATAAGTTAGAGCAGGTTCTAGACGTGAGCCAGCGCACCTTATCGCTTCATGCCTGGGTGGGACGCGATGAAGATACGGAACTGATGCAACTAATCGAAGATGCGGATAATGTTGCGCCAAATGATAATTTAGACCACAAGCTCTTGACCGATCGACTCAACTCCGTGCTGGATCACCTCAGCGATCGGGAGCGCGAAATCATCAAACTGCGGTTTGGTCTCACCGATGGTCAACACTATACCTTGAGTGAGATTGGTCAGCTTTACGATCTCTCGCGTGAGCGAGTGCGGCAGATTCAGGCAAAAGCGATGAGAAAGCTGCGTCATCCTCGTCGCCAAGCCTTGCTGAAAGATTGGATGTGATTAAAGCTTGTCGGTTGCTATCAGCGATTCGTCTTCTTAGATGAGTCGCTGTTTTTTTTATTAACTTTTTTTACGTTAACTAACCTGAAAGAGTCTATGAAGCTACATTTCGTCTTGCATCAGAGCAAAAGAAGTATAAAATCCATTTTTGACTCAGTAAGCGTTCAAACCCAGGGTTCTACTAAATTTATTCGGTTAGTCCTTGCGGTAGAGGACTGTGAGATGTACGAATCATTACACTCTTAGTCACATCAATTATTCCGTCCCATGCTGTCTAGTGAGTGCAAAGTGTTGCGTGTTCTAATTGTCGATGATCATGAACTGACCCGTTTTAGCCTGAAGTTGGCACTCCAACGTCAGGAAGGAATCGAGCTAGTGGGTCTCGCTAGTAACGGACAAGAAGCCGTTGAAATGGCGAATCGTCATTGTCCAGACGTAATTGTTTTGGATTTGCAGATGCCTGTGATGGATGGGCTGAGCGCCTCAACTCAAATTAAGAGCGCTCATCCAAATATCAAAATTTTGGCGTATTCTTCGCTCGAAGATCCCCAGACTGAGGTGATGCTGCAAACGGCGAAAGTCGATGCGTTTTGCAAGAAGGAAACCACGGTTCAAGATCTGATTGCGATCGTCAATGAACTTGGAGAACAAGCGAACCGCCCCCGCAGCTTCTAGCGAATCCAAAGATAAGTTAGCAGCAGTGTGATTGCAGTGATCGGAACTCCGAAGCGCAGATGTTCTAGAAACGAGAGGCGATAGCCCAGGCGAGCGACGGCTTCGACCATAATTAGGTTGGCAACTGATCCGAAAATGGAGAGGTTGCCTGCGAGTGTGGAAGCTGCCGCAAGCCGCAACCACGATTCTGTATCAGATGGCTGAATCAATGGGTGAATTAATAGAACGGCTGGCACATTTGAGACGAGATTGGAAAGAAGGGCTGTAATGGTCAGGAGCTTTTCGGGCGTGTCGATCGCGCTTGTGAAGGGTGCCGTTAAGTTCAATTGCTGAGTCGCTTTGGTCAGAATAAACAATCCCGAAAACATCACGAGCAAATTCCAGTCGATCGGCTGAAGTAAGCGATCGGGTCTAATCCGCCGGGAAATTAGCAGTAAGCTTGCCGCAATTAGAGCCGTTTCCGCTAGCGGAAATCCCAAGATAAATGCGACAAACAATCCTGCGGTAATCAGAACCGACTTGATTAATAAAGGTTTGAAAATCTGCGGTTTTGGCAGCGAAACCGATTGAAGCGGAACTCGTGATCGCACTTCTGGATACAGCAGCCAAATCAATCCGATTTGGCTCACTAGACCGACGACCGCGATCGGCAGAAGCGATCGGGCAAATTCCAGATAGCCAATTTTTGAGAACGATCCGATCAGAATATTCTGCGGATTGCCGCTTAACGTGGCGACTGAGCCGATATTGGTTGCGCCCGCCATTGCCAAAAGATAAGGAATCGGATTCAGTCCGAGAGTGCGCGTCAAATTAAGAATCAACGGTGTGAAAATCAGCGCGATCGTATCGTTCAGAACGATCGCAGACAGAACGCCACTGGCGATCGTCAACATCACCATTAATCCGAACGGACTGCGCGTGAACCGAAGCAATTGTGCGATTGCAAGCTGAAAAAATCCTGCCGCACTCAGACTTGCATTCACAATCATCATGCTGAGTAGAAACACGATCGTCTCAGTATCGATCGCGTCCCAAGCTTGCCTCAGCGTCAAAACATTCAGCGCCACTAAAAATCCCGCCCCAACTAGCGCGATCGCAGCCCGATTCATGCGTAGCCCTGGTAAATATCCCAGAGCTAGCCCAAAATAGGCAATCACCAGCACAACATACTCTAACCGAATGACGGTTTTTCCCCCTTCTTCAGACAGTTTCCCCCCCACGACAACCCCAATAGAATTTGAGATTATAAAAGCATGAGAGAAAGGCACAACTTATGAAATTCTACGACTGGTATCGCAATCTCGTTCGCAACTCTAAATACCGTTGGTTAGTCATTGCTGGGACTCTGCTTTATTTATTCAGCCCGATCGACCTTTTGCCCGACTTTATTCCGCTAATCGGACAGATTGACGATACGGTGGTTTTAGGGCTTCTGGTTGCTGAAGTCTCTTCGATGCTGATGGATCGCCTCAAAGCACAGAAAGAAACAACCAACGCCGCCGTGGACGGCAAGCCGACTGAAGCAGCCGTTGATGTCGAAGCGACAACCGTTCGATAATTTTCAATCAATTGAATAATCTCTAGAGGTGCGAGAAATCGCGCCTCTTTTGCTATAGTTTCTCGAATCAATCTAGAATGGGGGTCTGAGTTTATTTTGTCGCCCATGACTGCTTCTCGTCGCTATCACATCACCACGTTCGGCTGCCAAATGAACAAAGCAGACTCCGAGCGCATGGCTGGAATTCTAGAAACAATGGGCTTTGAGTGGTCAGAAGAACCGAACGAAGCCGACTTGATTCTCTACAATACCTGCACAATTCGCGATAACGCCGAGCAGAAGGTTTATTCGTATCTGGGACGACAAGCACAGCGTAAACAAGAAAACCCGCATTTAACGATCGTCGTTGCCGGATGTGTGGCACAGCAAGAAGGCGAAGCATTGTTACGCCGAGTGCCAGAACTGGATCTGGTGATGGGACCTCAATACGCGAATCAGCTAGAAGATCTGCTGGAACAGGTCTTCAGCGGCAATCAAGTAGTGGCAACTGATCCGATCCACATTGTCGAAGACATTACAAAACCTAGACGGGATAGCCAGGTTACAGCTTGGGTGAATGTCATCTACGGGTGTAACGAACGCTGTACCTACTGTGTAGTTCCAAGTGTGCGGGGAGTCGAACAGTCGCGCACCCCAGAAGCAATTCGAGCAGAGATTGAATCGTTGGCGGCACAAGGGTACAAAGAGATAACACTGTTAGGACAAAATATTGATGCGTATGGGCGAGATTTGCCGGGGTCTACTCCTGAAGGGCGGCATCTCCATACGTTGACTGATTTGCTGTACTTTGTGCATGACGTTCCAGGCATTGATCGTATTCGATTTGCGACCAGTCACCCGCGCTATTTCACCGAACGGTTGATTCGGGCTTGCGCTGAATTGCCAAAAGTGTGTGAACATTTCCACATTCCGTTTCAGTCCGGCGACAACGAAGTATTGAAAGCGATGGCACGCGGCTATACTCATGAGCGTTACCGCCGCATTATCGATACGATTCGTCAATATATGCCGGATGCCTCGATTAGTGCTGACGCGATCGTCGGGTTCCCTGGCGAAACCGAAGCACAATTTGAGAATACGCTGAAGCTAGTCGAGGAAATTGGCTTTGATTTGATTAATACGGCGGCTTATTCTCCACGTCCGGGAACACCTGCGGCAGTCTGGGAAAGTCAGCTTTCTGAGGAAGTCAAAGCCGATCGACTCCAGCGCATCAACCGATTAGTGTCGCAAACGGCAGCAGAACGATCGCAGCGCTACGCCGGACGAATTGAGGAAGTCTTGGTCGAGGCGCAGAACCCGAAAAATCCGACTCAAGTGATGGGACGGACACGCGGCAATCGATTGACGTTTTTTGCAGGGTCGATCAACGAACTGCGCGGTCAACTCGTCAAAGTAAAAATTACCGAGGTGCGATCGTTTAGTTTGACGGGGCAACCCTTAATTGAAGCTCGATTGTAGAAACGGAGAGGGTGGGATTCGAACCCACGGAACCTTTCGGTTCATTCGATTTCAAGTCGAACGCGATCGACCACTCTGCCACCTCTCCAGGCACTTGCCTGATTTTAACTTAGTTTGGTGCAAACACGATCGCCAAATTTAAGGAAAAGCGGCTTCTGGATCAACGCCGAAAACGTAATCATAATCAAACAAGATCGCGTCCGGGTGACGAATCACAGAGAAACCAAAGCTGCTGATGACTTCAGTTGTGAAGGTGGCGATCGCGAGTTCGATTAGCTTTTTGTCGGCGATCGTCGGAACTTGGACATAATAATCTCGCCGTGCGAAGAAGAGCTTTTCGTCTCTTGGCACAATGATTTGATTTAAGCGATGGGTTTGCTGGATGGGCTTAAGATAAAGCGTGATGAATTCTTCTTGGTTGCGTTGGAGTCGGTAGAGGCGTTCATGTTGCAGCCAACTCATTCGGAATAGCAGTTTGATGATTTCAAAGCCGAGAATGTAGTTGAAAATATGATTTCTCTCCTCGGTGCTAACCACTACTCGCACCGCAGATTCCAGGATTAAATCGGGTTTTCTTCTCGAATCCTGAGCGGAGTGGATGTAGAACTGGCGGATATAGTTTCTTAAAACGGTTTCAGTCAATTGGGTCGTGATGCGGAATCGATCTAAATTGAGCTTAACTTTTTGTCTGATTTCATGATTTTCGATCAGTTTAGAAATGAGTCCATTCGCGGTGTACTCATCGAGAAATTGAGCCTGAGTTGTGGGCGATGCGGCACAGAGCAGGTGACACAACGACAGCACATAGCGCCGCTGATTCCAGGGTAAATTTTCCGCCCACAATCTTGCTTCTGGCGGTAATCTCTGCAAGATATTCTCGATCGACTCAGAGTGTAGGGGATGAGACATGGCGCGATCGCTGGAAATAAAGCACACTGGCTTAGAGTGCCCAATTTAAGCGATACAGCAGCAGTCTGATGTCATCATCTAGGTAGAGACGTGAATCATTCTGTTGATGGAATAGTTTCAGACGTAGGATTGCTAACCTTAACTTATTGAATCCGAATAGGAAGTTATTAATATGAATCTTTTAGCATGGATTGTTTTAGGTCTAATCGCAGGTGCGATCGCGAAAGCAATTGATCCCGGTGCTCGCGGTGGCGGAATTTTAGGCACTTTGCTTTTAGGAATTGTGGGTGCACTGGTGGGAGGTAGTTTGTATACCCTGTTGACCACAGGGACGCTAGCAATTACCTCGGCTGGTTTAAGCTTAGGCGGCATTATCGTGGCTGTGCTCGGCGCGATCATTTTCTCGTTCATCTGGAATCGCGTCGCTGGACGGGGTGCAATCTAAGTTTGCGTTTGATTAAATTTGTTTTCTAGGCTGAGATTGCCCGTAGCTTTGCACCCGCGAGCTTACGGGCAATTTAGCGTCTGTGCCCTGTTTGACTCCTTTACGCAGGCGAGGGTCAGGAATTTGTTTTAATGGGTCTATGAGGGTCGTGGACTGTTACTTTGCACTTAACTTTTCAGTCCATTCTTGTTTTCCTCAGCCTGTATGAAATCATCCTGCTTCTCCTACGGGGAGTAGAGGATGAATGTCTGGGCGAATTCTAAAGAGGCAAATCATGGACGTTTTAGAGCGGGTGGAATGGCTGCGGCAGCGAACAGAATTCTCCACACTGTCATCGGACGCATTGCAGGCGATCGCGCAACAAGTTGAAGAACAGCACATTCAAGAAAACCGCCGCATTGGACTCGAAGACACGCAGCCCGAAGCACTTTACATTCTGTATGATGGGCATCTTGAGCGGTATCGCACCAGTAAAACGGGCTTGGCAAACGTCACGAGCTTAATTTCAGGGGCGATCGTCTATCTTAAAGAACTGTTGCTTGATCGCAAGGCAGAAGAAACCACAATTACCCTGAATGACTGCGTGATCTGGACAATTCCACGGGAGTCATTCAAAGCGATCACCCAACAGTTCCCCGAAATTGCTCAAGGCGTTTCGCAACAGCTTGCCACGCAGTTAGAGGAAGTGTCTTCGCAGCTTGCTTATGAGCGGGAGCAACAGATCGCCTTGCGTCCTTATCTTGTTCCAAAAGTTAAACGCGGCATTGTGGGAACCAGTCGCTATGCAGTGCGATTGCGGCAAGACATTAAAAAAGCAGCCAGCGCTCGGGGTTCTGTCTTGATCTTTGGAGAACCGGGACTGGAAAAAGACAACACTGCGGCATTGATTCATTTTGGATCGAGCGATCGTAAAGAGCCATTAATCAAAGTCAACTGCAACATGCTGCAACCTGGCGGTGCAGAAATATTTGGGCGAACGGGTAAGCCTGGATTGCTCGATTGGATTGGGCGCGGCACCATTATGCTGAACAATCTCGAAGATATTGCGCCAGAGTTTGAAGAAAAGTTAGTGCAGCTTTTGAAGACTGGGAAGTTTACGCCGATCGTCCGCGAAGGAGAACCGGAGCCAGAAGCCCGATCATTTGAAGCGAGGCTGCTCATGACTTCTGAGAAGATTCTGCCGCGATTGGAAAAATGTAAGCTGATCACTCATGTGATCAAGGTGCCACCCCTGCGAGTCAGAAAAGCGGATATTGCCGTTCAAGCAGAGTATTACCTGAGTTTGATTGCTCGATCGCGCGGCATCTCTAAGCCCAAGATTACACCCGAAGCGTTACGCCGACTCCAAGGTTATGACTTTCCTGGAAATCATGTCGAACTTGAAAGCTTACTGGGGCGGGCAATTACTCAAGCAGAAGGCGCAGAACTCACCGAAGAGGTGTTCTGGGCAGCAGGCAATAAAAATCGCCGATTTCGGGTCAATCTGCTTAATGCTTATCCCAAGTTGCGGCAGTTCCTCAGAAGTTCCTGGTGGCCAGATCGGATCAATTACGGCTTTACTTTGGGAGTTTTTGCCGTTGTCGTCACCGTGTTGATGGTGGCACCGCAGAGTCGCGATCGTAATTTCGCTCTGAATCTATTCTGGGCGTGGTGGTGGATGCTGATTCTGGTTGCATTCCCCTTTGTCGGACGGCTTTGGTGTGCGGTTTGTCCGTTTATGATTTACGGTGAACTGGCGCAAAAGATTTCTCTCTGGCTCTATCCGCGTAAGCTACAACCTTGGCCCAGACAAGCGGCTGAGAAGTGGGGTGGCTGGTTTCTGTTTGGTATGTTCACACTGATTCTACTGTGGGAAGAACTGTGGAACTTAGAAAACACGGCTTATCTGTCGGGCTATTTATTGCTGTTGATTACGGCTGGAGCCGTTATCTTTTCTGTGTTGTTTGAGCGGCGATTTTGGTGTCGATATCTCTGTCCGATCGGCGGCATGAATGGCTTATTTGCTAAGCTCGCCATGATTGAACTCCGGGCACAGCAAGGAATTTGTTCTGCAACTTGTACGACCTATCAGTGCTACAAAGGCGGACCGCAAAAAGGCGAAGGCATGGAAACTGGAGGCTGTCCTATCTATTCACATCCAGCACAGCTTCGGGATAATCGCGATTGTGTGTTGTGTATGACCTGCCTGAAAGCTTGTCCTCATCGATCGGTCGAACTGAACCTGCGTCCACCGGGAATAGAGCTATGGACGACCCATCAACCGACTTATCCTGAGGTTTGCTTATTGTTTCTGCTGTTTGGAGCGGTGTTTTTGCATCGGCTTCCTGCAATTCAACAACTACTGGGTATCAATCTCCATCTTGAGCAATTTAGCTATCACGCGATCGTCTCGATTCTTGCTTTGATGTTGCCCGGAGCCGTTGCACTGTTGTTTGATCGCCTGATGAGACTGTTCAATCGACGATCGCGCCCTTTTCTTGAACTCGCGTATGGTTATCTTCCGCTGGTTTTAGGTGCGAGTTTAGCGTACTACTTACACTTGGGACTCAACGAAGCAGGACGCATTCTTCCAGTGACGGTTGCAACCTTTGGCGGTAGCACAGAACTAATGGCAGCTTTACCGATCGCAGTCGCTCATCCTGCTGTGATTGAATTCTTGCAAGCTGTCACGATCGTCGGATCATTTTGGCTGAGTGTCTTTCTAACGCAGAAAATTGCTCGACAACCGATTCGATCGCTTCTCCTGCAACATAGTGCGATGGTGCTTCTCGGATCATTGTTATGGCGATTAATTGTTGTTGCCTAGAGGCTTGATAGTCAAAGTATCAATAATTTTACAAAGTCTATCTTTGGATAGGTTGCAAAGATAGACTTATGCTGGAATATTAACCAATCAAAGAATTTCTCCTGTACAATTAGTACCCATCCATTCGATGTTGAACACATCACCATAGATATGGGCAACCCAATTACTCCTGTGCAAAACGTCACTGCTCCTCGATCTGCAAAGCGCAGCCGAACTACAGCAAAGCCACCGTCAGTCGGGCGACTTCTACTGCACTTTGCACAACGACATCCCTTCATCTGCTTGTTTGCGGTTTGGAGTTCCTTCCTGTTTTTTGGCTGGTTAGCGATCTCCGGATTAACTTACACCAATCCAGCCCCCTTAGAAATCGTAGAATCGCCGCAGCCTGTTGCAGAGTCACCCGCTAATTCTGCTGACCCCAGCAGTGCCATTGGCTTACTTGCGATCGTCGTTGCTACTTGTGCAACCAGTTCTGTCTTGATTTCTCGTCGCTTGCGTCCGGCGAAGCAGACATCTCGACGCATCATCAAGCGGCAAGTTGCCCTCAGTCCTACCTCCGATCGCCGAGCAAGCCGATCGCAGCAATCGTCTCGGAGTCGTCAATCAAACGGTCAGCCGATCGCGACTTTGAAATCTGCAAGCCCTGCACAATATGCTGCTACTGCCGCCAAAACTTCGACTCGTTCCCCAGCCCCCACACTCTTGTTAGACAAGAATCCCTTGAAGTCAAATCAGCAGCCTAGCCTTGCGGAAAGGCTTGATATTCGGCAACAAGAACGTACCTCTAAACGGAGCTAATCAAACCGATAAACCATCCTTTCGGATTATTTCAGGCGGGGGAGGAAGTTCGCGTCCGTAACTTATACGCTTGGGGAGCAATGTTTACGATAAGTAACAATGAAAACATCACTGAAGCGTTTAGTTACTGGATTATCTGTAGTTGGATTAAGCGTCAGCGTTGCTCTGCCCTCAATGGCACAAAGTAAACCTACGCCCAACGCTGAAACCACTCCCGCAAATACTCCCCAAACACCTGCTCCAACCAATCGCGACGCTGACATTCCTCCAGTTGGGGGTCAACAACCAGGTCAGTCTTCTGGCGATCAAAACGACACCGTTACGCCGGTTGGGGGTCAATCTGGTCAAAATACCCCTGGAAGCATCACCAATCCTGAGCGTTCTGGAGATTCAGGTACGACCACCGCTCCTGGTTTGCCCAACAATCAAAGCGTTCCTGGCACCGTTGCTCCGGCAAACCGTCCTGAAGTTAACAATACTCCGACCAATAGCAGCCCGACCGGCACAACCCCGACCGGCAACACGAACTCCGCATCTACCGGTTCGTCTGATCAGTCTATCGATCAAATCGTTCGCACCAGCCCTTCGTTTGAATTGTTCAATGCGCTGCTGCGCGTAGCTGACTCGAACGGAGCATTCTCCTCTAACCTCAGTGGTGATGTCACCGTCTTTGCTCCGACCGATGAAGCCCTTGCTGCAATTCCTCCGGCAACCTTCAAAGCATTAGTTCAACCGGAAAACCGCGCCCTGCTGACTCAAGTGCTGCAAAATCACATTGTCAAAGGCAAAGTTTCTTCTAGCGATCTGGCAGCAAAACAAGTGCAATCGCTGGGTGGCAATCCGATCGCGGCTCAAGGTAGCAACGGAATGCTGATGATCGGAAACGCACAAGTCGTTGGCGCAGACATCGCTGCAAGCAATGGGACGATTCATGCAATCAATCAAGTCATTCTCCCCGCAAGCCTGCAAGGAAAGTTGACTAGCTTGGCTCCTACAGCAATGCCGATGGCGCAACCCTAGAGGATTTGCAGGGATGCAACGGGCATCCCTCAGACTCTGTTAGCGCGTTAAAAACAGTTGCAACAGTCCGCCGACCACGTTGATCAGGGTTTGCCCAAAGCCGCCGCCCGATCGCGCTTTCGGCGGATTTTTTAAGGTTTGGGCAAGCGTTGTTGCAGATTTGGCGCTGCTGGCATCCCCTTGCTGCGTGAATAACGCTGCCGCCTGTTCCGAATCTTGAATTGCACCTTTTTCGTCTCCGAGTTCGAGTCGAGCCATCGCCCGACCAATCATGGCTGGAGCCGAATCAGGTTTGCGAACCAGGACTTGATTGAAGTTCTCGATCGCGCGTTCATATTGTTTGCGTTTGCCCGCCTCCATTGCCATCTGGTAAAACATTTCGGAACTTCCCGCAGTGGCGGGTAGCCCGATCGCGCCTTGAATCAGCGCCATTTCGATCTGTGTTCCGGTGAGGTCTGCGCCGACGAGGTACGATCGAGTTAAATCCGTGCCTTGTAAGTTGGCGCTAGTCAATTTCGCGCCTGCAAGATTTGCGCCGCTTAGGGTTGCACCCGCCAGATTTGCCCCGGCGAGATTGGCTCCGGCAAGGTTGGCTTGACTGAGATTTGCCCCGGCGAGATTGGCTCCCGCGAGATTTGCACCCGACAATTGAGCCAGCACCAGCCCTGAGCTGGTTAACTCGCAGTTCGGGCATTGTTTCGTTGCCAGCAGTTGGCGCACATGGTCGAGATTTTCAGCCTGAGCCGGGAGCATGATGCCGATCGACATCAGCGCAGCCATCGATAAATTTGTCCGCATCATATACAGGAACCTTAACCGGGAAGGGTGAGCAGGAAAATACTTCATACTACTGTCTCGTTGCGGTTGCGACGATCTTTTTGATGTTCAGGCTGAGTATTCCTGAATTGGAGGCAAAAATCTAAAATAGAGGCATGGCTAAAAAACAAAAATTTCCTCATCTGGTCGGATCAAAGTGGACAGCGCAGGAAGAAACCTGGGGCTGGCGGCACTTTCAGGTCGTTAATCGCAAAAATGAGGGCGAATGGGTCTTTGCGGAAGTGGTGGCAGCGTGCGATCCGTCGGTGCGGTTTTGGATGAATGCGAAATTATTCAAAGACCGATCGCAGTGGCAAGCGGGCTGGAAATCCCTCGACGAGCAAGAGGAAGCGTGAAAGATGATTTTGCGAGAGGGAAAGCAGTGTCTATGATATTAGACATCCTTCTGATTTAGCCCCTTCGGATTCATGGCAACGCTTCCCGGATTAAGCGATCGACAAGTGCGTGAGCGTGTCTCATCAGGTGAGACCAATAATGTTAAGCTGCCGACGAGTCGATCGTATGCACGAATTTTTCAAGAGAATTTATTAACGTTTGTCAATGCCGTTTTCTTTGCGATTAGCGGTGTTTTCATTTTGCTGCGTCGTCCGAGTGATGCCATTTTCGTTGCTGTCGTAATTTTCAGCGGCGTGGTGATCGGGATTGTGCAGGAGATTTGGGCAAAGCAGAAACTCGATGAGATTGCGCTGTTGTCTCGTCCCCACGCGACGGTGATTCGCAACGGTGAAGAAATCAATATTGATCCCAGTGAAATCGTGCTGGGAGATACGCTGGTGCTGCGTCCGGGGGATCAGGTATTGGTCGATGGGGAAATCGTTGGAGCAGGACGAGTTGAAGTCGATGAATCGCTGCTCACCGGAGAATCGGATCTGATTGTCAAGGTTGCGGGCAAGCCTGTGTATTCAGGCAGTTTCTGTGCGAGTGGAAGCGCCTGTTATGAAGCGCAGAAAGTCGGAATCGATACAGTCGCTTATCAGTTAACGATGGGAGCGCGAGAGTTTCGCCAAGTTTATACGCCGTTGCAGGCGGAGATTAATTTAATTATTCGGATTCTATTGCTGCTGGCATCGTTTTTATGGCTGCTGATTGGGATCAGTTTTGTGAGTCGATCGCAGACCTTAAACGAAGTGGTGCAACGTGCTGCCGTGATCGCGGGTCTGATTCCTGCGGGATTAATTTTAGCAATCACGCTGTCCTATGCGATGGGTTCAATTCGGATGTTGGGGCAGAACGTTTTGATTCAGCAAACGAATGCCGTCGAATCGTTGAGCAATGTTGATGTGTTGTGTTTGGACAAAACTGGAACGTTGACAACGAATCAAATTGAACTGTATTCGCTGCATCCGATCGCTTGTTCAGAACCGGAACTACGATCGCGTTTAGGTGACTTTGCCGCCAGCACCCAAGCCAGAAACCGCACCAGTGAATCCGTTCTGATTGCCTGTGGTGGATACGATAAACCGATCCGCAGCGAAATTCCTTTCTCTTCAGCGCGAAAATGGAGCGCGATCGAGTTTGCCGATCAGCCAGGGACTTACGTTCTGGGCGCACCGGAAATTCTGATGAAAGCGACAACTTTAGATGAGGAGAGTTTGGATTACGTCGATCGCCAAGTGAATCACGGCTATCGCGTGGTGTTGTTTGCTTATACACCGGAGTCGATCGCAGACTCTACACTGCCCGAATTGACTCCGCTTGGAATTCTTTGTTTTTCTGATCAACTCCGACCTTCTGCCCGTGAAACGCTGCAAGGATTCGTCAAAGCAGGAATTACGCTAAAAATTATTTCCGGTGATAATCCTCAAACGGTTGCAGCCTTGGCAAAGCAAGCGGATTTTAGCGATGATATTCGATTGATTTCAGGTGCAGAACTAGCGCAGATGGACGAAGCGCAATTTGTGCAAGCGGCTCGAAATTACAATGTGTTCGGACGAATTACACCGCAGCAAAAAGCCCAACTGGTTCGGAGTTTACGCAAATCGGGTCACTATGTCGCGATGACCGGAGACGGCGTAAACGATGTATTGTCGCTCAAGCAAGCAAATCTTGGGATTGCGATGGAGAGCGGCAGTAAGGCAACTCGCAGCATTGCCGATATTGTGTTGCTGAAGGATTCATTTGAAGCATTGCCGCATACGTTTTTAGAAGGACAACGCATTCAAAATGGCATTCGCGATGTCATTAAATTATTTATGGTGAGGCTGTGCTGCGTGGCGTTGCTAATTTTTGCGATTGCCATTGTTTCCGATAGTTTTCCGCTGTTGAACAAACATAGCGCGATCGTGACTTTGATCGGTGTCGGAATTCCCACCACGTTTATTCCGATTTGGGCACAACCCGGAGAACTACAAAAACGCAGTTTAGTGCGATCGATGCTGCATTTCGTCGTTCCTGCTACGATCACAATTACGTTGGTGTCGCTCACCGTGTACCTATTTTATTTAGTGAGTGCTGTTTTGGATCTGCCTCCAAATGTTGGACTTGCTGAGATCGAATTTAATATTCCTCGGACTGCATTAGTCACCATCTTAGTGTTTTGCGAACTGTTGCTGATTCCGTTTCTCAAGCCACCCACAAACGCTTGGACAGGCGGAGAACCGTTAAGCGGCGACTGGCGATATACGATCGTTGCCGTTGCCCTACTCGTTGTCTATTTGCTGATTCTCGCAATCCCGCCGTTGCGGGTGTTTTTTGAACTTTCTCCGCTGAGTTTACAAGATTGCTTGTTTTTGGGTTTGGTTGCGATAGAGTGGGCATTAATTCTGAGATTGTCGTGGCGGACTCGGTTTCTTGATCGCTTTTTAGGCGTTGATTTGGAGTAGGAACAATGAGAGAACTCCCTTCTAGAATTCCGCAATACAAAGTTTCAATTTGGGAAACGCTTGCCGTGGTGCTGGGTGCGATCGCCACGTTAGGAGTCGGTTTAACCGGACTCGGATTAAAATTTCTCAGCAACGCCGCGACCCCGCAACGCGCAGAAGCGATCGCCAGCAATATCATGACCTATTCCCTACCCGGAGGCTCTCAGGGTCTGCTGGGTGTGAATATCGCAGGCGCAAAAGTTGCCCTTGTTGCCAGTGAAGGCGATGAACCCGACATTCAACTTTTGATGGCGCGGGTTCCAGTAGATCAAGAATCAGGACGGCGACGGATCGATCGCATCTTAGACAGCATTGCGCTGGGAGCGGACGAAGAAGAACTGAAAATCAAGACGGTGCGGGCTGAGAATCGGACGCTATGCGGACAAACGACGGGAATTGCGATCCGTGAAGGATTGCTCAAGTACCCCGATTCTCCTGAGAAAGCGACTGTGATTTACCGAGCAAACGTCATTTTGGGTGATACTCGATATGTGGTGAATCTGCTGGCAAATGACGCAAATGCAGATATAGCGGGAAAAAAAGCAGACGATGTGTTTAAGTCGCTCCAGTGTCGTCCGTAAAGAAATTTTTGTGACCGCTAAGATCGATCAGTCCCTTTTCACTGGTTTATGGTTCGTGTTCCCCGGCTCTCGCGCAAAGTTCCTGTTTTGCTGGCGATCGCATCGTTTATGGTCGCGATCGCGATCCATTCCATTTCAGAACCGATCGCATCGGCAAAACCCAACTGGATCACAAGAAGCAATGAAAATACAACTCTTCTAATCAAAGCTGAATCAGAATCAAACTGTACCGATCAACCCACACTCAGCGAATCGCTGCTAAAACTGGATACAACTTATCTGCAATGCTACGAGCGAAACTTAAATAACGCAGTTGCAACACTTCAGACAAAGCAAAAGCAGGAAACTGAACCATCGGTCAAACTCGATCTAGAAATTCTGATTCAATCAGCAAACGAGGAATTGCGAGCGATTCAACTCGATCGCCGCTACCGTCTGCCTTATGTGAATTTAGCTAGAGAAATCAACCGCAGCATTGACGATCTCAACAAGCGCGATTTAACCAAGCAATTAAAGCGAATTAGCGGAGAAAATACAACTGCGATCGCGACGCTTGCGATTCAAAGAATGCGAGAGAGCATGACGCAACAGAACGTTTTCTTTCCTGAACGATCGCAGCTTGAAAAAGATTTAGCAAATACAGCCATTCAACTCGAACAAATCAAGCAACGTCTCGAACAACAGAAAATCGATCAATCGAGTTATACCAAGCTCAAAGCACAATTAACCGAATATACGAACTTTGTTCGGCAAGAAGTCCTGCCCAAAGCCAGAACCAGCTTCCGCTTACCCCCCGAACTTTATGCAGCAGAACTCGCAGAACGAGGAGTCGAAATCCCGATCGATGAACTCCTGCAAAATGCCCATTCTGCCTTTGCCGCCATTCAACAAGAAATGAACGCGCTTGCGCCACAAATCGCCAAGCAAAAAGGCTTTCAGGCAAAAGACTATCGTGACGTGATCCGTGCTCTCAAGCAGGAGCAGTTACCCAGCGATCAAATCCTGCCGCACTATCAGAAACGCCAAAAGGAAATCGAAGCCATCATTCAGCGCGAAAAATTAGTCACGCTCCCGAAACGCCCTCTAACCATTCGGCTCACCACCGAGCGCGAAAACGCAACGTTCCCCGTTCCGCAATACTACGCTCCTAAAGGTTCCAGCAAAACGGCTGGAACCTTCATCATTCCCCTGATAAAACCAGATCCCCAACCCCGCACCTACAACGATTTCACCTATCCCGCCGTTTCTTGGACGCTCACCGCTCACGAAGGCAGACCCGGACACGACCTCCAATTCACCACGATTCAAGATCAAGGCATTTCTGAGGCTCGATCGAAGTTCGGCTATAACCCCGCCAATCACGAAGGCTGGGCGCTCTATGCCGAAGCGATTACCCTACCGTTCATGCCGATCGAAGGGCAGTTTATCTCTCTACAGTTTCAACTATTGCGGGCGGCGCGTGCCTTCCTAGAACCCGAACTGCATTTAGGTAAAATCTCAACGGCTGAAGCGCTGCGCGTTCTCACCGAGGATGCAGGCTACTCAAAGTTCTTCGCTCAGCAGGAAATCGATCGCTATACCGTCCGGCTTCCCGGACACGCTCCCTCTTACTTTTATGGCTATCAACGCCTGATGCAACTCCGCAAAGATGTCGAACAACAACTCGGCGAGAAATTTGACTCCCAAAAGTTTCACGACTTTATCTTGACTCAGGGATTTATGCCACAGCGATTGTTGCGTCAGGCAGTGCTAGAACAATTCATTCAAGCTAGGCGATGAATTAATCCCTTAGCTCACCAAGCGCTCTAAATACCGTTCGATCAGCAAAATTGCCACAATATCATCGATCGCTCTCGGCGGCGTTCGCATTCCTTGGGGGATCAATCGATTCAACCCTTTCGGCGGATAAAGCTGCCAATAGCGATCGCGAGCCTCCAAGGAACTATTGCGCTCATCCACCGTGATAATTCGCAGCGGATCACTCAATTCACTTTCGATCTTGAGCTTCCAATCTTTCGAGGAAGTCTGATCGCCCATGATTAATAGCGAAATCGGATACCGCTCCCGCAAGCCTTGAATCGTTGCGATCGTACTTTCGGCGCTGATCACCTCATGATAGTAGAGGCGGCGATCAACCCCCATGACCGCTAATCCACACTTTTGCCGCCCTGGATCAAACCCCAGAATTGCTGGCTGTTCTGCCATGCTGCGTCTCTACTCCCCTATTCGCTGGATATGTTAGCTCGATGCTCTCAGCACCACTTGTCCGTTTTGAACTGCCACTAATTCTATTTTGAGCGGTCCCGCCGTGTATGTGGTATCCGATGCGATCGCTCGCAGTTCAACCGGAGTGGGATAGCGCCGCAGTTGGTCAATGAATGATCCTAATGTAAGCAGTTTTTCGATTTGAATGTTGTCGTTTAAAACGCCAGCGACACGGGCGCGAGTATTAGAAGCGGCAAACAGTTCTTGAATCGATCGTTGAAAGTCCGGCGCTGAAAGCTTGGAGGGATCGATCGTTTGAGCAGCGATCGTATCTCCTGCGGAAAAAACAACCCGATTGGGGACTGCACTGATGTAAACAAACACGGGTTTGTTTTCGCCTTTGACATAATTTGCGAGGGCTTGTACCCGAACCAGATAATCTTGACCATTCCTGATTTGTTGAATCAAGCTTTCAACTTCTGTCGTCCGAATCTGTACAACTTGCTGATCCTCGCGTCCAAGCCGCAATGCCCCAACCGCAGCCCGATTCGCAAATTGCAGGAGTTGATCGACTGCCGCTTTCGCGCCTTCCGAATTTCCCACGCGCACCACTCCAGAAGACAGCACTTGTGTTCGATAAATCGCCAGATCGCCGCTGCGAATCAGTTCGACATCCCGTTCAATTTGCTGCAAGGTCGCAGTTAGGCTTGCTCGTTGCGCTTCTAATCGCTTTAGATCCGCCTCACGCTGTGCAATTACCTGATCGCGCTCATTAATCTCACGATCGCGCTGTTCAATCAGTTTCGTGCGCTCAGCAATCTGCTCATCCCGTTCGGCGATCTGCTGCTTGACCTGATCACGCTGCGTAATCAGGGTCTTTTGCTCGGATTGCAGTTGATCGATATCGCTGCGGAGTTTTAATGCTTGTCCAGACACAGTATCGAGTTGACGACGAGTTCGATCGCGCTGGGCTTCGGTGGTGCGGAGTTGAGCATTGGTTTCTCGTTGGCGATCGATTGAAGTTTTCAGATCTGCATTGATTCGCTTTAGCTGTTCCTCAACTTGGGCGCGCTCCGATCGGGCTTCTGTGAGTTGTTTCTCGACTTGCGCTTTCTGAGCATCGGTCGCCTTCAGATCGGTGGCGGCTTTTTCTAAGTCGCGTCCGCGATCGCGCAGTTCGGTTTGAATCCGCCCAAAATTCAGCAGCATTTCGCGAAAGGTTTTACTTGCTAGCAGCAGCACGCCTAACGTTGAGGCAGAAATCAGCGTTCCGGTCAAAATAGTGACCACAACTGCGGTTTGCTTCGGACGAAGATTGAACAAGCTGAGCCGCGCTTTTCCCACGCGAGTTCCCAAGCGATCGCCCACTGTCGCGATCACTCCACCCAACACCAACACCACCAGAATTAAAATCAGCCCGACATCGGACATAAGACTCCCAAGAGATCCTTAGACCAGCACTTTTACACTGGCAAGGCAATTTCAGATCCGCCTATCATTATGCCTGTTCGATTTATACTTCGGGCGGGTCTTCAAGGAAGAATTCTAATGCACTTAGGTAAACTGCTGACTCAGCGTTACCGGATTGTGAACGGTGATTTTTTTCTTGTGAATTGAGATCATCTTGTCCTGCCGCAAATCTCCGAGTAAGCGCGTCACCGTCACGCGCGTCGAACCGATCGCTTCGGCGATCGCTTGATGCGAGAGTTTGAGGTCGATCATAATTCCCTCTTGCGATGGCACTCCAAAATCGCGGCAGAGGATCAGCAGAAAGCTGACCAATCGTGATCCCATATCCCGGTGCGCCAGCGTTTCGATCATCATCTCGGTCTGCAAAATCCGCGAGGACAAGCCTTTGAGCATCAGCATCGAGAGTTCAGGGTTTTCCTTCAGCGCCTTCTCGACTTGCTCGATCGGGATCGAAAGCAACTCAACCGGGGTAAAAGCAACCGCGTGGTAAAAGCGATCGGCTCTCTGTCCGGTAATCAGCGACAGCACCCCAAATACGCTATTTTCTCTCAGCAGCGCTACCGTAATTTCTTCGCCTGCTTCGTACACCCGCGACAGTTTGACGGCACCCTTGACTAGAAAATACACCCGTTCTGCCGGATCTCCCGGAAAGAAGATTGTTTTGCCTCGTTCAAACGTCTCAATAACGGGAGGATATGCACCTCCTCCAATCTGACGGAACATTGCTGCAAGCGGTCTATCCTTGGTCACAACCATTTCTTTCCTTGTCGTGTCGAGTGCTGGATAAGTTTACGAGTCGGTCAGCGATCGAGCTTTGTAAACAATTGATGACTTTAGACCACTAAAACTGAGTCACCGAATGCTTTTTGTACGCTGTGCTACATTTTAGCCGTGATCCTGAAAATCTCTGCGAATTTTCCAGGTTTGGGTGGTTCTCTTCGCGACGATCGAGCCTTGATGCAAAATTTAATAGCGTTTCATTATACTGTGAAAGCAAAAGACTTAATTGCTCTCAACACAAAATTGCTAACCTTTGGCGAAGAAGGCAGGGTGAGACGCGGCAAAGTTTGAAGACCAGCTAGACCGAATTGAAGCCGTCGATCGAACCGCATGGCGCAGTTGGCTTGAGCAAAACCATGAAAGCACGAACGCGAAGCGCAGTGCAAGCAACGGAATTTGGCTTGTTTACTACAAAGCAAAAAGCGGAAAGCCAAGCGTGACCTACAGCGAAGCGGTGAAAGAAGCGCTTTGCTTTGGCTGGATTGACAGCAAAGTCAAATCGCTCGATGACGATCGCTATATGCAGATTTTTACACCCAGAAAGCCAAAAAGTGTTTGGTCAAAACTCAATAAGCAGTACATCGAGGAGTTAATCGAGCAAGACTTAATGACAGAGGCAGGCTTGAAGAAAATCGAAGCCGCAAAGCTCGATGGCTCTTGGACTGCCTTGGATGCGATCGAAGCCTTAATCATCCCGCCTGACTTAGTCGAAGCGCTGGAGCAAGAAACCCTTGCAAAGCAAAATTTCCAGGCGTTTAGCAACTCAACAAAAAAAGTAATTCTCTACTGGATTGAAACCGCAAAGCGCCCTGAAACTCGACGAACTCGCATTGAAAAAACGCGACTTGCTGCGGCTCAAAATCGATCGCCGCTCAACTGAAAGCGAATGTTTAATATTCTGTCTAAGTTCCCAACCAACGAGTGTTCTCAAGATTTCTCGTCGTAGAAAGGTTTGATCCCGATGCCAGTTCTGTAGCTTTGGGTTCCATCTAGGGATAGATTAGCTGATGTGCTAATCGATTGTGTTCCTCGATCAAAGTTGGAAGATCAATTGTAGTAATTTGTCCTTGATCAACAATCTTTCGACCATTGATAAAACTATAGTCTACGGTATTGACCTGACAGAAAATCATTGCTGCTACCGGATCATGGAGCGCCCCAGCAAATTCGGGGCGATCGAGATTGATCGCAATAAAATCGGCTGACATTCCCGGTGCTAGATAACCAATGTCGTCGCGTCCTAAAACCTTCGCCCCTCCTAGCGTTGCCAGTTCTAGCGCCTCCCGTGCCGTCATTGCAGCAGCATCCAGTTCTCGGACTCGCGCCATCAGAAATGCGGTTCGGGCTTCATTCAAAAGATTCGAGGTATCATTCGAGGCGGAACCATCGACTCCTAAGCCCACCGGAACATGATGATGAAGCATCTTACGAATCGGAGCCATTCCGCTTGCAAGTCGCATATTGCTACAAGGACAATGCGCCACTCCGGTTCCAGTTTTGCCAAACTGTTGAATTGCTTTATCGTCTAGCTGCACACAATGCGCGTGCCACACATCAGAACCAACCCAACCGACTGAGGCTGCATAGTCTCCAGGAGTCATACCAAAGGTCGATAAGCTGTACTCAACATCGGAGTTGTTCTCGGCTAAGTGAGTATGCAATCGAACACCAGGGTACGATCGTGCCATTGCCGCTGATTCTCGCATTAAGTCTTGCGTTACAGAGAACGGAGAACAAGGCGCAAGCGTAATCCGTAACATCGAATGACGATCGTTATCATGATATTGCTCGATCAATCGTTGACTATCTTTCAGAATATCTGCTTCTTTTTCTACGACCGAATCTGGCGGCAGTCCTCCCTGACTTTCCCCAACGCTCATGCTGCCTCGACTGGCATGAAATCGCAGTCCAACCGCTTGCACTGCCTGAATCTCATCATCGAGCGTACTACCATTCGGATAGATATAGAGGTGATCGCTTGCAGTGGTACAGCCCGATCGAATTAACTCAACGGCTGCCATTTGAGCGCTGATATACACGGCTCTTGGAGTGAGATTTGCCCAGATTGGGTAAAGCGTTTGCAGCCAGTTGAACAAGTCACCGTCCTGAGCAGCAGGAACAGCACGAGTGAGCGTTTGATAGAAGTGATGATGTGTGTTGACAAGCCCCGGAAGCACCACAGATCGATCGCTCAAATCCAATACTTCATCTGCGGTTTGCGGTAGTTCTGCTGTGGTTCCAACTTGCTCGATGACATTGTCTCGGACGAGCATTGCTGCGTTGCGAATTTCTCGTCGGGTTTCATCCATTGTGACTAAAGTATGGATGTTTTTAACAAGCAAGGTAGGCATGAGGTTCGATGAAGTTAATTGGCAGCGATTGAGCGATCGCTAACTGTTCGAGACTCACAATGCTTGAATTTCAAACAGTTTGACTATGCTGTCATCCAGAATTACAGTCTTTTTCAAGCAGGTTCTTAATTTTTAGCAATTCTTTAGTATCTAGTAGAAAAAAGACATTAATCTAGCTTGTAAACCTGTACGCTCTCCTGCTCGTTTGGGTCATTGCGCGAAACTAATGCGATCACTGCTTCCGTACTGCTTAAATTCACAGGTTGATGGGGTACTCCGTCAGGAATAAAGATGAAGTCGCCCTGTTGATTGATCACAGATTTCGATAGATTTTCACCATAAAAGGTTTGTACATTACCTTTTAATAGATAGATTGCTGTTTCGTATCCATTATGAAAATGCGGTTCGGCTTTGGCAGAAGGTGGAATCACAACAATATTCATCGAGATTCCGGTTGCGCCAGCCGTTTTGCCTGAAATACCCACATAGTTCGGCAATTTTTGAATTGTATCAGTCGTTTCTGAAGGTCTGACCGTTACAATGTCTTGATCAAAATTCATAGTTCACCTCTTGATAAATTGAGAATTAGCAGAGGCTAAAATCTCTCAAGGTTTTGATTCTTTTATATCAAACAAACGAATTGATGCAGCTTAATTGTTTCTAATTCGGTACGATCGTACCAGACCGATCGTACCCATGCCCGGAACGAACACATCAATTAGTGTGTTGACGCGACATCTATCTCTTCACGAATAGATGTCGCAACGATCGAAGACTCTTCAAACATCCTCTTAAACCAATGATGACACTCTCGCTTTGAAGCCTGCTTTCTCCAAAGCGCTCACTGTTACCTCTTCATCTTGAACACGGAACTGAGAACCAAAGCGCACAATTTGGCTGCGAGTTGAAGTTCCGACGATCGCAATCACCGAAACTTTAGCATGGTCACGATCGCCATTCTCCTGCAATACCGTTTTGAGCCGATGCCGTTCCATTGCATCATCTGCAATCCTGGGTTCAAGTTCGACCATTACCATTCGTACCTGATCGATCGGTTCCGCATCTTCAACAATGAACTGAAACTGATCTTCATCGCGTTTATCAATCTTGCCCCAGACCATTAAACGCGCATCCGGTTCAATTAGGCTACCAATGCGATCGAAGGATTTGGGAAACACAACCGCTTCTGCTCGTCCTGTCAAATCTTCGATCTGAATCACTGCCATTGCATCGCCTTTCTTGGTGGTGACTCGTTTAACTGCCGTGATCATGACGATCGCGCTGACGGTTGAACCTTCTCGACTGTTCTGTAAATTGCCTAAGCTTATCGGCGCTAACACTTTTGCCGAGTCTTGCAGTTGCTTTAAGGGATGATCAGAAATGTAGAAGCCGAGGACTTCTTTTTCGAGCCGGAGCTTTTCTTGCGAAGGATAGTCGGCAACAGTTGCACTTTTTGGAGCCGTTTCAAAGCTGCCTTTCTGAGTTGCTGCACCGAGTAAATCGAATAAGCTACCTTGTCCACTCGCTCGATCGCGTGCCCTCGATTGTGCCCAGTCCATCACCAGTTCCAGATCGTTGGCAAGTTGGTGACGATTCGGTGCGATCGAGTCAAACGCTCCACAGTGAATCAATGCTTCTAAAGCGCGTTTGTTGAGTGCGCGGGAATCGACGCGATCGCATAAATCCGCCAGGGATTTGAACTGCCCGCCTGTGTCACGAGCTTCGAGAATCGCTTCGATCGCGCTCATTCCCACGTTTCGCACCGCAGAGAGTCCAAACAGGATTGCATCTCCGGTGGGCGTGAAGTCGATGCCCGATCGATTGATATCCGGAGGTAGCACTTTGATTCCCAAACTATGACAGGTTGCAATGTAGCGCTGAACTTTGTCTTGTTCACCACTATTAATCGTTAAGATGGCTGCCATGTACTCAACGGGATAGTTCGCCTTCAGATAAGCAGTCTGAAACGTGACGTAACCATACGCCATTGAGTGTGATTTATTGAAGCAGTATTCCGCAAACAGCACCATCTGCTCGAACAGTTCTTCGGCAACTTTGACAGAAACCCCCCGCTCTTTTGCCCCTTTGACAAACAAGGCTTGGTGTTTTTCCATCTCAGACTTTTTCTTTTTACCCATGGCTCGCCGCAACAGATCCGCTTGACCGAGCGAATAGCCTGCCATATCCTGAGCAATCTTCATGATCTGCTCTTGAAACACCATGATCCCATAGGTTTCTTTCAGAATCGGCTGAAGAATTTCATGAGCATAATCAATCTTCTCGCGTCCGTGTTTGCGATTGATAAACTTAGGAATTAGCTTTGCATCCAGTGGACCCGGACGATAAAGCGCAAGTACCGAAGAAATGTCATCAATTCCATCCGGTTTCAGGTCACGCACAATCTGACGCATTCCAGAGGATTCAAGCTGGAAGATGCCTTCGAGTTCGCCTCTTGCTAGAAGCTTGTAGACTTCTGGATCATCAAGCGGCAAGCTATCTAAATCGAGTTTGATGTTTTGGCTTTGTTGGATGAGCTCGATCGTTTTCTCGATCATGGTGAGATTCTTCAAGCCTAAGAAGTCCATTTTCAGCAAGCCTAGTAGCTCAATGTCTTCCATTGCATATTGAGTCACAATGCCGCCATCTTTAGTCATTTCTAAGGGCACAATCTCATCCAAGGGTTCCGAAGAAATCACGACACCTGCTGCATGAACTCCGGTCGCTTTGTTTGTGCCTTCGATCCGCATTGCCATGTCTAGCCAGCGACGGTAGGTAATTTGCGGATTAGTGTTCGGAATGACTTGATCTTGATGGTATTTTTGGCTGAACTCTTTCGACGGTGTTTCAGTCGGAGACACCATGATTTTGAGCTTAGTGGATTTACCGCGAAACACTGGAATCTGTTTCGCCATGCGATCGGCTTCACCTAACGGAATGTTCAGCACCCGCGCTACATCTCGCAGAATCGCCTTCGAGTTCATCCGGTTGTAGGTGATGATTTGCGCGACTCGCTCTGTGCCGTACTTTTCGGTCACATATCTGATCACTTCATCCCGTCGATCAATGCAAAAATCCGTGTCTACGTCCGGCATTGATTTGCGCTCTGGATTCAAGAATCGCTCAAACAGTAAGCCGTGATGCACCGGATCAATGTTGGTAATGCCAAGCGCATAAGCAACCAATGAACCCGCCGCAGAGCCACGCCCCGGCCCTACCGGAATCTTATTGTCTCTCGCATACTTGATGTAGTCCCAAACGACCAGGAAGTAAGTCGAGAATCCCATCTGCTTGAGCATGTTCAACTCATAGATGAGACGATCGCGATAGTCCTGACTGATTTCATCTCGCGAGTCCCGCTTCTGACGCTGAATTAATCCTTCCCAAGCAAGCTTTTCAATGTAGGTATCTGCTGTAAATCCGGGTGGAATCGGATAGTCTGGCAGTCGAGGTTCGCCCCCCATTAGATTGTATTGTTCAATCTTGTTCGCGACTTCTACAGTGTTTGCGATCGCAGTTTCAACAATGTCCTGCGGCAAATGATCCCGAAAGAGCGATCGCATTTCATCTGCTGATTTCAGATACTCAGTTCCGGTGTAGCGCAGTCGCTTCTCTTCAGAAATTAACTTTCCAGTTTGAATACACAATAAAGCATCGTGAGCTTCGACATCATAGCAAGATACATAATGCGAATCATTCGTCGCAATCAGTTTGATATCTAGTTCCTGAGCAATCTTGACAATCTCAGGATTAACAATGCGCTCCTCTAGCAATCCATGATCTTGAATCTCAAGATAGTAATCATCGCCAAATTGCTCTTTGTACCAAGTCGCGATTCTTCGAGCAATTTCGGGCTTTCCTTGCAGAATTGCTTGCGGCACTTCTCCACCGAGACAAGCGCTCGTCACAATCAAGCCTTCATGATACTCAGCGAGTAAATCTTTGTTGACACAGGGACGCGAGAAAATTCCTTTACCCTGAACGCCTTTGAGGTGCGAGATTGTGGTGAGCTTAACGAGGTTCTTATAGCCTTGTGTATTCTTCGCCAACACAACTTGATGATATTTCGGGCGGCGTTCTTGCTTCGTAATGTCACCATTGATGATGTACATCTCGTTGCCGATAATCGGCTTAATGTCTTTCCCTTGACAGGTCTTAATCAGTTCGATCGCGCCATACATCACCCCGTGATCCGTCAGCGCGATCGCGGGCATTCCGAGTTCAACGGCGCGATCAACCAGTTTCGACAACTGCCCCGCACCGTCAAGCAAACTGTAATCACTGTGAATATGCAGACCGACGAAAGACATAATCACTCAACCCACGCGAAGGAATGAGTCTTACAGTAACCGATCTTGAGCGCTATATCTACAAATTTTCTGAAATAATGTCCCAACTGTCCCCAGATATAGAGTCAAGCAGAATTCACACCCCGATTCACATCCCAATACCAATGTACCAAATCCAGCCGCGAT
Source organism: Cyanobacteria bacterium FACHB-63 (assembly GCA_014695255.1). Classification (GTDB taxonomy): domain Bacteria; phylum Cyanobacteriota; class Cyanobacteriia; order Leptolyngbyales; family Leptolyngbyaceae; genus Leptolyngbya. Next base: position 113,697 of record JACJNX010000046.1, read on the forward strand.
CGAGCGTTGCGCCCATTACCGTTTACGCTGAAAATAGCGATTTGCAATTAGGGAATATGTCGCAGTTAATTCAAGTGATGCAAAGTATATTCGATCGTCCTCCTGTGCCGTTTAATCCGGCAAATCAAACCCTCAAAGGCTGGGCGATGTTTTGTTTACGCGATCGTGGCTTCATGGTGCAATCTGCCCAAAATGCCGATTTTGCCGTAACCACCAAAGGCGAAAAAGTTGCCTTTCGCGTGACGCAATCCGAACCGAGCGATGCTGCCACGGGTTGGATCGTAGTTGATGCCTCTGGAAAACAGGCTAGAGTCATTGCCCCTGAACCTTAAATCCATGATGTTGCGATACTTTAACAATTTCCTCAGATCAGATCGCGCAACAGGAGTTCTAAGCAATCCAGCCATGGCTAGATATAACTTGAGAATTGAGCGTGAGTATATTTTCCAGGATTATGCTCGAAAATGCGCGATCGTAGGTAGATTCAAATAAAATCCCTTGTCTTGCTGCCTCAGTTTTCTGATTCGTTCTGTCCTGATCTGCTGGTATTTTCTCGTAATGAGAATCAGATTGAATCAGAAAACTCCCTAGAGCAAAAGAAAGGCTTATTATGCTAGTCTTGCTACCCGCAATTTCATTAGTCTTTCTCTTTCTAACATTTCGTTCTAGAGATAATTGCTGGCGAAGTTCCTTAATATCAGCCGTGATTGTCTGGGGATTATTATTAACTGCAATTACCGAAGTTCTGAGTTTAGGTAGGCTACTAACATTAGAGTGGCTAGTAAGAGCATGGATTCTAATAGGTTCTACAATAGCATTTATCTATTTTAGAACCGCTAGAAAAAATGGAAAATATACTAACTCAGCGCTAGATTCTTCAGAGGCTAAACTACCATTACCATCAATCTTATTGCTTTGCAGTATCGGTTTTATAATAGCGATGGTTGGTTTAGTTGCCCTAATAGCACCTCCCAATAACTGGGATTCTATGAGCTATCGGATGCCTCGCGTCGTCCACTGGATTCAAAATCATAGCGTTGCACATTACCCAACTTCTTATCTTCCGCAGCTATACCAGAAGCCTTGGTCAGAATTTACAATTATGCACCTCCAGATTCTGAGTGGAGGAGACTATTTCGCTAATCTAGTGCAATGGTTCAGCATGATTGGTAGCGTTATTGGAGTATCACTGATAGCCAAGCAACTCGGTGCAGATTTGCGGGGTCAGATTTCGTCTGCGGTAGTGTGTGCCACAATTCCAATGGGAATCCTTCAAGCTTCCAGTACTCAAGGAGATTATGTAGTTTCCTTCTGGTTGGTATGCTTCGTTTGTTGCGTCCTCTCAGCAGTACAAGAAAGTAAAGCCGCTGGTGTTAATTCATTTCTGACTGGAACTAGCTTAGGATTGGCTTTCTTTGCCAAAGCAACATCCTATATTTACGCTTTTCCTTTTTTCATTTGGCTTCTAATATCCCTTGCAAAGCGGTATAAGTGGAGATTTTGGAAACCCGTTTTCAAGATAGCAGCTCTGGTTTTTCTCATCAATGTTAGTCATGAAATTCGCAATGTTGACCTATTTGGGCAGGTTCTAGCTTCAGGAAGAGAAAAATATACAAATGATATTTTTAATGCTTCTGTCTTGTTATCCAATATTATCAGAAATGTTTGCCTGCATGTTTATATGCCGATCAGGATAGGCAAAGATCTGATTGTAGAATTGGTTCGCTTCATCCATAAATTTTTGAGCGTTTCAGTCTCTGATCCTCGGACAACGTGGCCCAACTCAGAATTTGAAGTTCCAGCATTGGCAGATTTATTTCATGAAGATTCTGCGCCGAATACGATTCATTTATTAGCGATCGCCGGAACAGTCATTCTATTGATGAAAGAGAAGATTCTGAGAACAGAGAAATTGACGCTTTACTTCATCTGTCTCATCAGCAATTTTTTGCTATTCTGCTTGATTCTAAAATGGCAACCCTGGCATAGCCGTCTACATTTGCCCCTTTTCGTTCTTCTGTCCGCATTTATCGGGACAATTTTGTCCAACGCTTTGGCTCATCGAATCATACAGAGTAAAGTATTCTACGCTTTGGCTTCAATTCTCATTGTGTCGTCACTTCCCTGGGTGTTCTGCAATCAAACCCGTCCTCTTGTTTCTAAGTTTGAAACAATTGCTTCACCTAACAAATACGTAAATATCTTTAATACCAGTAGAGTCGATCAATATTTCGTTAATCGCAAGTACCTCAAGAACTCTTATGTTGAAGTGGCATCGCTTATCAATGCCAGCGATTGCTCCAAAGTAGGTTTATCGATTACACGCAATGAGTGGGAGTACCCAATGTGGATGCTTCTACAGAGAGATACTCAGAAACAATATAGGATTGAGCAAGTAGATGTAGAAAATGTGTCAGCGAAGAAAAACCAGGTTTACCCTCACAAAGACTTCACTCCCTGTTCGACGATTACTGTTCAGCGCTTCAACGGTGGAAAACTTCCTGAAGACATCAAAGTTAAAGCTGAGATCGATCGCTAATCCTACAATTTCAGTGATGTGAGCGTGAGGCAAAATAAAGTGAGCGTTGTACAGCTTTGAACAGCAGAGCAACAGTCAGACAAAGTGCTGTCCGACTGTTGCTGCTCTCGAACTGACTTCTTAACGAACGACGACCTTTCGACGACTCCGGATCTTTTTGATCCGGCGTTTTCTTGGCAGCTCCGATGCGAGAATATCCCGCATTTCCTGCCAGAAGGGACGATCGGAATGATGCAGATCAACAAGAACGATCGCCACACTAAACAATAAAATCGCAGTCCCCACCACAAACAGCGCCATCGATCCGGTCACAAGCCATTCCACTTCTAGAACTGTCCGCATCGCTAACGCAAGCGTACTCGATACAAACAAAGCCAGCGCATAATACATCACTAAGATGCCGTTGTTGGCTGATTTGACGCGCTGTTGCAGATAGCGAATTTGCTTCTGTAGCATTGATAGGCGATTGGCTCGATCAAATTGACCCAGCACTTGGAAATATTCAACATTGGTAATTTGCAGACGGTTCTCGATCACGCTTCGCCGCAGCAGTAGCCCACCTAGAACAAACGCACAGGCAAGCAGCATCAGCACCGAATTGAGAATCAGTTGAATCAATTGGGTCGTGTCGTCTATACTCATGCCACCTCTGATACTCTCTAACGACAAAGAGGATAACACAATTTTAGTACCAGCGTACTAAATCAAAAATATCTCCAAATTTAGTGCAGACTCAATCTTTGATCTGTGTTGAATTCAACGACTTTGGTAACCCCCCGTTAAACTAAGGCAGCGTCAGGATTTCATATCCATCTTCAGTTACCGCGATCGTATGCTCGAACTGTGCCGAGAGTTTCTTATCTTTGGTGATCACAGTCCAACGATCGCTTAAAAACTTCAGTTCATACGTGCCTTCATTGAGCATGGGTTCGATCGTAAACACCATTCCCGGACGCAGCTTCACCCCAGTTCCTCGCTTGCCAAAATGCGGAATCTGCGGTTCTGTGTGAAACACTCGTCCCACGCCATGCCCGACCATATCGCGCACCACTGAGAACCCATTCGCCTCAGCATATTCCTGAATCGCCGCACCAATATCCCCCACTCTTGCACCCGGTTTCACTGCCGCAATGCCGCGCATCATCGCTTCTTTTGTCACTTCGACCAATTTTCGAGCCGTCTCCGAAGGATTTCCCACTAGAAACATCCGGGAAGTATCCCCGTGATAGCCATCGAGAATGGGAGTGACATCAATATTGATAATGTCACCGTCTTTAAGGATGTGTTTCGGACTAGGAATCCCATGACAAACCACTTCGTTAACGCTAGTGCAAATGGAACCGGGATAAGGCGGATGATTTGGAGGTGCATAACCGAGTGTGGCGCTGATTGCACCGTGTTCTTTCATCCAGCGATCGGCTTCATCATTCAATTCTTGGGTACTCACTCCCGGGTGTACGAGAGGCTCAAGATAATCCAACAACTGCGCTGCAAGCTTGCCCACCGTCCGCATTTTGTCGAGTTCCCGCTCTGAAAGCAGAACAATTCCACGATGTTGAGTTGCAGGTTTGGCAATGGACAATAAATTTTGCAGATTCATAGCGCTTTCTTGCTGGCACAGCATAGCCTAGCGTAACACAGGCGGGACTGTTAGGATGCTATAGGCGATTAGAACAATATCTCAACTATGGGCGGAAAAACAGACTTAGAGCGAGTGGTCGCCTATGTGCCTCCGGAGTGGAAGAAGGAGCTAGAAGCATGGGCACAAGCAGATGAGCGATCGGTTTCTTGGCTAGTTGCAAAGTTAATTGAACGAGGATTACAGGAACGACGAGAGCAGCAAAGTTCTACAGAAGTCATAAACCTGCGTTGAATCAGCAATTAAGTAATTTCATGAAGGAACAAACAGCGTTGACGATCGCTATTCTCAGCGCTTTTCTGATGGGGCTTGCTGTTGCGCCGATTAGCTTTTGGTGGTTGGCATGGTTTGCCTTAGCTCCAGTTTGGGCGATGACCGTAAGAACGAAATCGATCAAACCCGCGATCGTGTGGGGCATTATCTATAACGGCTTTGCGCTGCACTGGATCACAGGATTGCATCCATTGATGTGGTTGGGATTGTCGTGGATTGCGAGTGTGTCGATCGTCGCGTTTGTATGGACGTTTATTACCTTGTGGGGCGCATTCTGCACAGGAATTTGGGCATGGGGATTAGCCAGAGTTCCAAATCGTCCGATCGTGCGAGTGATTGTAGGAACAGCGCTATGGTGCGGATTAGAACTATTGCGGCAGTGGAGTGCATTAGATTGGACATCGCTTGCTTATACACAGAGTCCGCATAACTTAGTCATTCTGCATTTGGGGCGAATTTCTGGAGCGCTGACTGTAACAGCCGCGATCGTTGCCGTCAACGGACTAATTGCAGAAGCATGGTTAGCCAAAAGTAAAAAATTCACTGCAAGCGCAATCATACTATTAGTCATTTTGCATTTAATTGGGTTTGGATTGTATCAAACGACAATCGTGCAATCTCCCCAAGCAAAGTTAACTGCAGGAATTATTCAAGGCAATGTTCCAACCCGACAAAAACTATTTGCCGAAGGATTGAGAAAAGCATTAAATGGATATTCATCGGGATATCGATCGCTTACTGATCAATCGGTTGATTTTGTTGTCACTCCAGAAGGCGCTTTACCGTTTCTGTGGCAGGGTGAAAATGTCCGAAATGCTGTCACTCAAGCGATCTCAGAAAAACGAGTTTTAACGTTGCTTGGAACTTTTGTGCCACAGGGAACGCGATACACTCAAAGCTTGATCGCAACTGCACCCGATGGAAGTCCGATCGCTCGCTACAACAAAATCAAATTAGTTCCATTAGGTGAGTATTTGCCATTTGAAAAATTACTGGGTGGATTAATCGGGCGCTTATCTCCGATCGAGATGGGTATGATTCCCGGCAATTTCAATCAGCAATTTGAAACCCCGCTTGGGCGCATGGCGATCGGTATCTGTTTTGATTCTGCATTCTCAGAAGTCTTTCGCCGTCAAGTTGCAAACAATGCAGAGTTTCTCATCACTGCATCAAACTTAGATCCCTATAGCACTGTATTGATGGCACAACATGAAGCTCATGACATTATTCGAGCGATCGAAACCGATCGTTGGGCAGTTCGAGTGACAAATACTGGATATTCAGGCATTGTTGATCCCCACGGTCGGGTGAAGTGGCGATCGCAAAACAATCAATACCAAATCCACGCAGACACAATCTATCGTCAGCAAACACAGACTTTGTATGTGAAATGGGGGGATTGGCTAACCCCGGCATTATTAGGAGTAACCGCCGTTTTGCTGTTCTTCGTAAGCCGCAATCAACGGTAAATCTTGAGGATGATTACTCGGTCTAAGCTCTGTTAGATCTTGAATATTCTCCAGTAACGTTTCGCAAATTGCATCGAGCGGCAAATCATTCGGGTCGCGCCCAAAAGGATTTTCGATCTCAATCCCGATCGCTTCAATTCCAAACAGCGTAAAACTAATCAGCATGACAACTGGAGGTGTCCACCAGCCCAAACTGCCCACCATTTGAAACGGCAAAGAAAGACAGTACAGCAAAATCAACTGTTTCAAGTGAATCGCATAAGCGATCGGCATCGGTGTCTTTAAAATTCGCTCACATGCCCCCAAGCAATCCACTAGCCCATCTAATAAACGCTGCATTTCGGTAAGCTGATGAATCCTAACGCGATCGCGCTGATACTGAAGCTGCAAATAATCAGCAATCCAAAATGCAACGCTCAACGATGGATTCTGAATTCCCTGTAATCTCGCGAACTGAGCCGGCTGAACTAACGGCTTGATTTCAACTCCAACTGGCTCTTGACGCAAATGGCATTTCATCGCCACCGAAAAAGCTACCAATAAATGCAGCGCTGCAATTTTTCCGGCTCTGTCGCTGTCCGTCACTTCCGAGATGGCAACCCAAATCTGCCGCGCCAGATTACGAGTATCATTCACCACTTTTCCCCAAGCCTTCCGCCCTTCCCAGAAGCGCTCATACGCCGTATTCGTGCGAAACACCAGCAGCAATCCCAGCACAATATTGGGGATCAAACTTGCCAAGGCAGGCAGCGAGACAGGTTGCCCATGCACAAAGGCGATCGTAATCACCAACCCAAACGCACCGCAAAAGAGCGATCGCGGCAGCACTTGCAGCAACACTGACCCTTTAATTTGGAGCGCCGTTCTTAACCAGTGCTTCTTTTCAAAACTCATGCCAAACGATCGCCTCACAACGGCTCAATCATATTGCACTCATCGATAAATGATAAGAATTCTGTCGCACTTTGTCTGTAGAAGATCTATAGAAGCGCTCACAAACTCCCATCGAAGTCGATACACCTGTGCAACATAATAGAAACTGAAAGACTCATGAGGTAAGTTATGCCCGTCAAGAAAGGCGATATGGTTCGTGTCATTCGCGAAAAGCTCGAAAATAGCCTCGAAGCAAAAGCCAGTGATTCGCGTTTTCCCAACTACATCTTTGAAACCAAAGGGGAAATCGTTGACCTCAAAGGCGATTATGCTTACGTCAAATTTGGTACCGTTCCCACACCAAATATCTGGTTAAGACAAGATCAGCTTGAATCTTTCAAATAGATCCTTTAGAAAACCACACCGAGTGAGAGCGATCGCCCTCACTCGCGCCACCTTTAAAGAACTGATCGCAAATCAGCCCTTAGCGGCTAGAGTATAAGCAATTCTAAAACTCCCCCGTAGAAAGAGAAGGTTTGCCGAAAAAGCAGGCAAACTGAGGTGGAGTTTGTGTTGTGTTGCTTTAGGGAACTGACCATGAATCGACGCTGGCTAGGTGGTTTGGTGGGTCTAATGTGTGTTGCAACGGTTGGTTATACAGTTTCGATCGTGGCTGCAACCCCCGAAGAAGTGATCCGCCGTCCCTTCACCTGTCCAGAGCAATCCGAAGCCGAAGCAAAAAATTTTCAGGTGCTTACAGTGCGAAAATGGTCTCAAGGGCTAATCGCACTCTATCGCGGCAACTGTGAGAACGATAGTTCCAAAACCAGTTCTCAATCGGTGTTGAGTTACCGAATCGTCAAACGTAACGGTATGGAATGGAACCTGGTAGATACCGGAAGCTACGTGACTCAGCAACGTAAACCTGCTGCTTCCAAACCTAAAAACCTGATCGAATACAGTGTCGGACGCACGACCACCAAGGGTAAAGAGCGATATGCAGTTTTCTATGGAGAAGTGCTATCGCCAACCGTTGCAGCCGTAGAAGTCACCTTCAACAATGGGAAAGTTTTACGCGACAACACCTTGGATGGAACGCTGCTACTCGTTGCTCCTGGAGCAACAGCCATCTGTGATGTCAGAGTGCTGGGTGTAGACAATCAAATCTTGCAGCGCGACGAACTCATCCCAATTAATACAACCGCTGTGAACAAAACCTGTCAGCCGATTTCAGGGCAACTGTAACGATTAGACTTTTCCAACTAATCCCGGACGATTGATAAGCAGAATGGTAGAAAAACTGTTTCTTTCGCCTCACAATTGCTGCCGATCAAAAATGGGCTGCTCTTGATTTCGAGCAACCCATTGAAAGCATCTTAACCAAGATGCGGAACCCGGGACTTGAACCCGGAAGTCCTTGCGAACACTAGAACCTGAATCTAGCGCGTCTACCAATTCCGCCAGTCCCGCAGGGCGAAGCATTTAAGCATCGCGATCTCTGATTGTTACGCACCTAGCTCAGAATGTCAATCTTTTGGGTAATCTGATTTTGCCAAGCGCGATCGCGCTTCTTTTCACCTGCTTCAGTAAACGGTTTAGCGTAATGCTGGACAATTTTCGACTTTCCGGTAGAATCTAAACCAACTTTAACGTATTTAACGTAATTGTAACGATTGCAATCCAGGAGGATAAAGCCATTACTCTCGCTTCCAGCTTGTCTAACTCCCATTCTTCACCTGAAGAACGTCACTCCGTCCTGCATATCTGGGGTCGCCATCCCCTCAGTGGACACGTCACCATTAGCGGTGCCAAAAACTCTGCACTCGTCCTGATGGCAGGATCAATCTTATGTTCAGGCACTTGTCGATTACGCAATGTCCCTTCGCTGTTGGACATCACCCGCATCGGTGAAATTCTGTCTGCATTGGGCGTAAAAGTTTCTCACAGTCAAGGAATCTTAGATCTCGATGCCTCCGAAATCACGCAATCGAAAGCACCCTATGATTTGGTGAGCCAGCTTAGAGCCAGCTTCTTCGTTGCAGGCCCATTACTAGCACGGCTTGGAGTTGCACAGGTTCCCTTACCCGGCGGATGTTCGATCGGCGATCGACCCGTTGATCTGCATGTCAAAGGATTGCAAGCCCTAGGCGCAGAAGTGATCATCGAACACGGAGTCGTACATGCTCGTCTTCGTGGCAATCGCAAGCGATTAACTGGAGCGCGGATTTATCTCGACTTTCCTAGCGTCGGTGCAACCGAAAACATCATGATGGCGGCAACTCTAGCCGAAGGAGAAACCATCATTGAGAATGCAGCACAAGAGCCAGAAGTCGTGGATTTAGCGAATTTCTGCCGTGCAATGGGCGCACAAATTCGCGGTGCTGGCACAAATCGCATTGTGATCAATGGGGTGCCACAACTGCACGAAACCGAGTATTCAGTGGTTCCCGATCGCATCGAAGCCGGAACCTTTTTGCTAGCAGGCGCAATTACACGATCGGAGATTAGCTTATCCCCAGTTGTGCCCGATCATCTGAGCGCGACGATCGCGAAACTGAGTGAAATTGGAGTGAAAGTCGCGATCGATGCGCCCGATCGCATTCGGGTACTTCCGACTGAACAATTCCGAGGAACCGACATCGAAACCCTCCCCTTTCCAGGATTTCCAACGGATCTGCAAGCCCCGTTTATGTCGCTTCTCACCTTAGCGGAAGGCGACAGCATGATCACGGAGAAGCTGTTTGAGAATCGCCTCCAGCACGTCGCAGAGCTAAATCGCATGGGAGCCGACATTCGCTTAAAAGGCAATATTGCGATCGTGCGAGGTGTTCCCCAGTTGTCGGGTGCGCCCGTTCAAGGAACCGACTTACGTGCCTCTGCCGCCTTAGTGATTGCAGGCTTAGCAGCAAACGGAATGACTACGGTGCGCGGACTCAATCACCTCGATCGTGGGTATGACAACATTGAGGCAAAGCTGCGCGGTTTGGGTGCGAAAATTCAGCGTGCTCAGGAAGCTGATATTCCGGCAGCTCCGGTCGAATCAAAGCTGAGTTGATTCAGTCCGTTTAGGGAGATGCTTTTCTGTCTCCCTAAAGCTGCAATTAAACATTGCAGAACCTTAATCGTTTCGGTGCTGAGATAGGGTGAACAGATTAAGATAAAGTCTACTGCGTGTGCAGCATTCCCCCGTTGTTTCATGGCGCGTTATGACTGGTCTCAATCCTTCTACTCATCGTCGGTTGCTAGAACTCCCCCAAATTTCCTCGGTCTGGGAAGGCGATCGACGAATCCTCACTTCTGGTGCGCCGATCGATCCGGCTTGGTCTGAATCTTCTTCAACCGAAGGAGAATGTATCCTCTGGGTGGATGGCTCTCAGGGCATGGTGCGAGCGATGGATGTCGTACCCGTTGAGACTGGGCACGAAGCGATCGTCAGAACTCTTCTGCGAGCGATGGAGCATCCCCACAATCCCGCGAAACCGGCTCGACCGCAAAAGATTGTGGTGCGCGATCGAGAAACGCTCTTCTACCTCAGAGGCGTACTTCAAGATTTAGAAATTGTGCTGGATTATGTCCCGGAACTGCCGCTAATCGATGAGATTTTCCGGGGATTTCAAGAGACGACGAATACTCGTCCGCCTGCAATACCGCCGCAATTTGCAGAAGAGCTACTGACAAAAGCAAATGCGCTGTGGGAGGATGCCCCCTGGTCGCTATTGCCAGATCACAAGATTCTAGAAATCGAATTAAATCGCTGGGATTTGGGCTGTGTCTACGCCTCGGTGATGGGAATGCTGGGGATGGAGTACGGCATTTTGTTGTATCGATCGCTCGATTCACTCCGGCAGTTTCGGCAGCGAGTGCTTTCTAACGAGTCAATGGAGCGCATGGAAGAGGCGTTCTTGGCGCAGGATTGCTTATTTCTGACTTACGAAACCGATGACGACGATGAGGAGTTCGATGACGATTTAGAGGCAATGCCTGACGCTCTGCTTAATCCTGTTTTTGGAAATCTGCATCCGCTGGAAGGGATTCGATCGTTTCTTTACGAAGAAGAAGCGATGGCGTTTATCGTGGTTTTAGAAGCGTTTCATCGATTTCTCAAATCGCATCGCCGCAAGTTGATGAACGATGAGTTCCCCGCGATTAGTAGCCGATTTAAGATTCCTTCTCCTGAAGGGGACACGATTTCGGTCAAAGTTTCAACGCTACCGGAAGTTGCAGAAGAACTGTATGCAATGGTCGAGGACGATGAGGCGGATCTGAGTCAGATGCCGATGATTCGTGATGATCTGGTGCCGGAAAATTCCTTCTTAAGTTTGGGAGTCGTGCCCTGGGAAGTTGTGGAGGAGCTACGATCGAGCGCAACTCATGTTCAACTCGATTCTCCGACGCAAGCAGGCGATGGATTGCCGATTATTTTGATTCAGACTTCTCGCCCTAAAGCGAAGCAGATGATTGAAGAAATCGAAGCAGCGGGGGGATTGGGTGGAATTTGCTTTAATCCGGGATCTGATCCGTTTATGGGCGATCGCTACGATATCGGCTTGCTGCAAACGCAGAATGGAGATTTGCATCTATTCGGTGAGTTTGAAGAAGACGATCCGACTCATGCCCAAGCGCGGAAAAAGTGGGATCAGCGCTGCAAGAAAACCAAAGGAATTTGTGGGTTGCTAATTGCAAAAGGATTGACGGGAGCGAGTCGGGGCAATCCGAGTTTGAAAGATATGATGGCGCTATATGAGGTGCGATCGCTTTCTGCTGATGATTTGAGTTTGGGCTTGCTGGAGCGAAAATTTGCCGTAGATGGGATGTAGCTTATGGCTGCTGAAATCACATCGGACATCATTTACCCGGAAAGCGACGGTAAGCCGATGGCGGATAATACCAAGCAGTTTGAATGGATTGTGTTGATCAAGAAAAATCTGGATTTGTTGTTTCAGCATCATCCGAACATTTTTGTCGCTGGCGATTTGCTGTGGTATCCCGCCGAAGGCAAGCCTAATATTTGTGCTGCTCCAGATGCGATGGTCGTGTTTGGTAGACCGAAAGGCGATCCGCTTGGAGTTACGGGTGCGGCGCGGGGTGCCTATGTTCAACTGTTTAATTAGGCTTGCCTATCTGCTTTGGATGCGTTTTAGAGTCGTCGTATTTCATTTTTTTGATTCTCACTTCTGTCTTAAATGAGACTGAGTTGATGCGACGATCGCCCTCTTCTGGATCGTCTCCCGATCGCTGATGAATATTGCCAAATCGTTAAATTCTGTCTCAATTCGATCAGGAAAACTGATTTTTTGAGTACAAATGCTTACTCAAAATTGGAAAAATCAAAAAATAATTCTCAAATCCATATAACTTAAAGGTTTCAGACGTTCACATTTTGGAAACAGCCTATAGAATGAGCAATTGAAATTTCGAGAGAATCGGAGTTTCAGGCGATCTGAACTCTCCAACCTCGGAGTTAGCAAATCCGTCTCATTTGAGACAAAATACCCTTTCTTTAACTCATGGGAGATTCTTATGAACAAAGGTGAACTCGTTGATGCAGTGGCAGAAAAAGCTAGTGTCACAAAAAAACAAGCCGATGCAGTTTTGTCAGCCGCGATCGAAACGATCGTCGAAGCAGTGTCATCAGGCGATAAAGTAACGTTGGTTGGGTTTGGCTCGTTTGAATCACGCGAACGTCAAGCACGGGAAGGACGTAACCCCAAAACTGGGGATAAAATGGAAATCCCTGCAACTCGCGTTCCGGCATTCTCGGCGGGCAAGTTGTTCAAAGAGAAAGTTGCGCCTCAGTCAGAAGATTAATTCGCTCATCGTTCACAACAGGCAGGAAACAATTTTGGTTCGTCCAGCGCACGGGGGAAATTTATCTTGGGCAGCAGGTCTGGTTGGCTGTTCCCCCAGTGCAATTCTTGATTTTTCTGCCAGTATCAATCCTCTGGGAACCCCGCAATCGGCAATTGATGCGATTCAAGCGCATTTGCCGCTTCTACGGGACTATCCTGATCCGAATTATCAGCAGGTGCGATCGATGCTAGCTCAGATCCACCAGCTTTCCCCGGACTGGATTTTGCCCGGAAATGGGTCAGCAGAGTTGCTGACTTGGGCGTGTTGGGATTTAGCGGAGTTTGATCAGACTGTTCTGTTTACGCCTGCATTTGGGGATTACTTTCGGGCGCTGAATACCTTTAGCGCGGAGGTTCAGCGTGTTCCGATCGATTCAGAGCTAAAAGGTTCAAAATCGACTGGATTGCTGTTAAACAATCCGCACAATCCGACTGGGAAACTGTTCGATCGTGCTTGGATTCTCGAACAGCTTGATCAGTTTGCACTGGTCGTCGTGGATGAAGCCTTCATGGACTTCTTACCGTCTGATCAAGAACAGAGTTTAATCTCGGAGGTGCAGAACTACCCAAATTTGGTGATTTTGCGATCGCTGACTAAGTTCTATGCCTTGCCAGGATTACGGTTTGGATATGCGATCGCGCATCCCGATCGTCTGAAACTTTGGCAGCAACGGCGCGATCCTTGGTCGGTGAATGTTTTAGCTGCGGCTGCGGCGGAAGCTGTTTTACAAGATCACGAATTTCAAAAACAGACGTTTGATTGGCTCAATTTAGCCCGTCCACAGCTTTTTGAAGGCTTAAAGGCAATTTCAGGACTGTCGCCGCTCCCCGGTGCTGCAAACTACTTTCTAGTCCAGTCTGAAGGTTCCGTCCCACAGCTACAAAAACAATTGCTGGAACACGATAAGATTCTTATTCGAGATTGCCTCAGTTTTGCGGAACTAGGCGATCGCTATTTTCGGGTGGCAGTTCGCTTAACTTCGGAAAATCAACGGTTGATTGATGGGCTGAATTCATGCCTGCTGACTACGATTTTGTAATCATCGGATATTCCGAGACTGGAATTTATGCGGCAATCCAAGCGGCTCGAAAACGAGCAAGAGTGGCACTTGTCGCGCAAAATTGTCAGCCAAAAATTCTACGTGGGCATGTTCTGTCTCGTTTTGCTAAGACGTTTTATCAGGCTTCTCGATCGCGTTCATTTCTCGATTGCGATGTGCGATCGCTCCAGCTTGATGCGGTGAATCGCTATGTGGATGCGATCGCTCAATCTCATCAGGAGTTCTACGATCCTGCAAAACTGGAGGGATTGGGAATTGAGTTTATTTCGGGTTCAGGCGAGTTTTGCCGCAAGCCACAGACCGGATTTGCCGTCAATGGGCGCATTCTTAGATCGCGTTCTTACCTGATTGCCACAGATTACACACCAACAATTCCAGCCTTTCTAGAGCCGTCTGCTATTCCGTTCCTGACACCGGATTCGATCGTGACGGAAATACCGAAGTCGATCACAATTATCGGCGATGATCCGGTCGGCGTTGAATTGGCACAAGTGTATTCACGATTGGGCGCACAGGTAACGATGCTGATTCGGCAGCCGCATCTCCTCGCGATCGCTGATCTTGAAGCAGCGTTTCTCGTTCAAGCCGCACTTGAAGCGGAGGGAATTCGAGTGATTAACACGTTGCACATTCGAGGAATTCAGCAGAACGGAACCCAGAAAATTATTGAGATTGAGAATACGACGATCGAGACGGATGAGGTTCTCATCGCTACGGGTTGGCAGCCCATCCTATCAAATCTAAATCTACCTGCAATGGGGATTCAGGAGCCGATTCAACTCAACGATCGCTTACAAACAGCACATCCGCGTGTGTATTGGATTACTCATCCTGTGGGTTCGATCGCTCGTTATCAATCAGATGTCGTCATTAAAAATCTCTCATCCCTGCCGATTTTTAAAGTTGATTACGATCGTGTGGTTCAATCTGTTGCAACTGATCCTGAGTTCGCGTGGATTGGACTAACCGAAACTCAAGCAATTCGTCGATATCGTCGCGATGTCATTGTATTGCGACAGCCTTTCCACTCGTTGATGCAAGCTCAAATCACTGGAGCAACAACGGGACTATGTAAATTGATTGTGCGTCGTGATGGTCGAATGGTAGGCGCTCATATTGTTGGCGACGGTGCGATCGAACTGATTCACTTAATCTCGCTTGCAATGTCCGAGAATCTCAAGCTTCAATTCTTCGATCGTTTTTCTTATGCGTCTCCAGCGTTGTCAGAAATATTCAAAAATGCCGCTCACCAATGGCGCAGTTTAAGACGAAATAATTTTCTGCAAGATTTGCAAGAAAGTTACTTTGCGTGGCAGCGTGGGCGCGTTAGATAGAGTCACTCACTACAAATATTGATTCACAAATATATTGATTCACAAATATCTAAATACTCTTTACCTGACAAAATCCCATTATTTCAGAGGATAGAGGGCGGATAAACGTCTGGTCTCTATCGTAGAGAGGGTGATGTAAAACAATTGCTCAATTCAAAGAATTATCTACGTTAGCGGAGCGAAATATAGCTCAACGTAGATTCAATTTATTCTAACGGAGGCATTACTATGCCGCTTTATAAAATCAGGGATTTTGATCCAGAGTATCAACGGTATTTTGACGATCGGGACATTCTAAAGTTTGATGTTTACAGTGGTCATGAGAAGGTTGGCACTGTTAACGATTTGCTGGTCGATGAAAGTGGTCGGTTCCGCTACCTAGTCATTAACATTGGTAAGCGGGTATTGGTACCTATTAGTCGATCGCGCATTGATGATGCAGCAGGTCGTGTATATATCGATGGACTCACCCATGATCAGGTACAACGATTGCCAGAGTACACCGGGGAGCCAGTCGATTATGACTACGAAGAACGAGTTAGAAGTATTTATCGCCCGTTGACCTATCGCGACGCTGCTACTGCACCTGTAGCCTACGATCGCAAAAGCTACCACTACGATCGCGATCCCGCTCTATATCATCTGAATGATCGAGATCACTCATCTCTAAGACGCTCCGAAGCACGACTGATGGCGAGTAAACCGATTGTCGGAAAACATCGAAGAGCGATCGGAGTGTTTCCTAACCGCCAAGCAGCAGAGCAGGCACTGCATGAACTGAGAGATTCTGGGTTCCCAATGGGTCGCGTCTCTGTAGTCACTCGTGATGCTAATCAACCTCATGAAATTGCAGGTGCTGATGTGCATCATCGAATTGGCAATAAAGCCGAGGAAGTAGCAGCGATTGGTGCCGTTTCTGGCGGTGCATTAGGTGGATTAACGGGCTTCCTGGTTGGTCTTGGAACTCTGGCAATTCCGGGTGTCGGTCCAATTATGTTAGCAGGCGCAACTGCGACTACACTCGCAACCACACTAGCAGGAGGCGCGATCGGTATTGTATCCGGTGGTCTGTTGGGCGCACTCGTTGGTCTAGGGATTCCCGAAGAGCGTGCTCGGATCTATGAAGAGCGCATTGTTCGGGGTGGCTATCTAGTCATAGTTGATGGCACAGATGCAGACATTGCCAGAGCGCAGGTGATTTTGCATAATCGAGGCATTGAAGACTATGGAATCTATGACGCACCCACTGCAACTCCTGCGCCTTCCGCCTCAACCATTCACCCGTCAAGAACAACGAGTGAGAGGTTATTGGCGATCGGCTTATTCCCTCACTTAGCGGACACAGAATCCGCGATCGCTGACCTCAGAAGTATCGGGTTTCCGCTCAGCCAAATCTCGCTTGTTGCTCACAATCTGCAACGACGGGAGCGTTTTGCCGGAGTAGACGTGCGCGATCGCTTTGAAGCTGCAAGTTTGGGAATTCCGGCAGAACAATCACGCTTCTATCACGATCGTCTCCGTCGCGGTAGGTCTCTAGTGATTGTGCATGGAACAGAAGATGAACTCAACCGTGCCACGCCAATTCTCAGCCGTCACGGGATTCAGGAGTATCGGATTTACAATCCAAACGTTGTCTACTATGAATCCCCTCTCGAAGCGCCGAGAGCACCAAAGAGAGTTATTGCCGTACCCCTTACCTCGACTGCTAGCGAATTTCGTGGCGATCGTCCTCAGGTTGATCAGCTTCCCTATGCGGTTGGCTTCTTCCTAAATCGACGAGAAGCTGAGCAAGCGATCGCCGACTTAAGAGAAGCCGGATTGCCTTCAAGACAAATTTCGTTAGTTGCCCAGCGATTTGACCACCGTGAAGCGTTTACGGGGGTAGAGCTGCGCGATCGCTTTGATAATCGCCGCTTTGGTTTCCCTGAAGAACGAGTCCACTCCTTGAACAACCGCATTGCACAGGGACACTATTTAGTGATTCTACGCGGAACATCCGACCAACTCCGACAGGCAGAAGCTGTTCTCAAGCGTCCTCGCATCCATGATTTTGGCATCTATGATATGCCAAGCATTGCCCATGACCGTACTCAGCCTGAGCTAACGCATCACAGGGTTGTTCCGGCTGCTGTACCTCCTACGGTTTCTACAACCTCAAGTCACAGCGGCGGAGTTGAGACTGTACGCAAACGTGCGATCGGGGTTTTCTCTCATCGTCGTGATGCCGAAGCCGCGCTTACCGCACTACGAGATGCAGGATTCCCGATGGAACAGGTCTTTCTTACCAGTAGACAGGTAAACAACGCCAGGATTCTAGGCATTTCCGAGGAACGGGCTAGAGTTTACACCGATCGTCTTACTCAGGGCGATGAATTGATCATCATAGATGGGACTGAGGCAGAAGCTCGGCAGGCAGAATCCATTCTGCGCCATTACAACATCCAGCAATGGGGCATTTATGACACGGCTGATGTCCGTTCAATCGATCAAGTTGAGCGATCGTCTCCGCACCAGATCGCACCAGATGCAGATCTGCCTCATCCTGAACCCCGAATCGATCGTTCGCATCCTTATCTCACGATCATTGATCGCCGAGGCGAGACGCAGCATTAATTGCAATCGTTGATTTCTATTTCAGGAAAGTTCGACAGCGATCGCGCCTGTCTCGAACTTTCCATCACGTCAATTCTATCGATGCTTCATCAGGGGCAAGATTGTTATGAAGAAGTTAACCAGTGTTCTCATTAGTAGCCTTTTCTTGGCAGGTGCCGTCGCTTGCAATAATGTTGCGAAGACCAGCGAGCAAGCACCTGATTCGACAAACACAAGTACGCAGCCTCCAGATGTGAATAAAGCGCAAGAAATTCACAAGGACGGCAACAGCATCGTCCGCAGAAACCAACTCAACGCAGATATTCGCGCCCGCGAACAGCGGAGTCAGATGACAGGTAAGGATGTGAATCGACCAGACGATGATATTAAAAGTGAAGTTCGGAGTAAACTGGAGGCAAATTTACCCGCAAGTCAATTAACAGTGGATGCCAAGGATGGCAATGTGAGCATTTCGGGTACGGTTCCAACCAAACCGCAGTACCAACGAATTGCACCGTTAGCGAAAGAGATTTATGGAGTCAAAAAGATTGATGTCAAAGTTAAGGTAGCTCCAGCAAAACGCTGAAACGATCGGGGTGATTGCATAACGCGATCACCCCGATCGCTCTCTAAACCCGTGCCAATGTAACCCGCTCGACTTGGTCTTGATACTTACCACGTCGATCTTCGTAGCTCACTGCACAAGGCGCGCCCTCAAGGAACAGCAACTGTACAATCCCTTCATTTGCATAGATCCGACAATCTGCACTCGACGAATTCGAGAATTCCAGCGTCAAATGTCCCCGCCATCCCGCTTCTGCTGGAGTCAGATTCGCAATCAACCCAATCCGCGCATAAGTCGATTTACCAATGCAAATCACCGTCACATTGTCAGGCACTTCCAACCGCTCTAGGGCGACACCCAACCCATAGGAATGAGCAGGAAGGATGAAAAACTTGCCGTTATCGTCTTCGTGTAGCGGCGCAGGCTCCAAGTTCGCATCACTGAAATTCTTTGGATCAACAACCGTCCCAGGAATATGTTTGAAAATCCGAAACTCAGACGGAGACAGTCGCAAATCATAGCCATAGCTGCTCAACCCATACGAAATCACAGGCAATCCTTGAGTCCGTCGTACAAGCTGAGGTTCAAACGGCGCAATCATGCCTTCCTGCGCCATTTGCGTAATCCAGGTATCGTTCTTGATCATGATGCTAGTGTTTTAGGGTTGATGAGTGCGACGCAGTTCCGTAATTTGATCCGCTACATCTAAAAGCGCATCGGGCATCTCAGGTCCTGTCAAAATCACATCGACATGACGTGGACGAGTCCGCAAGAAATCCAGCACTTCCGCCTCCGGAATAAACCCAAAGCGAATCGCCAAACTCAACTCATCCAGCACCACAAGATCGTAGCGATTTTGCTCGACGACCCGCCGCGTATGCTGCCAGAGTTCTAATAACGATCGTGCTTCTTCCTCACTAATCTGCGGCGAATCAATGCAGCGCGGCACATTACACCGAATCCAGTCGAGATTTTGGCTGAGCTGCATCGGTCGATCGTAGCCCTGCCCAATGCCCCCTTTAAGAAACTGCACCACTAGAACCGGGGTTCCCTGTCCTGCAATCCGCATCGCCTGCGCCATCACACCTGTAAAAAAGCTGCGATGAAACGAGGTAAACACCTGCACCAATCCCTCCACGCTCAGATTGCGCGCCAGATTTCTTGAGTGTGAAGTATCAAACACAGGCGTTTCAACTTGCGAAACCATAGGACTATCTCAACTAGGGCAATTCACTTTTAGATGTAGCGTCTCTCTCCGAGCCGCTTCACTATGAAACACTAGATATAGCAAAGCGTCAAGATCATTTTGGCGAATCGATCGCACCGCCACCCCTGACCAGAACATGACTTTTCCCTGATGCCAATACCATACAGAAAAATCAATTAGAAGTACAGACGTTCTGAGAAGAAAATTACAGTCCCTGATTGAGAGCGCTTCCCGTGCCTCGAAACATCAGCCACGACAGAAAGAAATTCACAATAAAAATTGCCAGCAGTGAGGTGACAACTGCGGTCGTTGTCGATTGCCCGACCCCTTTTGCACCACCCGTCGTCGTCAGTCCCCAACTCGACCCAATCACCGCAATCAATGACCCAAACACAAATCCTTTGATCGGAGCGCTACACAAATCCCAAACGCTCAAGAAGTTTTTGGCGGAGTTGAGAAATATCGTATTCGAGATGCCATACAGCAGGTTTGCAATTACCATTCCACCCGCCATGCCCGTCACCAGCGAAAGCAGCGTCAGAATCGGCAACATTAAACAGCAGGCAATCACACGCGGGATCACTAAGTAATCGATCGGGTCAGTCCTGAGCATGTAGAGCGCATCAATCTGCTCCGTAACTTTCATCGTCCCAATCTCAGCCGCAAATGCCGACCCAACTCGACCCGCCAAAATCACGGCAGTCAACACCGGAGCAAGTTCTCGCGACAGCGAAATCGCTAACACACCCCCGACTGCCGTTCCCGCACCGAGGTTAATGAACTCACGCGCTACCTGAATGGTGAACACCGCTCCCACAAACATCGCTGTGATCAAGGCAATCAGCAGCGATTCGGGTCCAACGGCTGCCATCTGGTCAACCGTATTGCGGCGATTGATCTTACCCGACAGTAGATGTACGATGACCTGCCCTCCCAAAAAAATGGCGGCAATTAAACGGCGGCTCCAAGATCCAAGAGCAGAAAATTGCGGAGGCGATTCAGTCAAAGGGATACTACCTGTTTCAAACTCGGCATTAAGCATATCAAATTCGTTTATAACTGAGTTTGACGGGCTTATCGTAAAATCTTCCGTTAATTGTAAGAGGACTCTGCATGGTAGGAAAGCACTTTCAGCCTACAACTCTCATTGTTCCGCCTGATGATGACCGTTCGATCGATTATCACTACCATGCTCCAGGCACCATCCCCGGCACGTTGACCATTCCCAAAGATGCGGAGCCTCCCGTTATTGGCTTGATCGATTACAGCAACGAAAAAACCATCCGACTCCAGATCGAGGAGCCAGAAGAATGTGCGCCTTATCTCGATACTGAGTCGGTTTCCTGGGTGGATGTGAAGGGATTAGGCAGCGAGGATATTCTACTGAGGTTGGGGCGCGTTTTTAGCCTGCATCCGCTGGTGTTAGAAGATGTGGTGAATGTGCCACAGCGCCCGAAGGTTGAGGAGTACGAGGATCAGATTTTGATCGTCACTCGAATGGTGGTTTTGAAAGAATCAGGCTCAGGGTTTCACTCAGAGCAAGTGAGCTTTATTTTGGGCAAACACTATTTGCTGACGGTGCAAGAAGAACCGGAGCATGATTGTTTTGATATGGTGCGCGATCGCATTCAGGCAGGAAAAGGCACGATTTGTAAGCGCCAGGCTGACTATCTTGCTTATGCGCTCCTTGATGCGATTATCGATAGCTTTTTTCCAATTCTTGAAGTTTATGGCGAAGAAATCGAAGCACTCGAAGACGAAGTGGTTTCTAGTCCAACGCGACCGACTTTAGAAAAGATTCATGGCGTTAAGCGTGAGTTGCTGACGTTACGCCGATCGATCTGGCCTTTGCGCGATGCTATTAATTCTCTGATTCGTGATGGTAGCTCTGATCTAGTCAGCGATGACGTGAAGATTTATTTGCGCGATTGCTACGACCACACGGTTCAAGTCCTCGATATGGTGGAGACTTACCGAGAGTTAGCGTCTAGTTTAATGGATGTCTATCTTTCTTCGGTCAGTAACCGCATGAATGAAATCATGAAGGTGTTAACGGTGATTTCAACGATCTTTATTCCGCTCACTTTTATTGCTGGAATTTATGGAATGAATTTCAACACTGAAAAATCGCCGTTCAATATGCCAGAACTGAATTGGTATTGGGGATATGTGCTGTGTTGGGGAGTGATGCTTACGATCGCGCTTGGTTTGGTCTATTTTTTCAAGCGCAAAGGCTGGTTTGAGGACTCCTCCACAACCATTAAAAAATAAGAAGGGCAGAGCGCTACCCTTCTTACGATTCCTAGTTCTTTTTCAAGCGCCGCAGTTCTTCTTGCAAATCTGCCACTTGTTGGCGCATATCGTCTACTGTGGTTTGCGTCGGTGTGGGTTCTTCATCGTCTAAGATCTCAATCTTGCGCGGCTCTGTAGGGCGCTGTTCGGGTACAGAGGCAGTCGGAGCCGATTGCTGTGCCCGCTTGACCATTTCATCCACAAATCGCCGCGCTTCGTCTGCGTTCATTTCGCCACGATCGACCATTTCATCTGCGACTTTCTGCACCTGTACTCGCAATTCGGAAAGCTTCTCGCCTGCCTTTTCTCCAGCGTAGGAGGCAACTCCGATGCCCAGATACATTGCTTTTTGAACTAAATCTCCCAAACCCATAAAACTTGCGCTCCTGGTACTTATTTCCTCCAAGATACGCAGAATTCTAATCGGTTGCCTAGTGTGATACTTCCCGCCTGCGGTGTAGAAAACCGACCCTTACCCTTTAAAACAAAGGCGACCCGGAGACTACGCCTATCATAAGCATCCCGTATTGCTGCTACCTTCCGGTCCTGACAAGATTTGGGCGTTACGATCGCGTAGATCCGAGTCGCTTTCTAGCATAGCACTCTAAGCGATCGTCTGCTGACAATTTCTTTGTTTATTCGACGACGACTCTCCATTCGTAGAGCTTGTAATCGACGCAGTGATTCCGAATCAGCGGATCTTCTTTGACGATTTTTTCGGCTTCGTCCATCGATTTCGCCTTAAACATCAACATTCCACCGCCCAAGCAGCCCCAATGTCCAGTTTTTGCCTCGTAGCCTTTGGCGATTAAATCTTTGACAAATGCTTTATGGGCTGGAACATACTGATCGAAGGTTGCTTTGTCTACAATTCCTTTTTCAATTTTGACGAACCACGGCATTGACCCATTTCCTCTTTAATCAACGGAGACTTATGCTGTAGCGTAAATGGATGATTACAGCACCTGAGTAAAGTTTGACAGGATTTTAGGAGCGTGGGTCAGATTTTTAACATTGTATGAACACAGAGTCGCTTTTCTTTATCGCGCTACTTCCCCCATTGGAAATTCAACAGTATGCGAACGAAGTCAAATCGCATTTTGATCACCATTATGCGAGTCGCCACGCATTCAAATCGCCGCCGCACATTACGCTACAGCCTCCGTTTCGTTGGCAGCACGATCGCTTCCCAATCCTGAATGAGTCGATCTCAACCTTTGCCCGATCGCACTCTTCCATCCCAGTCACCCTGAGTGGATTTGGGGCTTTTCCGCCGCGTGTCATTTACATCAACGTTGAGCGAACCGAGGCACTTCGGACACTCCACCGGGAATTAATCGAGCATCTAGAAACGTCGATCGCGCTGGTTGATCCAAAAGAAAAATCTCGCCCGTATGCCCCTCACATGACAGTTGCATTTCGGGATTTAACCAAGCAGAATTTTAAGCTGGCGTGGCAGGAATTTAAGGAGCGATCGCTCTATTTCGAGTTCACCGCATCGCATCTCACGTTGCTAAAACACGACGGGCAACGCTGGCAAATTCATACGGAGTACCCTTTAGAGGAATGATTATGCAACAGTTAACCAAAACGCAGTTTTATCAATGGAATCAGTTTCGGTGTGCGTATGATTTTCACGAAGGTCAGGGTGTGCCGTTGCTGTTGATTCACCCGATCGGCGTTGGACTTTCACGGCAGTTTTGGAACCGATTCATTCAAGCTTGGCAGCCGAATCCAATTTACAACCCGGATCTTCTCGGATGCGGCGAATCTGATATGCCGCGAATCGCTTATGCTCCGATCGACTGGGCGCGTCAACTGCAATACTTTTTGCAAACGGTGATCAAAACGCCTGCGATCGTCATTGCTCAAGGCGCATTGTCTCCGGTCGCGATCGACCTTGCCGCAATTGAGCCGAATCTTGTGAAAGCGATCGTTCTAAGCGGCTCTCCTGCAATGTCACTGTTAAGCCGAGACACTTCCGATTTATCACATCGAATTGCCTGGAATGTGTTCGATTCTCCATTTGGAAATGGCTTTTATCGCTATGCTCGCCGAACCGAATTTCTCAAGCGATTTTCGATTCGCCAATTATTTGCTAATGAAGCTCAGGTCGATTCTGAGTGGTTATCAACGCTAAAGCAAGGATCGAAAGATCTAGAAAGTCGTCATGCAGTATTCGCCTTTTTATCGAGCTTTTGGCGACAAGATTACACAGAAAGAATCGCGCAGATTCAGCAACCTGTTTTGGCGGTATTTGGTGACAAGGCTTCGAGTATTAGCCGTGAAGGGAAAGGGGAAAAGGTGGATGATCGCTTAAATGATTACCTCGAAAAATTCCCGAATTGCGAAGGTGCAATCATTCCTGGTCGAAACGTATTGCCTTACGAATCAACAAAGGAATTTGTGGAGAGTATTGCGGGGTTTGTGCGATCGCATTGAGGTTGCCATGCCCGATCGCAATTGACAGGCAGAATAGAAGAATAACGAATATGGGAAGAAAATCAACGGAAATCGCACCGCACATCAGCGTAGACTCTAAAATTCATCACGGCGTATCTGTAATTACCGGAACTCGTGTGCCCGTTTCTATTGTCATTGGCTCCCTTGCAGGTGGTATGAGCAAAGAAGAAGTGATGCAAGAGTATGAATTAACCAAAACTCAAGTTGAAGCAGCGCTGGGTTACGCTGCCGATCTGGTCAAACAAACAGAAGTCACCGTCCTGGAGTTTAAGCCTTACGATACGCGATCGTTCTAATTGTCTGTTAGCCATCGTTTAAACGATTACCTGCAAAAGTTTCCCAATGCTGAGGGTGTAATCATTCCCGATCGAAACGTATTGCCCTATGAATCAACTGAGGAATTCGTGTGAATATTGAGTGGTTTGTGCGATCACTAGGTATCAAAAACTGAGTCACAATAGAGCAAAGATGCAGGAGACAAAACGATGTCAACTGAACTGAAAGCCAGCCAGAAAAATCTTTATGAAACCGATTTTGTCAAATGGGCTGAGACAACGGCAGAGCAATTGCGGACTCAAAACTATGCGTGTGTCGATTGGCAAAATCTGATTGAAGAAATCGAAGATATGTCCAGACGGGAGCGGAAAAGCCTCAAAAGTAATCTCATCGTAATTCTACTCCATCTTCTGAAATGGCAATATCAGCCAGGGTGTCAGAGTGGAAGTTGGCGAGGCAGTATTCGAGAACATCGTCGGCGTGTGAACGATGATTTGAAAGATTCACCAAGCTTGGCTCCCTATCTTCAAGAGATCTTTGCTGAATGCTATACGAATGCCCGTGAACAGGCAGCAGATGAAACAGGCTTGCCGTTAGAAGCTTTTCCTATAGATTGTCCCTTTCTTCCTGAGCAGATACTGAATTCTGAATATCTTCCGAATTGAGGATCAATCACGATCACATTCTTGTGTTGTCGATCTTTGTCATTACTTTGTTGGTCTAAGAAAAGAATTTCACTCAGATTTCTCACTTTTTTGGATGCAATATCTGACGCTGCTTTCGCAATCAAACGAGCTAATTTTCCTGATACAAGATCAGCTTTAACTAGCGGGTTTACTACTCAATCTTCTTCGCAGATTTCCACTGATAGATAAAAAATTTTCCTTTATCTGTCAATGCGTACCACATAAATTCGCGTTCTCTAGATGACATTGTGACTGGTCTTCTATCCGGTTGATCAACTAGTAGCCCATCTCGAAGTAGGTACATCAATAATATTTCAGTGTTTTGTCCAAAAGGGAGGTTAATACACTCGGCTTCAGGATTATCGATGAAATGCTGCAAAATTCTTTGCTCATAATCACCGTATCTACTATTCAACACAGAAAGGCTCTGCTTGTACATTTCTATAGATTTTTTGTCTATATCTCCTCTATCAAACCTTGTAGGGCAAGTTGGACACAACGCAATAAGATTTTCAAACTCGTGTTTTTGGCATTTTGCCCAAGGAATGATGTGAGCTAGTTCTACAGGAGTTTGTCGGCAAGTTGGAATTGCACACCTGTGTCCTGCTTC
Source organism: Cyanobacteria bacterium FACHB-63 (assembly GCA_014695255.1). GTDB lineage: Bacteria > Cyanobacteriota > Cyanobacteriia > Leptolyngbyales > Leptolyngbyaceae > Leptolyngbya. Next base: position 139,425 of record JACJNX010000046.1, read on the forward strand.
AACTAAAACTTGTCTCTTTAAATGAAGTGAGTAGGTATATCTGGTCTATCACTCATGTTTCTTGCTTCTTACAGTCAACTTTCAAATATCGCTACAGTCTCAACTAGCTAGGGCGATGCACGATCGTTTCAATCACCCGTTGTCGATCACGAATTCCCACAATCCGCACGTAATTCTTCTGATTCTCATCTAAACAAGATTCCAATGCAGAAATTGCCGCCGCTCCATCCCCTTCAAACATTCCGTAGCAGTTCCAAGAATTCGTTCTAAATCGTCGGGCATCGACTACTTCAATTCCGAGCCGTTGTCCCTGTCCCAAAATGCGATTCACTTCGCTCACAATCTCAGGAGTCAATCGATTACTCGAAGGCTGACCGTTGTAACTGCTCACTCGCACAGGTTCCGAAACCGTTGCACCATTATGGACAGGTTGCGGTGTCATTTTAATCTGACCGAGACCGCGATTGTGAACCGTTTGATTGTATTCCTCAACCAATCGCAATTCTTGAAGTCGTTTCTGTTCGCGCACCATTGTCGTTCCGACTTCAATTAAATGCGGCAAACTGAAATCCGGTCGGCGGAATTCTGGGGGACGATCGTTACTATTGACCACTCGCTGAGAAATGTGATCGAGTCCCACATCTTCAATCAGACGACGAATTTGCTCGTCATACAGCCGCGATCGCAATGCCCCATAGAAATCGATCGCTTGATCCGGAAACTGATCGACTAATTTCTCGATGTCGCTTTTTGACACCTGATCGACTTCAAAAATTCCGCCAACAATGCCAATGCGATCGGCGCGATCGGGTTCCCAGAAAAACTTATCCATCCGACCATCTCGCGTAAGGGGCGCATATAGCGTCGAGAAATCATTCCCGGTTAAAATAATCGGAATCCGCTGCGTCGGCTCAGAATCATAACTCCCCGGAAGCTGAACATTCGTCGGATTATCCGCAATATTCATCAGCGTTCCATGCACCAACTGCGTATTCACGGTGTACTGAGTGAACTGATCCACCCGTCCCGCACCCGCATCAAAATCGTTAATCAGCAAAACCGCCATTTTGCCGCGCACTTTTACATAGTCCCCTGCCTCCCGATAGCGCAGCCGAATCAATCGCGCTGGATCACCCGCATCCGGGCTTTCTAACTCTCCAGCCGACATATAAACAGCTTCGATTCCCATCCGCTCGAATACCAAATCGCACTGAAACGATTTTCCCTCTCCCTTGCGTCCATGAATTCCCAGAATCAACGGCGCTTTCACGTTGGGCAAAGATAAAAAATTCTTCGTGATGTGAACTGATAACTTATCGAGGAAGCGGGGAGAAATGTAGTAACTCATAATGGCTCACTAAAAATGGGGTAAGTCCAACTCACCCCATTTGTTAAAACTCTATAACATTAGATCCTACCGAACTTATGGCGAAATGTTTCGCGCAATTTGCGGAACCGATCGAGACACCGAAACATTCATGTAAAGCTGATCCTGTTCTTCGAGATATCGCGCCACCGATTCATATGCCTCTTGATTCATTGCTGTCTCTTGAGGCGAAAGGTGACTCACATAACCCATGACGTTGCCCATCACAAAGTAAACACCAACCAGTGCCGTGGCTGCCATCGAAACCAATGTGCCAGCCAGCATCAGAGAAAACTCTTTTTGCTCGATCGCTTCCTGCATGAGGTGCAGCGCCCAAGCCACAAGAGCAATGACAATGAATAAGATTGTTATCACCATAGTTTACGCATTGTAACAGACGCTCAGAAAAGAAGCTTCTATCTGAGCGCGATCGCAAAGAAAGATTTTCTAATTCTGGTGGTAGCAAATCCTTATCAGCCGCAACCGGAACACTCCTCCAAGTTCAGTCATTCTATGCGTGTCGGACGGGAACTTGGAGATCGCTTAAGTATGTCTTTATCTGCTCAACGCTTAACTGTCCGTAATGCAGCAACGATGCCAATAACGCCGCCTCTGCCTTCCCCTGCGTTAAGGCTTGATAAATATGTTCACAATTCCCCGCACCGCCAGAGGCAATCACCGGAATTTCGACTTGACGGGCGATCGTACTGGTTAAATCCAGGTCATACCCCGCCTGCGTTCCATCCGCATCCATGCTGGTCACAAGTAATTCTCCAGCCCCCCGCTCTGCGACTTCTTTTGCCCAAGCGATCGCATCGATTCCGGTATTCTCCCGACCACCCCGCACATACACATCCCAGCCTGGATTCGCTGGATCTTCCCGACGACGGGCATCGATCGCGACCACAATGCACTGAACCCCGAAGCGATCGCTAGCTCGATTAATTAAATCCGGATCACGCACCGCCGCCGAATTGATGCTAACTTTGTCGGCTCCCGCTCTTAAGAGTTTTTTAATTGTGTCTAAATTCTGAATCCCACCCCCAACCGTCAACGGAATAAACACCTGTTCCGCTGTCCGGTACACGACATCGTAAATAATGTCTCGGTCTTCATGCGTTGCAGTGATATCCAAAAACACAAGCTCATCCGCGCCCGCCTCGTTGTAAACCTGCGCGAGTTCCACCGGATCACCCGCATCCCGCAAATCTACAAAATTAACTCCTTTAACCACGCGCCCCGCTTTCACATCCAAACAGGGCAAAATTCGTTTTGCCAACATATCAAGTTACTTTCTGGTGGGAAAAGGATCGTAGCGCTAACTTGGAGCAGGAGTCTAGAGGAAATTGCTGCAAGTTGAAGTTTTGGATATCCCTGTTCCCGCCTAATTCATATCCTCAGTCAACAACACTTCTGTCAGCAACACTTCTAAAGTCACGATCGCACTTTCCGGTTGTCTCAGTTGCTGAACTAATCTTGCACGTATTCTCGATCGCTCAACAAACACTGCTCCGCCCTGACGAACTCGCGTCCCAAATAAGCAGCATGATCTAATCGAGAGACACAGCAAGTTTCCGGCTTCTCGAACACCTCGATACAGAGTTCCTTTGCGGTTCTGCCTTTAAAGGTCTTCGTCGGTCTGCGCTTTAGTTCACCACCGCAAGGAAGCGGTTCCCCCGTTTCGGGATCACACGCTAAGCCCTTCTCGTTGATCGTGTTCGTGTAATGCTCTGCACAAATTAAACGCGAGGCACGATCGACATAAATAATAAAGTAGCCATTCGGATCGAGTTCAATGAATCGATTCGACAGCTTGTCATCGAAGGCAACCGGGTTAAAAACAGCTTGAGTCATGTCAGCAAAAATATGGATCTCCTGATCAATTCTAGATTTTGAAGTCGATCGTTTGTTGCTTAAACGGCAATTCTTGATTAATTGCATCAATTTCTTGCTGTTCGAGATCGTTAATTTGATCAATGTGCGATCGCAAGATTTGAGACAATCGACTGTTATAAAACCGATGCAAAGAATGATTCGGAGTCGCCGGAAATCCGCGCCGCTTCTTATGTCGTCCTCCGGCTCCCGGATCAAAAATTTGAATCCCGTTGTTGATCCCCCACTCGATCGGCGCGTAATAACACGCATCAAAATGTAAACAATCAATTTCCTGTTGACAGCCCCAATAGCGCCCGTATAAGCGATCGCCCTTGCTTAAACAAAACGACATCCCGATCGGATGATCACTTCCTTCTGCAAACGCTGCAAAAAACACCACGCGATGTCGGTAAGTTGAATGAAGCTGCTCGAAAAATTTCTTCGTTAAATATTTACTGCCCCACCAGCCAAACTTATCGCACGTATCGCTGTAAAAGCTGTACATCTGCGAAAAGAGCGATCGAGGAATTTCATCGCCAGTCAGCGCTTTAAACGTCAATCCCGCATTCACCACCGCTTTACGTTCTCGTTTAATATTGCGGCGCTGATTGGCATTAAACGCATTCAAATAATCATCAAAGCTCTCATACCCCTGATTCGACCAGACGAAGTTATGGTGCATCCAGGGGCTAAAACCATGTCGCTCCATCACCGTCCGCCATTCGGGATCAACATAGAGAAAATTACAGCCAGAAATCCGATTGCGCGAGCAAAAATGATCGATCGCGCTCACCATCGTTTCTGTGATCTCATCCTCATCCTCTCCCGGCGCAATCAAAAACCGATATCCCTCAGCAGGCGTAAACGGCGACATTCCCAAAAGCTTCGGGTAATACTGCACCCCTAAGCGCTCCGACAAATCCGCCCACTGATGATCAAACACAAACTCACCATAGCTGTGTCCCTTGATATAGAGGGGAGCCGCCGCAATCAGTTCGCGATCGCGCCACACCGTCAAATGATTCGGCATCCAGCCCGATCGAGCCGTCGTACTGCCGGAAGTCTCCATATTGTGCAGCCAATCCCACTCCAGAAACGGCGTTGAGAGCGGCATGGCTAACGCATCCCAAGCCGCCTGCGGCACTTCAGAAATTCGATTAATCCACGCGATCGAGGTACGGGGCTGGAGTTGTTCAACCATGACCAGACTTTAAGAATGCTTCATACAGCGTAATAGATTTGCTCAAATCTGGCATAACGCTTGACTGCCCGGAATTTGTTCAATGCTAGAGACTCGGAGGAGGACGGATTTGATTGCAGTTCTCTCCACCCCCCAGAAGAAATTCTATTGAGAATGGCAAAAATCTTTTATCACCGTTAAAGTGAAGAAACGTTTTTTAGCGGAAATTCGTTCAAGATCATGACGCTGATCTTTCCTTCTCTTTCGAGCGATTCCCCGATCGCGGTAAGCTTTGACTTGTGCGTCACTTTATATCATCGGTGCTGCTCTACTGTGCTGCTGCGTCCCTTACTCCGGTTATAAAGGGCTTATGGCGAAGTCATCCCAATCCTCATTCCGTCGCATTCTGCTGAGACGTTTGTTGCTGCTCAGTATTCCAGTGCTATTGACAGGTGAGGTTGTCGCGTACAAGAAAGCAAGAGCAGGATTGCTCGAAACAGCACGGCATAACCTCACCGCTAGCGCCTCTCGTAAAGCTGAAGCGCTACAGACCTCGATCGCCAACTTGCGATCGAACCTTGCACTCGCTGCCACCTCTTCAGCGCTACAGCTTAATTCCGCGCAATCTACCTACGATTTTCTAGAGCAGCTTCGACGCTCTTCGCCGATCACGCTGCAATGCCTCCAACTGATCAACGTGAGCGATGGAACCGTTAGATCCAGCACTTGTGGGAATCAGGCGATCGCCCAGTTTCCATTTGATCCCTGGCAGAATTACTCCACACGCTCGAATATTGTCGATGCTAAAAATATTCAGGTTGCCCTCGCGTCACCTCCGAAAACTGGAGAGCTATCCGTTGATCATCAGCTTAACTTAGTGCTGAGTGCGCCTGTAACGCTGAAATCAGAGAAGCAAGAGGGGCGGTATGCGCTGAGTGTCCGGGCATCTCTTTACTCGAAGCCGGAACCCGAACTAAACGCGATGACAACGGGTTATACCATCGTGATCGACGATTCTGGAGTCATTCTGGCACACCCGATCACCGAGCGCATCGGACGCAATATCCGTCAAGAAGCGAATGCAGAGCAGCTTCAGCGCGTATTTGAAACTGCGATCGCGAATAGCACCGTGGGTGATCGTGCCACCAATCAGCAAGAGTCGCTTGATCCCGTTCTGTTTGAAGAGAACGGCGTAGAATGGATGGCAGGCGGCAGCGCGATTCAGGTATCGCTGAAAAGTGGAGAATCCTCGACCTGGGTAGTATTGGCAGCCACTTCAGTGGATAGTGCGCTCTACGGTTTGACTGACATCAAGCAAGTGCTGGTAATCCTGACGCTGGGACTCTTAACGGCGATTTTGCTCGCCACGATCTACCTCACTCGTGATTTAGCGCTTCCGATCGAGCAGTTAAGCGAATATGCGCTAAAAATTCGGCAACGATTCAACGGCGAACGCGCCCCAAAAAACTTTAAAGTGCGCGAACTCAACCACCTTGCAGAAGCGCTCGATAATATGGTCGAACGGCTAGAAGAGCGAGCCAGTGAGCTAGAAGCCGCATGGCAAGAGGCACAATCTGCCAACCAGGTGAAAAGCGAGTTTCTAGCTACCACCTCCCACGAATTGCGGACACCGCTGAATGGGATCATCGGCTGTGTGCGCTTAGTCCGCGAAGGATTGTGTGATAGCCGCGAAGAAGAACTAGAGTTTCTTCAGCAAGCCGATCGTTCCGCAATGCACCTCTTGCAAATCATTAACGATCTGCTGGACATTGCCAAAATCGAAGCGGGTAAAGCCGAACTCAATCTGCAACCGATCCAGATTCGCGAGTTGTGTCAAGACTGCCTCAAAATGGTGCAGCCAACCGCTGACTTGAAGCGATTAAAGCTGATGCTGCATTTTAATGCCGAGTGCGATCGCGTTCCCTTAGATGAGTTACGGGTGCGCCAAATGCTGCTGAATCTCTTAGCTAACGCAGTGAAATTTACGCCCGAAGGGGGAACGGTTTCACTAGTCGCCCGAATCGGCTACGGCTATCAACTTGTTCAGGATGTGCGCCCCGATCGCAGCCCGATTAATCAAGAAACATCTTATCTTTGTCTAGAAGTTGAAGATTCTGGCATTGGCATTCCAAAAGATCGCTGGCACTTGCTGTTTAGACCCTTCCAGCAGGTGGATTCATCCATGACTCGTAAGCATGAAGGGACTGGGTTAGGGCTTGCCTTGACGAAACGCTTGGCAGAAATGCACGGGGGAACGCTGTCGTTTTGGTCAGTTCCCGATAAGGGCAGTACCTTTCGGATTTGGCTGCCGTGGATGGCATCCAGTAGCGAAAAGTCTAAAAGTACGATCGATGAAAAGGTGAATGCTCCATGCAGCGAGCCCCTCAATCTTCCTACCGAGCAGCCCGGTAGGAAGATTGAGGGGCTAGGAACGCGAAGTTAGGAAATTGCTAGTTTACGGCTTAGTGCTTATCTAGTCTTTTCTATTATTCTTTTTTGAGCATTGTAAAACTCTATTGGCTACTTCCGTAATGGCAAACCGTGCAGGCGTAGTTTGGAACGAACAATAAATTTGGAGAACTGTTTCATGCAATACCGCTATCTCTTGGCGGTGAGTGCGTTGTCGCTTGCCTTTCCGATTGCTGCCTCAGCCGCCGTTTACACCACGCCAACTGGACAAACTCGCTTTGTGCTGGATGAAAGTAGGGGAAAACCGATCGTTGAGTATGTGACTCGAATTCAGGGTAGAGACTGGATTGGATCGGCGAGTGTCTCCGGAGTTCCAGTGCCAGAGAGTGCAGTGTCGCGCTATCAGGGAACGTTTCAAGATTTTCGCTCAGGTGGAGGAGCGGAGCAAGTCTGCACAGGCACGATCGACATCCTCAACAATCGCCCCAGTCAAACGTTTTCGGTAACTTGGAAAGTCACAGGCGGAAAGGCTTGTCCGGCGCTCGGACAGACCACGACGCTGAAATTAATCGATGCGCTGCCTCGCCCAGATGCGCGAGGAGACTTCACGCCTGCGATCGTCGATCAGTGGAATGGCGGCACTCAGTCTACAACTTGGCGCGCTTGGCAGGTCGTGTCAGCAGATGGTTCTCTCAACTGTCGCGCCACACCGAATGGTGCAATCAGAAAGACCTACAAAACTGGAACATCGATCACTGCCTATCGCGATCGTTCTGGGCTGGCAATGACTACATCAAGCGGTGTGCCCTGGCTGAGAACGAGTGATAACTGCTTGGTGCGGGCAAACTCCCGATACATTCAGCCCACCAACTTGTTTTGATGAGATTGTAGGTTAAGCAGGTAGGATCAGTGCCGCGATCGCTTCAAGATAAACGCGGCTGAATCCTTCTGCTTCATTCAGCGAGAATTGCTCGATCAATCCTTGATGCTGAGTTGAAACCGTACTTCCTTGCTTAATCACCACTCTCGTATCTTCAAAGATGTCTCGCGTTAGCATCATTTCGACTTCAGTGGGATCATTCAAAATCACAAGATTGCTATTGGTGTAGAACATTCCAGAGCGATCGAGCACCGATTCAGGATATTCAGCAATCAGCAAATCTAGCTTCGGATGCCGCAATAGATTCTGAATGTTGCTGTTGTAGTCTGAGTGCAATGATTTTTCAGAGTGATTAATCAACACTCCATCTTGACAGACGGCTCCGATCGTCCAATGCGGATGATGCCGGAGAATGTAAGCGATCGCTTCTTGGAGTTCTGGAAGGGTGACGCGATTGAACGTAATGGTTGGAATGCGACCATTATCACCCGCGTGAAAGAAGGTTCTGAGAATGTGAGTGGTGACATCAACACTTTGACCTACAGAAGGCTTCATGTGCATAAATACACCCGGAGCCGCATTAATCTCAATGATTGCAAAGTTGCCTTCTTTCCAAGAGCGGCTCAAATCGCGAGTAATGATATCAATTCCTAAACAAGTCAAGCGAAAATGTTGGGCGACATCTTGAGCTAAAACAATGTTATCCAGGTGAATGCTCGAAGTGGCATCAATGCTTAGTCCGCCCGAAGAAAGGTTGGCAACTTTGCGGAGATAGACTTCACGATCGCGCTCTAGCACACTATCTAACGAGAAGCCTTGCTCAATTAAGTACCGCTCCATTGCATCATCAATCTTGATTTTTCCAAGCGGTGAAGTTGGTGTATCACTGCGTTCACTAGAGCGATTCGCACGATCGATGAGTTCTGAAATGGTTGATTCACCGTCTCCAACCACTGAAGCCGGACGGCGCTCAGTTGCGGCAACAAACTTACCATCCACACACAACAATCGAAAATCACTACCTTCGATGCTTTGCTCAACAATGATTTCCACGGGATGCTCAGGTTCAACCGCATCTACTGCTCGATCGAACGCAGCTTCTAAGTCTTCATCACTCCGAATATTTGCGGTAACACCAATGCCTTTATGTCCAACCACAGGCTTCACTGCAACTGGAAAGCCTAATCGATCGACTGCACTCTGAGCTTCTTTGAAGGTACTGACAATTCTTCCTTTGGGCACTGGAAAGCCTAATGTACTCAAGAAGGCTTTACAGTCATCTTTGCGGGTTGTGAAATCCGAATCGAGATGGCTATCCCCATCAAACGTAGTTGCAATCCCTCGAACGTGCTTACGACCATACCCATACTGCATCAAGCCTTCATCCCACAGATAGAAAGCTGGAATTCCCTGTGAATGCGCCGACTTTAGCAGTGCATAAACAGTTGGGCCACCATAGACCGATCGACGAAACTGTGCCTGTAGCACCTCGATATGATCACCAATCTCGAAATCCCGCCCCCGTGTAATCGCCTCAAACCAATCCCAAGCTGAAAAGATAATTTCTCGACTGGTGCGAGCGTGTAGCGTTTCGATCGCAATTCGATCGAACTTCGGATAAGCTTTCAGATTCCAATGCTGTAAATGCAGCTCCATCTCAAGCTGACCCAGTTGTGCGACGGTCTGAGCGAATAAATCAGCATGAGATTTGAACGAGATCTCGTAGAAATGAGGATAGCGATCGCCAATCACACTCAGGTACTTTTCTAACGGCAGAACACTTTGATTTTCAGTCTGTGCAAAATCAAAGACAGTCGCTGCGGTTGATAGATACGGATTTGCACCCATGTAGTAGCGAATATTGAAGATGTCAAACGCATCCGTCTTTCTTGCATTGACTCGGCTAACTTCAGACACGCGATCGAGCACCATAAGATTTCCGTTCATCTCTACGTTGAGACTGTACTCAAGTGAGTGGAACGATCGCGTCTATCTGTGGATGTTTCTTCAACGTCAGAAGACGTAGAACTCTGGCAGGGTGACAAACCTACTCAAAATGATTACAACCAAACTAACTATTAAGATAAGGAAACCTAGTATGACTATCTCTACAGATCATCTACGGGAAGAAGTTCATGCTTTAGCAGAAGAAGCGTTTCACCTGCACTTAATTTCAGGCTATGGCGATGGTGAATATGAAGGCGAGTATCAAATTGTTTATAAAGGTAAGCCGAGACATTTGCCGTTAGAACGAGCCAAAGCATTTTTAATCGACTTAATGCAGCCGGAAATGAAGAGTTTTAACCAATTCCGATTGGAATTGATGTTGATGATGGAAAGCTATCGTCGTCGATCGAATGGGTCTCGACCTCAATAGTTCAGTCTCAGAACTGAGTTTAAAGTGTATCGAAATCTACCATTTGGTTGTGATGGCGTTTTGCCTGGATGTGATTGAGTTGAATTAATTGATATTGCGACTGGAGCATAGTTATGGTGAGTCAGGTTGACACTCAAGCCCAAGAGAACGTAGCACTACCAGAGACACATGGGGAGCTTGTGATTATTGGGGGTGCAGAGGACAAAGAAGGAGAATGTAAGATTCTGCGGGAATTTGTGCGGCGTGCGGGCGGGCTTCAGTCGCACATTGTAGTGATGACGGTTGCAACCGGATTACCGGGCGAAGTTGGGGAACAATATATTGGAGTTTTTCGCCGCTTGGGTGCAGAAGATATCAGAGTGGTCGATACTGCACACCGTGATGATGCCAGTGATCCAAAAGCGATCGAGGATATTGCTCAAGCGACCGGAATCTTTTTTACCGGAGGCAACCAAGCCCGGATTACAGAATGCCTCAAAGATACAGAACTCGAAGCAATGCTACATAAGCGCTTTTCTGAAGGTGCTGTAATCGCAGGAACCAGCGCAGGTGCCGCAATGATGCCCGATATGATGATTGTGGTGGGTGAAGGTGAAACCAATCCACGTCGCGAAGTCGCTGAGATGGATCGCGGTATGGGATTCTTGCCAAATGTCGTGATTGATCAGCACTTTGCACAGCGCGGACGTTTAGGACGATTGCTTTCCGCTTTGGCGCAACAGCCTGCAAATCTAGGCTTTGGAATTGATGAAAATACTGCGATCGTCGTTAACGGCAAGATTGTAGAAGTCATCGGCGAAGGGGCTGTGACGATCGTGGATGAGTCCACGGTGGTACACAATAACATTGAAGCATTGCTACCAGATGAGGATTTAGCGTTCTGTGGTGCAACGCTGCATGTACTGCCGAGCGGTTATAAATTCGATTTGGAGAAGCGATCGCCTATCTTTAATTAACCTACGAAGTGTTTACCAAGGGAATGTTCTTTAAAAAGTTTGGTGAACACTCGATCGGGACTAAAAGGATGGTTGAGAAAGCTTCGTCATTGCGATATCCTGCCCTGAAATGGAATTTCAGGGCGGAAGCAAAACGCAGCGAAAGGACTATTTATACTTTTCAAACATTCTCTAACGGCTGTTAGGCGGCGTATCAATCAGTTGCTCGATCGTGTTCAGCAAAATTTCTGAATCATAGGGTTTTGACAGATACACATCAAATCCTACCGACTCTGAATCCTGCCGAACCGTGGCGATTGCTTCTCCAGTGAGCGCGATCGCCACGGTTCGATGCGTCTCTTGCTGTCGAATGACATCTAAAACTCGCGCTCCATTGCCATCCGGTAGCCGAATATTACTCACTAATAAATGTGGCTCAAACCCGGATCGAACGGTTTCAATTCCTTCTTGAATCGAACCAACTGCCATCACGATCGCGCCTTGATGCTCTAGGAGCACGGTTAGCGCTAGTCGTGTTACTGCTTCATCTTCAACAATCAAGACGTGTGATGAATGTAGCCCAGAAGATTTACTCACAAAAATGCTAAAAGGCAGACTTTAATAAACAACATTAATTTACTATGGTATTAAAATGATGCACCATAAGATAGAATCGTTTCCCTAACTTCGGGCGCGTTTTTCTAAAGATTTAACTAAGTTTATGGCAACCGTTCGACTCGATCACATCACTCGACGTTTTAGTAAGTCCGCAGCCGTTGAGGATATTAGCTTTGAGATTCCTGATGGCGAGTTTTGGGTGTTGGTGGGTCCCTCTGGCTGCGGTAAATCCACCGTTTTACGCACGATCGCAGGTCTTGAAACGGCGACTTCTGGGAATTTGTACATTGGCGATCGACTGGTGAATCAAGTCCCGGCTCGTCAACGGGATGTGGCAATGGTGTTTCAAAACTATGCCCTCTATCCGCATATGACCGTATCTGAGAACATCGCATTCGGGCTAAAAATGCGCCAGGAAGAGCCGAAAACGATTCAAGAACGAGTTGAGTCAGTGGCAAGAATTTTGGAAATCGGTCACTTACTAGAGCGCAAACCGAGACAGTTATCGGGTGGACAGCAGCAGCGAGTTGCATTGGGAAGAGCGATCGCTCGTCAGCCCCAAGTCTTTTTGCTTGATGAACCGCTCTCGAATCTAGATGCTCAACTGCGCGATGGAACTCGAACTGAACTCAAACAATTGCATCAACAGGTCGGCATTACTACAATCTATGTCACGCACGATCAAGTTGAAGCGATGACGTTAGCCGATCGTATTGTCGTATTGGAACGCGGCAGGATTCAGCAAATTGGCACACCCCAAGAGATTTACGATCGACCCGTTAATCGTATGGTTGCCACCTTTCTCGGCAGTCCACCGATGAATTTAATTACAGCAACATTTACCGACTCAAGTTTTCAGATCGGTGGACAATCGGTTGCGATCGCGCTCAATGTTCCACCCGGACAATACGATCTCGGCATTCGTCCGGAGCATCTTTCTGTGAATGCAACAGATCCACACTGCATCGCTCAAGTCAGTGTGATTGAACCGTTGGGACGAGAAGTGCTAGTTCGTGCGGTGTTAGAAGGTCGATCGACCAATTTACAAACTGATCCAGCTTTGAATTTAAGAGTAGGCGATCGCTTGCCGTTGCGGTTTGATCTCGATCGATTGTTTCTGTTTGATTTGGTTACGGGCGATCGAATTTATCCGACCAATTGATGTGTGAGTGCGATAGAAGAAGTTCGCTTCGATGTTGCGTTATTGATACAGCGATCGAATCCAGTCCCATTCGTGTGTGAGTCCTGCTTTCAGCGCTACTTTGGGCTGATAGTTGAGAATCCGTTTTGCTTTAGAAACATCCGCCGAAGTATGTCGCGCATCTCCGATCGCTGTTTCGATTTTCTCCTGACGAATCGATCGACCGATAATCGCTTCCATTGTGGCGATTACATCCGTCAGCACTACGCGACTCCCACCACCGATATTAAACACTTCTCCGACTGCCTCTGGAACCTCTGCTGCTGCCAGATTTGCCGCGATCACATCTGAAACAAAGGTAAAATCCCGCGTTTGCTGTCCATCGCCGTAAATAACGATCGCTTCATCGCGTAAAGCCGCTTTGAGAAACTTGTGAAATCCCATATCCGGGCGCTGTCGCTGACCGTAAACTGTGAAATAGCGCAGCGAACAGGTTGGAACTCCAAAGTTTTGATAATACAGTCCACAGAGTTGTTCTGCTGCAAGCTTAGTAATCCCGTAGGGTGAAACGGGTTGCGGACTGATAGTTTCGGCAGTCGGAAGGGTTTCCGCATTGCCGTAGATCGAAGAACTCGAAGCGTAGATCAATCGCTGAAGTCGTTTTGCAGATTTTGCCGCTTCTAGAAGAACTTGCGTAGCGTTGATATTTTGCTCAGTGTAGGTGCGAAAACCCGCGCCCCAACTCGATCTCACTCCCGCCTGAGCCGCTTGATGATACACAACTTCCACATCCGTTAAGAGCGCATTCCAGTCTAATTCCTGGATGTCTGCTTCAATTAGCTTAAAATTTGGATGCGCTAAACTACGAGCGAGATTTTTCCACTTCAGCGCAGAATCATAATAATCATTGAACTGATCGACTCCAATAACTCGATCGTGGCGATCGAGCAATGCCTCAACTAAATGAGAGCCGATAAATCCTGCCGCTCCGGTCACTACGCTAAGGGTCATACTGGAAACCGATTCCTCACGCCTAAAGGGTTCATCTTACCCGATCGCGGGCTTCGGTTAGCAATGACGATTTAACCGCGCAGTTTGTTCAGTTGGTGTTTGAGTTTGCGGAATCGATGATTCAGATTATTCACTTTCTGTTTACGGAATTTAGTAATCAGCGATCGAGCTTGAGTAAACGCGCCCGGAGATTTGAATTCTTGGGGTCGATCTTGTGGGGATTTGAGATAGCGATAGTGTAAGAATAAATCGCGGTACGCAAGCGGAACATCTTCGCCCCGACACAACCGCGTGAACACAGACGACGAAATACTCATGTAGTGGAGATACATCAGTCGTTTATCGTTGTCATAAAGGATATGGTTGCGATCGCTAAACTGGGACGACCAATGAGAACCCGTGGCGTTTTCTGGATCGTGATAAGCAAAATTAAAGAATGGAATCTGATTGCCTAGTACGGTATAGTTCAACATCGGCTGATCCGAACCCCGCAGCGACATAAAATCAGCTTCACCCGCTTTCAAGCGCTCTAGAAACTGTTTCGCTTTCTCTTGACTATAAACGCTCTTTTTTGAAGCAAAGAAGCCCGAACAAAAGATGTTAGCTCTCAGTTCTTCAAGGCTATATTGTTCCAGCAGTGCTTTTGAATCGGTGTTAAAAATTAAGCTGGCATCGGAGAGATATTGGTAGTCGTTAGCAATCCAATCGTACTGATCTAGCTTTTCAAAGGCTGCATCAACTGATCCCATTAACAGTGTGTCTGCATCAATGTAGAGAAAGCGATCGAACGTTCCATCAAAGCAGCAGAATTTGCGATGAAAGTTCGCCCGACGCATTGCAGGTCTACCTTGTTCTTTCCAAACTCGTTGTGCAGTCGGATGAGACAACCAAGCTTGAGTGGCAAAGTCTTCCCAAAATGCGATCGATTCAGGCTGGTCAAACAGTGTGACGTTTTTGCGAGTTGCAATCTCAGCTTGAATCTTTTCAATTTGATCATTGAACGGAATGATACAAATGGGAATGTCTCGTCCTGCGTTGACTTCGATACTGTTCAACAAAGCGACAAGCTGATCGAACACGACATCATTTGCAAAGGTATAGATTCCATCGACCATTGTTCGACCTCCTTTTAAGCTTTGAACGGTACGAGTCGCGAGAGTTTCCGCCAGAATGCGGAACTTGGCTCATGTAAACATCGGTAGTGTTCCCACAAGTCCCAGTAAGGCGCACCCGGACGCATTGAAATTCCTGCCCAGTGGAGATACTTGAGCCTTTGACCTCGATCGTATAGAACATACTGCCGATTCTCAAAGTGCTGTGATCCTGCCCAACTTCCCGGAGCATTTTCAGGAGGTTTTACCAGATTTACCCGCCTTTCAAAGCATTTCAAGATCAAATAGTTCAGAATTGGCTGATCAGTAACACCCTGCGTAAAGTCGAAATATTCGCGGTGTTGGGCGCAATCTTTCAGCACATCATATAGTTGATCTTCGGTGATCACTCCTTTTCGAGAGCCCCAAAATCCACTGTTGAACACATCTTGTAGCTGTTGCTCGGTGAAGATGTTGTCCTTGACAACAGGCGAGAAGATGTTTCTCAAGCCTTCGCTGGAATAGTGATAGTCACAGCAGAAGAAATCATACTTTGATAGATGTTGCAGCGTCTCGGAAATCTTT
Organism: Cyanobacteria bacterium FACHB-63; assembly: GCA_014695255.1. GTDB lineage: Bacteria > Cyanobacteriota > Cyanobacteriia > Leptolyngbyales > Leptolyngbyaceae > Leptolyngbya. The sequence goes on from JACJNX010000046.1 coordinate 154,893, forward strand.
TCAAATACAACAATGTCTGTATCAATGTAAAGAAATTCATCTAGTACACCAAACCATACTGCGAGCTTTCGCATTTTGTTTGGTAGCTTGAGAAAGTCTCGATCGAAGATCTCTCCCACTCGACAGGTTAAGCGCTCCAGTAGCTCTAAATCTGGAAACAATTGAACATTATGCAATCGATTCAAAGTCGAGAGAACACTTTGATACTCATCGTTAAACGGAATCAAATAGACCGGAATATCTTGATCGTACAGTCGAATACTATTGAGCAACGCGATCGCATTTTCGATCACTTTGTCGTTTGCAACAATGTAAATTCCTCGTTTCATGCTCGTCTCAACTTTTGTAGAACTTTCTGAACAATGTTCGGCTGTGGTTTTGATGCTTCGATAAAAGCAGGTCGCTTCTCTGGTTCGTGCAAGAATCGATAGTGTAAAAACAAATCCCGATATGGAAAAGTAACATTCTCACCGCTACACGCTTTTTCCATGCGCTGTGGTTTTACCCCGATATAATGCAAGTATGTGAGGCGAAGTCCACGATCGTACAAAATATGTTCCTTGTCCTCAAAATGTTTTGAAGTGATTGAACACCCTGTCGATTTTCCAAACGGCAATAGATGCGCTAAATTACAGCTTTTGATGCCCGATTTCATCACCATGTAGTTGACTACAGGTTGTTCGCCTGCTCCACCGTAGAGAATGTCTCGATCGCCCTCTAACAATTGCGTAATCAATGTTTCTCGCTGCTCTGCGTTAAATAGTCCCCGTTTTGCAGCAAAGAAGCCTGAGCAAAAGATTTCTTTGCTAACTCGCTCTTTCGGAAACACTTCGTACAGCTTTGGAGAATCAGTGTTGTAAATCTTAGTTGGATCAAGAAATTGAAAGTCGTAAACGACCCAATCATGCTCATTCAATTGCTCAAAGATGTGCTCCATTGAACTCATTGCCAATGTATCTGCATCCATGTAAATAAAGCGATCGAACGGTGCATCAAACGCACAAAATCGCCGATGCGCCCCATACAGCCGCATCTTTTGATTTAATCGTTCCGGTGCAATCTGTTGCATAAACTGATCCCAACGATCGATCGAATCCTGGTCATCGTAAAGCATCACATTGGGACGATTACGAATCTCAGTCCGAATCCGATCAAGCTGATCATCAAACGGATAAATGCAAACCGGAATATCACGACTGATGTTGGCTTCAATGCTATTCAGTAAAGCAACTAACTGATCGAATACACGATCGTTTGCCAGAGTACAAATGCCATCCATAGCTAAGACACCCGCTCAACGTATTCAGAAAGCCAATTCATCAGATTGAGTTTGTGCAGAATCACTTGTCGAGCTTCTGCGATCGCGTCTTTTGCTTCATACCAAGCATCTGGAGTCGCAATCACTTCCTCAATATACTTCCAGCCTTTTTCATCCATGCTCGGCAACCTTAAAAAGCTACCTGGTGGAAGCAACTTATCTGCGGCAGATCCACCATAATAAATCGGCAAACACCATGCCAGCAGAGCATCCCAAAGCTTCTCAGTCACATACCAATCATTCTCGGCATAGTTTTCGATCGCTAAGTTGTAATAGTAAGGAGCCATGCCGTACCACTTTCCACTAATTCGACCCGTTGTAATTGCCCAGTCTGGCAGGTCTCGCCCGTATAAATCAAACTCTAGTCCATTTTGCTGCAACAGTTTGAGAAATGCTAATCGCTTCAAATGATTCTCACTCCGACTAATGCCAGACGTAATCCAACTGCACTTGCGAACCTTTTCAGGAGGCGGCATTTCATTTAGCTCCCGAAACGAATTGCCTAAGTACCAAATCGCAGGCATATAGTCGGGAACAGGCGCATAGTCATCAGGACCAGAAACATAAGCACAGTGTTGTTGTGCTTTCTCGTAGTTTGCTTTAGTGATGTGTAAAATCTCATCGAGCGGGGGTTCGCGCAATAGATAAATCATTCGCTCTCTTGGAGCACCGCGAAACTGTGGAGCCACATCCGGTAACGGAGTCGGACGTAATTTAGCACGAACCTTTGACGTGATTGTTTTTGGTGGTTTGGGGCGGGGGAAATCGAACTGATACAACAACAAAAAATCTGGATTTGCAGCAGAAGCCTCAAGCTGAATGTTGCCCCAATGTCCGAACGGGTAAGGCGACTGTTGCCACAACCAATCGATCGGGCTAGGCTTCAACCCGACATAACTACTCACCATTCCAACTACTTGCTTTTTCATCGCCTTGTTCCTAAACAGTCTGAGGTTCTTCTGAAAATTGCATTGCATAAAGTTGGGCATACAATCCACCCTGCTTTAACAGTTCCGCATGAGTTCCCACTTCTACGACACACCCCTTATCTAACACCGCAATCTGATCAGCTTTCTGCACGGTCGAGAGTCGGTGAGCAATCACCAATGTTGTTCGATCGCGGCTCAATTCATCGATCGCACTTTGTACCAACCGTTCTGAAACGGTATCGAGTGCAGAAGTTGCTTCATCCAGAATTAGAATTTCTGGGTCACGTAACAATGCTCTTGCGATCGCCAGTCGTTGCCGTTGTCCGCCTGAAAGCATCACACCACGATCGCCGATCAATGTATCGAATCCCTGCGGTAGTTTGATGATGAACTCATAAGCATTCGCGCGTTTTGCCGCTTCGATAATTTGATCATCAGTGGCATCTTTGCGAGCATAAGCAAGATTGTTTCGGACTGAATCGTTAAACAAGAAGGTATCTTGACTCACAATGCCCATTGCTTGACGGAGGGAACGAATCTCAAAGTCTTTGAGGTCGCGATCGTCGATCAAAATCCGTCCAGCAGTGGGATCATAAAATCGCGGTAGTAAATCCGCTAAGGTTGATTTTCCGGCTCCTGATGATCCGACTAGCGCTAAAGTTGTTCCTTTAGGTAGCCAGAGATCAACTTGATTTAGAACTTGTCGATCGTGTCCCGGATAGTTAAATGCTAATCCCTCAAACCGAATTCCCTCAGTCATTCCTGTATATGGAATGTGTCCTTTGGACATAAACGGCTTGCCTTCCCGCCGCAAGAAGTCATTCACCACAGAAACACTCGGAGCTAGATTTGCAAATGAACTACGTGCGTTATTCAGTTGCCCCACAAACGGCAACATCCGAAACAACACCAACAGGTATGTTAACAACACCGCAGAAAGCGATTCTAGTTCGCCTCTAAAAAAGATTCGTCCCAACAATAGGATTGCTATCACAACGGTTAATCCTGCTATCTCATTCACAGGTGGAATCAGCGCAGAATTAGCTTGAGAACTGAAATCAGCCTTTTCGCGATAGTTAATCAATTGTTCAATCTTCTGGTATTCGTGTGTTTCGCTTCCGGTTGCTTTCACCAATCGAATTCCCGATAGCATTTCTAACACTGCGACCGAATAATCTCGCGACTGATCAGATAACTGTTGACCAAATCGTTTAGCACGTTTCACAAAAAAGCTATTAGAAAGAGAAACCGCTGCTAATAAAACAGTAGAAATTAAAGTTAACTGCCAGGAAATCGATAAAAGAATAATTAAAAACACAAAAATAGTAATGATCGTAGACAGCATTTGAACGGCTGTCCGAATCGCGGTTGCAGTCGAACCAATCTCGCTACCTAATCGATTGATTAAATCTCCAACTTTGGTTTTGATATAGAAATCAAAATCAACATCGAGCAATAACCGTAAGCCTTCCTTGCGAATATCACTGACAAGTGATCGTGATAAATGACCCGAAGACAGGGTGCTGCCATAGCTCGTCACATTCTTAAGCAAAATCGCCAGCAGAATCAATCCCAACATCGACAAAAACTGTGTCTCTCCACCTGATGCAGCCATGCTCGAAAAGACCTTCTGCAAAATCGGTGGCGCACCTTTAAGATTCACCTCCTCGCCTAATAGCCCCAGTACAACTGGGATAATCAGCATCGTACTCACACCGTTAAACAACGCGCCCGAAAATCCAAGCACGATCGTCAATCCAATCCAAAGCGGACGACGGAGGGCAAATTGAAGCAGCAATCGATTTGGGGACATACGGGGCAGAGGGTAACAATCAGCAGAAACGCGGAATTCAGCGTGCTGAACTCTAAATTTCTGATAAAGAACTGCCTTTAGTTATCCCGATCGCTGGGCTGAACTCACGCTTTGTAGAACATCCGCTAGAATTGGAGCCATTGCATTCACACTGTAATTATTGACACAGCGCGATCGCAGCGCCTGACCTCGTTTTTCTGCTTCCTGCCAATTCTGAAAGATTTCGGCGATCGCACTTGCTAACTGATCCGGTGATTCTGGCTCAACAAGATACCCTAACTCACCCAAAATCTCTGGAATATCCCCCACACGAGTCGCCAAAATCGGCTTTGCCATCGACATTCCTTCGGTGAGCTTGATCGGAAATTGCGCTTGAGCCGTGACAGTATCGCGTTGAGGCACAACGACAACATGAGCCGCCGCCACAATCTCCGGCATCTGCCAAAATGGAGCAGGTGGCAGTTTGATGATCCACTGTCCCCAACGATCGATTAACTGTCGATCGTAGTCATCATACGGACTCCCACCCACAATCACCAATCTAAGATCTGGTTGGTTTAAGCGATCGAGTGCGATCAAAACCTCTTCCAAGCCTTTGTGCGGGCGTGATGCTCCCGGAAACATCAGCACACGGTACTGAGATAAGCCATATTTGCGCCGACTTTCCACCGGATCAAATCGGCTTGGATCAAACATATCCGTATCTTTGCCGTTGGGAAGATAGGTTCCACCAAACCGCTTTTGCAGAAAGTTCGTGTCGATCGTAATCGCATCCGCGTATTCGACCAGGCGTTCCATCCATTGCAGATAAAGGAAATGATCCGGCGATCGTAGTGCTCCATTCGGTTTCAAAATATCTCGCCCAAATTGCTTTAGATTCGGTCGATAGCGTGTTTGGTCGCCGCCTGTCCAACTCAATTCCCAGTCATCTACATCGAGCAATACGGGAACACGCGATTTTAGTTTCTTTAAAAGTCCAACTCCAAAGCTTGAAGGCTTGGGCTTCACGGCATAAATCAAATCGCCATCAATACGATCGAGCAATTGACCCACAGAACTAAAAAACTGCGGATAGTTACAGCCGGGTAAACAGACGATCGGTAAATCTGCGGGTGGTTCTGGATAGATTTTTTCACCAAATAGAAATCCGAGAATTTCGACTTCGTGATCTAGCTTTTTGAGAACTTGGGCGAGAAGATAGGCGCGATCGACTCCACCTTTAGCGAAGTTAGGCGTGAGAATGGAAACTTTCATACAAGAAAAAATGGGGAACGGAGGCGTATTCAACAGATGCAATTCCCCAATGCGCTTATTATTCCCGCTTTAAGCTTTGATAAAGCTGTAGCATCTCGGCGGCAACCGCTTGCCGTGTTTTTACGGGCTGAATGCTTTGTCTCAGTTGAGCGATCGTTTCCGGATTTTCAGAAAGAGTGGCGATCGCATTCGCCCAAGCTTCGACATCGTTTGCCCGAACTAACCAACCATCTCTCCCATGTGTGACCAGTTCTGCAATTCCACCTAAATTTGAGCCAATTACAGGTGTTCCGGCTGCAAACGATTCCAGTACGACTAACGGGCCTGTTTCTAGCCATTGTGAAGGAACGGCTAGAAGATCAAATCCTGCGATCGCATCCATAATTTCCGATCGCGCTAACGGCGGATTAATTTGAATGCGCGAATCGGATTGAGCGATCGCTAAAACTTTCTCGCGGTTTGCTGCACCATGCTGATCGGCGTGCGTTGCATAAATCACCAACTCAACGGCTGCATTCGGAATGAATTGAAGTGCTTGAGCAAGAATTTGCACCCCTTTCGTTTCTTGCCAACGACCGAGAAAACCAATCCGAATCGGAGAATGAATCGATCGTTCTGTTAGTTTCCTTTCAATTGAAACCCCATGACGGCTTAGAACGAGCTTCGATTCGGGCACACCATTCAACACAAACGCATCATAGAGCCATTGGCAAACCACAACAATTCGATCGCTCAATTCCACTAATTGATCAAATTGACGCTGATGCTGATGAACTTGCGCCGGAGTCGCGATCGTCGTTCCCAATTGCCGCAATCGCACATCAGACGAATCACGCAAGCGATTCCGCAGGGAAAGCGCGATCGGACTAGGGAGATGACTTAATGTTTTAGCGGCCCAAGTCGGAACCCGCTTAGATACCCCCAAACAGGCGCTACATCGAGCAATATCAATCTTGCCATCACAAGCGGAATATCCACCCTGCATCATCGTTCCCCGCAAGCAGGAAATGTCGGGCATATGAATTGTGACGATCGTCTTCATTCCCAACTGTTTCGCGCTTTGTAAATGAGGCAGACCACAGCTCGATCTCAAGGTGTGCTGATGATATATTTCGCTCTGATTCTCAGCAAGCCAAGCGTGAAACGCATGAAGATCCTGACTCGGATAGCGATAGACTTCGATCGCGTTGTAATGCTCGATCGTCGGTTGATTCTGATGTCTTGAGGCTGCCACTTTGCAATTCAAACCGATCGCGCTCAAGTCTTCGACTAAACCATTGAGATACACCTCAACGCCACCAAACGAATCTGGCGGAAACCAAGCACTCGCTTGAATCACAGTCATAAAAGCGGCTTCCCTTCATCTACAAGCTTGATCTGACCCGATTGAATTTGATCAAAAATCTGATTGATTTGTCGGCGTTCTTCGGCAGTCAGGCGATGATTTGCGAGCAGCAGAGACGTAAGGTGCAAATGCTCGTGACGATTTAGCTGGCGCTGTTCGAGAATCCGTTCGAGGATGCGCTGTGGCGGCTGATTAAATCGATTTGGAGCTGCCGACTTCGCCATACGATCGTCACTGTCCAACAGAAGGATATCAAGCACAAGTGAGCCTAAAAGCTAGATGAGAACTCAATCACACCTGAGTAAAATTATTTACAAGCCTTAGTATTGACGACTTTAGAACCAAAATAACCACGGATGAGTTGTATGCAAATTTATCGAATTCCCGCGCTTTCTGATAACTATATTTTCCTGTTGTACGATGAAGCGCGTCAGATTGCGGCAGTTGTTGACCCAGCAGAAGCTCGCCCTGTCTTGAAAAAATTAGAAGAACTCGGTGCAACCTTGGTCGCAATTTTTAACACTCATCATCATCATGATCATGTCGGTGGCAATCGGGAACTGCTCGATCGCTTCCCCAATGCGATCGTTTATGCGGGAGTTCACGATCGCGGACGCATTCCCGGACAGCAAGTGGAATTAAATGCAGGAGATCGAGTCAAGTTTGGCGATCGGACGGGTGAAGTTCTTTTTGTCCCCGGACATACACGCGGACATATAGCTTACTATTTTCCCCCGGTTGCAGATGAGTCAGGAGAATTATTTTGTGGAGATACGTTATTTAGTGCAGGTTGTGGGCGATTGTTTGAAGGAACTCCGGCGCAAATGGTTGATTCGCTGAGCCAGATCCGATCGCTGCCGGATAGTACGCGGGTTTGGTGCGCTCATGAGTATACGTTGAGTAATTTGAAATTTGCGGTGACGGTCGATCGACAAAATCCCGATTTGCAAGCAAGATTTGCTCAGGTGCAAGCGGCTCGAAGTCGAAATGAAGCCACAATTCCAACGCATCTTGGCTTAGAGAAACGCACAAACCCATTTTTACGCTGGGACACGCCTGAGATTCAAAAGGAGATCGGTCGTCGGGATGCGATCGAAACTTTCGCCGCGCTGCGTCAACAGAAGGAGCGATTTTAAGATGGATTCCATTCTGAATTTCGTGCAAATCAACGATCGACTTGCTACCGCAGGAAAACCCACGATCGAGCAATTTACCGCAATCAAAAACGCAGGCTACAACGTGGTGATTGGGCACTGTCAGCTTGACCGAAAAGTAGAATAATCGTACTGGTTCAACATTGATCGCATCCCCTTGCCCATGTATTCCCGTCATCGATTCCTCGGCGAAATTATCACCTACTGTCGTCACCGACAAATGGCATCTCGACGAAATGGTAGTGACAATTAAGAAACAGCAATATTACTTATGGCGAGCAGTGGATTCAGCAGGGACTGCGCTGGATGTCTTACTCCAACAACATCGAGACAAAGAGGCAGCGGCACGATTTTTCCGTAAGCTACTAAAGAAACAAGGCTTTGTCCCATAGGTGATTGTCACGGACAAGCTCAAGAGCTATGAAGCGGCAAAGAAGCAGGTGATGAAGCGCGTGGAGCATGGGCAGCATAAAGGGCTGAATAACCGAGCCGAGAATTTGCATCAACCCACAAGAGTGCGGGAGCGACGAATGCGGCGATCCAAATCCCCCAGACAAGCGCCACGATGTCTCTCAGCCTTTGAACCGATTCCAGGACATTTTCATTCAAAGGAGCATGAACTAAGTCGAAACGATATCGAGAACAGTTGCACTAACGCTTTGAGAATGGGCGAGAAATCGCTTACTCGAAAGTCGCTGCGTAACATTGAGCAACGCTGAATGCTCAAGAATTGTGCTTAATTTTGGATATTTTCGGTTAAGTTGACAATATCCTTCTAAGACAATGCTTTTCTCAAGGCTTCAAGCTGCTCTGGCACGATGCGATAGTAAATCCAAGTGCCCCGTCTTTCTTTTTCCAGCAATCCTGCCTCATACATCACTTTGAGATGGTGACTAATTGTGGGCTGAGATAATCCCAACGGATCTACTAACTCACACGCACAGACTTCTTGATTTGCCTGAGCCGCAATTAGACTCAACATCTGTAAGCGTGCAGGTTCCCCCAATATGCGAAACATTTTCGCAAGAACGATCACCTCGTCTGCTTTGAGTTGATGAGACAGTAAGCCAGAAAAATACGCGATCGTCGGTTTAGTACTCTCCCTGCTTTCCATATTGACAGACATGGTTAAGATATCGAAGTTAATCGATATTAATACTCATCAATACAACGAGTCAAGCAGATATTTCTCGATCGCAAAGAACGCATACTAAACTGAGAGTTATTACTCTCGTATCGGTTTGAGAAAAGTTGATGCCAAAAACTGTTGATCTTTCATCAAATATTATTGTTGCGGGTTTTCATGCGCTCTCTGATCCATTACGGGTTCAGGTGTTGGATCTCTTGCGCGATCGCGAACTGTGTGTGTGCGATTTATGTGAGGCGTTGAAAGTCAACCAATCGAAACTTTCCTTTCATCTCAAAACGTTGAAGGAAGCGCAGCTTGTGCAGGCAAGACAGGAAGGGCGCTGGATTTATTACAGCTTGAATCTGGCTCAGTTTGTCGTGCTGGAACAGTATCTCGCAGAGTTTCGCCGCTTTAGCCCGATTTTGCCTAGCCGGAAGTGTCGTGACGAGGAATAACCCATCAAGTTTTTTACATTTTTTAATGACTAATGTCTTGTAGAACACTTGAACATATCAAAATTATTTGAAATGATTAGGCATTCCTCACTCAACTATTAGTGAGATGCACTATGACACTTCAACCCTCCATTTCCTCTAAACGGCTTCTAGGCACTGGCGCTGCGATGCTTCTTGGGATCACAGGTTGCACCTCGAATCCAACCGCTGACTCTAACCCTTCCCAAACAGTAGCGACCCCTCAAGATGTTACCAATCCTGCAATTCCTTCCTACTCTGGCATTAAAATCGATGGTTCGAGTACGGTGTTTCCGATCTCCGAATTGATGGTGAAAGAGTACCGTCAAGCCAAAGGAGACAAGGCAGGGACAATTGATCTTCAGTTTTCTGGTACAGGCGGGGGGTTCAAGAAATTCTGCGCGGGTGAAACTGATATCAATAATGCGTCTCGCCCGATTCTGAAAGAAGAGATGGAAGCTTGTGGAAAAGCAGGAGTCCGCTTTTATGAGCTACCGATCGCGTTTGATGCGGTGACGATCGCAGTCAACCCTCAGAACACTTGGGCAAAAGACATCACGGTTGAGGAACTCAAGAAAGTTTGGTCGCCTGCGGCTCAGGGCAAGATTACGAACTGGAACCAGATTCGGGCATCGTATCCCGATCGACCGCTCAAACTCTATGGCGCTGGAAAAGAGTCTGGAACGTTTGACTACTTCAACGAAGTTCTCACTGGAAAGCCAAAAGAAAGCCGAATCGACTACACCGCTAGTGAAGATGACAATGAACTCGTGGCTGGCGTGAGTCAAGACCCGAATGCGCTCGGCTACTTCGGACTTTCGTACTATGAAGCCAAACAGAACGAACTGAAAGCTTTGGCAGTCGATGACGGAAAAGGCAGAGGTGCAGTTTTACCATCCCGCGAGGCAGTTGAGAAAGCGCAATATCGACCGTTCTCACGCCCCTTGTTCATCTATGTCAACATCACGGCGGCTCAACGGAAACCAGAACTCCAAGCCTTTGTTAAATACTATCTCAGCAATGCAAAACGGCTAGTGACGCAAGTGGGATATATTCCACTCCCAGATGAAGGTTACCGATTGACGAACCTGCACTTCTATCAGGGGAAGGTGGGAACAGTGTTCGAGGGATTGCCTCAACCTGATTTGACGATTAGCGAATTGCTGCGGAAGCAAGCCGTGTTCTAGAGTGCGGCTTCCACAGGCGAAGATCGATGATTTTCCTTAAAATATATCAATTTTTTTAGATGTATTTTTTCAAGAAATCGCAAAATTCCGTTTCTGAAATGATCCTCGTCGAGACTTATACTAAATTAAATTGATATATAGCCAAAATTTCTCAAGGTAAAGCACATGACAGTACGGGTTGGAATTAATGGGTTTGGGCGAATTGGACGGCTAGATTTTCGTGCTGCATGGGGTTGGTCGGAATTTGAGTTTGTTCACATCAACGAAGTCAAAGGAGGAGCAGAAACAGCTGCCCATTTGCTGAAGTTCGATTCGGTGCATGGACGCTGGACACCGGCTGTTGAAGCGGGGGACAGTCGCATTCTCATTGATGGCAAACCCGTAACGTTCAGTGAGTCTGCTAAACCTGGTGATGTGCCTTGGGAAGATTACGGCGTTGATATCGTGCTGGAATGTTCTGGTAAGTTCCGCACTCCCGAAACGCTTGACCCCTATTTCAAGCGAGGCGTGAAAAAGGCGATTGTAGCGGCTCCAGTCAAACAAGGGGCACTCAACATTGTCATGGGTATTAATGATCATCTGTATCAGCCCAATGAACATCACCTGTTGACGGCTGCCTCTTGTACAACGAATTGCCTTGCGCCCGTCGTTAAGGTCATTCATGAAGGGTTAGGGATAAAGCACGGTGTCATCACGACCATTCACGACAATACAAATACTCAAACGATCGTCGATGCCCCGCATAAAGATCTCCGTCGGGCTAGAGCAACCAGCTTATCCCTAATTCCCACCACGACCGGATCAGCAACCGCGATCGGGCTAATCTATCCTGAACTCAATGGCAAGCTCAATGGATTAGCCGTGAGAGTACCATTGCTTAACGCATCGCTCACGGATTGTGTGTTTGAGGTGGAGAGAGCAACCACTGTTGATGAAGTCAATCAACTTCTAAAAGAAGCTTCGGAAGGCTCGTTAAAAGGCATCTTGGGCTATGAAGAACGCCCGTTAGTCTCGATCGATTACAAAGACGATCCGCGCTCCTCAATCATTGATGCCCTATCCACAATGGTGGTGGATCAAACCCAAGTAAAAATCCTCGCTTGGTACGACAACGAATGGGGCTACTCCAATCGCATGGTTGAACTCGCTCGCAAAGTTGCCCTTAGTTTGAACTAACCCTATGTCTTCTACCACCGCTTCCAGTGCCAATCTCAAGAACTATATTCTCGTCACGCTTGCCTATTGGGGCTTCACCATTACCGATGGTGCGCTCAGACTTTTGGTACTGCTCTATTTCTACGAAATTGGATACTCACCGTTACAAGTTGCTTTTCTATTCTTGTTCTACGAAGTCTTCGGTGTTGTTACTAATTTCTTGGGCGGGTGGATTGGCTCTCGACTGGGCTTAAAAGTGACATTGTACGCTGGGATTGGGCTGCAAATCTTTGCGTTGGTGATGCTGTCGTTTCTCGATCGCAACTGGGCGCAATGGATCACTGTCACTTATGTCATGGTGTCTCAGGCATTTTCTGGGATTGCAAAAGACCTAACCAAGCTCAGTTCTAAGAGTGCAATCCGATTAGTCGTGCCGCAAGACGCGCAATCTTCGCTGTTCAAATGGGTTGCAATTCTCACCGGATCGAAAAACGCGCTTAAAGGAGCAGGTTTTTTCTTAGGAGCCGCGTTACTAGCTTCGATCGGGTTTGTCCACTCACTTTGGCTGATGGCAAGTGGATTGTTTATCTTGATGTTCACCGGACTGCTGCTGCCGAGTGGGATGGGCAAAATCAAAGGGAAGGTGAAGTTCACGCAACTATTTTCTAAGAGCCGCGAAATTAACATTCTCTCTGCTGCACGATTCTTTTTGTTTGGCTCCCGTGATGTCTGGTTTGTCGTCGGCTTACCTGTGTTTCTGCGTGGACCGCTCGGTTGGTCGTTTTACCAAGTTGGCGGATTCATGGCAATTTGGGTCATCGGTTACGGCATCATTCAATCGTCTGCACCAACCTTAATTAAGCGATTTGGCTCAGGTCGTCCGCCTTCTACTAGCACGATTCGATTTTGGACATTTACGTTAACGATCGTGCCTGCTGCAATTGCGATCGCGCTTGCGGTCGGCGTAAATCCGAACTATGCGATCGTAGCTGGCTTAATGCTATTTGGTGTTGTGTTTGCCTTCAACTCAGCCGTTCACTCTTACCTAGTTCTGGCATACACCGACGACGATAAAGTTGCTTTGAACGTTGGATTTTACTACATGGCAAACTCCGGGGGACGGCTCGCTGGAACAGTTCTATCAGGTTTGATCTATCAATGGGCTGGACTGGTGGGATGCCTGTGGACTTCAGCCGTGTTTGTCTTAGCGGCTGCATTGATTTCCTTGAGGCTGCCAACGCCACAACCGAGTAAAGCAATTGCTTGGAAAGCAAAGGACGGAGATTAAGTCTATGAGTCTCAATCATCAGTCTGCTAATTCTACTCCAGTGCAAGCCGGAGGTGCATTAAGCTTTTTTGAAAGATGCCTAACGCTTTGGGTCTTTCTTTGCATTGGCATTGGTATTGGATTAGGGCGACTGTTCCCATCTATCGCCATAACGCTAGATACAATGAGCATTTATCAAGTGTCGATTCCGATCGCACTCTGCTTGTTTTTCATGATTAGTCGCGCCGTTAATTATAGATTCTAAGCGCTGGTCTCACTGTTGCTTGAGTTGCTTAGTGTTTAGAATGAACTAAGTGCGAAACGATACTGAGAACTACTGCACTAACGCTTTGAGGAGTGGCGAGAAATCGCTTGCCTGAAAATTGCTGCGTAACATTGAGCAACGCTGAATGTTCAAGGATTGTTGTGCTTAAATTTGAATATTTCCGGTTAAGTTGACTGCGAAGAGCAAGCCAAAACTGACTTAAACAAAATTTGGCAGCCCGATTCAACTTGGCAGGTATTTCTCGAACAGTACAAACCGTCGTAATTAGAGATATCCATGTTCTGCTAAAAATTCTGCTGAAATGCGATCGGGCACTTCTGTCTCCGATCGACCCCCGCGCAGAAATTTCTCCACATACTTACCGAGAATATCACCCTCCAAATTCACCCAATCTCCGGGTTTTAGCTCAGACAAATTCGTTTCAGCATAAGTATGCGGAATCACCGCTACCGTAAACCAAGAGCCATCCGCAGCACAGTTTGCCACGGTGAGACTAATGCCATTCACCGAAATACTTCCTTTTGGGAGAATATACCGCGCTACCTGTTCGCTTTGAGTCTTAAATCGAACTTCCCAGGAAGTTGCAGTTGGAGTTGACGATTCAAACGTTCCAATGCCATCCACATGACCCGTAACGAAATGCCCACCTAACTTGCTTCCGACCCGCAGCGAGGTTTCTAAATTTACCACTCTTGTCCCGCCTGCCGATCGTTCTAACGTCGTGCGGCTCACCGTCTCCGGAGACACATCTGCTACAAATCCATCGCTCAAAATCTCAGCCACGGTTAAACAAACGCCATCTACTGCGACGCTATCACCGATCGCTAAATCCTGCAAAATCATGCCGACTCGCGAACCTGAGATTCTCACCTGCTCAGGACTCAAGATCGCCAAATGTCCCACCGTTTGAACCAGTCCTGTAAACACAAATAAAATCCTTCTTACAAAATGATAATAGTTCGGGAGCGATCGTCCCCGTTTGTGATTTTGCTTCTATGACTAGGATTGCGGAATTGTTGAAATCTGCTCCTTTAGACAGGTTACAGTCTAAAATCACAATACGGCTTCGTGCTGATTTTATTTCCGCTTCAGAAAAATGATGAAATTGGGAAGTCTTCTTTATTTTGTCAAATTTTGAAGTGGATCATTTAGGATCAAGTTCAAAGACTAGGGCATTGTAAACGGCACTGCTCGACCCTTATTCCGCTCCCGGATGCGATCGGGTACGTTTTTTGACCTGATGTCTGTTCACTTCTCCACCTATACTGTGCTTCCGGAGTTCTAGAGGCTACACCATGATTGAAATGAAGGTTGCGGGCATTGCGTTAGACGCGCAGACTCGAAGCCCGATCGTATTGCTTAAAGACGCAACCGATCGACGAGCGCTTCCAATTTACATCGGTCAAGATCAAGCTAAGGCAATTATTAGCGTTCTCGAAGGTCAAGTCCCGCCGCGACCCCTGACCCACGATCTGATCGTGAACTTCTTGGAAGCTTGGCAAATGACCGTAGAAAAGGTGATTATCCATTCCCTACAGGATAATACTTTTTATGCGGTGCTAATTGTGGCGCAGGGAGAAGCACGACGCGAGGTTGATTCGCGTCCAAGCGATGCGATCGCGATTGCTCTCCGCACAAATAGCCCCATCTGGGTAATGGAAGAAGTTGTAGCGGATGCGTCGATTCCGGTTGATCGCGACGCAGACGAAGCAGAGCGACGCGCCTTCCGAGAATTTGTGTCAAATCTCAGCCCGGATGAACTGATTCAGCGTGGGCGGTTTAGCAGCGGAGAAGCGCAGTAAACATCTCGCTCATGCAGTATCGCCGCTTCGGTCAGACAAACCTGTTTTATTCGATGTTTTCGCTGGGGACGATGCGCTGTCTGTCGTCTCCTCAAGTGATGGAACACACGGTTCAACGAGCGATCGAGCTTGGAATTAATCATATTGAGACGGCGCGGGGATACGGCAAAAGCGAGGAATTTTTGGGAATGGCATTACAGGCTGTTCCGCGTGACAATCTTTTTCTCACAACAAAACTTCCACCAAGTTTAGATGCGGCACAAACCGATCGCTGGATCGATGAATCTCTAGAGCGCCTTCAGGTCAGTTCGATCGACAGCGTTGCGATTCATGGCTTGAATACTTGGGAGCATCTCGATTGGGTCAAAGCTGGGACAGGTTGCATGAAAGCGATTCGAGAGGCGATCGCGGATAAACGGGTGCGGCACGTTGGCTTTTCAACTCATGGAGCGCTCGATTTAATTTTGGCGACGATCGAAACCAATTTATTTGAGTTCGTCAATTTGCATTATTCGTTTTTCTTTCAGCGAAATGCTCCTGCGATCGAGCTTGCTCACCAGAGAGACATGGGTGTTTTCATCATTTCGCCTGCGGACAAAGCAGGAATGCTACACACACCACCGCAAACGTTAATCGATCTCTGTGCGCCCTTCTCACCGCTTGAATTGAATTATCGATTTTTATCAAGCGATCCTCGAATTACTACATTGAGTGTGGGAGCCGCAAAGCCTGAAGAGTTGAATTTGCCGGACTTAGAGAAAGATTTGAGCATCGAGGAAGCGATCGATCGACTACAAGCGCAAAGAACGATCGACCCCAATCAGTGCAGCCAGTGTTATCAATGTTTACCTTGTCCCGAATCAATCCATATTCCTGAAGTGCTGCGCTTGCGAAATCTAGCAACAGCCTACGATATGAGCAGTTTTGGTGAGTACCGCTATCGAATGTTTGAGAATGCGGGGCACTGGTTTCCGGGAAACAAAGCAAATCGCTGTACGGATTGCGGCGATTGTTTACCGAGATGTCCGGAAGAGTTAGACATTCCGAAATTGTTACGGGAGACGCACGATCGCTTAAATGGCAAGCCCGGACGGCGATTGTGGCAGGATTAGACTGAAAAGAGCGATCAACCGTGACATTGTGCAAGGCTGAGAGTTGCATGAAGAGCCTGCAAGCCGCAATTTGCCCATAAAAAACGGGCAGAGAACAACACTCTGCCCATTGATGAAAAAGAAGTCTTACAGATCGTTTTCGCCCAGTTCCCGCGCCATGTAATCAAAGGGTTGATCCAGGAAGCGAGTATCCGCAATACCGGCTGCGGCAGCTTTCGATTTCACAATATCCTTCATGATTTGAATGCCGCGCACGGTCGGGCCACAAGGAACGCCTAACGAGTTGTAAGTCTCGCGCAATCCTTCTAAAACCCGCTCATCTAAAACATCATTGTCGCCTGCAACCAGCGCATAAGTGGCATAGCGCAAGTAGTAGTCCATATCGCGCAGGCAAGCGGCATAGCGACGAGTCGTGTAAGCATTTCCGCCCGGACGAATCAGTTCTGGATTTTCTTCAAACAACTGCGATCCGGCTTGGCGCACAATCTCTGCGGCATCTGCATTAATCGCCGCAGCCGCTTGAACGCGAGCCATTCCAGTATCAAAATAAGCTTTCAGGCTGTCGATCGCATTGCGATCCAAATAACGCCCTGTAATGTCGTAGTTTCTAATCAGGCTTGTCACTGCGTCCCGCATGAAAGTCTTCTCCCAAAAATTGGCTCAATTTGAGTTTTGCCGAATTTCCCCGCTTTACAGCAAGCTTCGGGGATTCGTAAAAGATGTAAGCTCAGTTTACCACGCAGGCTTGAGCCTCCATGTTGAACCGTACCTTGGAGCCTGTCGCTAGATGAGATGATTGTTACAATTTTTAATTCTCGTAGACGCGATCGTCAAGCCGAAATTCCTACTAGCTGCGCGCTTTGAACCTTAATCAATACTTAATTCTGTAGAACGCAAATGATTTTGTAACTTCTGATACAAAACTGCGTTAAACCTGTTTCTACCATGATTCAGGACAGATTGCGGTGAGCGGACGGCATCCCTCTAAATGTCGATTCCTGATCCGATTTAATGCTCAGCGTAGAGCAAGTTACGCGATTTACTAGGAGTATTTCATGGCAACCCCACAAGAGATCTTGGCGAAGATCAATGACGAGAACATTGAGTTGATCGATCTCAAATTCATCGATACGCCAGGGATTTGGCAACACCTCACCCTGCACAGAAGCCAAATTGACGAAAGCAGCTTCACCGACGGCGTTCCGTTTGATGGATCGAGTATTCGGGGTTGGAAATCGATCAACGAATCAGATATGTCGATGGTTCCTGATCCGGATACGGCTTGGATCGATCCGTTTATGGAACACAAAACGCTGAGCATGATTTGCTCGATTCAAGAGCCGCGTACCGGACAGCCCTACAGCCGTGACCCGCGATCGATTGCCCAAAAAGCGATCGATTACCTGCAATCGACTGGACTGGGTGACACCGCTTTCTTCGGTCCTGAGGCAGAATTCTTCATTTTCGACGATGTTCGCTACGACCAAAACCAGCATGAAGGCTACTATCACGTCGATAGCTCTGAAGGGATTTGGAACTCTGGTCGTCAAGAACCCGGTGGAAACCTCGGATACAAGCCCCGCAACAAGGAAGGCTACTTCCCGGTAGCTCCGACCGATACTTCGCAAGATATGCGATCGGAAATGCTGCTGACGATGGCGAAATGCGGAGTGCCGATCGAAAAGCATCACCATGAAGTGGCAACGGGCGGACAGTGCGAACTCGGCTTCCGTTTTGGAACCCTGATTCAAGCCGCAGACTGGCTGATGACCTACAAGTATGTGATCAAGAACGTCGCTCGCAAATACGGCAAATCGATCACCTTCATGCCGAAGCCTGTGTTTGGTGACAACGGTTCAGGAATGCACTGTCACCAGTCGATCTGGAACAATGGTCAGCCGACTTTTGCAGGCGATGGATATGCAGGATTGAGCCAAACCGCACTGTGGTACATCGGCGGAATCCTCAAGCACGCGCCGTCGCTGTTGGCATTCACCAACCCGACCACGAACTCCTACAAGCGCTTGGTTCCTGGCTTTGAAGCTCCCGTGAACCTGGCATACTCGCAAGGCAACCGTTCCGCATCAGTACGGATTCCGCTCTCCGGCAACAACCCGAAAGCAAAACGCTTAGAGTTCCGCTGCCCGGATGCAACCTCGAACCCCTACTTGGCGTTTGCGGCAATGCTGTGTGCGGGTATCGATGGTATCAAGAACCAAATCGATCCGGGTTCACCGCTGGATGTAGACATCTACGAACTCAGCCCCGAAGAATTGGCGAAAGTGCCTTCGACTCCAGGATCGCTTGCTGAAGCGCTGAAGAGTTTGGAAACCGATCACGAGTATCTGACCACAACTGGAGTCTTTACCGAAGACTTCATCGAAAGCTGGATCAGCTACAAGCTCGATCGCGAAGTGATTCCGATGAGCATTCGCCCGCATCCGTATGAGTTCATGCTCTACTACGACTGCTAAAGCGTTCTGGTTTTGAGTTGAGAAGCGATCGGGCTGGGTAGCCCGATCGCTTTTTCATCGCTCAGTTTTCACAATTCAATGCGATAACGGCATTTCTGACGCTCACCGTCTTGATACATCTCGCTGTCTTCTGGTAAGTCCACAATCTCAACGAGCATTCCTCCCAAAATTTCGCAGGTTTTGCGGGATGCAGCGTTATCCGGATCGCACGTAATCCAAAGAACTTTCAACCCGTGTTGCTTCGCAAGTGGGAAAACTAAGCGACAAGCCCTCGCAGCAAGTCGATGTCCTCTATGGTCGGGATGAACACTATAACCAATATGCCCGTTGTACATAACAATATCGTGGGTGTTGCCGATCCTTAAATTGATGTGACCGATCGCTCGATCTGAACCTTGGCGAATCAGTTTGAACTTGTAAGCAGGGACATCACCTAGATTCAGATCGCCGAGATACTTTTCGACCAAAATCAACTCCAGGTCATTCTTCACCAGCGTATCGGGATCATAAAACTTAAACATGGATGATCTTTGCTTGAACATTCACACCATACCAATTTCTGCGATCGCTCATTTTCTAAGTCAAAATTTAAGTCAAAATTCGTTCCACCAAAGACGATTCTCACCCATTAGAATTCGTTACAATTATTCATAGTCGTAGATTGCTGTTTAATATCACCATGCCCGATACACTCACTAAGCTGGCATATCAAACTTTTCAGCAAGGCAAAAGCTACTTTGGTTTAGCCCATAAAGCTCTTAGCACTCAATTGCTTAACATCGTTGCGCCTGCTCCAGCTGAAACCAAGCCGAATCCAAAACCTCTCTCTCTTGAACTGATTCAAACCATCCAGAAACGGATGGATGCCATCCTCGAAACCGATTGGCAAGATGCCGAAAAAGGGATTTATCCAGCAAGTCTCTTATTCGATACTCCTTGGGACGATTTCTTCCGCTACTATCCTGCCGTTTGGCTAGATTTACCGGAAATATGGCAGCGCGTGAATCAAAAGCGCCACCAAGACTTTGATCCTGGAGTCGAGACTCAAGGCTTACCCAGCTACTATGTGCAAAATTTCCATCATCAAACGAATGGTTATTTGAGCGATGAGTCGGCGAATCTGTACGACTTGCAGGTTGAACTCTTGTTCAACGGAACCGCTGACCCGATGCGCCGTCGCGTACTCGCGCCTCTGAAAGAAGGCTTAAAGGCATTTAGCGATGTCCTACCGCAGCAAATCAAAATTCTAGATGTCGCCTGCGGGACTGGACGCACTCTGAGGAATATTCGAGGAATGTTGCCGAAAGCTTCACTGTATGGCGTGGATCTATCCGCCGCTTATTTGAGAAAAGCAAATCAATTACTGTCTCAAGTGCCCGGAACGCTGCCGCAATTAGTGCAAGGCAATGGAGAAGAGCTTCCTTACCTGGATAACTACTTCCACGCAGTGACGAGCGTATTTCTATTCCACGAATTGCCCCCCGCAGCTCGTCAAAATGTGATCAACGAGGCCTTTCGGGTGGTGAAACCGGGTGGAACCTTTATCATCTGTGACTCAATTCAGATGGCGGACTCACCGGACTTGTCGATCGCGATGGAAAACTTCCCGGAAATCTTTCATGAACCGTATTATCGCCATTACACGACCGATGATCTGACGAAGCGGTTGACTGATGCTGGCTTTACAGAGGTGTCTGAGCAGGTTCATTTCATGAGTAAGTATCTGATTGCAAAAAAGCCGATCGGAGTTCGTCTAGAACCTGAAAGCGCTGCGGTTGGTATTGCGATCTCTTAGGTATCAAATAGTCATTTGAGTTTTGCCCCTCTTTCGGAATGAAAGAGGGGTTTTTGTGATTCGTTGGGCGATAGATTTATACAACTTGTGGAAAAAAGTAGATTAGCTGATGTCTTAACTTCAAAGGACTTTGCAATAACTGATTGAATACCTATTGGTTAATAATGCTTTAAATTAGTTTGCGAATTTTATTAAATAAGTCAAATTTTGAGCAGTAGGAAAGCAGCTTTGTTGGGCTGCTTTCAACGATGACTCATGATTAAAGTGACAAAACATCTCCTAAAAAATACGCAGATCCACATTAAGACTGAAGTCTTCGCAATCTAAGTAAGGCTTGCCTTCCAATCCTAATGTTTACAATTGCAAACGCACTTCATCTAATCTGCACAATTGACCGAAGTAGCCTTGTCAAATCTTGCTTAAATCATGCGTAGGTTTGCTGAGAGTCAGACGAGATGAATGTAGTATTTTAATTGCGACGGGCAACTTCAGCGAATTGGCGGGTTGACAAACTAGCTAATTTTTGCAGGCTAGGTGGAGCAATTCTACTTAAGCAAAATTCTTGATCAACGTGCTTAAAAATTGCTCCCCAAGTCCGCTCTACTGAAGTCCTGTTGTGCAGTTTTCATAGTCTTTCCTCGTAGTTTGTTGCTGTTTAGGCAGCGATCGAGTGCGTGGAAGAGCTCCGATTCATCAGCGTCCATCTACTATCTACTAATCAAAACCATGTCTCTCAACCAAATCTCTCGTAACTTCTGTAGTCTCAGTATGATGATGGGATTGTTCCTCAGCCTGGTATCCATCCCACCCGTTTGCGCTCAGATTGAGCCGCCTCCCGGCTCAGGAACGCCCAGGGGGACAGCCGGTGGAGGTTCACGATCGTAACCAGTTCAACTTTGTAATGGACAACTTTATCAACCCTGACCTACAGTCGTTACAGGATTGTAATCACCACACCTCAAGGTTAAGAAGCAGTTGAAACGAGTGCGGCAATGGGTAGGGGTTGGACTGAGCGCAATGACTGTCATAACAGCAGTGATTGCGCTCCAGTTCGCAGGCGGATTTCAGCCGCTCGAACTCATGACGCTTGACTATTGGTTTCGCCTCCGTCCCCCTGAAGCCGTCGATTCAAGAATTGTGGTGGTGACGATCGACGAATCTGACTTTAATGCGATCGGGCGATATCCGATTCCAGATCAGCAGCTTGCAGATGTTTTAAGCAAAATTAAGCAGCGAAAGCCGCGTGTGATTGGGATAGACATCTACCGCAATCTGCCGATTGAGCCGGGACATAATGCTCTGCGGCAAGTCTACGCAACGACTCCCAATCTCATCGGCGTAGAGAAAACTTTGAGCGGCGCAAACCTGCCCTCGGTTGATCCGCCTCCAATTCTGAGGGATCGGGGGCAGATTGCCGCAAGCGATCTGGTGATTGATTTCGATGGGAAAGTCCGTCGGAACTTACTCTCTCTGCGGGTTAATCCAATTTGGGGCAAGCAGGAGCGAACGATCGAAACGTTGGGGACGCGGTTAGCTTTAGAGTATCTCAAACGGGAAGGGATTAAGCCAGTTCAGCGAGGAAACGGATTTGAGCTGGGTAAAACTCGGTTGGAGCCGCTACAGCCAAATTCAGGCGGTTATGTTCGCGGAGATACGGGTGGCTTTCAAGTCTTATCAAATTTTCGTAATTTGCAGAGGCAGTTCTCGTCTGTCAGTTTTACCGACGTGTTGAACGACCGTGTACCTGCACAGTTGATGCGCGATCGCATTGTTCTGATTGGATCGATTGCAGAAAGTTTGAACGATCGCTTTTTCACGCCTTATTCCAGCGCCGCAAAGTTGACTGCGGCAGGCGTTGAGATTCATGCGGATTTTGCCAGCCAGTTGATCAGCGCGGCTTTGAACAACAGACCAGTTCTGCGGAGTGTACCGGACTGGTTTGAAGCGATTTGGCTGCTGCTGTGGTTGGGTGTGGGGACGATGCTGGGGACACAGCTGCGATCGATGCGGCGAACGATTATATGGATGATCGGCATTGTTCTGGCGGGAGTGCTTTCGGTGTATGGGCTATTTTTGGGGGGATGGTGGATTCCGATCGTGACACCGCTTGTAGGATTTGGCGCGATTGTGGTGACAACGCGGGGGTATCTCATGTGGGAGTCCTTGGCGCGATCGCACGATGCTTTACAGGATTATGCGCGAACACTGGAGCAGAAAGTGCAAGAGCGTACGCAAGCATTAACAGAGCAAAATATTGAATTGATGCAGGCAAAACAGGAGGCGGAAGCTGCCGATCGTGCAAAAACCGCGTTTTTAGCGAATGTGAATCATGAATTAAGGACGCCTTTGTCGATTATTTTGAGCAGTAGTGAGTTGATGAGTTACGACAAGGCACTGACTCCGAAACAGAAAGAGCGCTTAGGTTTAATTAATCAGAGTGTGGAACATTTGCTGGATTTGATTAATGGAGTGTTGGAGTTAGCCAAACTTGAAGCAAAAGCCGAAACGGTTGAGATTGAGGAGATTGCGCTAAAACCATTGCTGTACAGCTTAATAGAAATGTTTGAGTCACAAGCGATCGAGAAGTGTTTAAGTTTATCAATCTCCTATGCGAGTGACCTTCCAGATTGGATTGAAACAGATGAGCGAAAAATACGACAAGTGCTGATTAATTTACTGACAAATGCGCTGAAGTTTACCCATCAAGGAAGCATTGCTTTACGAGTATTTCCTGTGAGTTCTTCTCTATTGCGGTTTGAGGTAGAAGATACTGGAACTGGTATTGCAGATCATGAGATTCAAACCTTGTTTAAACCGTTTACCCAAACAGAGTCAGGGCGTAAATCGGGTAAGGGAACAGGATTAGGTCTGTCGATCAGTCAGCAGTTGCTGGAACTCCTCGGTGCAAGGCTTCAGGTTCGGAGTACGCCGAATGTTGGGACGCTGTTTTGGTTTGAGTTGCAGATCGAGCCGACGATCGCCTCTGAAGCCGATTTGATTTACTAAATCTGAACCATCGACTTGCGGATCATGCGCTCAATGCCCGGATCAAGTTGGAGCGCGTTGAGTTGGTCGAGTGAGAACCATTCGGCTCGAGCGGCATCTGTAGCAGGCTGCAAGGGTTGAGAATCGGTGAGACAGAGATAGCGAAAATCAAAGTGTAAATGGCTCGGATATTTTTTGGTGTCTGGAATCCGATGGACATCGAGGTCGAGTAGGCAAGTTTGAGCACGATCGAGCATAATTCCAAGTTCTTCCTGGGCTTCTCTGAGCGAAACGGTGAGCAGGTCGGGTTCTTCGGGTTCTGCGTGCCCACCAGGTTGTAGCCAGCGATCGAGAGTTTTGTGATAAATCAGCGCAAATTGCTGTGTGTCTTTCGCGATCACCCAAGCGCTTCCAGTGGCGTGTCCAGGTTCAAAGCAGAATGAGTCTGTAGGATCACTACTCTGGCGGAAATGATCGAGAATTGCAGCCTTGTGGGCGGCTTCGGTGGAGTCGATCGGAGTATGGGCTTCAACTGCGGTAAGAACGGCTTGGATTGAGTCGGGTTGCATCGTTAGAAAGGGGTTATGGTTTTTAGCACGATCGTTTTGCCTAAGATCGGGTGTGTAAATTGTAAGTCGCGGGCGTGTAAGTGGAGGCGATCGGATGGAGTTGTGCCGTAAAGTCGATCGCCCACGATCGCGGCTCCTAGTCCTTCAGCGGCATGAACTCGTAATTGATGCGTTCTTCCGGTAATGGGGTGAAATTCAATCCGGGTCGTTTCTTGCACGTCTAATACTTGAAAGTCTGTGATGCAGGGTTTTCCAAGTTGGTGCTCGACCTTTTGTTTGGGTCGATCGTTCGGATCGCTCCAAAGCGGTAAATCAATTCTGCCTTGATTCGGTGTTACCTTTCCCGATAAAACTGCTTCGTAAACTTTGTATACTTTGCGTTGCTGGAATTGTTGACTCATCAGTTTATAAGTCTGTGTATCACGAGCAAGAATGATTAAACCAGATGTGTCTTGATCTAATCGATGTGCTGGAATTAGCAATTCAGAGAAGCGATCGAGCAAACAATCTTGCCCATAGCGTCCGCGCACTGAAAGCAATCCAGCAGGTTTATCCACCACCATGAGCCAGTCGTCTTGGTACACGATGTCGATCGACGCTAATCCTGAGAGTAAAAATCCCATCATGGGCTGGCATCGCTCCGCACAGGCACCGTAAAACTTGCCCTGAACTTTATCTCCAACAGATTCACCCCACCAAAACTCTGCCATTGCTAACGGCTTAAGCTGATGGGTTGCGGCATAGTGAAGTAGTTTTGGGGCGCAGCATTCTCCGGTTCCAGTGGGCATTGAGGCAAGGAGACTAGAGAGCGATCGTGTTTCTCCAGCAAAATTCGTGACGCGGTAACTCTCATACATTTGAGACTGAAGCTGCTGTGATAGATGCTTGCGTTGCTGTTTCAGTTGTCGAATTTGCTCATCGGCTTGGTCAATGATTTGCTTTAGAGGATTTAGGATTGCAGTGCGGTCGCGTTTCAGATTACGTCTCTCAATTCCATCCCGCTTACTTTGCTCATCTAGATCAGAATCATGTTCAGCGGTTTGTCGCTTGTATTGCCGCTCTAGTTTTCGCTGATGGTGTTGTTCAGATAGATCCTTGAGTTTTCGATCGTATTCTTCAATCAATCGTTGATATTGCTGACGTTCAGGAATTTCGTATTGTTGAATGATCTGCTTCTTCAGCGATTCCAATAGTGTTAATGTAATTGATTCTTGATGCAGAACACGATCGCGTCCCGGAATCGGTGGAACCCAACCATTAACAACACTTTGTCCATTCAAAAAACCCGAAAATGCCTTTAAAGTTTGCTGTTCTCCTTCAGCAGTTTCGGTCAGCAAAACCCCATACATCTTACCCTCACGTGAATACTGCTTATCGGCGGCAAGTTCTTGCATCAATTCGTGTGCGATCGCTTCAACAAATTTCGTGCGCGGTAAGCGGAGAGGGTTATGCGATCGAGGACAAATTCCCTCATACCAATAAGCTGCCTCAGTTACGTTTCTACACATCGATCGGATTATGACAAAATATTTATGCCAGAATTGAGGAGTGAGCTATTTTTCCAACCAATGCACAAGCTATTACCTGTCTAATTCTTTGTCAATGGTTATCGAACGGCTATCGAGATATTCATCTGTTTCGTTATAACGATCAGCGAGGATATGTCTATATTCTTGCTGGAGACGAGCTTGAGATTACGGTTTATCCAGATGGACGTTGGAGGTTTGAATGAAGCCAGATTTCTCGAAGATGTCTCGCCAAGAATTAAAAGAGTATGTGCTGTCTCATCGGGAGGACGTAGAGGCGCTCGATGCCCTACATGAGCGGCGAATCCCTGATGCAGAAGCAATATGGTTTAATGCTCCTACATCGGTTGAGGAAGTTCAACAGCAGTTTGAAAGATTCCAGCAGATGCAAAACCAAAGAGAGAATTACGATAAAAGCCCATAAAAAAAGGGGCGATCGCCCCCGTTCTGACTTACTGTAGGTTCGACTAAATTAGTCGTCCATATCCATTGCTTTTGCTGCCTTTTTCGCTTGCTTTTCAGCATCTTTTGCTGTCTTTTTCGCTTGCTTTTCAGCTTGCTTTTGCGCTTTCTTGGCTTCTTTCGTGAGCTTTTCTGAACCTTCGCTTGCCTTGCCAGTTGCCTTCTCTAAGCCTTGCTCGATTTTCTCCTCAATCGAGTCTGCACTGGTGTTCGAGGGGCGCTTCATGTTGTAGAAGCCAGCCGTCCCTTGCACTTCATTCAGTCCGCCGCCCTTTGTGCGATCGCGCACTTCTTCCAAGGATTGCAGTCCACCTTTATCGATCGTTTCTTTTGCAGCGCCCTCATATTCCTTTGCTGCTTTGGTCGTCGATGCACTGGGTTCATTTGCCATTGGTTTGTCTTTCACAACTGCTTGAGCAGACGCGCTCGGCACAAACGACGAGAACAATAGCACAGCACATAGGCAAACAGTTAACACATAACGGAGTCCAGATAACAGAGATTTCATACAAATACCCTCCAAAGGTACAGCAATTTTTCTTAGGATTCTGCAAAAGTGAAATTCAGCAGCATCGCATTAATCTGCCCTTATCTACTCAAAATTCCGCCTTCACGAACATCTGTAACCAGGGAGAGTTTCATTAAACACCAACCCTGCCGAAAGATGGATGAGCATGATTGTCTATTATCCCTTTGAGAGAAATTCCATCGTTGGAATCAAGGGATCTTGCACAATGGCAAATCCCTTATAGCCCCAGCGATCGAGCAAAGGTTTCAATTGCGATCCGGAGATCAATTCTGTGACAAAACGATCGCTCATCTCGCCTGCAAATTTATTCAGGTATCCGAGCGCATCGTATTGCTCTTGAAATAAAAGAACATATCCATGTTCAGGCGATCGCGCTTGGTCATCACTCAGCTTGGGGTAAGCTGCGAGATAACTGCCATCGGTTCTTGATCGAATCAAATAATAGGATTGCGAAAACATTAATTCAGATCTTCTAGGCTAATCCGAGGATCGACTGCCTTTAATAATAGATCAGCCAGCAAATTTCCCAGAATTAACATGACGGCTCCCATCATCAGACTCGACATAATCAAATACAAATCTTGCGCCTGTACCGCTTGTAGAATCAGCCTTCCCAGCCCCGGTAAGTTGAAAAAGTTCTCTGTAATGAATGCGCCGCCCAGAAGACTGGCAAATTCAAATCCTAATAAGGTGATCAACGGGTTAATGGCATTTCTCAAGGCATGAACATAAATAACGCGATTCTCTGGAAGACCTTTTGCACGAGCCGTCTGAACGTAATCTTGGCGCAACACATCGAGCAACTGTCCTCGCATAATTCGCTGCAATCCGGCAAAACCTGCGATCGCTAGGGCCAAAGTCGGTAAAACCAAATGCCATGCGACATCAAGAATTTTACCTAACGGAGTTAAGTCGGCAAAATCAATGCTAGTTAAGTCTCCCACTGGAAACAGGGGTGAAGTATTCTGAGCGAAAATTAACAGCAACAACGCCGTAATAAAGCTGGGAAATCCTTGTCCGGTGTAGCTCAGAACTTGCAGCACTCGATCGACCCATCTTTGCTGTTTAATCGCCGCCAGCACACCCAGCGGAATCGCCACGCCCCAAGTCACAATCAGCGAAGTAACAGCGAGTAACAAGGTCGGCGGCACTCGTTCCCACAAGAGCGAAACCACCGAGCGATTGTAAACAAAACTCGTGCCAAAATCGCCTTTCGTGATGATGTTCCACACCCACAGGAAAAATTGTTCGATCCAGGATTTATCTAAACCATATTGCCGCCGCAGTTGATCGATTCGCTCTGGCGAAATTTTTGGATTTTCGCGCAAGGTATCGAGATAATCTCCGGGGGCAAGCTGAATGATGAAAAAGCTCAACGCTGCGGCAAGAAAAAGCGTAAATAATGCCTGCAACAATCGCTTGAACACATAGATCGAAGTGTCGCTCGTTAAAAGCTCAACCACTCGATCCAATCCAGATCGAAATCTTCTCGGTGTAGAGGTCGTCATAAGGGATGTTTGCGATCGGTTTTGTGATTATAGCGCTAGTATTCGACGAGTGAAATGATGGGAACTTGCGGCAGTCGATCGCGTCCCTTCAGGTCTTTTAGTTCGATCACAAAGGCGCATCCAACCAGTTCACAGCCAATCGTTTGAATCAATTTTGCGGTTGCGCCCGCAGTGCCACCCGTTGCGATTAAGTCATCTACCATCAGGATTCGGCTTCCAGGGTGTACAGCATCTTGGTGCATTTCCAAACAGTCGGTGCCGTACTCTAAGTCGTATTTGATCGCGTGAACGGCTGCGGGTAGTTTTCCAGGCTTTCGCACCGGAATAAAACCGATATCCATTTTGTAAGCTAATGGCGCACCGAAGATGAATCCTCTTGACTCCATTCCGACAATAAACTCTGGATTGAGATCCGAACATTTCTCGGCAAATAGATCGATCGTAGCTTTGAGTCCGGTGGGATCTTGCAAGAGCGTTGTGATGTCTTTAAACGAAATTCCGGGTTTGGGAAAATCTGGGATTTCGCGAATAAAAGGTTTGAGATCCATAGTAATTTAGAGCAAACGGAACTGAGATATCTCACAAGTTATCATTCAAACTGATCAAGTTGAGATACGCTTGAACATAACAAATCGCGCAGTATCAATGTCTCTCCAGTAACAATGTCTCTCCAGCACCAGATCCAACAACAGCGAATCAAACACATTATGAGTAGCTATCAATTAGATGGCGAAGATCATGAGTTGTGCGATGCTTGCTTGACGGCAATGTTGCAACTGTATCCGACTGGACTGATTGAGTTGGCATTGGTGGAAACAATTGTGCAAAATTGGGCACGGGTTCCAATGGTGCGCGGGATTGATTTTTTTCGTCAAGTTCAAGAATTGCTAGACCAATGGCAGACTGATCCGATCGCAGTTTCATTTGATGCCGCAGAATTTCAACTGGTGACAGGACTCGATGCCAGCCCGATTTTTGGCTCACCCAGTTCTTCGGCTTCGATCGCGCAGCGCTAATCTACGCTACTCTAAGGTGAAGTTTTATGAAGGTAAGATTGTGCTGGCTGCCATTCTTTACGACTTAGACGGAACGATCGCGGATACTGATCCGGTTCATTTCATTGCTTGGCAAGACTGCCTCAGTGGGTTTGGAATTTCGATTAATGAAACGATTTACAAACAGCGAATGAGTGGTCGAACGAATCCACCGATCATTGCAGAGTTTTTACCTCAATTGACCCCGGCTGAAAGTGAAACGCTTGCCGATCGCAAAGAAGCTCGGTTTCGAGAATTGGCAACTCAACTGCGACCGATGACAGGTTTACTGGAGCTAATCGATTGGGCAAAGCAGCATTCCCTCAAGCAAGCGGTGGTTACGAATGCGCCTCGCGAAAACGCTCACTTTATGCTGCAAGTGCTGAAGTTGGATCAGATGTTCGATCGCTTAATTTTGGCGGACGATCTCGGCATCGGTAAACCCGATCCTGCGCCTTACAACTATGCACTGAAAGAATTTGGCTTAGAGGCGCATCAGGTACTTGCCTTTGAGGATTCACCCTCAGGAGTGAGATCGGCAGTAGCGGCAGGAATTCCAACGATCGGCATTACCTCCACTCAGATGCCAGAAACCTTGAGCGAGTTGGGCGTGAAATTTGCGATCGCTGATTTTACGGCTCCTGAGCTTTGGGCGCTGCTGAAGTAGCGTTATAAGGAATTCCCCAGCTATCTGCGATCGTTTCCATCCAGTCGAGTTCAGGCGAAATTTCTTCTAGACTGACAAACGCATCAAACATTCCTCCAACTTCGTCGGCTGCTGGCGCTTTCGGAGTCGCTTCTGAATCACGAAAAGATGAAGGCTGCATGGTGATTGTCCTCGTTTGGAATTCAGAATTCTTTACAGAAACTTTTTCACGATAAAGTCTCTATCCGAAAGAATACTGAGAAAGTCCCGCTTGCGTCAACCCTCTCTTCAGTAATCTCACGAGGAGCGATCCTTGTCCTATTGACCTAAATACGCTTCTAACACTTTGGCATTCGATTGAATTTCAGCGGGGCTACCTTCTGCAAGATTGGTTCCCTCTGCTAAAACCCAGACGCGATCGCACAACGACATAATCACGTCCATGTTGTGCTCAATAATCAAAAAAGTGAGTCCTTGACTGTTCCAATACTGAATATATTCACAGATTTGATTGATCAACGTAGGATTGACACCGGCTGCGGGTTCATCGAGTAAAACGAGCTTTGGACGAGTCATCAACGCGCGGGCAATCTCCAACAGTTTGCGCTGACCGCCGGAGAGTGCGCCTGCATAATCGTTTGCTTTTGCTGCGAGTCCGACCGATTGTAGAATTTCCATCGCTCGATCGCGGTTCTCCCGTTCCTCCTGGCGAATGCGTTTCGAGAACAGCCAAGTATTAATGAAATTCTCTCCAGTCTGCTTTTGAGCCGCTAACAGCATATTATCCATCACCGACAAGCGCGATAACACTCGTGCGACTTGGAACGTGCGAATCATGCCGCGTTGGGCGATTTCGTGAGGTTGTAAAGATTCGATCGCTTCTCCGTCAAACAACACTTTGCCTTGATCCGGGGAAATAAAATTTGAAAGTAAATTAAATAGCGTCGTTTTTCCGGCTCCGTTAGGTCCAATCAATCCCGTGATGCTGCCGGGAAGCACTTCGATCGCAGCATTATTCACGGCTTTGATACCACCAAAACTCTTCATTAGTCCTGTGGCAGCGAGAACGGCGGTGTTTGAAGTCTGCATCGTTATTTCCCCAGCGTCAGTTCGTCTTTGTTGCCTAAAATGCCTTGTGGTCTGAACAACATCAGCACCATCAAAATCAGTCCGATTAACATAATTCGCAGTGCGCCGATTTGGTCGGCACCCAGCGGCAGGATGCGCTCTAAGTCGCGGGTAAACGCCGTGTAAGCCCAATAGATTCCTGCACCTAAGAGCGTTCCAGCGTTATTACCTGCACCGCCGAGAATCATGATAATCCAGGCTTGGAAGGTGACGATCGGCTCAAAGTTCGTTGGATAGACGGTACTGAGTTGCCAAGCAAAAAATGCACCCGCAATTCCAGCAATAAATCCGCCCAGCATCAAGGATTGCAGTTTGTAGAGGAAGACATTCTTACCGAGTGCTTTCGCCACCTGCTCATCTTCTCGAATCGCCTTGAGAACGCGCCCCCAAGGTGAATGCACTAGTCGCTCTAACGCCCAATACACCAGCGCTACGGTGAGCAGGGATAGAAACAATAACCCATTACGAGATTGATTGCTGGAATAGTCATACAGCGCGATCGCGCTGACCAATGCCAATCGCAGTGTTAGGAAAATCAACACGCCCGAAGCGATCGCCCCCAACGTTTGCCGCTTTTTAACGCGCACCATCAACTGCTGCGCTAATTTCCAAACCACGAACCCGAAAATCGGCAGTATGACCGCGATCATGCCAATGCGCGTCCCGATCGTTGGACGAAACTCTCCGAGTGGAAGCGGAAAACTCTGAACTCCGAATGCTCCCTTAGTGAGCCAGTCTTCATTTAGCGCCACGAGCCGGACTAATTCGGAAACCCCGATCGTCACGATCGAGAGATAATCCTCGCGCAGTCGCAGCGTCGAAAATCCCATCAGCAACCCCAAAAATGCTGACAAAAATCCTCCGATCAGTACCGCAATTAAAATCGGAGTTCCTGAAAGGGTTAACAGGGACGTTGTATACGCTCCGATCGTCATAAATGCCACATGGCCGAAATTAATCAATCCGGTGTAGCCCCATTGCAGATTTAGCCCCAAGCTAAAAATTCCGTAAACTGCAACAGACACAATCAGAAACACTAAATAACCGATCAATCCGGGATCGAATGAGAAGAGATAATCCAGCATAGGGAGGAGATGTGCGCTTTTGTAATGAAATCGTATCCTAAGCGGGGACACAATCTGTGGCAATTCCTACCGGAAGGCGATCTTACAAATCCGCATGGGCATCCTCAACAGAGATAAGCTGTTGCCACCGGAACATGAATCTTTATCGCAGTCGCGCTCATCATCTCATCGATCGTCTGTCCGACGAGGAGCTAGAGCAGCTTTGGGCAGTGCTTGAGACTGCTTATTATGATCTCTATATGCTGAAAGCGATCGAGGAAGCCCAACGCGCTCACAAACCCGGTGACACCCTCACCCGCGAAGAAGCGATGCAATTGTTACCGATCCTGCAACCCTCGCCCCGCACATTATGAGCAGAATTAGAACAATGCCGGTCGGCGCGATGCTGCTACCCGCCCGCTTGGAGGTTCGATACGATCGTACTTTTCTCATCGACCTTGAAAGCCTGGAGTCCGCAGCGATGCAGCGGATGTACCGATTTGTGTTTGAAGACTTCTTCCAGATCAACCAACTCAAAGACCTACCCGAATTTCAAGCATTAGAAAATAGCGAAATTCTGTATCGGTTCACGATCGATCATTGTCTGATCAGCATTGAAGTCACCGGACAGATTATTAAATTCCTACGAATATTGCCGGAGCCGACGATTTAGAAGCGGGTAAAGTTGGTTTCGCCAGAACAAATTCCTTAAATCTTCCCTACTCCCTACTCCCCCGCTCCCCCACCGCTTATAAACTAAATCAGAGCTACACAATAGGGGCGACGTATGACTGCTTCAACACTTTGGCAACGATATCAAGACTGGCTGTATTATCACGACGGGCTATCCCTATATTTGGATGTGAGTCGGATGCGATTTGACGATCGCTTTGTCGAATCGATGCTGCCGAAATTTGAACAAGCGTTTGCCCAGATGAAAGACCTCGAAGCAGGCGCGATCGCAAATCCCGACGAGAATCGCATGGTCGGTCATTACTGGCTAAGAGATCCGGACCTCGCACCGACTGACGATCTGAAAAATGACATTATTGGAACGATCGAGGAGATCGAAGCCTTTGCTTCTGATGTGCATTCGGGTGCAGTTCATCCCTCGAATGCTGAGAAATTTACCGATATTTTGTCGATCGGCATTGGCGGTTCTGCGTTAGGTCCTCAATTCGTTGCAGAGGCATTGGGGGGAGGGTCTGCTTTAGCGATTCATTTCATCGACAACACTGATCCGGCAGGAATCGATCGCACTTTGGCAAAATTGAGCGATCGCTTAAGTACAACGTTAGTGATTGTGATTTCCAAATCGGGCAGTACGCCAGAGCCGCGCAATGGAATGCTGGAAGTTCAGAATGCTTTCAAGCAGAAGGGATTGGATTTTAGTAAAAATGCGATCGCCATCACAGGTAGAGACAGTGAACTCGATCGTCTCGCCAAATCACAAGGCTGGTTGACCACTTTTCCGATGCACGATTGGGTGGGCGGTCGGACTTCGGAACTTTCAGCGGTTGGACTTGTGCCTGCCGCCCTTCAAGGTATTGCCATTCAAGAAATGCTCGAAGGTGCGAGAGAAATGGACATCGCAACTCGCATTCCAAATTTGAAATCGAATCCTGCGGCGCTGCTTGCTTTGAGCTGGTACTTTTCTGGGGACGGTAAGGGCAAAAAAGATATGGTTGTTCTCCCGTACAAAGATAGTTTGCTGTTGTTTAGTCGCTATCTGCAACAGTTGGTGATGGAATCGTTGGGTAAAGAAAAGGATCTCGATGGCAACGTGGTGTATCAAGGAATTGCAGTTTACGGTAACAAAGGAAGTACTGATCAACATGCCTACGTTCAGCAGTTGCGTGAAGGCGTGCAGAATTTCTTTCTAACGTTCATTGAAGTGTTGAAAGATCGATCAAATTCTTCGATCGAAGTCGAACCCGGTGTGACTTCCGGTGATTATCTCTCTGGCTTGCTTCAAGGGACTCGCAAAGCTTTGTATGAGAACGATCGCGATTCTATTACCGTCACGATTCCCGAAGTGACTCCCCGTCACATTGGCGCTTTGATTGCACTGTACGATCGTGCTGTGGGTTTCTACGGTTTCTTAGTCAATATCAATGCCTATCACCAACCCGGAGTAGAAGCAGGTAAAAAAGCCGCCGCCGCGATTCTTGATCTACAGCGCAAAGTGGTAGAAGTCTTGCAACAGGAAAAAACGCCGCTCCCACTGCAAACCTTGGCAATTAATGTCGGAAAACCGGATGAAGTGGAATCGGTTTACATAATTGTGCGGCATTTAGCAGCGAACGATCGCGGCGTTAAGCTTCACGGAGATTTATCTAAACCGGGAAGCTTAACGGTGAGTGCGTTCTAACGCTTGTTCGAGCACCATTTGATGAAACAAAGCGCGATCGACGAGTCCATAAATCTGATCGTCTGAAAGCGCGTCTCCGTTCGCATACAAATCGATCCACATCCGACTCAACTCATTCGCATCTGTAGGCAGATCCGCGATCGCGCATCCGGGCATCTCCAGATCGCTCATGAGTTGAGTCACTTTCGGATCATAGCTGAGTCCAAAACAGCGACAGCCTTCCGCCGCCGCCATGATCAATCCGTGAAGTCTCATCGCGATCGTCATCTCCACACCCCGGAACACGCCTTTCAATTCCTGCGGATGCTGAATTTGCAGAATGTGACTGACTTCGGGTAATTGTTCGTAGAGCGATTGCGCGATCGCAAAATCCTGACTGGCTTGAAATGGCAGTAACAGTAAGCAAGTTTGTGTGGCTTTCTGAAAGTCAATCAATGCACGAGTGAAAACGGCTAAACGCTCCGGAGTGAGATGACGATGCGATCGCAAATTCACCGCAACTCTCGGCGCGGGTAGATTCCACAATCCCTCTACTGGAGTCGATTCCATTGCCCAAACCGGATCGGGTGCCAGCGTAAACGGAATCTGCCATTCGTGTAATAATGCCGCAGAAGCCCGATCTCGCACACTCACTCCAGTACAGTGCTTAAAGGTCGATCGCGTTAACTGTTTCACCCACGATCGCTTCAAGGGTCCAATTCCCTGTGCCCAAGCGATCGTTTTTAATCCCATAATCTGCGCCAGTCGCATCAATCCCCCGTAATAAATCGGATTGATCGCACTGGTGGCATCCTGCATCAAACTACCACCGCCCCAGATAAACGCATCGGATCGGCGTAACGCACTCAGCACCGCAGGGAAAGATTTGCGATCAACCGCTTCCACTCGATAGCGATCGCGAGTTTGGGCAGGATCACCAGATAGCACGATCGGCTCGACATCATCCGGCAACAATTGCAGCAACGAAGCGAGTAACGCCTCATCGCCCCCGTTTCCCATGCCATAATAACCACACAAAACTGCACGCATAGGCTGCTGAAGAATCTAACCCGCAATCTCTAACTCTACTGTATTCAGTAATCTTCAGAACCTCACTGGTACATTAAAGTTAAGACCACATTTTTTGGATCTCTCATCATGAACACAGAACGAGTTGCCGATATGACGATCGACGATCTCAAAGCGTTTGTAACACAAGTAGTGGACGAGAAATTGCAGCCAGCACCGAAAGACGATCGCACGCTTGAAGAAGTCTTAGCATCAATGGATCGGATTCGCTGGACACCTCCCCCCGGATCACGAACAACTTTAGAAATGATTCAAGAGGATCGAAATGCCTAATGGCTGATTATGTCGTTGATGCAAGTGTTGTGATTCAATATGCAATTACTCAGCAATACACCCCAGAATCTAGAAACCTAATCTCGCAGATGTATCAAGGACATCGCTTACATCTCCCTGAGTTCTGTTTATTGGAATGTACAAACGTCCTTTGGAAAGCCGCTCGGTTTGACAATTTAGATCTCGCGATCGCCACTCAGATTGTGACAGAACTACAACGTTTACCCTTTCAAATCGAGCCTGTTCTCTCACTTCTACCGAAGGCGCTGCAAATTGGTCTAACCTATCAACTAGCAATTTATGACTCGCTGTACGTTGCGCTTGCTGAACAGCTAGATCTGCCACTGATTTCAGTCGATGAAAGGCAGGTTAGAGCCGCGATCGCCCAAAACGTCACAATAAAACCAATCACCGATTTCTGAAGCAGAATAAATCAGCAATGCTGAGACCCTTTAGAATTGAACGAGTACCTTTCGCTCTACGCTATGACGGCTCTTTCAATTCCCACTTGGATTATTCACGTTTCCAGCGTAATCGAATGGATAGCAGCGATCTGGTTGATTTGGCGCTATGCCGAAATTAGCGGCGACTTGGTTTGGCGATCGCTCTCGTTCGGGATGCTTCCCGCGCTAGTCAGTGCGATGTGCGCTTGTACGTGGCATTTTTTCGATAATGCGCCTGCACTCGATTGGCTGGTCACACTGCAAGCCGCGATGACGGTCGTAGGAAATTGTGCCTGTTGCGCCGCAGGCTGGTGGATTTGGCGTTCTACTCAAAAAACAGAATCATGATTTCTAAAGAAACATTATTTGCAATGTCATTGTTTCCCTATTTGGGATTTTTGTGGTTTTTGACGCGATCGCAAAAAACGCCCCGTCTTGCACTAATTGGCTTCTACATGACCCTAGTATTTGTTGCAATTACCATTCCTGCAGCAATTTATGCCCAGGTGCATTATGGGAAGCAATTAGCAGATGTCGATTGGCTACATGGCAGCGCAGAATCTTTTCTTACTTTGTCGAATATTCTGATTGTGTTGGGATTTCGGCAGGCAGCGATCGAGAAATCTTCGCAGAACTAACGCGCTTCAGCAGGCATTAATCCCAGAGTCGAAAGCAGTCGATCGCTATCAAAATAAGTCTCAATCATCTGACAGATACATTGAAATTTAATCGGTTCTTGCAGTCGCACTTCCCCAAAAGCGCGTTCGATAATCTCAACCGTTGTCAGCGTATCGAGATCGACTGAGAGAATTGGAATCTCTAGATCTTCTGCGCGTGAAATGATCTCTTTTGTCGGCGGAATGTGTCCGGTCAAAATGATACATTGCGTCGAAGTTTCCAGTGCAGCAAGCTGCAAGTCAGTCCGATCGCCCCCCGTCACCACTGCCATATTTTGACGAGCGCGGAAGTATTTCAAAGCTGAGTTCACGTTCATTGCCCCGATCGTCAAACTCTCGACCATGTGATCCAAGCGATCGCCGCGACACAGAACCTCAGCCTTGAGTTGATGCACCAATTCTGCAACACTCACGCTTCTTAGCAGCGTATTGCTCGGCAACACACCAAAAACAGCAATTCCCTGCTTTTCCAAATAGGGACGGAACGAAGTGTTAATCGAATCAATCTGATCTTTGGGTACATCGTTGATCAAAACACCGATTAAACGATTGCCCAACTGTTCTTTAGCGGTCAGAATCGGATCTAACAACAACACCGAATGAAATCGCGCCACCAACATCACGGGTGCTTGGATTGCATCCGCAACTTGCAGCAGGGACAGATTAAATAGTTTACCTTCGCTCAGGGTTCCAGGGCCTTCGAGAATGACCAGATCGCCCCCCTGGGCTTGCGATCGCTGAGCTAACCGTTGACCATAATCCTGTGTATCAGAGCCGTTGATACGCTTTTCTACAGTATCGGGATTCAGCATCAGCACCGGAGCTTGGAGTCGATCGT
Source organism: Cyanobacteria bacterium FACHB-63 (assembly GCA_014695255.1). GTDB lineage: Bacteria > Cyanobacteriota > Cyanobacteriia > Leptolyngbyales > Leptolyngbyaceae > Leptolyngbya. The sequence goes on from JACJNX010000046.1 coordinate 192,507, forward strand.
CACTTAGCCCGATCGTTTCCGCAACAAACTGAATATCGCCATCGTTGTCTGCCATTTGGGTTTGTCCCCAACCCCCGCCTAGCGCCTTACCGTAAGCCAGATCTAGCCCTCGCGCTTTCAGTTGGTGAGCCAGTCCTAGAATCGCAGCGGATTTGCCACTATACGCTTCTAGGGAACCGATTAATAAATACTTAGCAGACTTTGGCACACTCCTACTCCGGTTAATTAATAAATCTGAAGAGCCATCTCAGACTAAGCATTCTACCTTACTTATGTAGATGGGTTTTAACGCACATTAGCATTACAGAACATTATTATAGGAAACGCAAAATAAAGCGGCAAAAAAATAAGGGGGACGATCGCACTTGATCGTCCCCCTCAAATCAAATTAATGCTAGTCGTCGATGCGGAGTAGCTTGCGATAAAACGCTTGCGAAAAATCAGAAAGGCGGCTGCGCTTAAAGTTAAGAATTACTTCGATCAGGAAATCGACAAACTCAAAGTTTGCCATCATCAATTCATAGCTGAGTTCTGCATTGCCCTCAAACTGAATGCGGCAGCGGCACAAATCTGCTGGCAGGGTCGAAACATTCCAAGTCGCAATAAACGGAATACTAGAACCGCCTTCAATTTTGCGCTCTCCTTCTAACGCGCCTTTTTGATAAAGACTGATCGCAAAAGGTAGAAGCTGCTTTTTGTTGGCCTGCGGATAGTATGGTGTGTAAACACCGACTTGCTGTGCTGGCGCGGGTTGAAGTTTCTCGATGGACATAATCAATCCTGTTTCGTCAATCCAAGTGAGCGGAGTCGCTTGAGTATCTTGCGGGCTTGCCTAGTGTGCCCCGGATTGACAGGAACTTCACAAGACATAAGATTTCTTCCACGCCGAAAAGTAACGCCCACCGCTTTAGCGATAGTAGAGTTCGGGGAGGACGATCGCCGTTCAACACAACTGTGTTCAACGCAACTGTGTTTGTCGATCGCGTCAGTAATAGTTATAACGGTTGATATTTCCCGACCTCCTATCCTCGATACTAATCAGGAGAATCTCATGCGCTACAAACTTTTAGGACACAGCGGACTGCGGGTTTCTGAACTTTGCTTAGGCACGATGACATTTGGCGATGATTGGGGCTGGGGAGGAGCGTATGAAGAAAGCCGTAAGATGTTCGATGCGTTTGCGGCAGCAGGCGGAAATTTTATTGATACCGCGAACCTGTATACGAACGGCACCAGCGAGAAGTTCGTTGGAGAGTTTGTCAAGCCCGATCGCGAGAAATGGGTCGTTGCAACAAAATATTCGCTCAATATGGGAAACGGAGGTGTAAATGCTGTCGGCAATCATCGCAAGAACATGGTGCAAGCGGTTGAAGCAAGCCTAAAGCGATTGAATTTGGAATACATTGATCTGCTTTGGTTACACGCTTGGGATCATACAACTCCGGTCGAAGAAGTAATGCGATCGTTTGATGATCTGGTGCGCCAAGGGAAGGTTCTTTACATTGGTATTTCTGATACGCCTGCCTGGATTATTTCGCAAGCCAATACGATCGCTCAGTTGCGGGGTTGGACACCGTTTATCGGCTTACAGATCGAATATTCGCTGGTTGAACGGACACCGGAACGCGATTTATTGCCAATGGCGCGGGCGTTTGAAATTGGAGTCACTGCCTGGAGTCCTCTCGGTGCGGGAATTTTGACCGGAAAATACAACAAGCCCGACCCCGTGGATGGGCGCTTAAGCAATCCGAATAGCTCAAGACCCGTGACCGAGAAACAGCTTGCGATCGCGCAAACGGTTGTCGATATTGCTAACGAAATCGATCGGTTGCCAGCGCAAGTCGCGCTCAACTGGATACGACGGCAACCGGGGGGAATCATTCCGATCGTTGGATCGCGCAAGCTTGAGCAACTTCAAGAAAATATCGCTTGTTTGGAATTTGAGCTAACACCAGAACAGCTTGATCGACTCAACGAAGTTAGCGCGATCGAGCTTGGATTCCCGCATGATTTTCTGCAATCTGAAATGGTGCAGAATTTTGCCTTTGGCGGCGTGATTGCTCAACTCGATCGCGCTCGTTAATTTTCCAGGGTTTGAGACTTGCACGATCGACGCATGCGTCGATCGTGCAATGTGCTGCGATCAGGTAAAAGTGAATTTACGCTCAGGCGAAATGTCACACTCACGCTGGAATTTACACAGTAATAACAAGAGCGCCCATGAATTGCCGCTCTGCTGTCTGGTTCAAGTGTCGCTTCTGTGCAGTGGTGTGATGGCTTCGCTCTGTTCTCATCTAAAAATTAAGGGACTACCGACTATGACAAGCCCCCCTTTGAATAGCCCCATGCCCGATCCGCAGCCTTTAGACAACTCTGTATTAGTGAGTTCATCCGATCGTCAGCGCTACCGTCTCGATCGCATTGTTGCTGAGGTGCTAAACGGTGAGACAGATGCACTGCATCAGATTCTTCCATTCATCGCTTGGAAGCTGCGACAGTTTCATTTAGAGCATCAGTACGATCCCCGCGACATCTTTCTCGATGCCTATAACCGAGCCGTAAAAGCGATCGAGAAGGGCGAAGAGATTCGCTCTGTTCCAGCTTGGCTTAAATCCACTGCGTTCAATATCATTCGAGAGTACAGCCGCAAAGCTGGAAAACTAAGGACTGAACCGCTGCAGGATCAAAAGCTTCCGAATGCGCCCGATTATTGTGATACGGATGAGCTTTTGGAAATGCGATTAGCCTGGTTGCTGACGGCATTAGCAAAGTTAAAGACAGCCGACCAAGAAATCCTGCACCTCAGAATGCAAGGACTGTCGTATGAAGAAATTGCACAGCAGCGGGGCGGAACGGTCGCAGCCCTGCGTCAAAAGGTGAGTCGCTTACTCAAACAACTGCGTCAATCTGCTAGTGAGATTGATGAGTAGAGATGCTGGACGTTTTTTACTTGGGAACAGAAACTATGTTGAACACAGAAGATCTTCTACATCGGGTGAAGCTATTACACCGGGTAAAGCTATCGCCTGACTCAGTTAGGTTAGCGATCGAATATGCAAAGTTATCTGCTGTACCCGATATGACTGAGCAAACTAGCGATCGCGTCGCTCAGATCCTTGAGCTTGCAACACAGCACGAAGGATTGGACTTCGTACTAAACGAGATTGATGATTGGTATCTTCATGCTCCTGATCTCGGTGCGGTTTCCTCAAGCGATCAGAGTGCAGCACAAGCAAGCATGAGTGGCTCTATGCTTGATGTGCTGCGACGATATGTATTGCTTTCTAGTCAGCCTGTGTTGTCTGAGGCGGAGGCGGATCAAATCAGTGAAATTTTAGAGCTAGCAGAAACGAATGATGGTTTGGCACTGTTACTCAGTCAAATCGATCAGGCATTACTTGAGTCCACAGATTTGTTGAGCGACGATGCCCAGAGTCTCTATGCAGATCAAACTTCACGTATCCTGGAATTTCTCACACCGCCATCCGAAACAAGTTGCTCTAAAGAGTTACTGAATTTATTGTTAGACCAATGCGCCCAGTCTGATGCGTCGGTTGTTTTATCAATAGAAGATCCACCCCTTCCAGTGATGATTACGCCACCGATGTCTTACTCAAAGTCTCGTCCAACGATGCGCCAAAGAGCGGGATTTCTGATTGCTGCCCTTACTACAGGCGCAGCATTAATGACAGGAGTGACGATCGTCAGTAGACAATGTTTTGCTTCAATCTTACAGATCCCAAGTTTGCCGTGGGAGACGGTAAAAACATCAGCAGTCAAGCTTTCACCTCCGGTCTATCCGAGTGCAAGCGCTGGATCGCAGCTATCAACTAGCACAGAACGTCAGGCAACTGTAAGCAAAACTGCACTCCTCGATCGACCGCAATCTCAAGAAGACCAACAGATCTCGATCGAGCAGGCGCAACTCCAGGCAGAACAACGCCAGCAGGAAGCAGAGCTAAAGCAGATTGTTGCGGAGAAGCAGGATCAATATCAAAAGGCTCAGTACTGGTATCGTCAGGCGCAATACCACCTGAGTCAGTCCCGAAGGCTACAAGAGAGAGCGCAGGCTGAGTTAATTAAGTCACAACAGTCCCTCCCTCCGGTTAAAATTGCTCGGTCAGCTCCTCATGAACTCCGCCCGAATGTTGGAAATACCCTGACTGCATCGACCTTCAACACAAGGTTTTTGATCGAATGGGCGTTATTTCTGGTCTTGTCAGTGATTTTAGTGTTGGGTTTTACAGCCCTTTGGAAACGAGAGTTTAACTGAACTGCTTTAGCAAACTCTACTGCGATCGGAACAATATCTATCTCATTCAAATGATCCCCAAGCTTGAATCAAGCCTGGGGAATTTTTAACAACTAAAATTCCCAGGCTAGACAATCAATCCTAGGACACCTTGAAGCTCGATCGAGCACTATGATTCCAAATCCGACAGGGGTTTCAGCGCATGATAAATCTCTCGCAGCTTTCTGAGGATGCGCTCTTTCTTCTTTCGCAACGTAGGTTCGCTGAGATAAAAGCCATCTTCCGCCAAGCTCAAGCGAATACTGCGCCAAGATTCGCCTTTGACGATTTTGAGATTCAGGAGCTTCAACTCTTCAGGATCAAGCTGTTGTAAAGCTTCTTTCAGCACCTCCAATTCTTGCTTTAAGGTCGTATCCGGGATTGTAGAGGGCGCGATCGAGTCAATCGCAGTTTCATCGATCGACTCCGTTGAGCGATAGGCGCGGCTTAGCTCACGCACAATGTTAAACGTTGTCTTCCGCAGCCACCGATCGGGATACAAAATTGCAACCCCATTGTTTTGAATGAGTCGATGAGCGCGAATATAGGCTTCATTCAGCAAATACGCTTCGCTGTAAGCCGTGTTAAGGTGAAACTGCTGCAAGATCCGGCGTAAAAATGCAAACAAAGCAAGCCCGCTCGAAGTCTTCGGATTGAGCAATTCTAAGAAATGCTGATTAAAGTTGCTCCATTCGTCGCTGCTTGCGGGGGGTGAGGTGAATGAATCATCAGAGCGAACGACATCATCGTTGCAGTGGTCATATGAGTTGTCGGAGTGTTCCATTGGCATTGTGTATCCTCCAGCCAAAATTGGGTGGAATTAAGACGCACCAATCACGGTGGGTGGAAGGTGCCAGAGGTCGATTCGAGAAACTCATCATGAAGATATGCTGCGTGAGTGTTTGATAGATTTGATTCTGATCAGCACGTTGCAGCATGACTCCTACAGTATTGTGCGAACTGTGATGAAGATGTGACTTACAACCGGGCTAGAATTTAAATGCTAGTTGTCATATCGACGATCGGCTTGTGATGAAACCCCGGTAGCGAGAGCGATCCCCAGCTTGAATATTTTTTATTTTTTATCTTGTGCGACAGTCACAAATCTGTCCCTCTGTCACTATGTAATGAAGTGTTGGAATAGAGGAGTATGAAAATGAGTCATTGCACAAAGTTCAGAAGACCACTTCAAGACTGCGATCGAGGTCGATGCAATTCACAGAAGACCTGATCAATCGTCGATTCCTGCTCGGAACCCAGTATGACTCAATCAATAAACTGATCTGCCCAATGGACAGTGCGTGATCTCGCTGCACCTGAGATTGTGTAATTCCAATCAGTTGCCCTAAATTTAGGAGAAATGACAACGTGGACAATATTTCATTGGAGAATCTTAGTGACACTGAACAAATTGCACTTGAATACGGCGAACTTAGTCGTCGATCGTCGCTATCAGAAGCCGAAGCGACCCGTTTGGATGAGATTTTGACGCAAGCAATCACTGACTCAGAACTGAGCTTTTGGATCACTGAGATTGATCACATTCTTGGACATGATTTAGAAGTGTTGCGAGAGGTTGATCGTTCTTCTTATCAGAATCAGTATGCGTTGTTGCAAGAGCATCTTGATCTGCGATCGAGTGACATGCCTGTGATTCCGCAAGCTCCGCAGCCCAACTACGAGGTCAGTGTTCACGCTAAAAATTCTAGTCACTGTTGAGGAGCAAACCTTGCTTTTATTTAGGTAGAGCAACCGATTAACCTCACACTAATCATAGATGGGATGCCCGCTAGCTTAAGAGCAGAGAGATCTGTCATCAAGTTAGCGGGATTTTTGCTGCGATCGATATGATTAAACTTAATTTACAAATTTATAGAGAATTGGGAATTAATGCTCAAAACCGAATTGTGAACAGAATTGCAACAGTCACAAAGCAAGATAGAACATCACTAGCTAATAGATGAATGAATTGGAGGGACGGGGAAATGTTTCATCTATTATTCAAGTTCTTTGGAGTTCAACACTCATCCGCAGAATTAGGGAACTTCAGACCAGCGAATCCTTTATTTGATCCAATGCGCTTTGAAGGGCAAGCGATCGTGGACGAAGTATTAGTTCCCGGTCGGCAGTGGTGGATCTACTTTCGCGGAACTTGGTGGAATGCGATTAGTGTAGAACCCTTCGCGTTTAGCCCTAAAGAAAGAGTTTATGTTGTGGGTCGAATCGGTAACACCTTGATTATTGCACCACTGAACTTTGTACCAGTTACTTAAGCAGAGAGTGAGAAGATGTTGGATCTTCTCACTCTAGAAGCGGTTTGGTTAGCTAACCTGATGATTTCCGGCTTCTGGTTCTCGGCTCTCTAAACGCGATCGCGGATTGATGCTGATCGCAGTTCTAGGTTTCGATAGCTTAAATTTTGGCATCAAATCGGGTTTACCCATACCGTAGGTGAAAGCATAGCTTTGCGATAATCCCCAAAGCCACAAAGCCGGAAATCTTGGCTCTAGCCAGGGTTGGATCTGAAACAGCAATGTCGGAAACCATCCACTAAAGAGCCAGCTAATCAAAGCACTCACCCCGAAGTTAAGATAGCTTCTTGTCCAGCGTAATAAATCTTTTGCGCCTGCCATTTGCCAGATCCAGAGCAAGAGAGCTGGATTCTTCCAACCCGCAACGATCGCCATCCTATTGAATCTTGTCCAGGTGACGCGATCTTTGATGAACGCATCTGCGATCGCAGGCGGTTGCGTTGCCAACACGTCAAAGAATGTATTCAACATCGAGTTCACTCGCTGCGGTGGCAGAAATTTTCCGGTCGGAACCATCATGCCCCTAGAAAACATCCAGGTGACAGAGATATTGCTTTGATAGGCTCGAATTGCATTCAGATATTGTTTCGTTAACAAATCATGCTTCAGTGCGGCATCGAGCAACTGAGTTAAGCGAGAAAGATTTCGTACCAGTGAGCCGAATCCGGTAAACACGAGCGGCGATTGCAAGGAGGCAGCATCCCCGATCGCAATTAAGCGATCGAATGCCACAGTACGATCGCGGCTACTGGTGCTGAAATGTCCGGGAATGTATCCGAAGGTTGCCTTCTTCCAGACCAGCTTATCCATGTCGCAGCGCCGATATTCAGGTAGAATCACGAAAAAGTCTTCATACATTTCTAATAGTGATCCAGGATTTTCGGGATGCACTTGATGATAGTGAAATAGATAAAACGTCAGTTCTTTACCTTCGGCTGGGAACAGTTCCCAAATCAATTGCCGTCCGCGTGAAATGTCACCGTGACTGTTCAACACATCGCCATAATGACTATCCCAGACTTCCGGCTCAAAGCCGTCTGAAATCACTGCGCCAACAGTTGGACAGACACTATCAAAGGCTCGTCCACCGTTTAATTGCCACGCGATCGGCGAAGCCGTTCCCATTGCATCGACTAACAATCGTCCGGTGATTTGTCTTTCGCTTTGCGTTGGGAGATGCGTTGCATAAATAGTGACTTGATTGCGGCTGATATCAGCGCGTTGAAATTCAGTTTCATCCCAAATTTCGCCGCCTGCTTCGCGGAGTTTGTCACCGCAGAGCTTGAGAAATTTCTCAGCATCGATCGCAACGTTCAGAACTGTAGGCGTATGCAGAATTTTTGCCTTCGCTTGCGGTGGATTATTCGCATCAAAAAACTTGTGAAACCCATCCACATACTCATTGGCAATCACACGATCGAACTCGGCTGCGGTGAACAATCCCAGATCAATCAAACTCTGGAACTCACCCCGCGAAATGTTCCATTCTCGGTTCATCCGTCCGAAGGGCATCCGCTCAATCAGCAACACGCGATAGCCTAGTCTCGCCATTACTGCCGCATGAACAATTCCCAATGCTCCACCAACATAGACCAGATCAAACGCAGATTTTGCAGGCGAGATATTGCCATCATCAGTCACAAACACAACTTGCCGAGGAGTCTGCGGTGCCCGAACTCCCTCGCGCCAGCGCTGCTCCCACCAATAAACCCGATTGAGATCATATTCCCCGTTCGGGATTTTCTTGAAGAACTCTACGGTTTTGGGATAGTACGGTGCCAATGCCTCAAAAATGGAGTGTTGCGATAGATCAATGGTTGGTGGTTCCGGGTAAAGGTTTGGAAACTGTGTTCTAATCGCGCTGACAAAGTGATTGATAATTTGTTTTTCTTGGGCGATCGTGCCTGTGCGAAAGACTTTAAGATAGGTCGATCGCTGAAGCGACCAGACAAAAATTGAAAGCTCACCGCCCAAAGTCAGCCGAATTCCGGCAGGAGTTTGGGTTTTTTCGCCGCGATCGGGGTGATAATCCGTGTGTAACCACTGAATCACAGCATTGGTATCAGGGGTAGGAACTTCGATATAAAGAATTTCTTTCATGAGTGGGTTCTAAACTCCGAGATAAGAACGAAAGCGGGTTGACGCATTGAGAGAAAACAAGCTGCTCCTGATACCAACTTCAGAAACTTCACATCATTTCATTATTCATGATTGAAGCCGCCAGATTGGATCTGCCCAATGAATTATCCTAGTCCGCGCCCGTCTCTAGATCTATCCGACCATTAGTACAAGTGATGGAAGATGATACGCTGCTAGAAGTTGAACAGCGCTATTGTCTGTGTGAGAAGGTGGCGCAGGCATGGGAAGTTACACAGGATGAAGCAGGTTCTAGGAATTGATCTCGGTGGAACGGCGATTAAGCTAGGGCAGTTTGAGAGCGATGGCACCTGTCTGCGATCGTGTTCGATTCCGACTCCACAGCCTGCAATTCCCGAAGCTGTCCTCGATGCGATCGTTGAGGCAATTGAGCAGCTTGATCCGAATCGAGAAGCGTGTGCGATCGGAGTTGGAATGCCAGGTCCGACTGATGCAGCGGGACGGATTGCGCGAATTGCGATTAATTTACCGGATTGGGTTGATGTGCCGCTGGCAGATTGGTTAGAAGCGAAAACCGGGCGACCGACGATCGCCGCGAACGATGCCAATTGTGCCGGATTGGGAGAGGCTTGGTTAGGAGCGGGGCGATCGTGTCGCAGTTTCATTTTGCTGACGCTGGGAACAGGAGTTGGCGGGGCGATTATTCTCAATGGTGAACTCTTTATCGGGCACAATGGCGCAGCAGGTGAACTAGGGCTGATTAGTCTCGATGCGAATGGTACGCTCTGCAATAGCGGTAATCGTGGGTCGCTAGAGCAGCATCTCTCGATCGGGGCAATTCGCCGCCGCACCGGAAAAGAACCAGACGAGTTAGGGAGCTTGGCGCGATCGGGCGATTCAGAAGCGCTCTCGTTTTGGCGATCGTATGGGCGCGATTTGGGCGTTGGATTGACGAGCTTAGTGTATGTGCTGACCCCGGAAGCGATCGTCATCGGTGGCGGTGTGAGTGCGAGTGTGGAGTTTTTCTTACCGAGTGCGATCGATGAGATTGAACAGCGAGTCATGCCGACTTCGCGGGAAGGATTACGAATTTTGAGAGCAGAATTGGGAAATCGAGCCGGAATGGTTGGAGCCGCGAAGCTAGCACTCGACCGATATTGCACTGAAGAATTGAGATCAACCCGCTAGGATAGGTTTGATCTTCACTTTTTTAGAGCCGTTTGGGGCTTTCGACAGCAAGATTGGTGCGTCAACTGAGACAAATTGAGTTAAAAACAGGAATGTTGCTGTTTGAAGTGGGAATAGTCTTGCTCAAAGTAGGAATGTTTCGCTTCTGAACACGAATGTTGCTGTTTGAAGTGGGAATAGTCTTGCTCGAAGTAGGAATGTTTCGCTTCTGAACACGAATGTTGCTGTTTGAAGTGGGAATGTTCCGATTAAAAATAGCAGTGACGCTGTTCTGAATGAGATGGGAGCGATCAAGCATGACAAACCGCATAGATAAAGCGATATTTCTTGCAGAGTGCCGCCACCCCCAGCGCCAAAGAATCTTTTTCAACCCGTTAGGATAGAATTTGATCTTCACTTTTGACGCGATCGCACATGTTGTACCGACGTTTTGGACGCACTGAACTTCAGATGCCTGTATTTTCATGCGGGGGAATGCGCTATCAATACAAATGGCAAGATGTCCCTCGCGATCAGGTTCCAGCGGACAATCAAGCAAATTTAGAAGCCACCATTCGACGAGCATTCGAGTTAGGAATTCACCACATCGAAACTGCACGCGGCTATGGATCTTCAGAGATGCAGTTGGGTCAAATTTTGCCAAAACTCCCCCGCGAAAAGCTAATTTCTCAAACCAAAGTTGTGCCAATGGCAGATCCAAAGGCATTTCGCAATACGTTTGAACGATCGCTCAAATACCTCAAATTAGATTACGTCGATCTCTTGGGACTGCATGGAATTAACAACGCAGAAACGCTAGAACAGGCACTACGCTGCTTGGAAGTCGTGCGAGAGCTACAAGACCAAGGAAAAGTTCGATCAGTGGGATTTTCCACGCACGGATCGAACGAGATTATTACCCAGGCGATCGAAACCGATCAGTTCGATTACGTCAATTTGCACTGGTACTACATCAATCAGCAAAACTGGAGCGCGATCGAAGCCGCAACCCGTCACGATATGGGCGTTTTCATCATCAGCCCCTCGAATAAAGGTGGAAATCTCTACGATCCCCCCAAGCGCTTAGTTGATCTCTGTGCGCCGCTTTCCCCGATCGTGTTTAACAATCTCTTCTGTCTGAGCCATCCGCAAGTCCACACCCTCAGCATCGGAGCCGCAAAACCGAGCGATTTCGATGAACACCTGAAAACCTTAGACCTGCTTGATCGCGCCGATGACCTCCTCCCCCCGATTCTTGAGCGACTAGAGCAAGCGGCAATCGATCGTCTCGGTGCCGATTGGGTGAAACGCTGGCAAACCGGATTGCCCACGGTTGACGAAACCCCCGGACGGCTGAATCTGCACACAATTTTATGGCTACGAAATTTAGCGATCGCTTACGATTTGGTCGATTACGCCAAAATGCGCTACAACCTCCTCGGTCAAGGCAGCCACTGGTTTCCGGGAGCGCGGGTCAATGAAATCGACATCGCCACCCTACGATCCTGTTTAGCCGCCAGTCCCTTTGCCGATCGCATCCCCGAATTACTGCACGAAACCCACCAACTGCTAGGCGGAGAAGCCGTCAAGCGATTATCCGAGCAATAACCATTGAGAAATTTATTCTAATTAAACGGCTCAAACTTTTTCCGACAAGGTAAAGTAAGTAGATTCGTTTTATTGCCCTCAGTGCAGACACTGAATTTTTCTCGTGATAGCCATCTACCCCGGCAGCTTTGACCCGATTACCTACGGACATCTCGACATTATCAAGCGAGGTGCGCTATTGTTCGATCGCGTCATTGTCGCCGTGTTGCGAAATCCCAACAAAACCCCACTCTTTAGCGTTCAAGAGCGCCTCGATCAAATCAAAATCGCGGCTCACCACCTTCCCAACGTTGAAGTCGATAGTTTTGAAGGGTTAACTGTGACTTACGCTCAAATGCGGGGAGCGACCGCCCTGATTCGAGGATTACGCGCTGTCTCAGACTTTGAGATGGAGTTGCAGATGGCACACACCAATAAGACGTTATCGACTCAAATCGAGACCGTATTTCTTGCGACCTCGAACGAGTACAGCTTCCTCAGCAGCAGTGTGGTCAAAGAAATCGCCCGCTTTAGCGGATCGATCGATCACCTGGTTCCTACCCACGTCGCCGAAGATATTTACCGATGTTACGCCAAGATCCACCCAGCATCACCCCAGACGGAGTCAACCCCAGCGATCGTCGCCCAGACGTACAGCGAGTAGGCAGTCTCGATATTCAACGAGAACTGAATCGGCTAGAGGAAATGCTTCTCGATAGCCCCCGGATTCCCCTGTCTCGCCGGACGCTAATCGACGAGGAACAGTTTCTCGATCAGTTAGATCTGGTGCGGTTGAGCTTACCAGAGGCGTTTCACGAAGCGGTAGAGATCGCGCAGCATCGCGATGAGATTTTGGATCAGGCGGAGCAGTACGCTCAAGAGATTGTCGAAGAGGCAGAACGCCGCGCCGCTCTGATGATGAATGAAACTGGAATTATTCAGCGAGCCGAGCAAGAAGCGCAGCAGATTCGCAATGCGGTGCAGCAGGAGTGTGAAGCGGTGCAGCAGCAAACTCTGGCACAAATCGAACAGATGCGAAGACAAGCGCAGCAGGATTTAGAAGAAATGCGGCGACTGGCGATCGAAGAAAGCGAAGATGTCCAAAACGGTGCAGATGAATACGCCGATAAGGTTTTACGCGATATGGAAGCGCAGATGAGCGAAATGCTGCGAATTGTGCGAAATGGTCGCGCTCAGTTGCAGATCAATCAGCCACAACCGCCATCGATTCCGAAACCGAAGGGGAATGTGGGCGATCGTAAGGTGCAGTAAGCGATCGAGCTTGTTAGAACACTTCGACGTGCGTTCCCATATCGATGAATTCGATCACAACAATTCTCACCAAATTATGAAATTTGGTGAGAGCGTTGATATTAACTCAGGGCTTGTATTACTCCGCCGCTTTTGATCCGGTCATTCCCATGATTTCGTAGCCCGCATCGACGTAAATCACTTGTCCAGTAATGCCGCTCGACAAGTCACTGCAGAGAAACGCTGCCGTGTTACCGACTTCAATCTGAGTCACAGTCCGACGCAGTGGCGCAACCTCCTCGACGTGGTGAATCATATCGAGAATGCCACCGACCGCAGAAGAAGCTAATGTGCGAATGGGACCTGCTGAAATCGCATTCACACGAATACTGTTCTGACCGAGCTCTGATGCGAGATAACGCACATTCATTTCTAGGGCAGCTTTGGCGATCCCCATGACGTTGTAGTTCGGAATTACTTTTACGCCACCCAAGTAAGTTAGGGTGACAATGCTACCGCCCTCGGTCATCAGGGGTTTGGCGGCTCCGGCAAGCTGGATTAGTGAGTAAGCACTGACATCGAGCGCAAGGGAAAATCCACTGCGCGAAGTGTTGGAGAAGTCCCCAGATAAATCTTCTCGGTTGGCAAAGGCAAGACAGTGAATCAGGATGTCTAATTTGCCCCATTTGTCGCGCACGGTGTTAAATGCAGATTCGATCTGAGCCTCATCCTGCACATTCAACGGTAGGAATAAACTCGGCTGCAAAGATTCGGTCAGTTCTGCGACTTTCTTTTCTGCTTTGCCTTTTTCGTCGGGTAGATAAGTAATTCCAATGTTTGCGCCTGCTTTGTGTAACTGTTGAGCAATGCCCCATGCGATCGATCTATTGTTGGCAATTCCCGTTACAAGTGCGTTTTTTCCAGTCAGGTCTAGCATGGTCTTCTACCGTGGTAAGCATTTATGAGGATACCAGAATCCGACACGCCATAATTGAACTGATCGAGCCGGATAGAACAGAACCGTGAGACATGAAAAAGCTCGATCGCCTTAACGATCGAGCCTTGGAGCTACTCTCTCTTAAATCTGATAAAACTTCTAGTCACACAATCCTTCAGTCACACCATACCGGAGGCTTACAGATCGCCACCCCGAAGTGCCAACAAAAAGATTACAACTGGACCTGCCAGCATAACCATGGCAACCAAGGTCACTTGAACAAGCGCTTCAAAGTTCACGTCGTTCAGAAAACTCAAAAACTCCATCTGTCCCCCCGTATGCTCTAAGCTCTATATAAAATTCGTGAAGCTTCGATACAAGTTATTTTATCGGTCGATCGCGCCGTTCTTAAGGAAGTTCACAAAACTCAACGAAACTCAAAACCAGTCATACAAAAATTCACCAGATCAGATTTTAGTTGGCTTCGGTTGTCGAATTGCTACACTCGGAGCTATACAAATGGGTGACGTGCTATAACACCAGGCGTTATGGAAATCTTGATTGTCGAAGACGAAGCGGAAATCGCTCAACTGATTCAACTCTACCTGGAAAAAGAGGGATTTTCATGTCGTACCTGTCGCGATGGAATCTCTGCTTTACAGATTTTTCAGGAGCAAAAGCCTGACCTGATTATTCTTGATTTGATGATTCCTGGACTCGACGGACTGGAAGTTTGCGCTCGCGTTCGTCAAAAACCTGGAAGTAAAGACCCGTTTATCTTGATGCTGACCGCAAAAGGCGAAGAACTCGATCGCATCATCGGATTATCGACGGGTGCAGATGATTATATGGTCAAGCCCTTCAGCCCCAAGGAATTAGTGGCGCGAGTTCGAGCGCTGCTGCGTCGTACCATGCGCCAGGGAGGACAAACGCAGGTTTACCGCACTCAAAACTTCATTCTCGATGTGGATCAGCGATCGGCGGTACGCCAGAAGGACGATCGCACCGAGCCTTTGGATCTGACCACGCTAGAATTTGATCTGCTTTCCACCTTTATGAGCTACCCAGGGCGGGTCTGGAACCGAACTCAACTGATCGACAAGCTTTGGGGCAGCAATTTTTTTGGAGATGAGCGCGTTGTCGATACGCATATTGCACGCCTGAGAAAAAAAATTGAACCTGACCCTGCAAATCCTACGTTTGTTAAGACGGTGATTGGGGTGGGTTATAGATTTGAAGACATTGCCACATGAGCAAGCCAAAATGAGCAAGCCAAACCTCCGCACTCGCTTATTTCTGTCCCACATGATCGTGATGGTCGTGGGGCTGAGTACCTTGATCACGGTGGGCAAGATTTATACCCCTCGCTTATTTTTGGTGCATCTAGAACAATTGCAAGGCATTGATTTTAGCGTGGTGCGGATCAAGGGGCGGCTGATCGATGGATTTGAATCCGCTTGGAGTCGGGGCGCGTTTTGGTCGGTGGTGGTCGGGGGGACAACGGCGATCGGGCTGAGCTACTGGGTGTCGAAGCGGATCATGCAGCCTTTGATTCAAATGGAGGAGATTACGCAGCGCTTTGCGGCAGGGCATCTAGAAGAGCGAGTCCCTGAAAATGAAATTCCTGAACTCAATCGACTGGCTGAAAGCTTTAACCGGATGGCGCAAGACCTTGAAGGGGTGGAACAACGAAGACGCGATCTCGTTGGCGACCTTACCCACGAACTTCGGACACCCCTTACAGTCATTGAGGGGTATTTGGAAGGGTTGGCGGACGGGACGATCGAGCCATCTGCTGACATTTATCAACGTCTTGTCAAAGAAACCGTGCGGTTGCGTCGTCTCGTCAATGATCTGCAAGAACTCTCAAAAGCAGAAGCAGGGTATCTCCCGATTCATCTCCAACCGTTAGCAATTCGTCCGTTGCTGGTGGCGATCGTGCAGAAATTTTCTGATCAACTGATGGAAGATAGCCCCACGCTCAGCGTAGATTGTCCAGAGTCTTTGCCGCTTGCCTCAGCCGATCCAGAACGAGTCGAGCAAGTGTTAATCAATCTAGTTGGCAATGCCTTACGCTACACGCCCCAAGGCAGCATCACTTTGAGAGCGTGGACAGAACTAGAGCAGGTTTGGATTGCAGTCGAAGACACGGGGCAGGGAATTAAGCCTGAAGATTTGCCTCACGTCTTCGAGCGATTTTGGCGATCGGATCGGTCGCGCGATCGACATTCTGGTGGAACTGGCATCGGGCTTGCCATCTGTCGTCGGCTTGTGGAACTGCAAAAAGGCACGATTGAAGTAGAAAGCGAGGTTGGCAAAGGCAGTACATTTCGGTTTTCGCTGCCGATTGTGGCTGAAAAATCTAAGCTTCTATCGCTGCGAGAGTAAGGCTGTGTCACTGCTTCGAGATAGGAGAGACACGGGCGTGTCAAATGAGTTTTTTACAGTAATAGGGTCACAATCCTTAACCCCCTGTTATGCTTCCTATAGCTCTTGTTGTGTTTATCATTGGTGCAATTACGTTTGGGGGACTTGCCTTCATACGTTACTTGTTCCCGCAAAGTCATCGCTCCTACTCCAACCGCAAACCCTAAATGACGCGATCGACTGCCGCCAGCCTCGATGGATCACCGATTAAACTTGGCAAAGTAACGCTTCAGGTTGCCCATGCCCCCGGAAAATCTCCGGCGATTGTCTTTGTTCACGGTGGTCTGGGCAGCCGTTTGAATTGGTGTTTGCAGTGGGATTATTTTCGTTCACAGGGACAAGAAATTCTCACCTATGATTTGGCGGGGCATGGGCAGTCAGGGCGGTATCAGCGCTATTCGATCGGTCGGCATCGCCGCGATTTGACGCGACTGCTTCAGCATTTCAAGATTCAGCGCCCGATTTTGTGCTGTCATAGCTACGGGGTTCCCGTTGGATTGGAATGGGCGCGGCGATATGAAGCAACTGCACTGATTGCCATTGGAGGGGGGACTCACAATCTTACGCCTTGGTGGGAAATTCCTCTAATTAAGTTCTTTGCGCTCGGTGGACATCACCTTTATCGCTGGCAATTGGTTCAGGAATTGCTGCGATCGCTGATGGTTTCAGAGTCTAATGCAGCCTTGGTAGAGTTTCACGATCGCAATCAGGTTCCGAGTGATGCTCATCCTTACGAAGCGATTGAGGCGTTTTGGGGTTATGACGCGCAGCATCATCCGTTGAAGTGCCCCGTTACGGTGATTACAGGCGGCGATGACCCGATGTTTCCGCCCACCATGGGGCATCAGTGGTTAGCGAATTTGCTGCATGAGCAACCCCGAAGCAAGCACATTACGGTTTCAAACGTCGGGCATTTGGTGATGGCAGAGGCTCCTGAAGTTGTGAATCAAGCCATTTCAGATTGGATTCATGCAGACGTGAAAGCCTGACTGAATGTTTGTCACAAAAAAGCCAAGGCTTTAACCTTGGCAGCAGTAAATTGAGGTAACTAGAGGAGAAACAAGGTTAGTCAATCGCGTCTTTGACGGCATCACCCAGCGATTTGCGAGCTTCTTTGGCTTTGAATTTGGTGTCTTCACCTGCACCCGCAACGCTGTTACCAACGTTATCTGCAGCGTTCCCAGCACCCTTTTGAATGCGATCTCCTAATTCTTTCGTTTTTTCAACTGCCCGTTCACCGGATGCGCTGATGCGATCGCCAACTTTCTTCGCTTCTTCTTTGGCATTGTTTGCGCGGCTGTTTACAGCATTACCTAAGGTGTCCTTTGTCCGCTCAGCAGCATAACCAGGATTCTTGTAGAGTTCAGCGTTGCGGGGATCTGCCTTCGTCGGATCGTTACTGGTGATGTTGCGTTTTGCGTTGTCAACCAGGGATTTTGCCTTATCAGCAGGAATTTGTCCAGGAGGCGTATCGCTAAAGTTGTTCATTCCACCTTCATAAGGCTGATTTTGTCCAACCGGATTCGGGCCGCCATCACCCTGAGCTTTAGGCATTTTTGCTTGAGCCGCATTGCTGCAAGCGGTATTCAATAACAACATCACGCCTGCAAAAAACACGATCGCAATTTGTTTTAAGCGGGCTGCTTTGATAAAGGATGCAATTTTCTTCATAAGAATCTCCATTGAAGTTAAATCATGAGAGTTGAAATACTACTTTCCGATCGCGGGATTCAGTTTGCTTTCGGGGCGCTGATTGGCAGCATTTGCCGTGTCTTTGAGAAACGCTGAAGCATCTTGTACCGATTGACCTGCTCTTTCAAGCACTTTCGAGCTTGGGTCAGCCCGATCGATCATCGGCTGTTTCTCATTCGGCAAAGGCGGCAATGAGGTCTGCTGAATGGTTCCAACATCAGGGTTATTCGAATTAGAGACATCCGACCCTTTGTAGATCACGTCTGAGCCATTGGTATTCACGCCGAGATCGGCTACGAAAAGAGGCGTTGCGCTACTGTAAGCAGTATTTAGTGTCAGAACAAGCGCGATCGCAACGGTCGTTAAAAGTTGTCCAATAGTTTTGAATCGTTTTAGCTGCAAACGAATCAGTTTCATTCCTGCGCTCCTTTTCCTTTTTGTGTCGAACGGAAATAATTTCCGCTTATGTTTGTCAAATCAGCAAGCAGGGTTTCAGAGATAAATGCTGAAACTCTAGCAATTCAGTATTATTGATGCGTCTCAAACATACATAGATGCCTTGAATTTCTACCTCTAACGCAAGTCACATTCGCGCTGGTAGGGAGGTCAATTTCTTTCTGTCTTCAGAAGGATTACGCTAAGAAGAACGATTCATTCAAGAACTCATGCAGCGTTTTCGGGCGAAATGGCTTAAATCCACACTCCGCTGGCTCATTCTCACTGCGGTTGTTTTCTTTTTGTTTCAATCGTTGCAAAAACATTGGCAAGAAGTCACGAAATTGCGGATTGATGGCAGGGGAATGGCTTGTCTTGTGGTTGCGATCGGGGTAACGCTATTGGCTCACATTTTTGCAGGCTATGTTTGGAGTTGGATTTTAGGCGTTTTGTCTTATCGAGTTTCTGGCAGTTGGAGCGCACAAACCTATCTCAAAACAAATATTGCCAAATACCTGCCAGGAAATGTTTGGCATTTCTATGGACGCATTAATGCAGCGAAGCAAATTGGAATTCCGATCGCGCCTACAACGCTGAGCATTTTGCTTGAGTCGCTTCTAATGGCTGGAGCCGCTTGCCTATTTGCACTATTGAGATTTCACTCAGCAATTTGGCTGCAAGGTGCGATCGTGATTGTGATACTGATTGCCATTCATCCGGCTTTTCTAAATATTGCGCTGAAGCAGGTCAGCAAACTGAAGCAATCAACAGCTTTGATTCAAATCGATCGATATCCATTGTTACCACTTCTAGGTGAATTAGGGTTTTTGGGATTGCGATCGGTCGGGTTTATTTTGACATTTCTAGCGCTGCGATCGATATCGAGTGCAGAACTGCCGCTATTATTCAGTGGGTTTGCTTGGGCATGGCTCCTTGGATTTATCATTCCAGGTTTGCCAGGGGGGATTGGTGTGTTTGAAGCGCTCGCTGTAGCAATATTCAGTCAAGCCTTTCCAAGCGCCCAAGTGCTTGCAGTTGTTGCGCTCTATCGATTCGTGAATACGTTGGCTGAGGCGATGGGAGCGGGACTTGCAGCGATCGGTGAGCGATGGTCAAGATGATTCATCAGATTTCAAATCAGGTTGTTGGCGAATAATTGGTTTCATTTGAGAAAAAATTCGATAGTGATCTGGATTGATCGGAGTTCGGGGCAGTGCTGCTTGAGTTTGCTGCATATTTACGAGGTTGTACTGCACGTTTTCAGCGTGAATTGCAAACGTCACGTTGAAGATTTCTAAGAAGTTAATAATCCAGCTACATTCTTGCTCCGGCAACTCATCGTAATATCGGATCAAGATTGCAATTTGTGCCTCAAGGTGCGATCGTGAAGCGCTACAAATGAGAACCAACTTCAGCAAAACAATCACTAATGTCATCGGGTTGCCTTGGGTTAGCAAAGCAACGAAAAGTGGTGAAGGATCTTGACGATTTTCAGTTGTTAGTGCCTCGATTAGACGATTACAAGTTCTTAAAATGAGAGCATCTGTTAATGGCAAGAAATCGTAATCTATGTAGAGTGAATCCAGTTTTTCAGCTAATTTTGATTGAAGCATGATCGCAAAATTGCTATGCTGCTCGACTGAAAAAATTAGATATTTCTGAAGGCTTTGTTTGAATTCTCTGTAATTCAGAGCTTGGATTTGATTAATAAAAATATTGGCTAAGTTTTCGTAGCTGAATTGCCCTCGTTTTGCAACGATCGCTTTAATCAGCATCAAGACGTTATCTCCTAAAGCAGTCGGGTTTTCGGGTGTCTTTCCGGGTACTGCCGCAGATTGAGACTTTGCAATATACATTGCTAAATCAAACTTAAATCGGTCTTTTAATTGCCTCGAAAGCGCTCGTGCTGCTTCTCGCTGCTCAATGGGATTATTGCTTTCCACATATTGTGGAACCAACAAGTAAGAGGTGTAACGATTAATCCATTTTTTCTGCCGATTCTCATTTCGAGTGGCGAAGAGTTTTAAATCTTCGTAATCCTTACTATTAATAAAATTTTGAATCCAACTTGCTAAACCCTTAAGATTTGAATTAGTGAATTGAGCTTTAAATTCTTGAAAGGATTGGATAAGGGATTGGATCGCAGTATAATGCCGCGTAGCATCCCAGTTATTCACTAGAATGTAGCAGCAGCGCTTTAAAGCATTTCTAAATTCGATTTCGTTCTGTTGAGCAATAAGCTGCTCGATCGCGTGAGAAACTCTAGAACCTGCGAAATCACCATTGCAGAGAAATAAACGCTTGAACTCTAGTAAAACTTCTTCTGGAAGCCACTGCTTCACAACTTCTAGAAAGAACTGATAAAGCGTTTCTTGAGCCTGTTGAATTTTTGGTGAAGTCAATCGATTCAGTTGATGGCTAGAAACTGATTCATCGTCAAACTGATCGATCGTCCCCCCTTGCTCTCCGCTTCCCGAATTACGATCAGGTGAACCGGATGTTTTACTCATGACTTCAGCACCATAACGAACGAAACCTATTCGCACAAACTCAGGTAGAACCTCTAGGTGATACTGCGAATTCAGCGCCTCTTGCTTCAGTTTGCCCACCCCCTACAGATGAGCAAACAATCGCCGCGATCGTTCAATTTCGATCAAACATCTCTACGTCGTTCAACGTTCTTTCTCGATCGGGGTGCGGTCAGAATAAAATTAGCCGTCGCGATAAAGTTCTCATAAGGAGGACATGGGTTGCCGCTGATTGATTAGAATCTCTAATCACAATGAACAGTGGAAGCAACGATCGCGGATCTGCCAAACCATAGACAAACTGTAATAATCTAGATACTGTGCGGAAAATGGAAGGGAGTTTTCGGTTATGGCAAAAGCGGTTGGAATGGTAGAAGTGCGCGGATTGCCGCCTGCGCTGGCTGTTGCCGATGTCATGGTTAAAGCCGCACGAGTTACGCTCGTTGAAATGGAAAAAGTCAGCGGGGCATACGTGACGATCGTTGTGCGGGGAGATGTATCAGAGGTGAAGATCTCTGTCGAAGCAGGACTGGAAGCCGCGAAAAAGATGCACTCTTACAAAGAAGGGGACAAGCTCTTCTTGTCGTCGCACTATATTCCGCGCCCGGATGACAACTTGATGGTAGTTTTACCGATCGACTACAGCGATCGCACGGACGAATTCAATCGCGTCTAGGAATCGGAAAAGGCTATACTCCTGTTGATTTCCTTTCTCGTTCTTTCATGGCTCTGGCAAATCTCACACAGGCTGACCTTGAGGGTTGGGTTGCTCAAGCACGGCAATTGACGCTTCAAGGACGCTTGCCAGATTATATTCCTCAATTGGCGCAGGTTGATGCTCAACTCCTAGCGGTGCAGACGATCGGCGATCGGAATTTGATTGCAGGGGATTCGGCTCAGCCATTTGTGCTAATGAGTGTAGTGAAGCCGTTTTTACTCTTGTTTTTACTAGAGCAGGTCGGAATTGAGCAGGTGTTTCAGCAGGTGGGAACACAGCCCTCAGATCAGCCCTTTCATTCGATCTCACAGCTCAAGCTCGATGAGGGACATCCCCGCAATCCAATGATTAACAGTGGCGCGATCGCGCTGACTGGATTAATGCCAAAAGCATCTGGAACAGCAAGATGTGAAGCCTTTCGGCAATGGTTGAACAATCTGGCGCAGACAGAATTTAGCCTAGATGAGAAAGCATTGGATTCGGTGCGATCGCTGACGAATCAAACCAATCGGACGATCGCGGATCTTCTAGCGCAGCGCCAGTTAATTGATCGGGTCGATATTGCGCTCGATACTTATAATCAAATCTGTTGCTTGTCGGGCACGATCGCGGATTTAGCAAAATTAGGCTTACTGTTAGCGAAACCGCACGATCGAATCTCTCCAGTTCATCAGCAAATTGTGTCGGCGTTGATGTTGACTTGTGGATTATACGAAGCATCAAGCACCTTTGCTGTAAAAGTGGGATTGCCGATGAAATCTGGAGTCAGCGGAGCGCTACTCGCGATCGTTCCAAGGCAAGGCGCGATCGCCTGTTATAGCCCTGCGATCAATCCCGTGGGAAATTCGGTTGCAGGGTTATTTTTGATCGAAAAGTTGTCTCAAGAATTGGGATTGAGCGTGTTCCGGTAGCGAACTTTCTGAATCGATTGCGTCTTTCACTCCACCCCCAATGCGCTATGATTTGTCCTGTTCAAACGGCGCTAAATCATGAAGTTACGAACGGTGACAGCCACTCGCTATGTCACACCACTGCGCGAAGGTGGATCACTGCCTGCGATCGTCGAAGCCGATGATGATGGAATGTATGTGTTGAAGTTTCGGGGCGCAGGTCAGGGAGCGAAATCCCTGATTGCGGAATTGATTGTCGGTGAGATGGCTCGATCAATCGGACTCCCGGTTCCTGAAATTGTTTTTATTGACCTCAATCCTGATCTTGCCCGTACAGAACCCGACCCCGAAATTCAAGATCTGATCCGCGCCAGTGCTGGGTTAAATTTAGCGCTGGACTATCTTCCGGGGTCAATCACGTTTGATCCAGTCGCCGGAAAAGCAGATGCAGAACTGGCTTCGAGAATTGTCTGGCTTGATGCGTATGCAACCAATGTCGATCGCACCGCTCGTAATGCCAATATGCTCGTTTGGCACCGCAATCTCTGGCTAATTGATCACGGTGCCGCGCTTTACTTTCATCACACCTGGACAAACTATGTTCAGCGCAGCAAAGATCGCTTTTCCGCCATCCAAGATCATGTGCTGCTGAGGTTTGCAACGGAGCTAGAAGCGGTAGACTCAAAACTGTCCGAACAACTCACGCCCCAGGTGATTGAATCGCTGGTCAATCTCATCCCGGAATCGTGGCTGGTTGAGAACACTCCGTTTTCTCAGCCTGATGAACATCGATCGGCATACATTGAGTACCTATACGCTCGATTAGAGCAACCCCGTCATTTCTTAGAGGAGGCTATCCGTGCCCGACCGCTTGCCCTATGATTATGCGATCGTTCGCGTTGTCCCTAAAGTAGAGCGCGAAGAGTTTGTCAATGTTGGCGTGATTGTCTCTTGTGCAACCCGAAAATTTCTACAGGCGCGGATTGAACTCGATGAAAGTCGGGTGATTGCTCTCGATCCGACGATCGATCTTGAACTGGTGCGCCAACATCTTGCTGCAATTCCGACTATCTGTGCAGGTGGCAAGCAAGCAGGAGCGATCGGGCAGCTACCGCAACGGGAACGATTTCATTGGTTAGTTGCACCCCGCAGTACAATCATTCAAACTTCACGAGTTCACACCGGACTGTGTGAGGACTTAGCCACAGTTCTCGAAGATTTGCTAAATAAAATGGTGCGTCCTGCCCGGACAGATACGATCGCTGCATCTGCCCGGATCGAGCCAGTTAGTTTATGAGGTGAGTGTTGGTGCTGAAGTAGTAGAACGCTGCTAAAAGTACGATCGACAGCACGCCGATTAATGTACTGGTGAGAAGAACTGCCGAGGACTTCTTACCTTCTGTGGATTCAGTATTGGATTTCATAACAGTAATTCCTTGAATAATTTAGTGATCATTTTGGATTGAACAACTTTAGAGAAAATCCAGCTTTAGAGTTAAATCAGCTTTGAGATTTTGTAATCTCTCTGCACCCAAAGATTAAGAATCATCAGCAAAACCAAGGAATTACAGAAGAAAGCCTTAATGAGATCATCAGTTCGCAGTACCATCAGAGTCAAAGGCTTCTCTAAGGTGAATTTATGGTACTGAAGTATGCTTATTTTCCCGGTTGTGTGGCGCAAGGTGCTTGTCGCGAATTAGATCAATCCACCAAAGCGGTAACACGATCGCTCGGCATCGAACTGATTGAACTGAAAAAAGCCTCCTGCTGCGGATCAGGAACGTTCAAAGAAGATTCGCAACTGCTCGAAGACACTGTAAATGCTAGAAATATCGCATTAGCAGAAGAATTAAATTTACCGTTGTTAACGCATTGCAGCACTTGTCAAGGTGTAATCGGACACGTCGATGAGCGATTGAAATCGGCAGATCCAAACTATCTAAACCAAATCAACGGCTTTCTAAAAAAGGAAGGGTGTTCGCCCTACAAAGGCACAAGCGAAGTAAAACATTTACTGTGGGCATTAGTGAGCGATTACGGGTTAGAGGCGATCGCTGCCAAAGTCACCCGCAAACTTTCCGGTCTAAAGTGCGCGGCTTTCTACGGTTGCTACCTCTTGCGCGGACAGGATCACCCCTACGATGATCCGTTCAATCCGAAATCAATGGAAAATCTGTTTGAAGCGATCGGAGCCACTCCCGTTTACTATCGCGGACGGACTCAGTGCTGCGGTTGGCCCTTGGCGAGCTATGCCACTGAGCAATCGTTCCAAATGGCAGGAACCCATATCGAAGAAGCGATCTCCGCTGGAGCCGATTGTCTGGTCACACCTTGCCCTCTGTGTCACCTGAACTTAGATTCTCGTCAGCCGGAAGTTGCGCAAATGACCGGAAAAACACTCGGCTTACCTGTGCTGCATCTGCCGCAACTCGTCGCACTCGCGATCGGCGTACCCCCACAAGAATTAGGACTCGATCGACATATTGTTTCCACGCAGTCCGTTCTGACAAAACTAGGACAATAGAGAAATCTTGATAGTTAATGCCAGCACTCCACTGCCTGAGTTAAGTTAGACCTAGAACGCCCGGAATTCCTAATCTATGCAGATACACTGCACTCGTCCTGGTTGTGCCCGTCCGATAAACCATTTTCCGGATCTCGATGATCCTAATATCTTAAAATCTGTACCGCAGAAATTTTGTACGCACTGCGGAATGGCATTAATTTTAGCAGGGCGGTATTTGCCATCCAAACTGTTGGGGCAAGGGGGCTTTGGAGCGGCATATCTGGGGCGAGATCGCTATACACCGAAGCTACGGCAGTGTGTGATCAAGCAGTTCCAACCATCCGGCAATCTTAATCCCACTCAGCTCAAGATTGCCCAAGACTTGTTTGAACGAGAAGCCGAAGTGCTAGAGCAATTGGGACGTGAACATCCACAGATTCCCGATTTGTTTGCGTTTTTTGAGCTCACAGCCCCGAACGTCCAAACTCGCCAGGAAACCAAATTCTTCTACTTGGTTCAGGAATACATCGACGGACAAACCCTGGAAGAAGAACTCGCTCAAACGGGCAAATTTTCAGAAAGCGATATTCTGATCGTGCTGAAGCAAGTGCTCAGCATTCTCGATTTTGTGCATGAAAACGGCTCAATTCATCGCGATATTAAGCCCTCAAATATCATGCGGCATCGCAACCAGCGGCTTTATCTCCTCGATTTTGGTGCTGTGAAATTTGTCACAAAAGCGGTTGGCAATTTGCAAAGCTCAACCGGAATTTATTCGACCGGATATGCGCCACCCGAACAAATGGCAGGGGGACAGGTACTTCCGTGTAGTGATTTGTATGCGTTAGCAGTGACTTGCATTGTATTAATCACTAATAAATTGCCGCAAGATTTGTTTGATAGCTACAACAATACTTGGAAATGGCAGGGCTTTGCTCAGGTGAGTTCCGGATTAGCCGAGGTGCTCGATCGCATGTTGCAGTATGCCCCCGCCGATCGCTATCAATCCGCTGCTGAAGTTCTAACTGCTCTTGCTCCAAAGTCAATTGCACCTGCACCTGTGGTCGCACCGCCCCCACCTGTTGCACGTCGTCGAACGTCAATTTCGCGATTTTCGACGATCGAGATCATGAGCAGTGCTTTGTTTACCGGATTTGAGGCAGGGATTTTAGCGATCGTCCTTGTGAGTTTGCTTGGAACAACGATGATCAGCACTGTGTTTTGGCTAGCACTGGTCGGAATTTTGGTTGTCGCTCAACTCTGGCGCTTTATCGAAAAAATTGATTTGTTAATTTTGGCGGTGATTTCAGTTCTGATCGTAGGATTTGTGAGACAACTAAACTGGGCTGGGGCATTTGTGCAAGCCGGAAACCCGTTTTTGAATCTCTTGATTGTTGCTGGATTGACAGGATTATTGGCACTAGCGATCGCGCTGCTGTTTCGCTTGATTTATAAATTTGTTTCTCAATTTCTATGACTCAAAAAAACGAAACACCTGCGCTAATTCTGTCGTTTTTAGTCGTAGCTGGAATTTTAGGCGGTGGCGTTTGGTGGTTGTCTCGCTCGTTGAATTTCAATCCGATCGCACCCCCTCAACAGACAACAGATGCGCTTTCGTTTTCAGCCGTTCAAAACATACCCACAGGGCTGTTTAACTATGGGGGTAGCACCACTTGGGCACCGATTCGCCGCGATATTGATCCCGCGCTGCAAATTGTTTGGACAAACTTCAAACTGCGATACACTAATCCGATTCAAGGCACACCCGGATCAGGCACAGGCATTCAGATGCTGATTGATAATCAGCTTGCGTTTGCTCAATCGTCGCGCCCGGTGAAAGATACTGAATACCAAGCCGCAAAGCAAAAAGGCTTTAACTTGAAGGAAATTCCGATCGCTATTGATGCCATCGCGATCGCAGTCAATCCGAAGTTAGCGCTCAAGGGGTTAACGGTTGAGCAGCTTGCCCAAATCTACGCAGGCAAGATTACCAACTGGAATCAAGTCGGTGGGGAGAATTTAGCAATTGTGCCTTTGTCGCGTCGTCCTGAAGAGAGCGGCACGATCGAATTTTTTGTTGAGAATGTGATGCAAAATCAACCGCTAGGAAACACAGTTCGCTATATCGGCAGCACAACAGAAGCTCTGCGAGAAATTGCAAACAATCCCGGTGCGATCTATTATGCTTCTGCACCGGAAATTGTGCCGCAATGCACGATTAAGGCAATTCCCATTGGAAAAACACCCGAAGAATTGATTTCACCGTATCAAGACCCACAAGCGGCTTGCCAACGGCGATCGCTCAAGATTGAAGCATTCCAGAGTGGGCAATATCCAATTACACGGCGATTGTTTGTGATTGTGAAACAAAACGGTCAAGTCGATGAGCAAGCAGGCGATGCTTATGCAAAATTGCTTCTAACAAATCAGGGACAGGATTTGATTGAAAAATCAGGCTTTGTCAGACTGCGTTGATCGGAGTTTGAACTGAGATGTTGACCTTGAACAATACCCGAATGGGCTAAGCTTCGCGAACCATTTGCACGGTTTGAGGCTCTTGACACACAGAGCGTTTCCGCAATTTTTCAATCGCTGCGATCGCGTGCTGTTGCTTGATTGGCTCGCTTTGCATTGAGAACAGCCAGGCCGCTTTTTTCAAATCTCGCATTGCTCCGGTTTGATCATTCATAGCAGTGCGAACTAAACCACGATGAAAATAAGCAATCGGGTTTTGATTTTCGATCGCAAGCAAAGCAGTAAACCCCTCGATCGCATTGACATAATCGCCTAATTCAAACTGAATTAGAGCGCGATTGTTGTAAGCAATCCTGTGATGTGGATCAAGTGCAATTACTGTCGAGTAGTCTTTGATTGCACCTTGTCGATCGCCCAGTTCATACAGAGTCATTGCCCGATTAAGATAAGCGATCGTGCTGTCGGTTTCTAACTTTGGGTGATCAAAGCGATCAATTAACCCTTGAATCACCACAGCGTTTTGAGTCCGAAGCCCGATCGCCACTTCTGGAAAAGCGCTGCTTGTTGTTGCAACGGGCTGGAGTCCTAAGATGCTGTAGGTCGAATCGCACACCAAGAAATTTTCGCGAGTTCCCAAGACTTTAAAGCGAAATTGAGTTGGATAGCTGCGCTTGAGTTGCGTGAGTTGACTGAGAATGTTTTTCAGAGAAGGATTAGGTGCACGATCGTAGATGTATCGGACTTGTTGGGCAGACGCTTCATCGCCTAAATGCCCCCAGCCTAAATCCAGCACTCCACCTCGATCGAGAAAAGCTTGAAACTGCTGCAACAGTTCATCGTCCAGCGTTGCGCGATCGGGATAAGGAAACACGACAATCAAGCGCGATCGTGCCTGAGCGATCGCTTCTTTCAGCACAGTCCGCACCTGCTCAAACGGATCAATGCTCGGTGTTAGATTAAACATCAATTCATAGTCCGGCTTTGTAGAAGATTGAGCGAGTGTTGCAAGCTGACTTTCAGTAATCTCTAAGCGTGAGGTCAGATACTTAATCTGAGTTTGCAAGGCGCTAGCATCGAGCATCGTCGGGAGATGACTCATTCGTTCTACAAGCTGCTTTTGTTGGCGATCGATCTGGTGAGCTTGATCCTTCACACTGCTAAATTGTTCTTGCAACTGGCTAAGTTGCTCATTAATCATTGTTTCAATTTTGGTTTGCAATGCTAAGTTTGCACCTGTTGAGAGGGTATTGAGGCGATCTTCCAGTTGCGTAACTGTGGTATGTAGCTTCTCAGCCTGAGTTGTCGGTGAAGCAGGATGTCCGTTTGCAACCCAAGAGGACAACGTATCAATCTGCTTTCGCATGATCGTATTAATCGATCGCAAGGGTGCAACAGTCTGCTCTAAACTTTGATGTTGGTTGCGAATCTTCTCAACCTCAGCCATTAATTTTGCCAAATCCCGTCGCGTCACTAGCTCTCCTACAACTTTCACCAAGCCATCGACTTCTTGCTTTAAAGCAATGCCATCAAACGGTTGAGGTAAGCTATTCAAACGACGATGAATTTGATAAAGCTCATCTTGAAGCACACGCGGAACGCCCTGCTTCTGGCTAGCGACAACTTCCGAAATCTTTGTCTGCAACTGCACCACCTCATGCCGCAATTGAGCGATCGCACTTTCTGCGGTTTCCATTCGGTTGGTTGTCGCCACTCGGTCTAGATACTGCAAAACCGTGGCAAGTGTTTCTGAGAGCTGAGAGTATTTTGTGTTGAACTGCGCTAGTTCTTGTTCAAGCTGGTTAGACTTGCGCTGCTCGATCTCACTGATGCGCTGAGAAACATCGTGCTGGAGTTGCGCGATCGAGTTGTCGTGTCGCTGCTGGATTGTTTTGCGAAGGTTAGCAAGATCAACATAGCTCGGACGATTACAGACTTGCAGGTTTAACTGCTTAATGTCATCAGAAAAGCGCTGATCAAGCTGTGCAATGCTTGTCTTTGCAGTTTCTAGTGTCTCCTGACCCAGGCGAGAGCGGTTGATTAAATTCAGCAGCAATAAACAAGAGACAGGAGCGGCGGTAAACGCGAGTTGTTGAGACGCGATCGCAGCGATCGAGCCGAATCCCGACCCAACCAGTGCAAGATATTCAACCCAATTGAGCCATTTTGCATTGTTCATGTTGCCCCTGAATCCTACAAGTCACTGAGTAGTAAAAATCACATTGCTTGCTGTTTGTCTCTACAGTTGTACGATCGTGAAATCAGGAAATTCACTCCAAAAAATTCTCTATGTCTCTAGAAGCGCTGATTTTCGATGTTGATGGCACTCTCGCCGATACCGAACGCGACGGACACCGGATCGCCTTTAATCGTGCCTTTGCGGATTTCGGACTGGACTGGAATTGGTCGATCGATCTCTACGGGCAATTGCTCGAAGTTGCAGGCGGCAGAGAACGCATTCAACGATATGTGGAAACTCATAAAGCAGAAGTGCCAGCAGGCGAAGATCTCCAAGAATTTACTACTAAACTTCACGCTGCAAAAACTAAGCATTATCAGGAATTAGTCAAAGAGGGCATTATTCCCCTGCGTCCAGGCGTAAAGCGGCTAATCGAAGAAGCAAGGCGGGCGGGGATAAGACTCGCGATCGCCACCACCAGCCGACCGGAGAACGTGGTGGCGCTACTCGAAACCGAACTTGCACCCGATAGCCCCAACTGGTTTGAAGTGATTGGAGCAGGCGACATGGTTGAACACAAGAAGCCCGCGCCAGATGTCTACTTTTACGTTCTGGAGAAGTTAAATTTAAGTGCAGCCGATTGTATTGCGATCGAAGACTCCTATCAGGGATTCCAAGCCTCACTCGCTGCCGGAATTAAAACTGTAGTGACGCTCAATGACTATACGCGATCGCAAGACTTCACCGGAGCTGCGATCGTCGTCGATCAGCTAGGGGAACCGGATCAGCCCTTAAAAGTTCTGCAAGGAGAGATGGGGCAACCTTATCTTGATCTAGCCGCCTTGAGAAGCTTATGAATTTACGAATCCTCCCTGTCGCGATCGGTCTTTTGATTGCGATGCCCGCTTCTGCCGAACGGCTTGAGCTAAAAAATCCAGCCTGGAAAGAAGTTCCCAATACTCAGTTCGATGGAACCGCATACGTGAATGTTAATGGCATTCAGAAAGCAGGGAGTAACATAGTTTATGAAGTTGTGAATGCGGAGGCAGCTTATTCCCAAGTCGAAATGAACTGTAAAACACAACGATTTCGCACCGTGAAAATGGGATATTTTGAATCACGATCGCGAATCAATTATAAAGTCGTAAACGATCCCTGGATCAAACCTGAAACGGCTTATCATAAAGCACTCGCAGCCTTTGTTTGTCGTTTGAAATAGATGTCTAAGTACCAGCAGATTTATAATGTTGTGCGTCAAATTCCTTATGGACAAGTTGCCACTTATGGACAAGTTGCCGAACTTGCAGGACTGCCCAGACAAGGGCGTTTAGTCGGATATGCGCTCTTTCGCGCCACCGATCCGAATCTAGATGTCCCTTGGCATCGTGTGATTAACGCTAAAGGCGAAATCTCAATGTCACCGCTCCGGGAAGGCATGGACTATATTCAGCGATCGCTGCTTGAGTCCGAGGGAATCGAGTTCGATCGCAGCGGCAAACTCAGCCTGACGCGCCATCGCTGGCAACCGGATCTCACTCAGTTTGATTAAAAATTTCTAACACTCGCTGACAAAACGCTTTGAGTCTTGCTTCCGCTTCGGGTGCAGGTTGACTCTCTCCTTCAAACATCCACTGCTGCACCGTCGAAAACTGCCATTGCTTGCCCTTGTGATCAAATCCTGCGGCTTCAATCCCGATCGCTCGTCGCTCCTGAGTTTCTGCATCGAAGTGAAAGCGAATCTGAATCAACGCACTGCGACACTGAAACGATCGACTCCGCCCCGGAAAGTGAAAGCCAAGATCGATCGACTCTGGATCAATCCATTCGCGGGTATCGGGATCATTTGCCCAAGGTTTGAGATCCACACGCGCATCGGGAAAATCAGTTTTTATCAGGTTGGTGACTGTGGCGATTTTGCTGGCGAGTTCTAAACTGGTCGCTTGTTCGGCTGCATTCACGATCGCACGGCTCCGAATCGAGTGATATAAAACGTCACGATGTTATCTTTCCATCATATAGATTGCTCCACTCTGAAGCAGTACGACTTGATACGAAAGAAATTTTTTGACAAAACTTCGGAGGTTGATGTTATATTACTTAAAGCGATGGGGCGTCGCCAAGCGGTAAGGCACCGGGTTTTGGTCCCGGCATTCCTAGGTTCGAATCCTAGCGCCCCAGTTTTTTCTAGGTTTAAGGAATTAACCTGTACTGGAGTTGAAGATTTGCTTCACCACCTCCCAGCGCGAACAATCCCAGTAGTCGATGTGCGATGAAATCAGCCCATCGGGATTCACCTTTAACTCACTTCTACCTGAAATCGCCATTCGAGGCTGCCACGGTAACGGTGCATTCCAACTCAGCGTCCAGCGCATCTTAATTTCATCGCCGATCTGTTCGATCGCGTGTAAATCCATTCGCACATTCAGAAATGCCGTCTCAATGAGCTTGATCATGGCGCGATAGCGATCGACTCCCTCAAACCGATTCATCGGATCTTGAAAAAACACATCCGACGCATACAGGCTATAAGTCTGATCGGCGGGGAACCGTGCATAATCCTGACGCAATTGTTCGACTAAATTCACGGCTCCACCTCATCCCACAGTCGTCTCAATTGTCGTTGCCAAGCCTCCATTGTCTGAGAGCGAGACTGCGCCCCCATCGCTAAGTCTCCCATAATTCCTTCTTGGTAAAAGCGATCGAGCGTTTGCATTGTCGCTTCTAAAGATTGTCCTTGCCGCTTTGCCGCTTGCACAATCTGGCGAATCCGCCTTTCAACAAAGGTATTAAACACTTCATCCAATCCCTGCTGCTGCAGCGCTATTAATCGTTGCACCGCAGACTGTAAATCTGCGATCGACAAATCCGCCATCGAATGCTGAAACACAGTCCACAGTACTCCCTGATGCAAGGCATACCGAGTTTCCTGGGTCAGATCAAAGTTTGCCTCTAAAAGCTGTTCCCAATAGGGTTCGGTATCCTGGGCGGGCGCGATCGGCAGTAACGCCCGCAACCAGGTTTGATCATCAGATAACAAAACTAATAATCGAAACTGCGGCGTTTCAACTTGAAACGATCCCACAGCTAACGCCTGAACTTGCTCTCCAAAGAGATTCGTGAGCATTGCAGACAATTCATCCAAAGTCATATCACGTACAGATAAATATTTAGAGGGCGAACTAATGTCCCTCTCCTCTAATGTAATGCAACCATAAAAAAACCTGACCAATTGCTGATCAGGGTGGAAGGGAGAACTCAATAGAAGGATGAAACACTCGGTTTTATCATCATCCTTCGTGCTTTGACTGAATCTATGCCAGCCATTCTTCGATCGCTTCTTCTTTCGTGTTGGTACGACGTGCAGGCGTTTCGCGCTCAAACTTCATGTGAATCTCGCGATTTTGTTCGCCATCTGCCGCTACCGCCATGATCGGGAAGTCGATCAGCCCATCCTGGAACGACATCTGGAAGCGGAAGGTTCCATCCGGGTTGAGCTTGATCGGACGACCGCCGATCGTCACCGTTGCGTCGGGTTCTGTCGCTCCGTAAACGATCAGTTCCGCATCGGCAATCAGCCAGAACTTACGTGGACGAATAGGCGGTGCAGAAGCCGAGAAGCCAACACCCGACATTGTAAGACCCGACACCGTTGGCATTGCCCACATTCCCACACCTGACGGGAATACATAAGAGCTAATCGCCTCAAGGTGCGGTGCGGCAGCAGATTGCTGCATCGAACCATAGAGCGATCCTGCAATCCGCATCGCTTCAGTGGTTTGCGCCATGCCGAAGATTTGATCGTAAATCGGGTTGCCTTGGACTCCACCGTTAACGCCTGCAACCGTTGATTTAAGACTGGGGGGAACCAGTTCGGCAAAGGTCTTGCCGCGTAGATCTTCTTCCCAAGCCAACGTAATGAAGTGATCTTCGATCCAATCAGAGGGGTAAACCGGAGGCACTCGCACCGGAGCCGATCGCGCTAATACCAGCCAGCGTCCGTCTGCCGATCGGTAGCCGATCTCAATTGCGTAATCACGATCGCTCACCGGAACAGGTAAGTACCACTCCCGCGCCATTTCATCGCAGGGATATTCTTGGACGCTATGGGGGCTTTGGTAATCCAGGTTGATCTCCGTCACGTCATACACGCGCAGGGCTAGCTGTTGCCCACCTTGACGACGGAGTTCTTGCTTGTGCTCGTTTGGAATGTCCCAATATGCGTATGCCCACTGTGGATCGCGAGGCATAAGCACGACTCGGCTTGCTCCGTAACCTTCAGGGAGATCAATCAAGTCGGCATCTACGGTTGATAGCACGTTTGCCGTGATCACAGTTTCTAACTGAGGGTCATCTTGTCCAACGTCGAATTTAGTTGCTTCCACGGCTTCCTGTGCCTCTAAGGTGCGTGATGGGGTAGGGGAAAATCGTGTCCGTTCAATCTCCTGAATCGATGCAAGCAGTTGATCTTTTCGCATCCGGCTATAGCGTGATACGCCATATTCGCTGGCAACTCGACGTAGTTGACGCAGCGTCATTTCAGTGAGAGGGGGACGTTCTGTAGCCATATCACTTCTCCGTGATTTATGTTTCAGTCCGTTCTCAAACGCTCAAGCATCTTCTTGATCGCAGATTGCGGTCAGGGATCACCCAATTCAGCGGAACTGAAGCTTGGGGATCAAAAGATGTTTCATATAGTGCAGGAAACCCTCTGATCGATCAAGGGGTGGGAGCGCTTGATTTAACGGCTTTTTACGAGTTTTCGGGTGATTCCGAGATCGCTATGTCAGAATTCTATAACAATTTAACGACCCTGGGATCATCAACGGGATCAAAGTCAGGGATGATGTCAGGGTTTTATGACACTATTCAGAAACAGGGCTTTCCTGTAAACTGCTGTAAGCTATCTCGACAAACGGTGTATGACTTTGGGCGATCGCGAAACGACTGAATTTGAAGAACCGACCCCTGACTCGGACGTGCCTTCTAGCAGAAGGAGCCGACTGATTAGTAAAGCGCTGAGACCCGCAGTGCAACTGTGGCTCAGATCGCAGGTTGAGCAGGTTGAAGCATTACAGGTTGAGATTACAGCAGGCGATCGTCAAATTCTTTCCGGCTATATCGAAGAAGTCACCCTGTCGGCAAAGAATGCAATTTATCAGGGTTTAGTGCTGAATCAGGTCGAATTAACCGGACAAAATATTCGAGTGAATGCAGGGCAAGTCGTGCGAGGCAAACCTTTTCGACTGCTCGAACCCATTCGGATTGCGGGATCAGTGTTGTTAGAAGCAGCAGATCTGAATACGTCGCTGAATGCCCCCTTGCTCAAAGCGGGCGTGACAGAATTTTTACAAACGCTGTTACAATCTGGGGCTGCGGGGATCAGTAGCAGTCGGGATCTCAATTTGCAAAACCTGACAATTCAACTGCGATCGCAGCAGGTCGTTTTAGGCGCAACGTTAGTTTCTGATAGCGGCAATGAAACCCCGATCGCGATTCGTACCGGATTTGCAATAGCAGCCCCCAATTTACTGAAGCTCGTCAATCCTCAGTGGCTTCCTCACGCGACGGCAAAGCGAGGATTACCGCTCTCTGACCTTGATGGTTATACCTTCAATTTGGGCGGTGAAACTGAGATTCACGAACTCGTGATCGATCCCGAAAAAGTTACCTGTCAGGGCAGGTTAATCGTGCTTCCTGCTTAAGAGTGGGGCAGTAACGGCAGAACGATCGTTACAAAGTAATACACCAAGGGCGCAGTAAAGACGTAGCTATCAGCACGATCGAGAATACCGCCGTGCCCCGGAATTAACTGACCTGAATCTTTCACGCCTGCATCCCGTTTCATCATCGATTCGGTTAGATCGCCGAGCAAGCTGGCAATTCCAATTAACAAACCGATCGAAACTCCTGTAATGGGCCAGCCCGACCAGTTGAGAAACCATGATCCGACGATCGCAACTGCCACACTTGCCGACACGCCAAATACTGCACCTTCAACTGTCTTTTTCGGGCTGATGTCAGAAAGGCGAGTTCGACCGATCCAGCGACCTACTGTGTAAGCTCCGATGTCTGCTGCCCACATACAGACGAATGCCAGTAGCGTGTGGGTGAGTCCTTGAGGTAGAGCGTCTAAACCTTCCCAAGAGGTGATCCAGAAGCCATCGAGCGGAAGGTTACTCAAATCGGCTTGTCCGAGCGATCGCAGCCTGATCCAGAAGCTTGGCAAATATCCAACGTAGAACAATCCCATGATCGAAGCGGAAATATCTGCGATCGTGGCAAATTTCGGCTGAAACAACAGATAGAAACAAATCAAGGTTCCCGCAACCGGAAAGATTGCATCTGCCAACGCGGGATTGAGATTCGAGATGAAAACAAGAATTTGCGTCACCACGAGCGTTGTTTTGACGGCGGGAGCGATTCCCTTAGCGCGGACAAGCTCAAAATACTCTAATTGTCCCAGGTAAATAATCACCGCAAAAAACGCAGTGAAATACCAGCCGCCCAGTAAGAACATTACTAAAGCGACGACGATCGCAACAAAGCCACTGAGAATGCGAGACCAAGGCATAAAATTTTCAGCGTTCACAATAGAAACCTGGTCTAACTTTCCCTTTCTCAACCCAGAGCGCAAATTTGTCCTATTTCAAAGTTAGAGTCAGGTTAAGAAGGTTAAGCGTCATTTGGATCACTTTATCAGAGTGCAGGATGAAATTTCATTCGAGCTTTTCCCCACTGAGAACGAAGATCGGATCAACGGCGACAAAAGATTGACTGGTACCGCGAGTTTCAAGCCGATTGATTGCGGATTGCACGACTTCAATATTTCGGGCATGAAGTTCAGCAAAGCTTTCTGAAATCTTGTACAAGTTCTCTAAGTTCGCAGCAGTCGCCACGATGCGCCCTTGCGGTTTGAGCAACTGCCACACTTCCGCCAGAATTGCTTTGATCGATCGACCCCCTTCGATGCACACCCGATCGGGCATTTGCTTGAGATTCTTTAAGCATTCAGGGGCACTGCCTTCGATGATTTCAACATTTTTTACTCCAAATCGATCGCAGTTGCGTTGAATTAAGGTTGCAACCTCTTCATCTCGCTCGATCGCGACAATCTGCCCCTGTGGACACAATAATCCCGCTTCTACGGGAATGGTTCCGGTTCCGGCTCCGATGTCCCATAAAACAGAATTTGATCGGAGTCGAAGCTGGCAAAGCAGCAGCAGCCGAATTTCACGCTGACTCATGGGAATTCCGGGTAAGTTCTCAAACAACTCATCGGGAATTCCAGGGGTGACATAAGACCAGAGCGGGGGAGCCATACAAAATTTAGCGGAACAGGTGCATTTCTCTATTGTGATTCAGGAAACGACTTTTAACTGATTCAAGCTCGGATCGCTGCATCCACTGATAAAGCCGCCTGCGTTTAGAACAGATTGAAGCAGCGCGATCGCCTCTGACGTAATTCGTTCACCGGGCAATAAGACTGGAATTCCGGGCGGGTAGGGACAGATTAATTCGGCGCTAATTTGGTTGATCGCTTGATCTAGCGGTAGAAATCGAGATGGAGCGAAGAAGGCCTCACGTGGGGAAAGTAGGGGAGCAGGAGAGGGTTGTACAACTTTTTCTAAGATTGGCGTAATCGGGGGGTTTGCTGGAAGACGATCGCATGCTTCAATTAAACGCTCAATATCCGTCTCGGTATTCCCCAAACTGAGGATGAAGGTTAGGTGTTGGAGCGAGGGAAATTCAGCCGTAACGCCAAAACTTTGCAGCAATTCATCAGCCGTAAACCCATCTAAACCAAGATGAGAAACGGTGATCGTGAGCCGAGTGCGATCGACCGCAAAACAGCCCGGAGAAGGGGAAAATTCGAGGACGTTTTTCAGATTTGAGTGCGCTCGATCGGCAAGCTCTAAGGTTTGACTCATCAATTCTTTTCCCTGACTTGCCATCTGAGCGCAGGCAGCATCTAGGGAAACGAGCAGCAAATAATTTGGACTAGTTGATTGTGTCAATTGCAGCGATCGGGAAATGCGATCGCGATCAATTCGAGAACCTTGAATGTGCAGCATCGAAGCTTGTGTGAGTGCGGATAGAGTTTTGTGCGTCGATTGCACTGTGAGATCTGCACCTGCTGCCATCGCTGAAATTGGAAATTCTGGATGAAAGGCAAAATGTGCACCGTGAGCCTCATCGACTAAAAGCGGGATTCCTATCGCGTGAGTCAGATCTGCGATCGTGCTCAAATCTCCACAAACGCCGTAATACGTGGGATAAACGATGAGAACCGCTTTGGCATCGGGGTGTTGTTTGAGTGCGATCTCCACCGCTTCAGGTGTGACACTGTGAGCAATATCGAGAACCGAATCATACTCAGGCTGCAAAAACACAGGAGTTGCACCCGACAAAATTAATCCAGAAATCGCCGATTGATGCACATTTCGAGGCAGAAGGATCTTATCGCCTGGATTACAAGTTGCGAGAATTGCCGCAATAATTCCGCAGGTCGAGCCATTTGCCAGAAACCATGTTTGCTCTGCTCCGAA
This sequence comes from Cyanobacteria bacterium FACHB-63, assembly GCA_014695255.1. GTDB lineage: Bacteria > Cyanobacteriota > Cyanobacteriia > Leptolyngbyales > Leptolyngbyaceae > Leptolyngbya. The sequence continues at coordinate 230,542 of JACJNX010000046.1, forward strand.
TGTTTCTGAGGCTAAAGATTGCGCTTCGGCGATCGCACCTTGCGGCGCAAACAAATTATCTAACTCTGGTAATTCGGGTAAATCCGCTCGAAGTGCTCGATCTCCGATCAACTCTCGAAATGCTGCAAAACTTCCCCAACCGCGTTTGTGACCCGGAGTGTGAAATGCCGCGTTCTGGCTCTGAGCGCATTTTGCCAGCATTTCGAGTAATGGAGTACGAACCCTTCGGGAAGCGGAGCTACCGTCTAATTGCATAACCTGATCTCATGACAGATGTATCGCGCTTCATTATTTTCTAGGTTAGGGGAGCCAAATTATCGTTAGGATGTTTTATGGTTTATTCCCCACCCAATCCACTTCCATCACCGTTACCCAATCCGACTCCAGAACCAAGTCCGATTCCGACTCCGGCTCCTGATCTGCCACCGGAACCCATTCCCGGAAGCCAGTCGGAGCCAACTGAACCTGTTCCTTCTCCGTCCTAACCTTTTATTTCAAACACTAAATCATGCTAAGAGCCGGGATTGTTGGATTGCCCAACGTTGGAAAATCAACTTTATTTAATGCGGTCGTCGCCAATGCAAAAGCCCAAGCCGCCAACTATCCCTTCTGTACGATCGAACCGAATGTCGGCACGGTCGCAGTTCCAGACGATCGCCTCAATAAACTAGCGGATATCTCCAAATCTGCCGAGATTATCCCGGCAAGAGTTGAGTTTGTCGATATTGCAGGCTTGGTAAAAGGAGCCTCAAAGGGTGAAGGCTTGGGCAACCAGTTTTTGGCAAATATTCGAGAAGTCGATGCGATCGTTCATGTCGTTCGGTGCTTTGACGATGACGATATTATTCACGTTTCTGGCTCTGTTGATCCAGTCCGCGATATCGAAGTGATTAATTTAGAACTCGGATTAGCGGATCTGGATCAAATCGATCGCCGCATTGATCGCACCCGCAAGCAAGCCCGCTCTAATAAAGAAGCACAGCAAGAACTCGAAGTTTTAGAACGTCTGAGTGCTGCCCTGAATGAAGGCAAATCTGCACGTCAAGTGGCACTAAACGAAGAAGAGGAAGTCCTGATCAAACCGCTAGGATTACTCTCTCACAAGCCTGTGATTTATGCCTGCAATGTTTCCGAAGAAGACTTGGCAACTGGAAACGATTGGGTTGAACAAGTTCGGACAGTCGCAGCGCAGGAAAATGCACAAGTCGTGGTCATTTCCGCACAGGTTGAATCCGAATTAGTGGAATTACCGGAAGACGATCGCGCCGATTTTCTCGCTTCTTTGGGTGTAGAAGAAGGCGGTCTGAAATCTCTGATTCGTGCAACTTACAGACTTTTAGGCTTGCAGACCTACTTTACCTCTGGTCCTAAAGAAACCCGCGCTTGGACAATCAAAACGGGAATGCTTGCGCCTCAAGCAGCAGGAGTAATTCACACCGACTTCGAGCGCGGATTTATTCGAGCTGAAACCGTTGCGTACAAGGATCTGACTGAGTTTGGATCGATGAATGCGGCTAAAGAAAAGGGCTTAGTTCGTAGTGAAGGTAAAGAATACGTAGTACAGGACGGCGATGTGATGCTGTTCCGCTTCAATGTGTAGTTTGGGTAAAATTACAGAATTCACCGTATAATTACGCACATAAGGATTTCGCGGGAACTTCTACGCCTACCCTGAATTGCCTTTGGAGGCGCTCGATCGTACTCGATCGAGCGTTTTTAGTTTCTACATCTTCAACTGCGAATCAACGCTAGAATTAGGTTAAAGAATGTAAAGTAATTCTCATATAGGACTCGATCGCTATGCGCGTAATTCTAATGACCGGAAAAGGCGGCGTTGGTAAAACCTCGGTTGCAGCCGCAACTGGGCTTCGCTGCGCTGAATTAGGATACCGGACGCTGGTACTCAGTACCGATCCGGCTCACTCGCTAGCGGATAGCTTTGATCTGGAGTTAGGGCACGAACCGAAACAAGTTCGCCCAAATCTTTGGGGAGCTGAACTCGATGCCTTGATGGAATTAGAGGGCAACTGGGGAGCAGTAAAGCGATACATTACCCAAGTGTTGCAGGCACGCGGACTTGATGGAGTGCAGGCGGAAGAGTTAGCAATTTTGCCGGGAATGGACGAAATTTTCGGATTGGTGCGAATGAAGCGGCACTATGACGAAGGAGAATTTGATGTGTTGATCATCGATTCGGCTCCGACCGGAACCGCGCTCCGGTTGCTGAGTTTGCCGGAAGTCGGCGGCTGGTACATGCGGAAGTTTTACAAACCGTTTCAAGGAATTTCGGTGGCGCTGCGTCCGTTGGTTGAGCCGATTTTCCGACCGATCGCTGGATTCTCCTTACCAGACAAAGAGGTGATGGATGCACCCTACGAATTTTACGAGCAGATCGAAGCCTTAGAGAAAGTCTTAACCGATCCGACTCAAACCACAGTGCGACTGGTGATGAATCCTGAAAAGATGGTGATTAAAGAATCCCTTCGCGCTCATGCTTATTTGAGTTTGTACAACGTTGCAACTGATTTAGTTGTGGCAAATCGGATTATTCCGGATTCTGTTTCTGATCCGTTTTTCCAACAGTGGAAAGAGAATCAGCGACAGTATCGCGAGGAAATTCACCAAAACTTTTCACCGTTGCCGATTAAAGAAGTGCCATTGTATTCACAGGAAATGTGTGGATTAGAAGCGCTCGATCGTTTAAAAGAAACCCTCTATCCAAATAACGAAGATCCTTCACAGCTTTACTACAAAGAAACTACGTTGCGAGTGGTTCAAGAGCAGAATCAGTACAGCTTAGAACTCTATTTACCAGGAATTGAAAAATCGAAAATTGAATTAAGTAAAACGGGCGACGAATTGAATGTTCGGATTGGAAATCATCGCCGCAATTTGGTTCTGCCTCAAGCTTTAGCAGCGTTGCAGCCGAGTGGCGCAAAGATGGAAGAGGATTATCTCAAAATTCGATTTAGCGATCCGGCGAGAGTTTAAGGAAGTGTAAAAGGACTCTTCGCTTCGGTGCACAGATCGCCCTGAAATGAAATTTCAGGGCGATCTGTGGAACAAACGATCACTTTTAAAACATCCTCTTAATCGATTTGGACTAAAGTTTCCAAATGCGTTGATTGAGGTTGAGATCTTCAACGATCGACATCATCAATTGCAAAATCTCAAAATACTCGCGCATCGGGTTAAAGCTCAGCATTGTTTTGAACAATCGCGGCTCAAATAAATCTTCCTCAGAAGGCACGCCAATGTAAAGCTGATTATCGACAAGCGAAATGAGAATATCGCGATTTGCTCGTTTCCTAAAGTCTACAATTCGCTGCATTGTCGAAGTTGAAAGAACGTATCTTGCTCCGACTTGATCATTACTGTAAACAGTGAAGAACTTGTTAAATTCAGGATCTTCGAGTTTCACAGATTGACCACGATGCTGATTCAGAAACTTCAAGCTTGAAGTGAGCGTATTGGGCAAAATTACGGTTTTGCCTAAGAATTTGCGATTAAAATCTGAAATAAAGAAAATTCCTTTGAATACGGGTAGACGAGACACCGCATTCAAAACAATTTCACTGCGAAAATGCTCAAAATCGATGCGTTGACCTTTGGCAATTCGACCAATGCAGTAAGGTGTGCCACGAACGATCGATAACAGCAAAAAGACTGTTGTTGAAATCGGTAACAGCGAACCACTAAGCCGACCCAATTCGCAGATGAAGTCGTATGCCGAAGTGAGCCAAGTGTGAGGAAGTTCTTTTTGAACGATTATTTCTGAGAAAAATAAGTTCGTCTGTCCGATTTTTCCAGCAACACAGTGATCCTGTTTCAAATAAACGAATTGACTAATTCCACTGAAGAGACGGCTTTGCTGAAGTGCAGATAAAACAACAGCATCATCTCCTGTTCTGAAGTAGGTAAGATTCTGTTTTGGATCAAGAAAATTAATGATTTTCTCGATAATGTTGCGCTGAAAACCTCTTCCATAAGCTTCAGTTGACGAAGTATAAAATGCAATCCATAGAAACGCAGCAAAGCCAGTAACGAAGAGCATAGGTGACAAAGTTTTGATGCCATCTCGCGCCCATCTCGGAATAAAATCACTTTTACATCTTCTAGAAGATTCGCGTCCTAGTTGCTCAAGATCGACCACCTTTACATTCGGTCTAATGACTTTACCATTCTCGTCTCGCATAACCGTTTCAACGGGTGCATCACAGCGCTCTTGAGTCGATGCAATCTTTTGATCAATCATCATCGGTGTAAACCGTAAAGCAAGACCAATGACAATGACAAATATCGCTGTGACAATGCCTAGCGGAAGTAAAACTTCCTTTCTTGTTTTCTCAACGTCCTTTAGATCTGCGGTCAAATTTTGGCGACAAAAATCCTTGAATTCCTCTAGCGATCGCTTCGGTAAACCCTCATCTTTCTCTTCTTGAGTCTCTGATTTCTCTGTAATCGAATGAGCAATTTCAGGCGCAATCATAGGTAGATAATTGCGCGCCCAAATTTGAGTTGTGTTGTGATTGACGTTGAGAAGTTCCTGACAGAGCGCGATCGCTTGCTCCAAATCTTGATGCTGCTGATACGCCTTCACTAACAGCATTCGCGCTTGATAGTGATTCGGATAGCTCTCATCGGTTTGAGTACAAAATTTATCCAGAAGCGGAATCGCCTCTTCATACCGCCGCAATCTCATGAGCTTATTCGCTTGCTCAAAAATCGATCGCGCTTCTTCAGCCGATAACAGCGTCTTTTCTGGCTGCGGTGACATTGAGCAAGCTTGCAAGGCTTGATTTGCCCATGCTTGCAGCTTTGGATTCGGATTTTGTGCCAATTCTTGACAGAGCGCGATCGCTTTCTCCGATTGCTGAGTGTGATGATAGGCTTTCACCAAACCCATTTGCGCTTTCAGGTAGGTTTGCGACTGTAGTTCTGATGTTTGCTGGCAACAAGCTTCTAGAAATTCAATCGCTTCGGTGTAGCTTCCAGTGTTTAATGCAGCTTGCCCTTTCTGTAATAACTCTGTGTCTGCCATATGCACTATTGATTGAATAAAGCATTAACATCCACGTTTTGCCGCTCTTGCTCAGTTGCTTCAAATAACCGTCGCGGTTGGTAGTTCATTAATGATGCAACTAAATTGCTCGGAAACATCTCGATCGCATTGTTGTACTCGGTCACGGCAGAATTGAAGAATCGTCTTGCTGCGGAGATTTGCTCCTCGATTTCAAAAATTGAGGTTTGCAGTTGTACGAATTGAACGTTCGATTTCAGCTCTGGATAACTCTCAGCTAAAGCGAGGATATTACCGAGCGATCGAGAAATCTGATTTTCAAGCTCAAACCGCTCATTGCGCGTTGTTCCACCTTTCATTACTTGCGATCGTAGCCGCGTTACCTCGACTAAGGTTTGCTGCTCAAACTTCATGTAATTCTGAACAGAGGCAACTAGATTCGGAATCAAATCAATCCGCTTTTTCAGCAATACATCAATGCTCGAAAACGATCGCTCAACATCATTTTTCTTGGCGATTAATCCGTTGTAGAGAACCCAGATTGTAATGGCGATCGCAATCACGCCAACGATGATCACCGTCATCAAAAAAATCGCAACCTTTAGCATATATTTCGCAGGTGAAAAGTTCCCCTAGTGTGCCCATCCAAGCAAACTCATCTGACAATCCATCCTGCTGCGTATGGTTTTGACGCAATCTTGCGATAGTGTAAACAAAGGTTGCGATATTGATAAAACGGAATGGTTGCTGCTGTCTCTCTCCAAAATGTTCACAAGGTTTACAACAACGTTCCAGTTGTCAATGATTTGTCGTTTGAAATTCAAGCCGGGGAGATGTTTGGGCTATTAGGTCCAAATGGTGCAGGCAAATCCACCACAATTCGGATGCTAACGACTCTAACGAAACCCTCCGAAGGTCGAATTCAAGTCGCAGGCTTTGACGTAATCAGCCAACGATCGCTCGTTAAATCTCACATCGGCGTTGTCCTCCAGCACATCAGCATCGATAGCGATCTAACCGTTTGGGAAAACATGGAGTATCACGGGCGATTGCATCATATTCCCAATCCCCGCCGGCAAAAAGAGATTGATCAAGCGCTGGAATATGTTGAACTGAACGATCGACGCAATGACCCCGCTAAAACGCTTTCTGGTGGCATGAAGCGTCGTCTGCAAATTGCCCGTGCTCTACTGCACAAACCCGAAATTCTCTTTCTCGATGAACCTACCGTCGGACTTGATCCACAAACTCGTCGCCGCCTATGGGAAATCATTCGCGAACTCAATCGGCAAGGCATGACGATGCTGTTAACCACGCACTATATGGACGAAGTGGAATATTTGTGCGATCGTATCGGCATCATGGACGCGGGTAAGTTAATCTCACTCGGCACCTTAGAAGAATTACGCCAGAAGCACGGTAAAGGAATTCTAATGAAACAGTCTGGTGAACATTGGGATTATAAGTTCTTTCCAACTGTTGAAGATGCCAACCACTATCTAGAACAGTTGCCCGACAAAACAGGCACCATGACGCGCCCTTCAAACCTGGAAGATATTTTCGTTGAACTTACAGGACGCAACTTAGACTAAAAGCAAACTGCCAACCCGTTTTAGAGTTGGCAGTTCACTTAGTATTCACAGAGATTTATGGGTTAGAGCCTTTATAAGCGCTGGCTCCATTTGAGCTATATCTAGAATCTCAGAATCTCCCTAAACTCCACCATTTCCTAAACTTTTCTTTAGATTTGATGGTTGTGCGGAGTCAAAGTGGCTCCCAGAGCCTGAGACAACCGGATTTCCAGTGCGTGAACCGGATACCGCCGCGCAACTTCCGCCTCCGGATCAACCATCGGCTGCACCAAAATCGTAAACATTCCCAACCGATTCCCAGCCAGCACATCGGTAAATAGTCGATCGCCCACCATTCCCACCTGTTGCGGCGGTAAATTCATCGCTTCTACCGCTCGTCTAAGCTTACGTCGTGACGGTTTGCCCGCTCCCGTGAAGTAGGGCACTTTCAGCACGTCTGCAATCCGCTTAATTCGATTCTCGCTGATATTATTGCTCACCAACCAAATATCGGTAATCTCTCGTACTTGCTCGACCCAAGGCAGTAACTCTGCTGAAATTTCAGCCGTTGTAATTGGAACAAGCGTTTCATCGACATCTAGCACTAGACCACGCAGATTGTTCTGGCGGAGCAGATCCGGCGTTAATCCGAGAATTGTCGTATTGAGCAGAAGATCAGGTTGTAAGAGTTTGCCCCAAGACATGGTGTATCGCTCGCGAGGTTGGACAGGATTGAAAGAAGCTTGATTACTAGCGTAAGAGTTGCTTTGGTAAAATCAGTCACAGCTACAATAGCCGTTTATCGATCGTTTATCAAAGAACTGGTTAACTTTACCGATAGCTTAGAGCGATCGTAGCCTGATCTCGTACCCAAAAATCACGGATTCAGCGCGATCGATTCTTGGCAGGTTGCCCTTTTTGAGCTTGAGCATCGACGCGATCGCGGATTTTGGCCTGTGCCGATTCATGCTCGGCTAGGGTGCGGCTAAAAACGTGCGACCCATCGTAACGCGCCACAAAGTAAAGGTAGTCGGTTGCTTCGGGTGCTAGCGTTGCTTTGAGACTGGCGATACCAGGAGCGGCGATCGGAGTCGGAGGCAGTCCCGGCGTAACGTAGGTGTTATACGGTGAAGGCGTTGCGACTTGAGCATAAGTTAGCGGATTTTCAGGAGTCTGCTGCACTCCGAGCGCGTATTCCACAGTTGGATCTGATCCAAGCGTCATATTTTTCTTCAATCGATTGTGAAACACACCAGAAATCCGGTTGCGTTCGGATGGAACCACCGCTTCTTTCTCCACAATGCTTGCAAGCGTCACCCATTGCAGCAAAGAAAGATTCGTTTTACCTCGTTTCTGGTTATAAACCGGGAGCGCTACTTGCTCGAAGCGGCTCAACATCTGCTGAATAACCTGCCTGGGTGTAATCTCTGAACCCGCTTGAATCTGATACGTATCGGGATACAAGAAGCCTTCAAGAAACGGCAAATTCTGTGGCAGCCAGGGATATTCCGCATTTGAGACTTGGCTTGCGGCTGCGAGAAAATCCTGCGCCTTGAAAAATCCTTGCTTCTCGAAATAGTTCGCCATTTGTTTCAGCGACCAGCCTTCGGGAATTGTAAAGCTGCGCTGCGCTACTTGTCCTGTCCAGATTTTTTCAGCGATCGTCTGCAAACTGTCCCCGGTTGAAAGCTCGTAGTTTCCAGCCTGAAACCCACCATCGGGATTTTTCCACATCAACCAACGCGCCCAGACTTCCCAGGCTTTTGCCGATCGAATCAGTCCGGCGGCTTCAAGTTCTTGCCCAATCTGCTGAGCAGAAGTCCCTTGTGGAATCTGGATGATGACTCGCTTTCCTGAGTTTGAGTCTGCTAGCGGTGCGATCGGGGAACTGGCAAAACTCCACCAGGCTTGGGCACGCCACGCCGATAGTCCGAGTGCGGCCCCGACAAGAAACAGGAAAAACGAGACTCTCGCAATAGGTTTAGCGATTTTCATCTGAAATGTAAGGTGAAGAACTACACAGGCGGGCTAAAAACTACATCTTGCTGAAAACAAATAGTAATGGAGTTTACCAATAAGTCAACGGATATAAAAAGGACTAATTAGCAAGATTGACGATCACGGGGATCACTATTCCGTCCTGCCTGCCGCGCCTAGTATAGATTAAAAAAGTTTTTTAGGAGTCGGTTAAAAAACACTTGAACAGAATTCAAAATTGCTGACCGACTCCGATCGAATTACTCCATCTCATCAAAAAGCTGATCTTCGATCATCGGCAACATTGGCTCGATTTTCTTCAGTTCTTCTTGAGACAACAGATGCGGCGCTCCGTCCTCATCTAATCGAGCCAGGATGAAATACGGATCAAGAGGAGTATAAATTGCATATTCTTGCTCCTCGTGCCAGAAGCTAGCCAGCAGTTGAAGTTCTTCCTGATCGTCCTCAGAGTCGGACTCAACTCCTGCCCACGCTTCCTCTTCATCGAGATCGGGTAGATCGCCTTCTACGGTCAGAACCACCGCCGTTTGCTTCAGAGCAAGGTTCTGCTCTTCTAGAACGGCTTTTGCGATCGGAAACACTTGATTTAGTGTTTCTTGATCTTCGACTAATACTGCTTCATCCTCGTCGCCATTTTCCTGCCAAGCGAAAATTTCGATCGGCGAGTCAACGGGAAGTAACAGCACATATTCTTGGTCTTCCACGTCCAAAGAATGCTCGATGTAGCAGGTGAGCGTTAAGCCTGACTCATCTGTTAGGGTCACGGTTGGAGCATCCATGTTGTTAATGCTGTCTTCGTCCATTGGACTCTCTCTATACTCAACTTACTAAAACAAATTGCGGGACGCTCCGGGTTCGACGGTGCGATCGCGGTTTGTCCTCCCAAAAGTATCTCGTAGAATGGGCACTTTTTCCCAAGCAAGCGTGGAAGTACGATCGCACTGTGCCTAAAAATTTCGTAGAGGGTCTAGACGGCTTTGTAATATATGTGTAGTATATCAACAGAACGTACTACACATACTACACAATGATTGACAGTATTTTTTCCTTCTGCAACGCCCTAATTCAGAACGGCATACGCAGACATAACTGCACCTCTAACCTTCCAATTTCGGGGTTAGAAGACGGATTTATGTCAGAAACCTGGCTGAAAAATCATCGTGTAGAAAGCGGACAATACAGGCAATCCCTGTATTCGGTGTAGAGCAACAATCTCACCCTCTGCCCGCTTCTGACACAACAGGAGCGGGGTTCTTTTTTAGGAGTGAACCGTCATGCAGGCAACTGAACCACTCATATTACAAGCGTCGATCGTCGTGTTCTCGAAAAACTACTTACCGATCGCCCGCATCAACATGAAACGCGCCATTGTTCTGATCATTTCTGGACAAGCGGAGCCGTTGGAATTTGAAGAGACTCGGCAATGGGAAGTACGATCGCCCAACATCGTACTACAAGTGTCTGAACACATTCGCTTAACCGGAACCAACCCAGACCGCCATTGGAAAGTTCCAGCGGTCAGCCGTCGCGAAATTCTGCGTCGAGATAGCCACACTTGCCAGTATTGCGGCAGCACCAAGTATCTGACGATCGATCACGTTGTTCCCCGCTCTAAGGGTGGAACTCACACTTGGGATAACGTAGTCACCGCCTGCGCTTCTTGTAACTCAAAGAAGGGCGATCGCTTCTTAGCTGAAATCGGTATGAAGCTCAAAACCAAGCCGAAAGCCCCAATTCATCCTGCAATTGCCTTTGCTGAGCAGTTCTGGAAAGCCACCGAAAAAAAGTTGTAGTACGCTCTTGACAATCTTGTAATACGTTATGTAGTATTAATGTAGTACAAGATGAAACAAACCAGAGGTGACGAGATGATTTTGAAATCACCGAAATCGAACTCCTGGAACTTTAGCTGCGATCGACGGAGAGGACTAACTAGCGCTGAAATTCGATCGCAGCGTCAACAAACTGAAGCAGTTTCAAAAGTACAACACGAAGGTTTTTTGAAACTGCGAACCATGCTCTAAACAACCCTCACACCGAACCATGAAAACTGAATAGTTTTATTCCAAAGAAGGCAAGAATAACCCACCTTGCCTTCTACCAAGAGGATGTAGGGATGGTGCAACGGTAGCATTTCGATCTCCAAAATCGACGATCTGAGTTCAAATCTCAGTCCCTGCGCCAATCATTTATGGTGCTGTAGGCAAATTTGGTAAAGCCACATAACTTTCAATTCTGCGTTTGCGGGTTCAAGTCCCGTCAGCACTGCTCATGGAGAGATTGCTATGGGTAGGGCAAATCGTTTGCTAAACGAACACCTTCGGTGCAGCGAAGCTAGCGAGGTCTCAATCGCCTGGGTTCAACTCCCACTCTCTCCGCCTTTCGGGAATGTAGCTGAGTTGGTTTTAGCGTCAGGTTGAAGCCCTGAAGACGCGGGTTCGATTCCTGCCATTCTCATCCTGAACTTCAGGAACATTAATGCCTTATAGCTCAACTGGCAGAGCGCTCGACTGTTAATCGGGTGGCTGTAGGTTCGATTCCTACTGAGGCAGCTTATCCCTGCTGAGTGGACAACTTGGAAAGTTGCCATAGCCCTGAACTATGGAGATGTTGGTTCAACTTCAACCTCGGCATCCAATGGTGGGAAGTACGCAAACAGGTAAAGCGACTTGACTTTGAATCAAGTGTTTAAAGGTTCGATTCCTTTCTTCCCAGTCGGGGGGCATGAAGCGCTTATGGGTCAGCGGTTCTATCCTCCTGTTCCGTATAAGTGTGTTACTAGCAGGTTCGAGTCCTGCTTGGTGTACCAGTTCATGATGGGCGTTTGGCAGAACGGCTATGCACCTGACTTTTAATCAGGCTGACACAGGTTCGACCCCTGTAGCGCCCACCAAGTTGAAACAATGCCCCTGTGATGCAATTGGATAGACATCGCTCGCTTAAAACGAGTGTTTTGCTGGTTCGAGTCCAGTCAGGGGTATAGCGGGGATGAAGCAACGGTTAAGGCTGAGCAGTCTCATAAGCTGAAGTTCAGTAGGTTCGACTCCTACCCCCGCGACCAATGTTGGGTTCGTAGCTCTAACTGGGAAGTCACCCCAAAACATTCTGACTGTTGATCGTGGTACGCTCACTTAAAACCTTGATATACGATTGCACAATTAAGATTTTCACAATGGGTAGTCAATCTGTCGCTAAAACTGTCTTTCTGCTCGCCTCAATGGTTGTATGGCTCATTGTTGGAGCCGCGTTGATGTATCTTTTTCCGTTTATTGCCGATCGATTGTTGTCCTCAGACCAGACGCATCAATGGATGAAAACGCTGAGCCGTGGCAGCTACAATCCTCAACTCGGTTGGATTGTTGGCAGCGTTGCCTTGGGAATTAATATTGTTGGCAACGTTGTATGGTATTCACGATTTGAAGGGAAGCAATAAATCAACTTGTGGAAAACGGTACGAGAACTGTGGAAAACTGGGGGCGGTTGTGGAAAAGTTGCGTTTTAGCAATTCTAATTTGGACGATCGGTACGAATTTTGCCATGGCATCGGTTCATACTTACTCGGATGCAAATGGCGCTCTATTCCGCTCTTTATCAAAGCTGCAAGACGATTCCGATCGCGCTTGGCAAGTTGTATTTTATAAAAAATTTCCGTTCGGACAGCCAGACTTAATTCACTTGAGAGTGGTTGGATTTCCCGGTCTGGTCACGTTAAACCACGAGCAACCGCTAGAAATCGAAGCAAATCGATCGCTGTTTCGCGCTGAAGATGTCACCTCAAAAGAGTTTCCGATCGCTCAGGTTGGCGAATATGATTTCAAACCTGTTCTGACTCAGTTGGATACCGACACAAAACTCACGCTGATTCTGCCTCTCACATCGGGCATCGCACGATTAAAAATCCCGCCTGAAACTGCTTTAGAATGGTGGCGCATCGCCAGTTGGCAGCCCGATCGCTAAACCCCGAAGCTGATGTGATCTTCTTGATAAGACGGTGGCTCTACATGAATCATCACTCGAACTGGGCTATAACGCTCAATTAACCGCGCTTCCACTTCTTCGGTGATTTGGTGAGCAGTTTCGACCTCGCTTGCATCGACAATCAAGTGCATTTCGATGAAGGTTTGTCGCCCAACGACCCCACGCGAGGCAATGTCATGACAGTTAAGGACACCCGGAACAGTCATCGCGATCGCGTGAATTGCTTCGGGCGCGATCGCAATCTCATCTACTAGCCAGGGTAAGTTCTGCTTCAGCACTCCCCAACCGCTATAAAAAACCAGAATTGCGACAGGCAGTGCCAGCGCTACATCCAACCATTGCCAATTGAAAATCCAAATTCCAATCAATCCCGCCAGTACGCTAATCGTGACCCAAACATCACTCATCGTATGCTGAGCATCCGCGATCAGAATTGGGCTATTGACGCGCATTCCCTCACGCCGCTCATAAAAAGTGACGAATAGATTGACTCCAAGCACAATCAGCAATAGCCAAAGCTCAGCTCCGGCAATTTTCACGGGTTCACTGGTCTTGGTCAGCCGCTCGATCGCGCTTTGCAAGATTTCAAAACACGCAATCCCCAAGAAAGCCGCAACGCCCAGCGCTCCAATAGCTTCATATTTCTGATGCCCATAAGGATGATCGCGATCGGGCACAGGGGATGAGAACCGACTGGAAACTAATCCCAAAACATTACTCGCGCTGTCGGTCAAACTATGCAGTGCATCCGCGAGTAAACTGAGTGATCCGGTAAACCATCCCACTACCGCTTTTAGCAATAGAACAAAAAGATTTAGAAGCAGAGTAATGATGAGAACTTTACGGACAGTCGATCGATTATCTAGAACCATACCAATATCAGATAGCAATGGTTTTAGTGTAGATCTGGCCTATAAAGAATGCTCCAAAGCTTTGCTACTAAAAGCTTTTTGGTTTTGATAATACCGGAAGCTTTTTGAGAGAATTCTCATCTTCAAATCAAGATTGCGGCAATGACACCATTCATCATTGATTTAGTCTTGAGAATTGTTGTGAAAGATTATCAGCTAGAAACTTCAGCTTTACGATCGCATTCTAGAATGGATCATAAAGACTAAATTAATGACGCAACTCACTTTAAATCTGGACACTGGCTCAGTAATGTTCCGCTTTACACCCGAAGCCGCACAAGAGCTAAAAGCAGCGCTCAACGAACTAATGGGATGCTTGAAAACAACTGCAACAAAGACGGGCAGCAAAGCTACACCTCAACCTTCCATGGAATATCGTTACACAGGCGATATCTTTCTTGAGCTTTTTTGCAATCCAAATATTTGGGCATCTCCGTTTGCGGCAAGGGTTCTCGTAACGTTGCGCGACGATCGTATCCGGCTCAACACCGAAGCCGAACTGAGCCGCTTAATCGAAGACATTAATCAATATCTTGAACAACATTCATGAAGCGCACGATCGTCTGGTTTCGCCGGGATTTACGCATTAGCGATCATGCGCCTCTGCATCGGGCTGTGTCGCGAGGTGCTGTGATTCCGGTGTTTATCTTTGATCGTGCCTTGTTGCATCATCCGGAGACAGGTTCGGCGCGGGTCGCATTTATGCTGGATTGTTTGCGATCGCTCGATCAGGAATTGCGCGATCGAGGAGGGCGTTTAATTCTGCGATTCGGTGATCCAGTGGAGATTCTGCCGAATCTGATTCGCGAAACTGAGTCAGATGGTATCTATGCTTATGTTGATCATGAACGCATTTACGGTCGAGTGAGAGATGCCCGTCTCAATCGTGCTTTGGCACAACAAAACCTAAGAATTCGCTGGTTTGAGCCAACCGCCGCAATCTCGGAACTCATTCCTTATGGCGATTATCGGAGGTTTTGGTATCGCGAAATGGAGTCGGAACTGCTGCCAACGCCAATCAACATTCCGGCTCCCGATGATGTGTTTAGTGAACCCATTCCCACGCTCACAGATTTAGGATTGCTACCGGATCGCAAAATGATTCCGCCTGCGGGAACTCACGCTGCCAGAACGCTACTCCAAGAATTTTTAACCGAGAAAGTCGATCGATATTACTGGCAACTCTCTTATCCCGGCGCAGAGATCACTTCTGGCTTGAGTCCACATATCAAGTTCGGAGTGATTTCAATTCGTGAATGTTATCAAACTGCACAACGACTACTGAAATATGACAGTAATCAGAAAATACAACGCAGTCGAAAACAATTCATTTCACGCTTGCGATGGGGAAGTGGATTCGCTCAGAGATTTCGCTATCTTCCTCAATTAGAACTACGATCGCTCTATTCTGTGTTCGATCAAGACGGTTGGCAGTTTGATGAAACACTGTACGAAGCCTGGAAAACTGGACAAACTGGATTCCCGATCGTCGATGCAGCCGCTCGTTGCTTGGAAACCACAGGCGGCTGGATGGCAATGAACTTTCGATCTCGTGCTCTGTATTCAAGCTTTCTCAGCAATTTACTTGGAATGGACTGGCGCTACGGTGCGCTCCATTTCATGCGGCATCTAATTGATGGAGATTGCCCGATCGATCATTATCAATGGGCAATGCAAGCGGGTGTAACTCACTGCTTAGATAAAAGCTGGACTCGGATTTACAACCCTGAGCAAGCTGCGGTCGATCGCTGCGATCCCAATGGCGAATTCATCAAAAAATGGGTGCCAGAACTTGCTCATATTCCCGCAGTTCAACTCGGTTTACCACCGCGAGTCAAGGGATATCCGGCACCGATTCTAAACTACAGAGAAGCGAGGCATCGGCGAGTGCAACAACTTGAAGCACAACGATCGCACTTTCGCCAAAGTTCAGACCTCTTGCCGCATCTTGCTCGAATGTCCGAATCTGTCTTACCTTTCGGACACGATCGGTTTGAGAGCGAGATTCAATGGGCGCAACTGCCTTCTCCTGATTTATTTCCGATTGCCCTAGACCTCGACAACTTGGACTTAGAGCGATCGTCTTGGCTACGAAGTTGGCTCGTCGCCCACGTAGAAATTAAACCTAAAACTACAACCCGTCGCAAACCTTCTAAAATTGACTCGAACATCATCCAACTCGCTCTGTTCGATTGACGCGACCCTAAAAAATTCCCTTCCGGCTCCGAGTACGATAGAATGCCCTTCGTGAATTGCGAAGTGTTCATCGTGCAATCATCCCCCCAGTTAGAAAAAAAATCTCGTCGCCTCCTAATTGCTGCAAGCGGCACAGGAGGTCACGTCTTTCCCGCGATTGCTGTCGCTGAACAGCTCCCCAACTTTGAAATTGAATGGCTGGGTGTCCCCGATCGCTTAGAATCGCAACTCGTAGGCGATCTCTATCCGATTCACTGCATCTCAGTGGCAGGATTCCAACAAAAACTAGGCCTAGGAACAGTCAAAATTTTATTCCGCTTAATCAAGTCAATCTGGGACGTGCGACAAATTCTGCAAAAAGGTCATTTTGACGGGGTATTCACAACAGGCGGATATATTTCTGCACCCGCGATCATTGCAGCGCGATCGCTGGGTCTTCCCGTAATCCTGCACGAGTCGAACGCTTTACCCGGAAAAGTGACGCGATTTTTTGCGCCATGGTGTACGACAGTCGCGATCGGCTTCAAGGCCGCCGCCAAGTCGTTACCAAAAGCAAAAACTGTCGTCGTTGGAACTCCTGTACGATCGCAGTTCAGAACCGCCCTCTCACATCAAGACAAGCTAGATTTGCCGATCCCGAATGATGTTCCTCTAATTGCTGTAGTTGGTGGAAGTCAGGGTGCAGTGGCAATGAATCAACTGGTCAGAAAAGCTGCTCCTGCTTGGTTTGAAAAAGGTGCTTGGGTTGTCCATCTAACTGGAGAAAACGACCCAGATGCAAAAAGCTTGCAGCATTCACAATATTTGGCATTGCCGTTTTATCAAAACATGGCAGATCTATTGATGCGATCGAATTTAGCAATCAGTCGTGCTGGAGCAGGCACGGTCACGGAGCTTACTGTAACCGGAACCCCTGCAATCCTAATTCCGTTTCCTTTTGCCGCAGAAGATCACCAAGCGTTTAACGCGAAAGTAATGGTCGATGCAGGTGCAGCAGAGATGTTTCGGCAGTCAGAATTAAGCGTAGAGCAGCTTCAGAGATCGATTCTGGCACTGTTAGAAAATCATGATCAACTAGAGAAGATGTCACAAGCGGCAAAGTCGATCGCTGTTGTTGACAGTGCTGAACAAACTGCGCGATTAGTTACACAGTTGATCTAAAGCAAAGAAGATTGCTTAAGCTGTGTAAGCTTTCAACTGCAAAGCGAATTTAAACGTGAAAAAGCCCCCCGAAATCCGGGGGGCTTCCTCTTGCTCAAACCACTAGCGATTAGCCATTGATTGCAGGAGCAGACAGTGCAACCGGAGCCGCTTCACCGGCTGCCAAGTCGAGCGGGAAGTTGTGAGCGT
>JACJNX010000047.1 GCA_014695255.1 Cyanobacteria bacterium FACHB-63
GGTGGTGATGGCGGTGTGGACCCACGCTCATCCATCCCGAACTGAGTGGTGAAACGCATTTGCGGCGACGATAGTGAGAGGGTAGCCTCTTGTCAAAATAGCTAGCTGCCAGGGTATCAATAACAAAAAGCCTTTCTGCAATTAATGTGTGGGAAGGCTTTTTGTTGTAGATTGAGTTCTTGGGGCTATTGATGGGCTTTATATGAGTCATTATTCGGTTTAGCGAGAGCGACAAATCAGGGACAACTATGAGACACAGCATTGTCTTTTGAAAGTATCCCTCGAATTTGTACTTGAACATTTTTAGACACGATCGCATTTTTCTCCTCTGTGGATCAATCCGCTTTCCCGAAGTTAGGCGAGTTCGTGTCAAATTCTTTAAACTAGAATAAGTGACTTTGTTGGAGATGCTATGACCACTACTGTGCAAACCGATGCGCGTGCCTTGTTCCAGGCTGCTTACGAGAATCGGTACACCTGGGACGAAAACTTCCCTGGTTATACGGCAGATGTGACTTACCGCGAAGACGACAAGACTTACCAGGCAAAATGTCGCATCAATGCGGATTTCACTTTTGATGTGACCGACATCGAAGAGGGAGAAGGCAAGAAAGCAATTCATGGTCAGGTTTGGGAAATTGCCGTTCACCGGGTTCGTCGGGCGTTTGAAGAAGCTCACGGGAAGAATATTTTTACTTTAGGTGCAACTGATCCCGACGGAGGCGTTGAGATCTTAGTCAGTGGTAAGTCGGAAGGCGATCGCTACAAAGTTCGCAACAATGAAGTGAGTCTTGTTCATCGCCACATTCATGGAGTGGTTGTGACGATTAATACTTTTAGTAGTCATTACACTGGAAACGGCTATTTGTCGCATCGCTATGATTCGATCTACAGCGATCCGAAAACCGGAGCCGTCAAAGGTGCGAGAAGTGAGTTTGAAGACCTTTACGAAGAAATTAGTGGATACTACATTCTGACGAGCCGCACGATTACAACTGAGCAGCACAAGAGCGAATTTCTGTTCACGAATGTGCTGCTATTAGAGCGGGCATAAGCCGTACTGGATCAAGTGCAGGATCCCGCGCTCTCTGAGCGATCATTCAGAGTTAGGATAAAGGTTGTCAAGCTGTTAGAAGGTGAATTATGTCTTTGACACTAACGCCCGAAAATGTGGAAACCGTTCTCGATGAACTGCGTCCGTATTTGATTTCGGACGGTGGTAACGTGGAATTGGTGGAATTGGACGGCCCGATCGTGAAACTGCGCTTACAAGGTGCGTGTGGAAGCTGTCCGAGTTCGACCATGACCCTGAGAATGGGGATCGAACGCCGCTTGCGCGAGATGATTCCAGAAATTGCTGAAGTCGAACAAGTTTTGTAGGCAAATCCTCATATCGAAAGGGGAGGCAAGGGATAGACTATTAAAGGTCTAAACCTTTTGCCTCCATTTTTTATGCCGTATCCGCTCCACGTTGCATTTATCTGGCATCAACATCAACCTCTATACAAAAGCCGAGGGGATGCCAACTATTACGCTCCGTCTGAAGGGCAGTATCGCTTGCCCTGGGTACGTCTTCATGGCACAAAAGATTATCTCGATTTAGTGTTGCTTCTAGAGCGCTATCCGAAATTGCATCAGACGGTAAATTTGGTACCGTCGCTGATGATGCAGATTGAAGATTATGTGGCAGGAACGGCACTCGATCCGTATTTGACGGCAACGGTTATGCCTGTGGAGCAGATCGATCGCGCGCTCAAAGAATTCGTAATTGAGCATTTCTTTGATGCGAATCGCCATACCTTGATTGCGCCGCATTCACGTTATGTGGAGCTTTACGAACAGCGACAAGATCGTGGACGGGGTTGGTGTTTAGAAAATTGGGATGCTCAAGATTTTAGTGATTTACTCGCGTGGCATAACTTAGCGTGGATTGATCCCCTGTTTTGGGATGATCCGGAGATTGCGGCTTGGTTAGAGCAGGGGAAAGGCTTTACGCTGAGCGATCGACAGCGTATCATCGCGAAACACCGTGAAATCATGAGCCGCATTATTCCGCAGCATCGCAAAATGCAGGAATCGGGGCAGCTTGAGGTGACGACGACTCCTTACACGCATCCGATTTTGCCTTTGTTGGCAGATACAAATTCGGGGCGAATCGCGGTTCCAAATATGACGCTACCGCAATCGCAGTTTCAGTATCCGGCAGACATTGAGCGGCATTTGAGAAAGGCATGGCTGATGTATGAGGATCGCTTTGGTCGATCGCCGCGGGGATTGTGGCCCTCGGAACAGTCGGTCAGTCCTGAGATGCTGCCGTATGTGGCGAAGCAGGGCTTCAATTGGCTGTGTTCGGATGAAGCCGTATTGGGCTGGTCGCTGAAATACTTCTTCCATCGAGACGAAACTGGAAATGTTTATGATCCTGAGAAGTTGTATCGTCCGTACCGACTGGAAACCCCTGCGGGAGATTTAGCGATCGTGTTCCGCGATCACCGTCTGTCGGATTTGATTGGCTTTACATATAGTGCAATGGAGCCAAAACGAGCGGTTAGTGATTTGGTGGGGCATTTGGAGGCGATCGCACGATCGTTGAAACCGAACAATGATCAGCCTTGGTTAGTGACGATCGCATTAGACGGTGAAAACTGTTGGGAATTCTATCCGCAGGACGGTAAACCGTTCCTGGAAATGCTTTATCAAACGCTGAGTGATCACACTGATATCAAATTAGTGACTGTTTCGGAGTTTATTGAGCAATTCCCGCCAACCGAGACAATTCCAGCCAATCAGCTTCATAGTGGATCATGGGTGGATGGAAGTTTCACTACTTGGATCGGAGATCCAGCCAAAAATCGAGCTTGGGACTTACTGACCGCCGCAAGACAAACATTAGTGAATCATCCTGAAGCAACCGAGGAGAACAATCCTGAAGCTTGGGAAGCACTCTACGCAGCAGAAGGATCAGATTGGTTTTGGTGGTTTGGAGAAGGACATTCCTCAAATCAGGATGCAATGTTTGACCAACTGTTTCGAGAGCATTTAGCGGCGTTGTACCGATCGCTCAATGAACCTGTTCCCGAAAATGTGCGTCGTCCGGTCGAAGTGCATGAAGCACGGGGCGATAGTGCGCCACAAGGATTTATTCATCCTATGATCAACGGTCGCGGAGATGAGCAGGATTGGGACAAAGCAGGACGAATTGAAGTTGGCGGTGCACGGGGAACAATGCACCAAAGTAGTGCAATTCAGCGACTCTGGTATGGTGTCGATCACTTGAATTTCTATCTGCGCTTGGACTTGCAGACCGGAGTACAAATCGGCAAGGATGTTCCAACAGAGCTAAATCTCTTTTGGTATTACGCCAATCAACCCATGCACAATAGTCCAATTCCATTGGTTGATGTTCCGAATCAAGCGCCTTTGAACTATCACTTCCATCATCATCTGGGTGTGAACCTGCTGACTCAAACAATTTGGTTGCAGGAAGCAGGTGAATTTTTCCGATGGCAGTCGAGAGCTAGCCGCGCTCAAGTGGGAGTCGATCTCTGTGTTGAACTTGCGATTCCGTGGGCGGATCTGCAAGTTCAACCCGACTATTCGCTGCAACTGATTGCGGTGTTTTCAGAAGGCGGACGGTATCGGCAAGTGCTGCCGGAAGATGGAGTGGTTGCGATCGTGGTTCCGTAAAAATAGGCGATCGTCTGATTGGTTGGGCGATCGCTCCTTGTTAAACTAAGAACACTCACTTGTAGGATCAGCATCGATGCCTGCCATTTCCCCGTCAGCTTCAATCCAGCCGCGTCTCTATACGCCAGAAGAATACCTTGCTTTGGAAGATCAAGCAGAATTCCGAAGCGAATACCGACAAGGAGAAATTGTGCCGATGGCAGGAGGGACGACCAATCACAACAGAATTTCTCTCAATGTGGCAGGCAAGCTAAACTCTGTGTTTGTTGAGCAGGATTACGATGTCTTCATCGCAGATGTAAAACTGTGGATTCCTCAAGAGCAGTTGTATACCTATCCGGATGTGATGGTTGTGGTCGGTGAGGTAGAGTATCACAACCATCGTCAAGATATTATTTTGAATCCTCAAGCGATCATTGAGGTGTTATCGAAATCAACAGAAGATTACGACCGATTAGGAAAATTTGCCATTTACCGCACGATTCCTAGCTTTATTGAATACGTTCCAATTAACCAGAATCGAATTCAGATTGAGCATTTCACAAAACAAGCCGCGAAACGTTGGTCACTTCAGGATATAGACGCACAGGATCAAGAGCTTCAACTCGAAAGCTTTCCATTTGCGATGAGTTTAGATGCAATTTATCGAAAAGTGAATTTTGCAGAAGCTGAAACCAGTCAGAAAAATGATTTAGATAAATGAGGAGCGATGTCCGCGATCGCATCGCTCCCGTATTCACTTACTTGTAGCTCGGAGCCATGCCAACTGTTCCAGCGTAAACCGCACGATCGCCTAACTCATCTTCGATCCGCAGCAAGCGATTGTATTTTGCAACTCGTTCACTGCGACACAGCGATCCGGTTTTGATTTGTCCAGCGCGAGTAGCAACTGCAAGATCCGCGATCGTCGTATCTTCGGTTTCACCGGAACGGTGGCTAATGATCGATCGGAACCCATTTCGCGCACCGAGATCGATCGCTTGTAGCGTTTCCGTCAGTGATCCAATTTGATTCAGTTTAATCAAAATTGAATTCCCTGCTTTCTGTTCAATTCCCTTTTGCAGTCGCGTAATATTTGTCACAAACAAATCATCCCCAACCAATTGGCATTTACTACCAATCTTCTCGGTCAATAGCTGCCAGTGCTGCCAATCATCTTCGTGCAACCCATCTTCGATCGATACAATCGGATAACTGCTGACTAACTGTGCCAGATAATCTACCATCTCGGTGGGTTTATGAGCGGTTCCATCGTAGGTGTATTGCCCATCTTTGTAGAACTCACTCGCAGCCACATCGAGCGCGAGGGCAACCTGTTCACCGGGCTTGTAGCCTGCTTTCTCGATCGCAGAAATCAACAAGTCAAGGGCTGCCTGATTCGATTCGAGGTTTGGAGCAAAACCACCTTCGTCGCCTACTCCGGTGAGCAATCCTTTATCGTGCAGCACTTTGCTCAACGATGCAAACACTTCCGCACCCCATCTCAGCGCTTCTCGAAACGTCGGTGCCCCAATCGGAACGATCATGAATTCTTGGAAATCAACGTTGTTATCTGCGTGAGCACCCCCGTTAATCACATTCATCAAAGGCACAGGTAACACATTCGATAACGGTCCACCCAGATAGCGGTAAAGCGGGAGTCCCAGCGCGTCTGCACCTGCTTTTGCGGTTGCCAGCGACACACCCAAAATTGCATTTGCACCCAAAGCTGCTTTATTCGGAGAACCATCGATCGCGATCATCGTACGATCGACTAGCTCTTGATTAATGGCATCCAGCCCGATCAACTTCGGAGCCAGCGACGTTTCAACGTTTTCGACCGCTTTGAGAACACCTTTTCCACCGTAGCGGCTTTTGTCGTCGTCGCGGAGTTCGTGGGCTTCAAAGCTTCCAGTCGAAGCCCCGCTCGGAACTTGAGCAATTCCATAAGCACCATTCGCAAGAGTGACTTCGGCTTCGATCGTGGGACGACCGCGTGAGTCGAGAATTTCACGAGCACGAATCGAGTCGATCGCTGTGTCTAGGGCATCAATCATAATTGTCAAACCTGTAGTGAAAGAGGCAGCATTTTTGGGCAAATCATTTTGCCTTTGCCTAGAATACGACCTTCCTGAACAAATCTTGTAGCAAGCTTCACATCCCCACCGTAGGGGAGTGGAAAAAATTCAGGATTAAATTCAATCTGGACAGTACACTCGATTAGGTTCTGTAAGGAGTGAAAGCGGTGGGACTGGGTAAATGGATTGGGTTTCTAGCGTTTGCGATCGCGCTCTACATTTTGTGGGAGCTTCGCCAGGTGTTGCTGCTGGTGTTTGCTGCCGTGGTGTTTGCGACGGCGCTGAGTAGCTTGGCGAAGTCTTTGCAGCGATTCGGACTCAAGCGTGGAGGAGCGGTGCTGATTTCGATCGTGACGCTGTTGGTGTTAATGGCTTTGTTCATCGGGCTGATTGTGCCACCGTTTATCACTCAGTTTCAGCAGTTAGTCGAACTGGTGCCGCGAGGACTCGATCGAGTGCAAAGCTGGTTTGATCAGATGCAGCAGATGGTTCCAGGATATTCGCAGTATATGCCTGGTGTGGATGACTTAGTGCGGCAGATTCAACCGTTGGCGACTAGGGTTGTGGGAAATTTCTTCGCGCTGTTCTCGAATGCATTAACGGTGCTATTGAATATTCTATTGGTATTAATTTTGACGATTATGTTGTTGATTAATCCTCAACCGTATCGCCAGGGATTCATTGCACTATTTCCTTCGTTTTACCGGAGGCGAGCCGATCGCATTCTCTCACTGTGCGAAGTGTCGCTGGTGAACTGGATCATCGGGATTTTGATCAATATGGTTGTGATCGGGTTAGTGAGCGGGATCGCGCTGCTGATCTTGGGTGTGCCGCTGGTGTTGGCGAATGCGCTTCTAGCGGGATTGTTAGAGGCAATTCCGAATGTAGGTCCAGTGTTGAGTGTGATTCCCCCGATCGCAGTCGCACTTCTCGATGCACCGTGGAAAGCGGTTGCCGTTTTGATTGTCTACATTTTGATTCAGCAGCTTGAACAGTATCTACTGGTTCCGTTTGTGATGTCGCGGCAGGTGGCACTTTTGCCCGCAGTCACGTTAATTTCGCAGGTCGTATTTGCCATTTCCTTTGGGTTTCTCGGTCTGTTTTTAGCGATTCCACTGGTGATTGTGGGACAGATTTGGATACGAGAAGCATTGGTACACGACGTTCTCGATCGCTGGCGCAAAGATGAACTTGAGGCAGAGTTAATTGATTATGCAGAGCCAGACTTGCAGCAGCTTCCAGAAGCGAAAGCCGGGATTGATTCACCCGAAGAAACTCACAGCGACGAGGAAGGTTCGCGGTAAACTGATTCCTGTGTCACATCTGGGATGTTCTGAATTATGAGAGCGTGGATTGCGGTTGCACTGTCGGCAGTCATTTGGTTAACGGGCATCTCGGACGCGTGGGCGTTGGTTCAAATCAAGCTATCGAACTTGTCGTATCGAGAATGTTCGGCGGAGATGTCGAAAGGCGCAGTCACAGCAGGCGGTGTACCGCAATCAGCGCGGTGTTTTATTGTGTTTGGCAAGGCAACCAATCCCACGAATAAAACGATCGTCAATGCCGATATTTTCGGACGGATTTATGATGCGAATGACGATCCGATCATCGAGAACCGTACTCGACTAGGCGCGATCGAGGAAGTTCCGCCGGGTGTGAGTGAGTTTGAGTTTCAGGTGAATGTGCCTGAAAACCAACCGTTACCGTTGAAGTTGTTGCAGTTTAAAGCAGCAGGATTTACTGGGACTGTGAGACGTTAGGCGTGGATTGCCCATCGGCAAAAGTTTAGCCGTTTTAAGCGCTAAACGTGATACAAGGGTTAAGCGCTCTTGTTGCACTGTGGATTCATGCAAACGCCTTCATCTTTTCAGGTTATCTTCACAGCATCGCCCGAATTTGCTCAAGCTGCATTGAACGAAATTCAGCAAATCGATCGAGGCTCAAAATTGCTGCAATGGCTTGATCAAGGAGTTGGTTTAATTCAATTAGACACTCTAGATTTTCGCGATTTAGTGCCTCGAATTCTAAAGACAAAGGCTGCATTCGTCAGACATCTTTGCCCGGTGAATGACAGAATTCCGCTTGAAATTACACCGTTAAGAGCGACGATCGCGGCTCAGATTTCTTTGTTTGATCGAGCTGAAACGCTTTCAATTCAAATTCGTTCTTCTACTAAAAACATCAATCGCTCCGAACTTAGAAATGCTCTTGTCGAGGATCTAATCGATGCAGGCTTCAAGGTGGAGGCAAAAAATCCAACTCAAATTATCTCCATTTTTTGTGATAGCACGACTGCTTATCTAGGATTTTCTAACGCTTCAGAGAATCTCAGTAATTGGGCAGGCGGAATGCACCGATTTGCACACGAAGACGATCAGATCTCTAGAGCCGAATTTAAATTGCTCGAAGCGATCGACGTTTTCAATCTCAATCTACCGATCTCAGGATTGGCGCTCGATCTCGGTGCAAGTCCGGGTGGTTGGACAAGAATTCTGAGAAAGCTCGGTTTATCAGTGGTTGCCGTCGATCCGGGTGATTTAGCCGAATCGCTACAGACTGATCTAAACATCACACATCATCGACAACTTGTACAACAGTATTTACCAAACTGCCGCGATCGCTTTGATCTCATCGTCAATGATATGAGAATGGATGCCGTTGACTCTGCAAGAAACATGATTGCAGCGAGTAAAACGCTTAAGGAAAATGGAATGGCGATCATGACTCTGAAATTACCCAGTAAAGGAGTAAAGAGCGTGATTGGGAACGCGATCTCGCTGCTCGAAAACAATTACGAAGTGATTGGAATTAGAAATCTATTTCACAATCGCCAAGAAGTGACCGTTGCGATGCGAGCAGCGCCAGAATAACCCCCAATACGACGAAACCTCCCAACGCTGACGGGGCGCGGGAGGCTGTCAAAGATATTCAATTGCCGCGGAGAATATCAATTTCGGAAAAAATCTTACGCCTGACGTGAGTAATACTCAACGACCAGCAGTTCATTAATTTGCAGGGCCACCCATTCGCGATCGATGACACTGTTCACTTTCCCAGTCATCTTGTTCTTGTCGAACTCCAAATGACTTGGCAAGTTAGACAAACCCGGATACTGCAGGTTTGCTTCGACCAATTTGCGAGAGCGATCGCGATCGCGCACCGCAACCACATCTCCCGGACGGCAGTTATAGCTCGCAATGTCTACAACTTTGCCGTTGACCGTAACGTGACCGTGATTCACCAGTTGACGTGCGCCGGGAATCGTCGGAGCCATTCCTAAACGGAACACTGTGTTATCTAACCGCATTTCCAGCAGTTGCAAGAGTACCTGTCCGGTCGAACCTGCTGCACGGCGGGCTTTGCGCACGTAGCGAAGCAGTTGTTTTTCGCTGACTCCATAGTTGAAGCGAAGCTTTTGCTTTTCTTCTAGACGAACTGCATATTCTGAGCGCTTCTTACGCGCTTGTCCGTGTTGTCCGGGTGGATAGGCGCGGCGTGCAGATTTACGGGTGAGTCCGGGAAGATCTCCCAGACGACGGGTGATTCTAAGGCGAGGGCCTCGATATCGCGACATTGAACGTTCCTCGTTTGACTCGGAGATTTAAACAACTTTTCTAGTATACGACGCAGAATTCGCGGCTTCAATTATTTTTTCAATTGAGTGACCAGATGCACTAATTCCGGCAAAATTAATTGCTCTACTGCCAGTTTTACTGCATTCGATGAGCCGGGAAGCGAAAAAATCAGCTTGTTTGAATATACTCCGGCGATCGCTCTCGATGCGATCGCTCTTGATCCGATTTCAGCATAGCTCAGCGATCGAAAGATTTCCCCAAATCCGGGCAGCGTTTTTTCGAGGAGTTGTTCGATCGCGTCGTAGGTGGTGTCTCTTGGGGCGATGCCTGTTCCACCACTGAGAATCACCGCATCAACCTCGGATAGAGTTGCGAATTGAGCACGGATTTGATCGGGTTCATCGGGTACGATCGCATAACGCGCGATCGTGTGACCGGATTGTTTGAGCAGCGCTTGGATTAGTTGACCACTGCGATCGGTTTCGATCGTGCGGGTGTCGCTGACGGTAATCACGGCACAGGAAACGACGATCGCAGCTTTATCCGGGTGGGGTTGATGCGCCATTACGACTTGGTAAAGCCGAGATCGTTGGATTCAGCATAGCGATTCATAAACCGCATAAAGCGATCCCAGTCTTCAGCAGATCTAATGATATAGGTAGCTTCGAGTGCCGCAGGTTGACCGTTGATGAATTTGGCTTTGACTTCGCGAGTGAGCAGTTCGCCTTCTTCGTCGATCATGTACATTCCGGTAATGCTATCGGTCTTTTCGGCTTCCAGTGCTTTTGGCTTCTCAAAGATGAAGGTGGCGGCTCCGTTGGTTCCATCTTTTGAGCGGGTTAAACGAACATCTGGAATGACTTCTTCGGTAATGCCTCTTGAAAATTGGATTTCTGCCATGATGCGAATCGATGAGTTTTTTGGATTTGCTCTATTCTCCCACCTTTGCGGAACTTAACAAAGGCTTCTCATTTTTCTTTGAATTTCAGCCACGATCGAATCTCTTTCAGTACCCAAGCCTGCTCGAAATCGGTGAGTTCTTCGCCAAACTGGTGCAATCGATATCCGGTACGATAAGGCCCTGATGTGATTGTGATTAACCCATTTGAGTCGCGCCGCACTTCTCGAATGTCGCGGGTAATGCCTGTCATCCGATTGCTGGCGGTTTTGAAGCGCTGAGTTTCCACCACAAATTCTCGGCGATCGAACTTTATATAAGTCCGTTGAAACGTCGGACTCATAAATAGCAAAAAGATCAGCACTCCCAAAATGAGAATCCAGGTTGCAGAGCTAAGTACGCCGAAAAACAAGACCAGGAAAATCATCGGCACGATAAACGTTAATCCCAGTGATGCAACGCCTAGCTTGATCAAGCCTGGAAGATTTAAGCCCTTCTCTTCGGGATGCTTGGGAATAACGATTTCTAACCGTTTTTTCGATCGAATCAGTTGGACTCGCGTATTTTTTGGACGTTCAACCGGCGGAAAGGAAAACACGGTTTCAGAACGATTCAAGGCATCGATCGCTTCATTTGCTGTCTGGAATCGCTGCTCTAGATCAGGATGGGTGAGCTGATCGATCCAATCTGCTAACGCAGGCGATAAGGTGACACGATCGCGCCATTGAATCCGAAGTTGTCGCTGCGGTAAATCGGCGGGGGAGGCTCCGGTGAGTAAATGAATCAACGTTGCACCCAACGCATAGAGATCAGAACCGGGAACAGCACGACCGCCGAACTGCTCGATCGGCGTGTATCCGTAAGTTCCAACGATCGTGAAGGTTGCACCTTCGACATTAGCGCGATCCTGTACGGCTCCAAAATCGACCAGATACACTTGCTGATCCGTCCCCAAGACTAGATTACTAGGCTTGATATCGCGATGCAGAACAGCGGGATTCAGACCATGCAAATCGCGCAGAATTGTTAAAACTTCCAGCGCAATTTGTCGCACTTCCGCTTCGGAAAATCGCTTGCCTTCCTGAATTAATTGTTTCAGCGAAGTTCCCGGAATGTAGTCCTGCACTAAACCGAACCAGAGAATGCGATCGTCAATCGAAAAAGAATCCCGACACTTAGGAATGCGCGGGTGATCCAACTGCCGCAAAATCTGAGATTCACGCTCAAACAGCTTGAGGTCATCCCACTGCGATTGCTCCCCAAACGCCAACAGTTTCACAATCACAGATTGCGACTGGGCAGTTGAATCCATCGCCAGCCAAGTTTGCCGCCCTGCACCGTGACCTAATTTTTCTTGAAGTTGATAGCGATCGTACAGCGTTTGTCCTGCACTCAGCATTGATCGAGGCTCCCTACCGTCTTTACCGACTTCGCTCTCGATCATAGCGATTCCGTCTTTTCTTTAGCTGAAGCTGGGAAGTTTGACGATAAATTCTGTCCCTTGCGGCAGGACGGGCAAGCACTCGATCGAACCGCGATGTTGCTCGACGATCGTTTGATACGAGAGCGCGAGTCCCATCCCGGTTCCTTTGCCGACTGGTTTTGTTGTGAAAAATGGATCAAAAATGCGGGGTCGAATTTCTGCTGGAATGCCGATGCCTGTATCTCGGATTCGGACTTCGACAGTTTGGTCAGAGTGTTGATCTGTCCAAATTTCGATCGTGCGATTTTCTACAATTTCGATCGCATCGATCGCGTTGTTAATCAAGTTCATCCACACCTGATTGAGTTGTCCGGCATAACATTCAATCGGCGCAATGGTTCCGTAGTGCTTGACGATTGTAATGTGCTGCGCCTTAAATCGGTGCTGCAACAGCGTTAAGGTTTGCTCGATCGCAGCGTTAACATCAATGGTTTTGAGTGCTGCTTCGTCAAGACGGGAGAACGATCGCAGTGATTTGACAATTTCTTGAATGCGAGTTGTACCTGTTCGCATTGAAGCAAACACCCTAGCAACATCATCGAGCAAAAAGCTGAGATCAATTTCATCAATGGTGTTTTGAATTTCTGCGATCGTTTCAGGATAGTGTTTTTGATAAAGCTGAATGACTCGAATTAAATCGTGAGTGTACGCATCTGCATAACGCAAATTTCCGTGGATAAAATTAACAGGATTATTCACTTCATGAGCAATTCCCGCAACTAATTGACCCAGACTCGACATCCTTTCACTTTGAATTAATTGTGTTTGGGTTTGATTTAAGCTGAATAGCGTGGCTTCGAGTTCTGCGTTTCTTTGAGACAGTTCGGTGGTTCGCTCTGCAACCCGACTTTCTAGAGCTTCGTTTGCTTGTTCCAAGGCTTGTTTGGCACGTTTGAGGTCAGTGATATCTGTTGCAATTCCACCGATCGCAAAGGCTTGTCCTGCTTCATCAAATAAGGGAAATTTGACGACGATCGCAGTATGTAATCCGTCTTCATGTGGCTCAATTTCCTCAAGCTGAATCGAAGTTCCAGACGCGAGTGCAGCACGATCGGCGGTCTGGAATGCTGCTGCAATCTCAGGTGGGAAAAAGTCGTAGTCGGTCTTTCCTAAATCGCGTTCTTGATCGCAGTTAAATCGATAGGCGAACTCTCGATTCATTAATATATATGTTCCGCTTGTATTGCGATATTCTTTGGCAAAAATACTAGCTCTTGTGTTGTTGATAACACATTTAAGCAAATTCTGGCTTTGCTGCAATTTCGCAACTTGATCTGATAATTCTGTAATTAATTTACTGTGTGATTTCTGTGGTCTAATCTCAGACTCTTTATATTTTGTTATTTCGGTAATCATTCCACAAAAGATGGTTTTGCTCTGATTGATCTCAGTGAGCGCTGCGGCAATTTGAATCCATCTCTGCTTGATTCGTCCTTCAAAACTCCAGGGAATTCTGTGATCGATTGCCTTTCTTAAAGATTCTCGAAAGCGATCTCGATCGCTTGGATCAAGTTGGTTTTCTAACGCTGCAAAATCCTTTGTGATTACAGCAGCAGAAACGCCAACGAGATCATCAATGCGCTCGCTGATGTAATCAATTCTGTACTCGTTCCCGATCGCGCTTAGCTGAAAGAGTGCACCTGGGACTTTAGCGACGATCGTCTGCACATCAATTTCTATAGCCGAATTAGAACTCATACAGGCACAACTGAGCAATCTGGAGAAAAGTTTCCTTATCATTCCCTCAATTCTCTGGTGCTACCACTATTTGCAAGAGTGATTCAGCGATCGAGCCTCCAGCCAATCTGTTGATCGAACAGCTATGTTTACCGTTTACCCGCCCTATCATCCAGCAATTCTTCACAAACTGCCTCCAGAATTAAAATCGTGCCGTATAGCTGCCGGAGTAAATCTAAATGTCCAACTTGTGCCAAATTAGAAATCAGTGAAGTATTGCTTACGATCGTCACTGTTTTTCTACAAATGATTCCAATCTTGAAAATCAGCGACATCGGAATGAACGTTGAATCGTAACAGTCGCAACGCAATCTTACAGAAATCCCCCAGAAATCGCGCAAAAGGTGTAGAAAGGATAGAATCACTTTCTGAAAGATGCGCGATCGACGTATGAAATTTTCCGCTCCGACAGGTTTTTGGCGATTCTGGGCATTTGCAATGGCGGCGTTCTGCCTTGCGTTAACTGTCACGGCTTGCAGTCCTCAAGGATATAAGACACAGGCAGCGCGAGTTCCACAAATGGTCGATAGCATTCTCAGCGATCCAAAGTCGTTCAACTATGCGCTGATTAACGAAGACCCAAACGTTGCGGGTTTGATGTATGTCGGATTAGTGACTGAAAATGCTTTAACCGACAAGTTAGAGCCAGAATTAGCCGAGAAATGGGAGCTTTCTCCGGATAAAAAGAAAGTGACCTTTACGCTGCGAGAGGGCTTGAAATGGTCAGATGGCGCACCTTTAACGGCGGATGATGTTGTGTTTACGTTTCGCGATATTTTCCTGAATCCCAAAGTCCCGACTGATATTCAGGATGTGTTACGGATTGGTAAAGAGCGGCAATTACCCACGGTGCGGAAGATCGACGATCGCAGAGTCGAATTCACAACGCCAGAGCCGTTTGCCCCATTTCTACGGGTAACGGGTGGACTCGGAATTTTACCAAAACACATCTTGGCGGAAACGATCGCGAAAACGGGTAGAGACGGCAATCCGTTGTTTCTCTCGACTTGGGGAACGGATACCGACCCGAAAAAGATCGTCACAAACGGTCAATATACGATCGACCAATATGCTGCAACTCAGCGAATTATCTTTAAGCGCAATCCTTACTACTGGCGCAAAGATGCTCAAGGTGATCAACAACCCTATATCGAGCGGATTGTTTGGAGCGTAGTCGAAAACCAGAATACAGAGCTTTTACAGTTTCGATCGGGTGGATTAGATATCTCTGAACCGATTCGAGCAGAAGATTTTCCAATTCTGAAAAAAGAGGAAAAGCGCGGTAACTTTACGGCTTACATCGGGGGCACTCGACCGATTACCACCTTTATGGCGTTTAACCTGAATCAAGGACGGAGAAATGGTCGTCCCGTGGTTGATCCGGTGAAGTCGAAATGGTTTAACAATCCGAAGTTTCGACAAGCGATCGCGTATGGTATCGATCGTGAGCGAATGAACACCAACATCTATCGCGGTTTGGGTGTGTTAATCAATTCTCAAATTTTAGAAACGAGTCCGTACTATCTCAAACCCGAAGAAGGATTAAAATCTTACAACTTTGATCAAACAAAATCGAGGCAACTGCTAAAAGAAGCCGGATTCAAGCTTAATTCTCGCGGTCAATTGACTGATGCAGAAGGAAATGCGGTGCGATTTACCTTGATCACGAATGCTGGAAATACCGTTCGAGAAGCAATGGTGGCTCAGATTAAGCAGGATTTGAGCCAATTAGGAATTCAGGTTGATATCAATCCGATTAACTTTGGAGTGTTAATCGATAAGTTAGATAACACTCAAGACTGGGAAGCGTATTTGCTAGCAATGGGTGGCAGTAAAGAGCCGAACAGTGGAGCGAATGTGTGGTTGCCAGATAGTCGATCGCATAGTTTTAATCAGTCTGCAGGTCCTGGAAAACCACCGCTTGAAGGTCGAGTTGTGGCAGATTGGGAAGCAGAAATCGGGCGACTCTACATTGAAGGTGCAAGAGAGTTAGACGAAGCTAAGCGCAAACAGATTTACGGTCAGATCCAGAAGATTTCTCAGGAGTATTTGCCTTGGATTCCGTTAGTGAATGCAAGAGTAATGGCAGTGGTTCGCAATCGAGTTGAGGGTGTACAGTATCCTGAAAGCGGCGGCGCACTGTGGAACCTCCAAGAGCTTAGAGTTGAAGATTAGTAGTCAGGATGAATTGAGTGAAGCGAAGAATGAAAGTAAGGAGATTCCAAGCGGTGCGTTTTGTTTTGATTCTCGCGATCGCTTCACTCTTTCTAACGGGTTGTCATCCACGCGATTACAGAACGGAAGCTGCACAAGTTCCACAATTAGTATTAGTCAGCCCGACTGATCCTAAAACGTTTAACTACGCGAATAATCAAACATTTCCGAGTGTCTTTCCGTTTATTTACGAAGGATTAACGAGAGAGAATGGTGTGACCGGAAACTATGAGCCTGCATTAGCAGAATCGTGGAAGTTCTCCACGGATAATAAGCGAGCCGTTTTTACGCTTCGACCGAATTTGAGATGGTCGGATGGAACACCTTTGACCGCAGATGACGTTGTTTTTACTTATGAAGATATTATTTTCAATCCGAAGATTCCAACCGATCAAAAGGAAAGTATTCAGATTGGAACGCAGAAGGTTTTTCCAAAAATTCGGAAGATCAACGATCGACAAGTCGAATTCATTTTACCTGAGCCATTCGCTCCGCTGCTCGCTGCAACTGCTGCTCCAGATGGCGTGATGATTCTGCCAAAACATGCACTTGCTGAAGCTGTTGAGAATAAGTTACCCGATGGCAATCCAGCCTTCATCTCAACCTGGGGAACGGACACTGATCCAAAGAAAATTATTACGAATGGCGCTTATGTGATTGATAGCTATAGTGCAGGACAAAGATTAGTTTTAAAGCGAAATCCGTATTATTGGCGCAAAGATCAGAGCGGGAAGCAATTGCCTTATATCGATCGCATCATTTGGCAGTTTATTGAAAATCAAGACACCCAATTGCTGAGATTTCGCTCTAGTGATCTCGATGTGATGGGAGATACTAGACCGCTTCGACCGGAGTATTTTTCACTGCTGAAACGAGAAGAGAAGCGCGGAAATTTTCAAGTTTTAAATGGTGGTCCTTGGTCGGGAGTCCTATATCTTACGTTCAATCTTAGTAAAGCAGCAGATCAAAATGGAAAGCCGTTTGTTGATCCGATTAAATCGAAGTGGTTTAACACGCTGGAATTTCGGCAAGCGGTCGCTTATGCGATCGACAGAGACCGGATCAATACCAACCTATTTCGAGGACTAGGAGTTGTACAAAACTCTCCGATTTCTGTGCAAAGCCCCTTCTCGCTCAAAGAAGGCTTAAGGGTTTATGACTATAATCTACAAAAATCAAGAGATCTACTGAAAAAGGCGGGATTTAAGTACAACGATCGTGGACAGTTATTTGACTCCCAAGGAAATCGAGTTCGTTTTACTTTGATGACCAATGCAAATAATTTAACGCGGGTTGCGATCGGCGCTCAAGTTCGACAAGACCTATCAAAAATTGGAATTGAAGTTGATTACAATCCGATCAATTTCAATGTGTTAATCGATCGGATCAATGGCTCAAGAGAGTGGGATGCTCACATGATTGGATTCACTGGAGGCATCGAACCCCAAGGACTCGCTAACCTTTGGATGACAACGGGTGGATCGCATTCGTTTAATCTCAGCCAACAGCCAGGGCGACCCAAGATGCAAGGGTATGTGGCGAATGACTGGGAAAAAGAGATCGATCGCTTATTCATCGAAGGAGCGCGAGAAATCGATCCAGAAAAACGTAAAAAAATCTATGGTGAATTCCAGAAATTAGTGCAGGAGCAACTTCCAGTGATTCATTTGGTGAATGATTCTGCACTGATGGCAGTCCGCAATCGAGTGCAAGGATTGAAATACTCTGGTTTACCCAGTTGGGGACTGTGGAATATTCAAGAACTTAGAATTAAAGAGTAAACTGTGTTTCCTGAACAATGAGTCAACCCGAAGCGCTCAAAGCATTACTCGATGAAGTTTCTCAAGGCAAAATTAGTTCAGCCGATGCGCTCGACAAACTAAAGTACCTTTCGTATGAGCCTGTTGGTGGATTTGCCAATATTGATCACCATCGATCGCTCAGAACCGGATTTCCCGAAGTCATTTGGAGCCCTGGAAAAACGCCCGAACAGATTGCCCAAATCATGGAAGCCTTGCGTAATAAAGCTTCAGTTGTGATGGCAACCCGGATGGAAGCGGAAGTTTATGCTTGGGTGAAAGAGATGGTTCCAGATGCAATTTACTATCCGACGGCTCGAATCTGCGCGTTGAATCTAGTTCAAGCCCCAACGCACCTGGGTACGATCGGGATTCTTTCGGCAGGTACGGCTGATTTACCTGTTGCTGAAGAGGCAGCGATTACGGCTGAATTGTGCGGTTTTCGAGTACAGCGCCTTTGGGATGTGGGAGTTGCGGGTATTCACCGTTTACTCAGCAATGTTCAGGTATTGTCTGAGGCGGATGTGTTGATTGTTGTTGCCGGAATGGAAGGGGCATTGCCGAGTGTGGTTGCCGGATTGTCGAATTGTGCGATCGTTGCGGTTCCAACCAGCATCGGTTACGGTGCAAGCTTTAATGGATTGTCGGCACTGTTAACAATGCTAAATTCTTGTGCAACTGGAATTGGAGTCGTCAACATTGACAATGGTTTTGGTGCGGCAATGTTAGCAGGTCAGATATTGAGAACGGCGGCGAAGCTGAAATCAAGATGAAGCGGACTCGTTGAGTTGCTGTTGAAGTTGTTGAACTTGTTCGATCGTCAGTCCTGTAGCACGAGCGATCGTGACAATTGAAAGCCCCTCTCTCAGCAAATTGAGTGCGATTTCTCGCTGTTTTTTCTCCTCCCCCTCCGCAAAAATTGAACGGTATACAGATGATTCCTGCATGACATCCCTCCGCAAAATTCGATAAATAATCTCATCCTCTAATCTTATCCCAGCCAAAATCGCTGAAGCTGCTGATAAGTTTGCTCGAATTGTTGAATCTGTGATTCCGTCAATTACCTCAGAGGCTTGGCGCAGTGCTATTTCTGAATCTGATCGACCCAGAGCCGCGAATGGAATGAGTCCGGGATATTGCAGGAACAGTTCAGTGGGTTGCTCCCACAAACAAATCACATCAAATTCATGTTGAGTCCGTTGCATGACAAAGCGAGTTTGCCGAACAAGCCCTGATCCACTGGGTTGAAGATAAATCACGACTTGCTGCATCGCTTTGTCCGGATACTTCCGATAAACTCGCACTCGATAATCCAACATTCGGAAAGGAATGTCTTTATCAGGGCGAGTCTGAAATTCTAGATGCAGAACGGTGTTATCGGACTGAAGCAGAATTAGCGCATCAGCCCGAATCGGGTCAAGTGAAAGTTCCGAGGGTTTGAGTTCGGTCAGCGCGATTGATTCTCCCAACAGCCAACTGGCAAAATCGGCGGAAAAGTTTTCAGCGAGAAAGCGGCAGGTGTCATCGTACATGAAGGAATTGTACGACTCGCTGCGCTAATTTGTGCGTGTAAGTAGTGCTAGTCCCATGCTCCTGTCAGTACCACTCAAGCTGTTCTATTCCCCATATCCGTAATTCCTATAAGACCATTCATCTCTATACGCATAACAGACTCTAATGGCTACACCAATAATTTTTTCCAGTACCAAGTCGTTTGCGTATTCCATTGTCATACAGGGTATTGGGTCATCGTCTCTTTCATCGAAACGGCTTGGAAACCAAATTGCGTCTGGCTCGTACAGATTGATGTGCTCCTGCGTGATGGCTTGCACTGGTGCCTCACTATCGCCTGTACTTAGGATGTTTGCAATCAGGGCTTCTGTGTTGCGCTCCCAAACGGCTCCCCACATCCCATCATTGCAGTCACCATCGCCCTCATTGACAACCATTCGTAATTGCAATGGCTGTGTGTTTGGGTAAGCTACATCGAAATCAAACCAAGAATACTTTCCAACTCTTCTTAAATACTGGGCTGGAGGATCATACCACTGAGAATTCTCAACATGATGCTCTGGAATATTAGGACAGTCCACATAGAGATCGGTGCTACATTCGCCTAGAAGCGCAACTGGACGAATGGGCATGAACATCTCATTCTCACTGAAAACTCCAGCATCGTTGAAGCCTTTTTTCAGAAACTTCGGCATTTCTGCTTTTAATTCGTATGGAAACGGAGAAAGCTGATTGATACAGGCTGCCCACATCGTTTTGCTCCAAAAAAAGCCGCTTCTATGTTACCCAAAACTTCAGCATTCTTTAGCTGCCTTGAATTTAAGCTGTAAACGGGCAATTTAGTTATGGGCTTTTAGGTTCAAACACATTCACAGGGCTGTTTTTGCGGTTGCAGTCGCGCCAGAATTTGCTTCAGCACGATCGCGCTCCAATCAATATCTTCCTCAGTTGTATAGCGTCCCAACGTCAAGCGAATTCCCGATTTTGCGGCACGATCGCTGTATCCCATTGCTAACAAAATTGGACTTGGTTTCAAAGTACCACTACTACAAGCAGCCCCCGCACTAATTCCAATGCCTGCCAAATTCATCTGACGCACTAGAACTTTCCCGTTCAGTGTTTCGCCATCGGCATCAGGCAAACAAAAACTGACATGATGCGGCAAGCGATGAATTCGATCGCCCGTCGTCACCAATTCGGGAACATCAGAAAGCTGATCAAACAGTCGATCTCGCAATCGAATCAATCGTGGCGTTTCAGTCGGCAATTCTTGAGCGCTTAACTCGGCAGCAGTTCCAAAACTCGCGATCGCGGGTAAGGCTTGAGTGCCTGATCGTAGCTTTCCTTCTTGTCCACCGCCACCAAGGATCGGAACCAATTCCACACCCGGACGAACATACAGCGCTCCGGCTCCTTGAGAACCGTAAAGCTTATGGCTTGAAAGCGATAACAAATCGATCGGTAACTGCTGGACATCGAGCGGTACTCTCCCCGCAACTTGAACCGCATCGGTATGAAAAATTGCACCATGATTTCGCACAATTTGACCCAACTGCGCGATCGGCTGAACGGTTCCGACCTCGCTTTGACCGTAAATGATCGAGACTAATACCGTATTCGATCGCAATGCTGCCTGCAAATCCGCCGGATTCACCTGTCCCAACACATTCACAGGCAAGCGCGTAATTTCCCAGCCCCACTGCTCCAGAAGTCGAGCGGGTTCGGAGATTGCCGAATGTTCTACGCTCGAAATAATCATGTGTTGAGGGGTGCTGTACTGATGCGCAATTCCCATCACAGCAAGATTATTCGATTCCGTACCGCCAGAAGTAAAGACGATCGATTCAGCAGAAGCATTAATCAACATCGCCACCTGCATCCGCGATCGCTCCAGAATTGTGGCGGCGCGGTTTCCCCAGGTGTGCAAACTCGACGGATTGCCCCATTGTTCCGCTAAGACTTGCTGCATTTGCGCGATCGCTTCCGGTCGCGTGGGAGTGGTTGCACTGTAATCGAGGTAGATTTGCATGAGCAGTGTTGACGAGAAAAATGGGTACGCTACGGATGCTGTAGAACTGCTGCTTTGACAGTAGCAAGCTCATCGCGTGGGGCAATCTAGCTTATGGGTAGACTCAATCACCTTCTTCAGTTTAGTCTCTGTGTGGCACTGTTTACGGGCTGTCAGACGGCATCTTCAGTCAGCGATCGCCCCAAACCGCTCCTGCAAGACCCCAATATTCAAGTTTTTACCAATCACGATCCGTCTTCTGAATACACCGAACCGTACCGGAAGATTACGCGATCGGGCAACAATTTAGAGCAAGTTTTGATTGAAGCGATCGCGGCTGCAACCTCAAGCATTGATATTGCGGTACAAGAATTTCGATTGCCAAATGTGGCGAAAGCATTACGCGATCGTGCCGCAGCAGGTGTAAAAGTTCGAGTCATTTTGGAAGATGAGTATGCTCGTCCTTACAGTGCGTACTCGACTGCGGAAGTTGAGAAGCTACCAGAACGCGA
Source organism: Cyanobacteria bacterium FACHB-63 (assembly GCA_014695255.1). Lineage (GTDB taxonomy): Bacteria > Cyanobacteriota > Cyanobacteriia > Leptolyngbyales > Leptolyngbyaceae > Leptolyngbya. Next base: position 21,483 of record JACJNX010000047.1, read on the forward strand.
GAAAGCAAGATATCAAGAATCGCGATCGCTGATTGACGAAAACAACGATGGACAATTGAGTGAAGCTGAAATTCGAGAGCGGGATGCTTTAGTAGTTCTAGACACGGCGAAGATTGCTCGAATTGACGATCGTGCTGATGGTAGTCGCGGGAGTGACTTGATGCACCATAAATTTATGGTTGTAGATGGTAAGACGACGATCGCCACTTCAGCGAATTGGACAATGTCCGATGTTCATGGCGATCTAGCTCGTCCAAGCAGTCGCAGTAATGCAAATACACTTCTGAGAATTAACAGCCCTGAACTTGCACAGGCATTTACTCAGGAATTTGAATTGATGTGGCGCGATCGTAAGTTCGGGGTGAAAAAGCCTGTTCGACCCGTGCAACAGTTCAAGATTGGTGAAACGCAGATTGATTTGCACTTTTCACCGCATTCCAATAAAGTTCCTTGGGAACAGACCTCGAATGGCTTAATTGCAAAGACGCTGGAACAATCAATCCAGTCGATCGATCTCGCTTTATTTGTGTTCTCGGATCAAGATTTGGTCAATGCGATCGAACCTCGTCATAGTCAAGGCGTATCTATTCGGGCATTGATTGATCCTGGATTCATTTATCGATCGTACAGTGAAGGCTTAGATATGTTGGGCGTTGCTTTAAGTGAGGATTGCAAGTGGGAAGTGAACAATCGCCCTTGGCAAAATCCGCTTAAAACCGTAGGTGTACCACAACTACCACCCGGTGATTTACTACATCATAAGTTTGGCATTGTCGATCGATACACAGTGATTACAGGTTCACACAACTGGACAATTGCTGCCAATCGCAACAATGATGAAACCTTACTGATCATCCGTAGTCCAATTGTTGCAGCCCACTTCCAGCGAGAGTTCGATCGACTTTATGCAAACCCAATTTTGGGAGTTCCGCCTGCAATCCAGAGCAAAGCTGAGGCTCAACAAAAACAATGCCCTCCTCCGACTGCTAGAAGTGACGGCAAAGTGAATCTAAATACTGCCACACAAGCTGAACTAGAAGCTTTACCAGGTGTGGGTTCTACATTAGCAAAACGGATCATTCAAGCTAGACCGCTTCACTCAATCGAAGACCTCGATCGAGTTCCCGGTGTTGGCAAGAAGTTACTGGAGCGACTGCGCGATCATGTTGTGTTGTAAACGCGGTTTTGGATAGTTAAGCATTAACCCTTTTCTCGATCTGCGCTCCCTTGAACGCTGATACCTTTAAGAATTAAATTTTCCATCATTGCTTCTCCTACTTTTGAAATTTCCTGGTCTTTTCTCTGCAAAAGCTCATAGAGAGATTTATTTTTTTGAGCTTCATCTAGTTCAGATTCAATGTAGCCCCAATTAACGATTAGGTCTGTTTTCCAATCGCTTAAAATGATTAGCGCATCTGCCGCAGAGATACATCTTTCATAGGGTTTGAGAATGGATGTAACAATTGTTAGAATTGTCAAAAGCAACCCTAGAGCGCCTAAAATCATCTTTGAATTGATGAAATCATTGCTGATAATGTACGTCAAAAATGCAGAGTAAGTAGGAACTAAAAAAGAGAAAAAGTAGTTTGCGTTTCTAAAAAACTTATGATTCTTCTTTGCAATTTCTACGTGATAGTTGTATCGTCCAAAGATTTCGATTAGGAGTTGGCTGAGATATTTATCCGAGATGTTCTCTGTTATATCAAATATCAATTCTTTTAAGTTTCTGTCAAAACTCTTAGTCATCTAGCCTGCTCCAAACAATCCTGACACCAACCTTTAGACGATCAACGCATTGACCCAAATCTCACGACTTATGCAGACCTGCGCCAAGCATAATAATTCAATCTGAAGAATATATTTCTATTTATTTAGAGCTTAATCTCTAGCGTTGCTGTTGAAGGGTGTAATTAAGGTTGCTATCTAATTGCTGCCCCAACGATCGTCCCATGCCTCCCCTTCTCTACAAAAAAATCTTCCCAAAAATCACCTTTGCCGCATTAGCATAGAAGGGTGATGGATTTTTATTTGCCCCAACGATCGCTACAACAAGGTCACTGGTTCAAACTCATCTGCGGAGCCAGTTTCCAACATCTCCCCGCCATTCGCACCCTCGCACTGGTGTATGCGCTTGCCGGGGCAGACTGCATTGATGTCGCCGCAGATCCCGCGATCGTTTCCACCGCACGAGAAGCTTTAGCCGTTGCCAACCAATTTGCAGAGGAAGCCCGCGATCGTGGGTATCGTCCCTCGATTCCTTGGTTAATGGTGAGTCTGAACGATGGCGAAGACCCGCACTTTCGCAAAGCAGAATTTGATCCAGCCGTTTGTCCGCCTGATTGCTCAAGACCCTGTGAATCGATTTGTCCCGCTCAAGCGATCGTCCATTCTGGTGTGATCGACGATCGCTGTTACGGTTGCGGTCGCTGCCTTCCGATTTGCCCGATCGGACAAATTACCACGCGATCGTATGTCTATACGCCGGAAGTGATTTCGCTGATGCTGCTCGATGCCGGAATTGACGCGATCGAGATTCATACGCAAGTCGGACGATTCGAGGACTTTCAGAGACTTTGGAGCGCGATCGTACCCTGGGTCGATCGGCTCAAACTCATCGCGATTAGCTGCCCGGACGGAGACGGCTTCATCGAATATCTTTGGTCAATTTACAAATTGATCAGTCCGCTCCCTAGCGAATTGCTCTGGCAAACCGACGGCAGACCGATGAGTGGAGATATTGGCGATGGAGCAACTCGCGCTTGTGTGAAACTGGGTGAAAAAGTTCTCACCGCAGGTATACCCGGTCATATACAGCTAGCAGGAGGAACAAACCGATACACTGTCCCTAAGTTAGAAGCATTGGGAATGTTGCACAATAGAGATAGAACATCCGTTTCGAGGTGGGTTTCTGGAATTGCTTATGGTAGTTACGCTCGGAGCTTACTTTTACCTGTCCTTAATCAGTTAGAAGCAATGGAGATGATACCCTTGAGCCGTCAATCGATCGTGTCGCAGAATGCAAATCATTGTGCGATCGAAACTGTTCCTGAACTTCTCTGGCAAGCCGTTGATCTTGCCGCCTCGCTGGTGACTCAAATCAAATCCCCCGCTCGTACCCGACAAGTGATTTGACAGACATCAGCAGGAACCAAAACCCCATACCCTAATCACAAGACAGTTTTTCCTGTCTTTTCCTCCCAGACTCAGAACACATGGCAGAATACAGTTCAGTTCCTTCCGCTCAACCCGCCGATTCCCAGTCTTCCTCTGACCGTGAACTGACCGCTACAGACAAAAACCGGATGCAAATTACTGACGATTTAACCAAACTTCTAGATATCCTGCCGACGCATTTACGCGATCGCTTAATGCAGCACCCCGACCGCGATCGATTAGTCGAAGTCGTGATGGACTTAGGACGCTTCCCCGAAGCTCGTTTCCCTGGCAGGGCTGAATATTTGTCCGATACGCCAATCACAAAAGCAGATTTGGCAGAGAGCACGAAAAAAGTTGGAGATTTTGGGGGTGATAACCGTGCTGGGATTGAGAAAACGCTGCACCGCATTAGCGCGATTCGCAACCGTCGCGGTGAAGTGATTGGGTTAACTTGCCGGGTGGGTCGAGCGATTTTTGGCACGATCGGGATGATTCGCGATTTGGTCGAAAGTGGTCGATCGATTCTGATGCTCGGTCGTCCGGGTGTGGGTAAAACTACGGCACTACGGGAAATTGCGCGGGTGCTGGCAGACGAACTTGATAAGCGCGTGGTCATCATCGATACGTCGAACGAAATTGCTGGAGATGGCGATGTCCCACATCCGGCGATCGGTCGCGCTCGTCGAATGCAAGTGGCTCGTCCGGAACTGCAACATCAGGTGATGATCGAAGCGGTGGAAAACCACATGCCCGAAGTCATCGTGATCGATGAAATCGGCACTGAACTGGAAGCACTGGCAGCCCGAACGATCGCGGAACGCGGCGTGCAACTTGTGGGAACGGCTCACGGTAATAAGCTGGAAAACCTGATTAAAAACCCCACGCTGTCGGATCTTGTTGGGGGGATTCAATCGGTAACGCTGGGTGATGAAGAAGCCCGCAGACGCGGCACCCAGAAGAGTGTGCTTGAACGTAAAGCCCCGCCGACATTTGATATCGCTGTCGAAATGATGGAGCGGCAAAAGTGGGTGGTGCATGAGGAAGTGTCGGATACGATCGACATTCTTCTGCGCGGCAGACAACCGAATCCGCAAACTCGTACCACCGACGAAGACGGCAACGTGACGATTACGCACGAAACGCCGTCTGCCCCCGAACCTCGAAGCCGTCCACAAGCGGTTCCCGAAATCGGCAACTACTTTTCGGGGCAAGCGCGGGGCTGGCGATCGTCGGGACGAATGAAAGCGGTGGCAAGTCCGACGAATGTGCGATCGTTAACTCCAGAGCAGCAATCGTTTGAGCGGATGTTGGATGAGTCGTTAGGTCGGAGTTTTGATCCGGTTGAGTCTACATCGTTTCCAGGTCCAAACGGTGAAGAATTGCCGTTGCACATCTATCCGTATGGTGTAAGTCGTCAGCAACTCGATCAGGTAATTCAAACGCTGAATTTACCTGTGCTGTTGACAAAAGACATGGACGGAGCCGATGCGGTGTTGGCATTGCGATCGCACGTCAAAAACCACGCGAAGCTGCGCCATCTTGCTAAAACGCGCCAGATTCCGATTCACACCGTCAAATCGAACAGTGTGCCGCAGATTGCGATCGCGCTGAGACGATTGCTGAATATGGATGATTCGGGTGTACCCGGCGAAGCAGAGTTGAGTTTGATTGTGCGGGGCGATAACGAGGATGAAATCGAAGCGCTCGAAGAAGCAAGGCTCGCCGTCGAGCAGATTGTCATTCCAAAGGGTCAGCCTGTGGAATTGCTGCCACGATCGGCGACCGTGCGAAAGATGCAGCATGAATTAGTCGAGCATTACCGCTTGAAGTCTCGGAGTTTTGGTGAGGAACCGAATCGCCGCTTGCGGATTTATCCCGCTTAGAACTGGGAGTTTGGTAGACTCAATATCTGCCAAACTTCTAGTTTTCTTGATCATGCTTGAGTTCATTCGCTCGGATCTGGCTCAATTTGCGGCATACAACACGCAGCACACGGATAATTCACATCTTGATCACCCCGATCGCTTAGACGTGAATGAAAATCCGTATGACTTGCCCGAAGAACTCAAGCAAAAACTGGCTTGGAGTTGGCAAACTGCGATCGAATCAAATCGATATCCCGATGGCGGATATCTAGATCTGAAAGACGCGATCGCGGAGTATGTCAACGAAACGGCGCATTCAGAATTCACAAATGCGAACATCTCTGTCGGAAACGGCTCGGATGAATTAATTCGATCGCTGCTCATGGCAACCTGTCTCAATGGCGAAGGCTCGATTCTGGTTGCGAATCCCACCTTCTCGATGTACGGAATCTTGGCAAGAACGTTAGGAATTCCAGTGATTAGCGTCGATCGTTCTGAGCAGAGTTTTGAAATTGATTTAACTGTGGCACAGACTGCGATCGAATCTCATCCGATTCGCGTTGTGTTTGTTGTGCATCCAAACTCACCGACTGGAAATGCACTCACAGAGGCAGAAATTCAATGGTTGCGAAGCTTGCCGCAGAACATTTTGGTTGTGATTGATGAAGCGTATTTCGAGTTTAGCCAGAGCACTTTAGCCGGAGAATTACTGCAGCATCCGAATTGGGTGATTTTGCGAACCTTTTCTAAAGCGTTTCGGTTAGCAGCGCATCGAGTTGGATGTGCGATCGCACATCCTGAACTAATCGAAGCGCTGGAAAAAATGCGGCTCCCGTTCAACCTACCAAGTTTTTCGATCGCAGCCGCTCGTCTTGCCCTCTCCGAACGTCATTCCCTTTTAGCAGTTGTCACCGAATTGTTAAACGAACGATCGCAGCTACAACAGCAATTAAAACAGCTTCCGAATCTGCAAACCTGGGACAGTGCGGCGAATTTCATTTATGCACGATCGCCCAAAGATCTAGCCGAACTGTGTGATCGTCTCAGGCAGCAAGGCACAATTATTCGGCACACAGGCGGCGGCTTGCGAATCACGATCGGCACTCCTGGCGAAAATCAGCGAACGCTCGATCGATTGGCTGCGCTTCTGGGGTAAACGCGCTAAAAAAGAGCCTACAAGCTGTAAGGCTCTCTAATCTTTGAGTAAACCAATCACTTTAACCCAGTAAATATGCAGATTTAAGTGCCCACAGAATCAGCACTGCAATGCTTCCCAAAAGCAAAGTTGCAGAAACGCCAACCACGAGCGGACTATCTGCACCGTCAAACTTCATAATGCCGCGATTCAGATCTGACATAGCTCAACACTCCAACATGACAACTCGGTGATTAACTTAAGGCTATTCAAGAAATTCCGATGTTCCTTCTTTCTCAAGCATTATTTTATCTTCTCACTCCTATAAGTCCAAATAATAAGCAGGATTTCTGCATCAATCTCTCTAAGAGCAGCCAAGATAGTAAGGCAAATTACACAGACCCCGGATGAATTGGATCGTCCTAGCGATCGCTCTGATGACGATCGCGCTCATTCTTCTTGAACTCGCCCTGAGAATTTTATTTGGCTTCGGTGAGCCACCGCTTTACATTCCAGATGCGGAAATCGGCTATCTGCTTGCGCCCAATCAATCGGTGCGGCGATTTGGCAACCGGATTGAAATCAATTCATATTCAATGCGATCGCGCCCCTTTGCCCCAAAACCTGCCATTGGTACAAAGCGCGTTTTGATGCTGGGAGATTCGATCATTAACGGGGGATGGTGGACAGATCAAAACGATCTGATTTCAGAATTGATGATGCGATCGTCAGATCACTTGGTCGAAGTCCTCAACGCCTCAGCAAACTCCTGGTCGCCTCGAAATGAACTCGCCTATCTCAAACGCTTCGGAACGTTTAACGCTGATGTAATGGTGTTAGTGATTAACACCGACGACTTATTTGGAACACCACCAAGCCCTCTTGGAGTTGGGCGCGATCGCAATTACCCGGATCGAAAACCAATGAGCGCGATCGTTGAGGTGATCGATCGCTATCTTCTACCCGCACCGAAATTACCGGACGAATTGAAAAAAATTCAAGCTGAACCGGGCGATCGTGTCGGCACTAATCTAAATGCGATTCGACAAATTCGAGACCTTGCGAGCCAAAACAAAGCGAAATTTGTTTTAGTCATGACCCCACTATTACGAGAGCTAACGCCACCCGGATCACGCGATTACGAAATTACCGCACGTCAACGATTAACAGAAATGACGCAATCAGAGCAAATTCAGTACCTTGATTTTCTCACTATTTTTCAACGTGAATCGACCCGCCCACAAGAACTCTACCGGGATTCCATTCACCTCAGCCTGCCTGGGAATCAATTGCTAAGCCATTGGATTTGTAAATCAATTTAATCGTATCTTCAAACAATCTCAGGCAAACTTGGGGAATCAAATCCTTCAATGGTGAATGTACCCAGTAGCAAGGTTTAGAGGTTTGAATTATGGCTTTATTAGGGATAGATGTCTCGGCTTACCAGGAAGATGTCGATTGGGCAACCGTCGCCAGCCAGGGTGTGTTTTATGGATTTGCCAAAGCGACCGAAGGCGCAACCAGTCGAGACGATAAATTTACGCGCAACTGGGCAGGAATGCGATCGGTCGGCATTGTCCGAGGTGCGTACCATTTCTTCCGTCCCGGTCGAGATCCTGCTACTCAAGCGAATAATTTTCTGCAAACTGTGCAATCGATCGAAGCATTCGATTTGCCTGCCGTGCTTGATTTAGAAATCGACGACGGATTGAGCGCAGCAACGGTGATCGATCGAGCGTTGCAATGGCTTGACATTATCGAAACCAAAACCGGACGCAAACCGATTCTCTATACCTTTCCAAGTTATTGGGAAGAAAAACTTAAAAATCCTAAACAGTTTGCAGCCTACCCGCTTTGGATCGCAAACTTCGGCACTCGATCGCCCTTTGTTCCTCCCACCTGGAGCCGCTGGACATTCCATCAATACTCTGAATCTGGAACACTGCGCGGAATTGCAGGCAATGTCGATCTAAACCAATTCAATGGCAATTTAGATGGACTACAAAAGCTGTTAAAAGGTCGCATTCCCCTCAGACAAGGCTCAGAAGGAGATGTTGTGCAAGACATGCAGAATTTACTGGAAGCACAGGGATTCGATGTCGGAACGCCCGATGGGGATTTTGGACCAAAAACGAAGGCGCAAGTCACTGCGTTTCAAAGAGCAAAAAATTTAGTGGCAGATGGCATTGTGGGAGCGGCAACTTGGACAGCGCTACTAGCGGGTAAAACCCCAGTACCGTCTCCCACCCCGACTCCAACTCCCGTCTCTCTGCCACCGATCAACCTCATCAACGTCGCGAAGTCCTACCGGAGCGCAGCTCATCAAGATGCTGCCCTGAAATGGTTGCAAAGCCAGATTCCTCAATCAGTTTTGAATGACTTCGCGAAGCGCTGGAGACAGCCGTAGACACAAAAGAAGTCCGATTTCGTTAAAGAACCGGACTTCTGATACAAACTGAGAACTATCAATTAAGTGTTTTTTTCGTCGGTTTCCTGTCGCCAGCAATGCTCCAGAAGGTAAACTTCCGATCGCTCCCAACAGCGCTCTAGCTTCTGAACGCGATGGATATGCCAAAACTTCTCTAATTTCCAAACGAACGGACGCTCACGGTCAAACAGGTCTTGATTTAGATAGTCCCACCACGGGAAACGATCGGAGGAATAATTCATGCAAGGGGTCGAGTAATCTGTGCTAGGAGTAGAACAAGTTCGGATGCACCTATCTAAAGAGTGATTTTTTGCATCACAAAGCTGTCCAATTAGTATGGCATTGAATTATTAAAATCGATCACAAAAAACCGTGAATCTGTCAGGGTTTTCTAGTTTCTTTAAGAAATGTCTAGGCTGTGTGAACTTTCTGCAAGTCTGGAAACGCTAATTGTCATCAACTTGGCTGACTCGTCGCATATTCAGCACATCTGTCATCTTTTTAATCTGAGCAAAGGTACGTTCTAGCTGAGCGTGGTCGCAAATATCAATGCCCAGGTCAATCACCGCCGTTTGATCCGGAAAGGTTTTGACTTGGGCATTGCGGACATTGATATTGTTGTCGGTGAGGCGAGAAAGAATGTCTTTGAGCACTCCCACGCGATCAATGACTTCGATTTGAATGTCGATCGGATAAGTTTGAGCGCGTCCCGTGGTCGGTTGGGTAGGATTCCAGCTTAGGGGTACTAAGCGATCGCCCGGAACAGAATCGACGTTGGGACAGCCTTGGCGATGAATCGAAATGCCGCGATTGCTGCGGGTGATGACTCCAATAATCGATTCTCCGGGCAAGGGATGACAACAGCCTGCCATATAGTGCAGCAAGCCCTCGACTCCCGCGATCGGGCATTTCGTCGTGGGTGCAGATACGGCTCTCGGTGCAGCGGGAAGCAAGGGAATCAGAGCCGCATCGTTTGCCAAACTCGACGGGGGTTGGGGGTGAGACAGCGATTGCTGTGCTTTGACGGCATCTCGAATGCGATTGAGTGCCAGATTCAAAGTAATTTCGCCGTATCCAACCGCTGCAACGAAATCTTCAACGCTGTGATAGTTACATCGTTCAGCCGCCGTTAGCATCGGAGCGGATTTCATCAACGCTTCAAAGCCGTTTTTGCCGAGTTCTTTCTCCAGCATTTCACGACCGCGCAGCACGTTCTCGTCATGGTGCGATCGCTTGTACGCTTGTCGAATCCGGTTTCTCGCGCCTGTGGTGACGACAAAATTCAGCCAGTCTAAACTGGGACGGGCGTTCTTTTGAGTAATGATTTCGACGATATCGCCCATTCTCAATTGCGTATCGAGTTGAACCATGCGACCGTTCACTTTTGCGCCTGCACAGTGGTTGCCAACTTCGGTATGAATCCGGTACGCAAAATCTACTGGAGTCGATCGTGGGCTGAGGGCAACGACTTCTCCTTTCGGCGTGAACACATAGACATCGCCATCGAAGAGATTGTCTTTAATGCTCTCAAGGTATTCTTGCGCGTCTTTCAGATCGCTTTGCCAGTCAAGCAGTTGACGCAACCAGGTAAATTTCTCGTCGTCGCTGGTGAGCTTCGAGGTTGAACCGCCGGATTCTTTGTATTTCCAGTGCGCTGCAATCCCGTATTCTGCGACATGGTGCATTTCGAGCGTCCGGATCTGGACTTCTAAGGGACGACCAGAATCTCCGATCACAACCGTATGCAGCGATTGATAACGGTTGGGTTTGGGTAAGCCGATGTAGTCTTTGAAGCGTCCAGGAATCGGGCGGAATGTGTCATGAACGATCGCGAGCGCGCGGTAACATTCGTCGTTGTTTTCTACAATAATTCGGACAGCCGCGACATCGTAGATTTGCTCATAGTCTTTTTGCTGACGCTGCATCTTTTGGTAAATCCCGTAAAGATGCTTGGGTCTACCGCTGACTTCGACGCAATGAACTCCGACTTGATCCAGACGGCGTTTGAATGTCGCTGCAACTTCGCTGAGTCTGGCTTCGCGATCGCCCCGTTTTTCCGAAACTAATTTCTGAATTTCTCGATAGGCTTCGGTTTCGAGATACTTAAATGAGAGGTCTTCGAGTTCCCACTTGACATTACCAATCCCCAAGCGGTTTGCCAGCGGCGCAAAAATTTCGCGGGTTTCGAGCGAGATCCGCTGTTGTTTTTCGGGTGGCAGATGCTCCAGTGTTCGCATATTGTGGAGTCGATCGGCAAGTTTCACCACAATCACGCGAATGTCCTGCGCCATTGCAAGGAACATTCGGCGGAAGTTTTCTGCCTGTCGCTCGGTCTTGCTGGAGAAATTAAATTTAGAAAGCTTGGTCACGCCATCGACCAAACATCGAACTTCAGACCCAAAGCGCTCTTCAATTTCTTCGGGTGTGACATCAGTATCTTCGACGACATCATGCAGGAATCCGGCAGCAATCATGACACCGCTCCCACCGAGATCTCTCAAAATGCCTGCTACCGCGACAGGATGAGCGATGTACGGTTCGCCAGAAGCGCGCTTCTGCCCTGCGTGCAGTTGATAAGCAAATTCAAACGCACGGCAGATCAAATCTTGATCGCGTTGGTTTTCGTCGGAGGGTTTGAGGAAACACTCACGCAACCAATCGGGTAAAGCAAAGTCAATGGTGGGGATGGATGCCGCTACATTCATGCTGATTTGCGTGACTAGAGTGCAGGTTCAGACAGTCAGATCTAGACAATAAAGAAATCGCGAAAGAAATTCAAACCCTAGATTAATGTATAGCGATATACAAAACAGTCAACGAATAGAAAATGAGTCTAGCACGAGGAGCTTCCCTAACGGCTAGACACTAAGATTTGAACTTCAGAATCGACAAACAGCGAGACAAAAATTTCACAAAGACAGAGACTTTGAAATCGTCTCGCACTCAAGCCAATCCAAGTGAAAATAAAGGGTATGTCTTAATCTTGTTAAGACAATCGTAACGCTCATTCTATCGAATGGTGATCCGTTTCTTAGCGGAGATTTTGAATTATTGAGAAATTTTGCGATCGCCCTCAACTCAAGCAAACTTCGAGTTTTACATCCGTACTCTCCACGACGCGAACAATTTTGAGCGAATTTATACCGAGAGCTTCAACAATTTACTGAAACGCTGTTCTACATAAATTACGCTCTTCAGCGATCCCCGCTTTTTAACTAAAGTTCAGGTATGTTAACAGAGAACCAAGTTCACGCTTTTCACCGATTTCAAAACGCGATCGTTGCACTCGATCAAACCCTCAACTCGGTCGAACTGGATCGAACTGCGCTTCATCAAAAGATACGATCGCTCCAGCAGATTTTCCAGGAGGAGATTCAGCCGATTCAATCCGAACACTATCAAACGCACTCTGTTTTAGTGGAAATCAATAAACAAATGCGATTGCTTGGGATGGATGGAATGTTTTTGCAGACTGCGCGGCAGGCTGGAACCATCGAAACTCGACTTGGACAGGTTCGCGATCGCATCAAATTCTTGACGAACTATTGCAGTGCAATTCTAGGGACTGAGCCTGATTAAATAAGAAGCGTTGGATTGAGGAGCGCGCTATGCAGTGCCCAAAAGAGAGAAAAATTACGCTAACCGATGGCACATTAACTGAAGCATTAGCGGTGAAACAGTGTCCTGACTGTAAAGGAACCTGGATTCCATCTGAGAATTACAAGGCATGGCAGGCAGAAAGACCTCATCCTAAAACGGTTGCAGATCTAATTCCCAAAACGTTAGATGTGGAGTTCGTGCAGTCGCCGCTTGATGCCAAGGCGGCACTGTGCCCTGAGTGCGGGAGCTATCTGGCGCGGGTCAAAGTCGGCATGAGAACACCCTTTTATGTAGAACGCTGTTTAAGCTGTGGGGGAATTTGGTGCGATCGTGGCGAATGGGAGGCACTCGAAACAATGGGATTGCACCTTGCGATCGAGCAGTTGTTCTCAAGCGAGTGGCAAACTTTATCGAGAGCGCGCGAACATCTAGCCATTGAGAAGCAGGCGACGATCGATCGATTAGGAGTCGAGTTAGCAAATCAAGTGTTTGAGTTAGCGGAAGTGCTGAAGAACCATCCAAACGGGGATTTTGGCGTGGCTTATTTGATGCGGCGATTTGAGAATTTTGCTCAGGAAGTGAAGCCGCAAAATGTTGAACAGTAGCGGTTTTGGGGTGATACGCGGGGATGTCAAAATGACTATCCCGCGATTCATTTAGTTTAGCGATCGCACCTTCTTCTCACTTTCTCACAGCGCGAAACATCCCAAAGCGACACAATCCCGCCCCAAACGCTAATCGCATCAACAACAATGTGGGCACTTCTCGCAGGGACTTGATTAAGCCAGATATTCCAAAACGCACTAATCCTTGAGGACGCGCCACTCCTTGCCAAATCGAATCTAGCCAAGACGGTAGCGTTTCCCTTGTCCAATCTGCCGTCTGAACTGCTCCATCCGTTAAATGTGTCGCCTCTAATTGTTCTGCGAATCCCTCAATACTGGCAAACTCTGGATGTGCCCACTGATCCAGCAGTTGGCGCATCACCCAACGCTCCCACAAAACGAGAGGCTGCTTTCTCGCGTCTCGCTGATTCCAGTCTGCAACTACTAGAATTCCACCGGGTTTAAGCACTCTGATAAGTTCCTTAGCAAACACCGCTTTATCTGGCATATGTGGTCCTGCCTCAATGCACCACACCACTTCAAAGCTGCCATCCGGGAACGACAAATTCATTGCATCATCCTGCTGGAATCTTGCCGAGAGTCCTGATGGTGTAAGTTCCTGTGCTCGTTTGACTTGTCCAGGACTAATCGTAATTCCCGTGACATCAAAGGCATAGTCTCTTGCCAAAATGCGACTACTTCCTCCGATGCCGCAGCCTACATCTAAAACGGTTGTCCCAACGGGAAGCTTGTCTAATCCACCCCAGCGCACCATTTCATGCACAAAGTCTGATTTTGCTGTGAGAAAGTTTTTAGACCGAGGCGGAGAGCCGTAATGACCGAGGTGGATATGTTCTCCCCAGTAGAACTCTAGAATGCCGTCTTGAGTCCATTCATCATAAGCGGTTGCAACCGAATCACCCGATTGATACCGACGCGGATTCAGTAGATAGATTAGTGCCAGCGCGATCGACACGATCAACAAAAGCCAGACGATATTCATAAAACCCTTAAGCAGACCTTTCTTATGATAAAAGCTTCTCTGCTCAAGATGAAGAAATGCTAATCTAGCGGAATCAGCCGGAAGCTTCAGCTATGACGCAATCGGACACACCTAGCGATCGCGACCGAGAAATCGATCGACAATTTAGAGATTTAAACTTAGAGATTTAAACCGCCGAGTTGAGCGCATGGAGTATGCACAGATTACGCCTCAAGAATTAGCGAGAGGATTCGATCGCGTGTACGACGAAATTCATGACCTTGAGGATCATATGAACTCAAGGTTCGATCGGGTCAATGAGCGGCTTGATCGAATTGAAGGAGAAGTCCGAGAGTTGAATCGCAAGTTTGACGAACTAGAGCGCAAATTTGATATTGTGATGCAGTACATTACCGGACAAGGCGGAGCAAGCTAGATTGATTGAACAATCACTTCTGCGGCTTCGGCTAAATTGGCAACTTTGAAATGAGGGGTTCGTGCTTCATTCAGAATCCACTCTGTCTCATTGCCGTTCTCGATCAAAACTGTTCGACATCCCGCACTCCGACCCGCCTCCACATCATTCAAAATATCGCCAATCATCCACGATCGCGCTAAATCAATCTGGTGTTCCTGTGCAGCTTTAAGCAACATTCCAGCATGGGGTTTGCGACACTCACACTCAAGGCGGTATTGCGTGATCGTTCCCTGTGGATGATGCGGACAGTAATAAAATCCATCTAATTCGATCGGCTTCAGTAATTCCTGTAATCGCTGCTCAACGCCGATCAACGCAGACTCAGGAAAATAACCCCGCGCCACTCCCGACTGATTCGAGACGACAATCAATTTGAATCCGCGATCGCGCAAAATCCTCAACGCCGATCGTGCAAACTCAGCCAACTGAATCTTACTTGGCTCCACGTTGTAAGGAATATCCGGAATCAGCGTTCCGTCCTTGTCAAGAAAAATAGCGGGAAACATACGATCGACGACTCCAAAAAAATTCTGCGAAATCTACCGATTTTCGCCTGAAGTTTTTAAACTAAAGGAGGCTGTCCGATTTGCATATCTGACGAGGCTCCGACCCTACTTTACGGGAAAGTGAGCTAAACCCTACGCAAGTGCTGCAACATCAGCGGTGTGAGCTAACGTATAAAGCAACGGCAACTTCAACTCTAAGAAACGCCAGAAGGAAAGAACTATGGGATTATTTGACCGCATCAGCCGCGTTGTCCGCTCCAACGTGAATGACATGGTGAGCAAGGCAGAAGATCCAGAGAAGATTCTGGAGCAAGCTGTCCAAGATATGCAGGAAGATTTGGTGCAGCTTCGTCAAGCCGTGGCGCAGGCGATCGCCTCGCAAAAACGCACTCAGCAACAATATAATCAAGCTCAAACCGAATCGAACAATTGGCAACAACGGGCACAACTCGCGCTGCAAAAAGGCGACGAAAATCTTGCCCGCGAAGCCCTCACCCGCAAAAAAACTCATACTGAAACGGCAACCGCGCTCAAAACTCAGCTCGATACCCAATCTACCCAGGTTGACACCCTCAAGCGCAGCCTCATCGCCCTTGAAGGCAAGATCTCAGAAGCCAAGACCAAAAAAGATATGCTCAAAGCCCGCGCTAGCGCAGCCAAGGCTCAAGAGCAACTGCAAGGCATGGTTAACAACATGGGAACCAGCACTGCGATGGCGGCATTTGAGCGGATGGAAGACAAGGTGCTGCAACTCGAAGCTCGATCGCAAGCCGCAGGCGAACTGGCTGGAGCTGATCTCGAATCGCAATTCCGGGCGCTTGAGTCTGGTGATGTTGACCTCGAACTCGAAGCGATGAAACAGCAAATGCTGGCAGGCTCGCCGCAAGCGCAGCAGTCGCTACCCGGAACGGCAGCTCCTCAGACTACGCAAGCCCCGAAAGATGCGGTAATCGATTCTGAGTTGGAAGATCTCAAAAAGCAGTTAGATAACCTCTAGGTGGGGAGTGGGGAGTGTTCCTTTCCTCCCCACCCCGTTATTAATAAGAAATCGTTACAATCAAAGAGAGTCTCTAGATTGAAACGAAAAGGTTTTTCATGGCTGACCAGTTAATTCGAGCAACTGCCGCAGAGGGTGGAATCCGGGCAGTCGGCGTGATTACCACCCGCCTCAGCGAAGAAGCAAGACAGCGCCACAAATTATCCTATGTTGCGACCGCTGCACTCGGCAGAGCAATGTCCGCAGGATTGTTGCTGGCATCGAGCATGAAGCGATCGGAGTCGCGAGTGAATATCCGCATTCGGGGCAATGGCCCGATGGGCGGGTTGATGGTTGATGCAGGCACAGACGGAACAGTTCGCGGATATGTAGACAATCCAGAGGTCGAGTTGCCAGCCAATGCCAAGGGAAAATTAGATGTCGGTGGCGCAGTGGGTAACGATGGATATGTGTATGTTGTACGAGATGTGGGCTATGGTTATCCCTACTCCAGCACCGTAGAACTCGTTTCAGGCGAGATTGGCGACGATATTACTCACTATCTGGCATCCTCAGAGCAAACGCCTTCTGCCTTGTTTCTGGGGGTTTTCGTCGCTCCGAGTGGCGTACAGGCGGCAGGGGGGTTATTAATTCAAATTCTCCCGAAAGCCGCAGAAAACCCTGAACTTGTCGCACTGCTAGAGTCGAGATTGTCCACGCTGCAAGGATTTACGCCTTTGCTGCAAGCGGGTAAAACTCTGCCGACGATATTCGAGGAATTGCTAGGGGATATGGGCTTACAACTCTTTTCCGACACGCAGTTGGTACGATTTCATTGCGGCTGTTCGGTCGATCGCGTCATGGGAGCGCTCAAACTGCTGGGCGAAGCCGAACTACGTGACATGATTGAAACCGATCAAGGTGCAGAAGCAACTTGTCATTTCTGCGGCGAAGTATATAAAGCAAACATCGACCAACTAGAACAGTTGATCGATGAGTTAAAAGAAGCAAACTAAATTCAGCGAAAAAATCAACTACAGAATTAACTACTCTGGGCGGCTCGATACGGGCTGTCCAGTTCTTTGTTCGGCATACATTGCCCGGAGAACAAGTGCGGGATCAACCCATTGGCTTGAGTATTTCAGTCCCCAGTGCAAGTGTGGACCTGTCGTGCGTCCGGTCATGCCGATTCGTCCAATACGCTGTCCTGCTGTCACTGTCTGACCTTCATAGATTTGGACATCGCCCGATCGAATAAACTTGCCTTGACCATTCCGCCCTGCTGATCCTTGCATATGGCAGTAAATATGCTCCCAGTCACCTGATCGAATGACAACTGATGTACCGCAGGCACTCCCGTCTGAAACTTCAACGACTCTTCCTGTCCACCAGTTGCGAATGTAGCTGCCTTCTGGGGCTGCCATGTCTAAACCGCGATGAAATTCTCGGCTGTAGGAGCCGTCCGGTGATAGGCGATAGCCAAAAGGTGAGGTGTAGCCTTGAAAGTTCTCTACAGGGAAAGATGCGCCCTGCCAGCTACTTCCGGTTGCGATTAGATTTGTCTCGAAGGCTAAAAGTCCTTGTTGACCCCAAGATAGAGCGATCGCTGCTAAAAATCCGAGGCTGATGACGATGCAAAACCGTTTCAGCGTGAACCGCGACCGAGTGAGTAATGACCTCCATACTTGCCTCATTCATTTCTCCTTGTGTGTGAAGACGCGGGCAGATGCAAACCAGCCGACATCACACCGCGTCGCGTTGCGCTTTAGCGGCGGAGCCAGTCAAGGGTAATTTAATCACAAAAAATCTTCATTACCCCCGTAATTTCCTGTAAACCTGTTTGAAACTTTTCCGTTTTATTACGGTTGCTTTACAAAAACTTCATCTTTCTCTGCATTGCTGCATAGAAAATAGCTCAATAGAGTCTATCTACCGCCAATTATTTGAATAATTCTGTAAGCTGCAAAACTAAACTGCATTGTTCACGGGCTGATTTTCTCGGCTGCGATCGCGCTGCTTTTACCGGATCAGGCGTTCTACCTGAATTTCAATCTCTGGAAAGGACAGGGGACACATCACACCGTTTGTGAGACTGACTTGTGAGCGATACTGTCGGTCGATCGAATCGCGAAATACGATTAGTTCTCGCGTCTTCAAGTTGACTACCCAATACTCAGCAAGGTTTGCTTCTGCGTAGATTCTGGATTTGATTTCGAGGTCTTTTTGCAAGCTTGAATTTGAGAACTCGATCACCCAGAAAATGTTCTCCGGATAGGGATGATGTTCAGTTTTGTACAGGTCTTCGAGCGGTTCAACGATCGCTAAATCGGGTTCTGGCTCAGAATTGTTTGCCAATGTGATTGGGTGACCAACCCGAACGATCGCCCTGTCACCGAGGAGTCGCTGTAGATATCTAGATGCACTGTCGCTCAAGCCAGCATGGGGGACTCCTTCAGGAGACATCTCGATCAGATCTCCATTCAATAATTCAACGCGCACTTTCTCGAATACACCTGCTGCTACTGCTTGGTGATAGAGGTCAAGTGTCCACTTCAATGTACTGATGGTCATTGCTTTAAATCAACGCGCTTGCTTTTCTTGCTTTTATTGTCTGCGATCGTCCCGGACTTGTCCCAAGCAAAAACCTCCAAGCTCTTTGAAAACTTGGAGGTTTGACCAACGATCAGGTGTTTTACAGCGTCAAGGATTGAGCGTCGGTTTCAATCAGTTTTGCCAAATCGCGCAGGAATGCAGCCCCATCAGCACCGTAAATAATCCGGTGATCGCAAGTAATGTTGACTTGCATTTGCCGACGAACGCCCAGCATTCCGTCATCGGTGGCGACGACATTGGCGCGGGAAGCTCCGATCGCCAAAATCGATCCCTGTCCCGGCGGCAAAATCGCATCGAACGTATCCACTCCGAACATCCCTAAGTTTGAGATGGTGAAGGTTCCAGAGCTATATTCGTCGGGCTGGAGTTGTTTAGTGCGGGCACGATCGACCAAATCTTTCCAACTGCGAGAGAGCGAGTAGAGATCTTGCTGATTTGCATTCTTCAATACAGGTGTGATTAATCCGCCATCTTCCATTGCAACAGCAACAGCGATGTTAATCGAACCATTAAAGTGAATGCCATTTTCAACGTAGCTTGCATAGAGCAGTGGATGTTTTTGCAGCGTTACCGCAACCGCTTTTGCCAATAGAGCGGTCATCGTTACGCCTTTCGATTTCACCTGCTTGTAAAGCTTGTCAAGCGCATCTGTCGTAATAGTATAGCCGACGCGGAAAACTGGAACGTCCAAGCTTGCCATCATACTTCGCACAACGGCACCTTGCAGCGTCGTCATCGGCTGGACGTGTCCAGGTTGTGCAGGCGTTGGAGTGGGTGCGGGACGAGGTGCAGGAGCGACTGCGGCAACCGGAGCAGGGGCAGAAACCGTAGGAACTGGAGCGGCAGGTTTTGCAACGGTTGGCGCAGTCGCTGGGGCTTTTCCAGCCGCCGCTTCGACATCTTCTGCCACAATGCGACCGTGAGGTCCAGAACCCGCGATCGCAGCCAAGTCAACTTTGAGATCTTTGGCAAGTTTGCGGGCGCGGGGAGAGGCGATCGTTCTGCCGTTTTTGGCGGCGGTGCTGCTGCCATTGGTTGAAGCGGCAACAGCAACAGGTTCGGGGGCGGGTGCCGCTTGCTCAGCAGCAGGAGCGGAGACTGAGGCGGCTTGCTGTTTGGCAAGTTCGATTTCGGCTTCGGTTTCAGCAAGCAGCGCGATCGCGCTGCCAACGGGCGCAGATTCACCTGCTTGGGTGACGATCGTCGCAAGATAGCCTTCGTAAAACGACTCGACATCCATGTCGGCTTTATCCGATTCCACTACCACGACGGTTTCGCCTTTTTCAACTTTGTCGCCCGGAGACTTGACCCAGGACACGATTTTTCCTTCGGTCATCGTGGAACTGAGAGCGGGCATGAAAATTTCGTGGATCATGGCGGTTAATCAGGGATAGGTCTAATCACAAGCAGTGCAGATCAGATTGTACCGAATATTGGTCGGGACACCGCTATTTCTGCACGGCTGCCCGGATTGCTTTGAACAGTTCCGCAGGTTCGATCGGCTTAGTGACGTGCGCCTGAAATCCAGCCGCAAGAGCCGCTTGACGGTCTTCTTCTCGCGCATAGGCAGTCACGGCGATCGCTCGAATCGATCGACCTTCTGCCCGGAGTTGACGAATCAGTTGAAACCCATCAACATCGGGCATTCCCAGGTCGCTAATTAACAGATCAGGCTGAAACTCTGCTAGCTTCGCTCGTGCTTCTTGGGCAGAACTGGTAGCCGTCACGATCGCGCCTTGTTGCTCCAGCAAAAAGGCAAGTAGTTCGCGAGCATCGGCTTCATCATCGACAATCAGCAGCGATAGTCCGGTTAACTGCTCATCGTGAGTCTGATCTAGTGGGGCGATCGTAGGGTTTACAGGAGTATTTAGTAGCGGTAGCTCCACAATGAAGGTTGCGCCTTGATTTTCGCCCCTACTTTCGACGCAGATTTGACCCTGATGACGCTCGACAATGTGACGCACGATCGCAAGCCCCAATCCTAAGCCGCCAAACTGCCGAGTGATGCTGCTATCGGCTTGGCGAAACTGCTCGAAGACGTGCGGTAAAAATTCGGGTGCGATGCCTTTTCCGGTGTCCTGAACTCTAATTTTGATTGCAGAGTCGGTGGCGCATAGCTCGATCGTAATAGTGCCGTGATCGGGCGTGAATTTTACAGCGTTCGAGAGCAGGTTCCAGACGACTTGCTGAAGTCGATTGAAGTCACCGGAAACATAGGTCAGGTTGGCGTTTACGCGGGTTTGAATCTGAACATTTTTGGCTTGAGCAGAAAGGCGAACGGTTTCGATCGCCGATTCGATCACCGTGATTAAATTAACAGGCGTGATTTTCAGCGACAATTTCCCACGCAGAATTCTGGACACATCAAGCAAATCTTCGATCAGTTGGGATTGCAGCTTGGCGTTGCGCTCGATCGTTTCCAGGGCTTGCTGAGTTTGAGCTTCTCCCATTTTTCGGGTTCGGAGCAGTCTGATCCAGCCCAAGATCGGATTGAGGGGCGATCGCAGTTCGTGTGAGACGACGGCGAGAAATTCGTCTTTGATGCGGTTGGCTTTTTCTTGTTCAAGTCGGGCGGCGCGTTCTCGTTCTAAGGCGTTGTCTCGCTCTTCAATGAGTAATTTCTGATCGTGAATGTCGGTGCAAGACCCAAACCATCTGACGATATCGCCGTCTGCATCGCGCAAGGGAAGCGCTTGTCCAAGATGCCAGCGATATTCTCCAGTTTTGGCGTATCGGAGGCGATATTCGACGTTATAAGGCTGTCCCGTTTTGAGACATTCTTGCCAAATTACAGCCGCTTTCTTAGCATCTTCCGGGTGAAAGCAGGATTGCCAACCTTCGCCGTTAGTTTCTCCGGGTTTTGTTCCGGTGTAATCATACCAGCGTTGGTTAAAGTAATCGTGATAGCCATTGGCTTGTGTGATCCAAAACATTTGCGGCATTGTGTCCGCTAGTGTTTTATAGATCAATTGACTTTCTTCTAGCGCTTCTTCTGTGCGTTTTAGTTTTGTGATATCCGTTTGTGATCCGGTGACTCGAATTGCACGTCTAGTTTCATCCCAAATCGCCTGACCTCGATCGAGTACCCAAACGATCGTTCCGTCCGGCTGTACGATCCGATATTCTTCGATATACTGTCCTGATCCTTGAGCCACATAGTGCCGAAATCCGGCTAAAACGCGCTCGCGCTCGTCTGGATGTGTAGATTCGTACCAAGCAGTAACGGTATCTGCGATGATTGCATCGGGTGCAATTCCGCGCAGTTGTTTCCAGCGATCAGAGACGTACCAGCGATCGTGGACAACATCCCAATCCCAAAATCCGTCCTGACTGCCTTGAACAAATCGCTTAAATCGCGCTTCACTTTCTTGTAGGGCAGCTTCTGCTTGTTGAAGGCGATCCAAGATTTGGGAGTCAGTTAGCTCTGCCTCAAAAGTTTCTGCGCGGCTCTCACCCTCGGAATCAGGGCGCCCATCAGTGTCATAGGAATCATTGGTTTGAGAGCAAGAATCGTCCATCAGCAGCAGACCAGGAATGGAGAAAATACCCGCATGGGGGCATTTTGATTAACCTAACACTCCGGATCTCCAGAAACTTCTATCCAAAGATAGACGCAGCATTTCTTTGCTGTTTGAAAAAGTCACCAATTAAGTAGAGTGAGCCACAGAATACAACTAGCTCAGAGGGGACGATCGCGTTTTCCAATGCGCTAGTGACATTTGGGTAAATTTGACAATGCTTTAAGTCGGGGCAAATTTCTTGGGCAAGATTGGCAAGCTCAGTAGGATCAGCCGAACTATGACCCGGAACGGGAACTAGATACAGGGAGTCTTGCGATCGCAAGAGTGCTCTAAAGATATCAGCATGATCTTTTGTTGACAACATTCCCATTACCCAGTGAGTAGGGCTTTGTTTAAGTTGATCAATGTATTGTCTCAATGCTTTGGCACTCGCTGGATTGTGTGCGCCGTCAATTAGAACCTTATGCCCTTTCCACTCGTACCACTGTAATCGTCCTGCCCATTTTGTGTTTTTAATTCCATTGACGATCGCACGATCAGAAATAGTCCAGTTTTGCTGCCGGAGCAATTGAATTACAGCGATCGCTAAGGCTGAATTGTGTAATTGAATGTCACCTTGGAGCGGCAATTGATATTTGAGTGCGCCTTGATGTGCCCAACCGTCGATCAGCTTTGAGGGTTCGGGGTAAACTGCGGGACACTTGAGATCAGCAATTCGACGATCGATCACCGATGCTGCTTCATCGGGTAGCTGTCCGATCACAGCGGGACATTCAGGTTTAAGAATTCCAGCTTTTTCACCTGCAATGCTCGATAGCGTAGATCCCAAGCGCTGCCAATGTTCTCGACTAATCGAAACAATCACGCTAACTAAAGGATGCTCGATTACATTGGTGGCATCTAATCGTCCGCCTAAGCCAACTTCGATGATCGCAATGTCTACCTTTTGTTCCGCAAAATAGAGCCACATTGCAGCCGTGATCACTTCAAACTGAGTCGGAGAACAAGCCGGATCAACCTTCGACTGTACCTTCAGCAAAGTTTGATAGAGTGCTTCGGGTTCGATCGGTTGATTGTTAATACAAATTCGCTCTGTCCAATCAATTAAATGCGGCGAAGTGTAGCGACCCGTTTTATAGCCTGCCTCGGTCAGAATGGTTGAGAGATAAGCACAGACCGAACCTTTTCCATTGCTGCCTGCCACATGAACGACAGAAACTTGCGCTTGAGGGTTTCCCAAGTCTGTTAACAGCCTTATACTCGCCTCTAAGCCAAGATGTACCCCGAAACGCTCGTAGGATTGCAGCAAGGCTTCTATTTTGTCGATCGTTTCCGAGTGGGTCATAGCCAAGAATCAAAATGCTTTTCTATTAAATCATTGCGATCGTCTACCCCTACAATAAAGGACTGAATTCTTAGTGCGATCGCTGCTCATGTCTAATGTTACTGTCCGTGTTCCTGCGACTACTGCCAATCTCGGTGCTGGGTTCGATTGTCTTGGGGCAGCGTTAACGCTCTACAACGAATTCCAATTTTCCCGCATCAAGTCTGGATTGAGAATTACCGCAACAGGAGCAGAAGCGAAGCGGGTTTCGCTGGGTTCGAGTAATTTGGTGTATCAGGCATTTGCAAAGCTTTACGATCGCATCAATCAACCCGTTCCAGCCGTTCAACTCGATATCAAAATGGCGGTGCCGTTAGCGCGGGGATTGGGCAGTTCGGCAACTGCGATCGTCGGCGGATTAGTCGGAGCAAACGAACTTGCCGGATTACCGTTATCGCAGCTTGAACTTGCAGAATTCGCGACCGAGATCGAGGGACATCCAGATAATGTGGTACCTGCGTTGATTGGGGGTTGTCGATTAGCGGCATCGGGAATCGATCGCGCTTGGGAAATTTGCGACTTAGTTTGGCATTCGAGCATTGTGCCGATCGTAGCCATTCCCGATTTTGAACTATCAACTGCCGAAGCTCGCAGTGTTTTACCTGCAACTTATAGCCGCGCTGATGCAATTTTCAATGCGTCTCACTTGGGGCTATTGATTCGGGGCTTAGAAACCGGAAACGCAGATTGGTTAAAAGCAGCCTTGCAGGATAAGATTCACCAACCTTACCGGGAAAAACTGATTAAAGGATACGACGCAGTCAAAACAGCTGCGATCGATGCTGGTGCCTATGGCATGGTGATTAGTGGAGCCGGATCGACAGTGTTGGCGCTGGCGCATCAGGAAAAAGCTGGAGCGGTCAATGCAGCGATGGAGAAGGCTTGGATGGGATTAGGAGTTGGAGTGCAAGTGAAAAGTTTAGCGATCGATGCTCAAGGTACGAGTGTTAACTATGGCGATCGATCCGTTGATCTCGATGCCATTAATTAGAGAGATTCAAAGAGCGGTCACGTCCTACTTTAGTTGACTTGTAACTTACAGATTAAAACTCTACCGTTAAATAAACCTCCTGGTGATTCCTCTATGGCAATTAAAGAAACCTCAACACCGCCTCGATCGCGCTTAATCTCAAATATTCTATTAGCTGTATCGGGCGCGTTCCTGCTTGTGAATCTGTTTCTGCCGAATTTGTTTGGCGCTCAGGTTCCGGCTGTTCCTTACAGCTTGTTTATTCATCAAGTGCAAGAAGGAGAGGTGAGTCAAGTTTCGATCGGTCAAAATCAGATCCGATATCAAGTGAAAACAGAAGCCGGCACTCCAGAGCAAGTGTTTTCTACAACTCCGATCTTTGACTTAGAGTTACCTAAGCTTTTAGAAGCAAAAGGGGTCGAGTTTGCCGCAACGCCACCCTCAAGAAACGGTTGGTTTACTAGCCTACTCGGTTGGGTGATTCCGCCGCTGATTTTTGTGGCGATTTGGCAGTTCTTTCTGGCACGAGGCGCAAATGGCCCGCAAGGAGCATTGTCGATTGGGAAAAGTAAAGCAAAGGTCTATGTCGAAGGTGAGTCTGAAAGAATTACGTTTGCCGATGTTGCCGGAGTCGAAGAAGCAAAAACTGAGTTAGTCGAGATTGTAGATTTTCTCAAGACTCCAGCCCGTTATACCGCAATTGGCGCAAAGATTCCGAAAGGCGTATTGTTAGTCGGCCCACCTGGAACTGGAAAGACATTATTAGCGAAAGCGGTCGCGGGAGAAGCGGGAGTTCCATTCTTCAGTATTTCGGGATCTGAATTTGTCGAACTATTTGTCGGGGTCGGTTCTTCGCGAGTCCGGGATTTGTTTGATCAAGCGAAAAAGCAGGCTCCTTGTATTGTGTTTATTGATGAGCTTGACGCGATCGGCAGATCTCGCAGCAGCAACGGAATGTATGGCGGCAACGATGAGCGAGAACAAACGCTGAATCAATTGCTCACCGAAATGGATGGATTTGCGGCAACCGATGCAACCGTGATTGTATTAGCTGCAACGAACCGCCCCGAAGTTTTAGACCAAGCGCTATTGCGTCCGGGTCGGTTTGATCGGCAAGTTTTAGTCGATCGTCCCGATCTTTCCGGTCGCGATGCGATTTTGAGAATTCACGCTCAGAAAGTAAAACTCGGGCCGGATGTCGATTTGAAGGCGATCGCAACCCGCACTCCTGGATTTGCCGGAGCCGATCTTGCCAACTTGGTCAACGAAGCCGCGCTGTTAGCCGCTCGAAATCAGCGCTTAACTGTAGCTCAAGAGGACTTTGCAGAAGCGATCGAGCGTGTTGTTGCTGGACTTGAGAAAAAGAGTCGCGTTCTCAACGAAACAGAGAAGAAGATTGTGGCATATCACGAAGTTGGTCATGCTTTAGTCGGAGCCTTAACGACGGGAAATGGACGAGTTGAAAAAATCTCGATCGTGCCTCGCGGAATGGCGGCTTTAGGCTATACGTTGCAGCTTCCGACGGAAGATCGCTTTTTGCTGAATGAAACTGAACTGCGCGGTCAAATCGCGACATTGTTAGGTGGACGATCGGCAGAAGAAGTGATTTTCGGCAGCATTACTACAGGCGCGTCGAACGATTTGCAGCGTGCAACTGATCTTGCCGAACGCATGGTGACGACTTACGGCATGAGTAAGGTCTTGGGGCCGTTGGCGTATCAACAAGGACAGCAAGCCATGTTCTTGGGTGACTCGTCCAATCCTCGGCGGATGGTGAGTGAGGATACAGCGAAAGCGATCGATATCGAAGTTAAGGAAATCGTAGAAACGGCACATGAAAGCGCGCTGGCAATTCTGCGGTTGAATCAAGACTTGCTGGAAACGATCGCGACTCAACTGCTTGAAACCGAAGTGATTGAAGGCGAAACGTTGCAGACCTTGTTGGGCAAAGTTCAATCCCCGAATCAAACTCCAGTGTCTCATGAGGTTACTGTGTAACGGTGAGGCTGATCGATTCTCTTGCTACATTGCTCACTCGCCCCGGAATGGAATTCGGGGCGAGTGAGCAATGTAGCAAGTCGATTCGTCGAACTTAAGAGCAACCTAAAGATTCACGATCGTCATTACGATCGCTGAATCCCCTACACATAAACTGGACACTTCCTGCATTGGGTAGAGGAGCCAGCACAGAGAATAAACTAATTTAATCAGGCTGTAGCACCTTAACTTTTCTCATGCTGGTCGTTCATCACTTAAATAATTCTCGCTCTCAGCGCGTGTTGTGGCTGCTAGAGGAACTCGGATTAGAGTATGACATCAAGCACTACCAACGCGACCCAGAAACTCTGTTAGCACCAGCCTCTCTACGCCAGGTACATCCTCTAGGAAAATCTCCTGTGATTACTGACGGAGACCAAACTTTAGCAGAATCGGGTGCGATCGTTGAATACTTGATTGATCGTTATGGTGAAGGCCGATTGATTCCTCCATCCAATACAGCCGATCGCTTGCGCTATACCTACTGGCTGCATTATGCCGAAGGGTCAGCCATGCCACTACTATTGCTGAAGCTGGTTTTCGATCGCATTGAGCAGCAATCGATGCCGTTTTTTATCAAACCCGTTGCTCGTTTGATTACAAGTCGCGTTAAGCAGGCATTCATCCAACCTCAACTAACGCAGCACCTTGACTACTTAGAAGCAGAACTTGAAAAAAGCTTATGGTTTGCCGGGAATGACTTTACGGGGGCAGATATTCAGATGAGTTTTCCGATCGAGGCAGCAGTAGCAAGAGCAGGTTTGGACAGCCGCCGCCCGAAGTTGATCGAGTTTTGCGATCGCATTCACAGTCGTCCAGCTTATCAGCGGGCATTAAAACGCGGGGGTGCATACGAGTTTGCAAGCTGATAAGCTCACAGGCGCAGATTTTAACTCACCAAGGCAATGCTCTACACCAAGAAACTCTACACCCAGAAAGAGTAACAGTAGTCAATCAGTGACACAAGTATTCCTTTTAATGCAACACTCCCTTTCATTTGGAAGATGAAGCAACCTTGAGTGAACCCTATTCTAAAGTAGAAACATACTTTTTACTTTACATAGGTATCTCAATATGACTCTTCATAAGATTAAAGACTTTGATCCAAACTACCGTGACTACTCAGGTGACAGTGATATTGTTGGGTTTGACCTCTACTCTGGTAATGACAAAATTGGCTCAGTCGATGATGTATTAGTCGATGACGAAGGCGAATTTCGCTATCTCGTTGTCCACACCGGATTGTGGATTCTTGGTAAGAAAGTATTGCTCCCGATCGGCAGTGCGCGAGTTGAATTCAAAGACCACCGCGTTTACGCAAAGAATTTGACTAAAGCCCAGGTTGAGAGCTTACCTCAGTACGACGAAAACAATGTCGTAGACTATGACCACGAAGAGCAAGTCCGCAAGGTCTATCGTCCTGCTGCAACAACCGCAGCTTATGATCGCAGTTCTTACGGCTACGATCGCGATCCTGATCTGTACAATCTAAATGAAGCTGATCACCAAAGCTTGAAACTGTATCAAGAGCGGTTAGTGACCAGCAAGACTCGTCGCAAATCAGGCGAAGTGACGATCGGTAAGCACATCGAAACTGAGACTGCACGAGTTTCTGTGCCGATCGAGAAAGAACGCGTTGTGATCGAGCGGACATCTGGAACAGGTCAAGCTGTTGTTCCGAGTGCCACAGACTTTGTAGAAGGCGAGATCGCTCGTGTGGAAGTCTACGAAGAAGTGCCCGATGTCCGCAAAGAGGCTTTTGTCCGGGAAGAAATTCGTGTGCAAAAAGTGGTCGATCACGATACCGTCACCTCAGAAGAGCAAGTTCGCCGTGAAGAACTCGATCTGAATGTCGATGGCAATCCGACTGTGGATAAAGGCGTAAATACAAAACGCTAATTCTCGAAAACTCAAGCCTGTGAAGCCTCTTGTAAGAGAGGCTTTTTTCTATCTATTTCACTCTGCAGAGGGTTGTAAATGAAGTGAACCGCTCTTTACACTCTGCTGAACTCTTATCTCTTCAATTGAATGACGACAGCATTGATCACGGGAGCGTCCGCAGGAATCGGAGCGGCTTTTGCCCAAGAGCTTGCCTCTCGCGGCACGAACTTAGTTTTAGTAGCTCGCTCTCAGAATAAGTTAGAAGATTTGGCTGAATTGCTGCGATCGCAATATCGCGTCAACGTTGATGTCATTGCTCAAGATCTAACGGCTCCTCATGCAGCTACGACGATTTTTGAAGCAACACAGGCAATGGACTGCACGATTGATCTTTTAATCAACAACGCAGGAACCGGAGACTATGGCGATTTTGCGGAGCGCGATCGAGATCTTCAACTCCAAACGATTCAACTGAACGTCACTGCATTAGTCGATTTAACCCATCATTTTCTACTCCCCATGCGGCAACGACGATCGGGAAGCATTATCAATCTTGCTTCAGTCGCAGCCTTTCAATCTATGCCGTATTTTTCTATTTACGCTGCGACAAAAGCATTTATCCTAAGCTTTAGTGAAGCGTTATGGGCGGAAAATCGTAACTACGGGGTTCATGTTCTCGCAGTCTGCCCAGGACCTGCTGGAAAGCAATTCTTTCAGCAAGCTGGATTTCCACCCACGCTGGTCAATCTCTCTTCAGTTGTAGAAACACCTGCTAAAGTCGTTGTGCAGGATGCGTTAACCGCACTGGAAAAACGTCACTCGATCGTCATTCCTGGCAATCCCAGTAATCAAATTTTGGCAACGCTTCCAAGATTTATTCCCCGCGATTTGGTTGCATCTTTTTGGAAATTAGTACTTGGAGCGCAACGGTAATAGTCTATCCACAACTTTTATCCGGTGACAGAATCCTGCCTAGAAGCTTCAGCTCACTTTGACCCTATGTTAAATTACCCTTTTAGGAATGAGACAGAGGCATCTACAATCTGAGAGAACAGAAGCGAGATTCCAATCCCACACATTACGAATCCTGTTGATCGTAAGCTATCAAAAAATTGCGGTTGTCCAGAGCGTGTCAGCAACGTTTTGCTTAGTCTAGAGGCGATCGCTGCAATACCCAACTGAATGCTCGTGAAACCTAATAAATACGCGAATACGGCTGTCATCTGTGCCCCCACGATCGCTTCGCCGTAGGCATATCCATGACACACGCCAGCGATCGCACTTAGGACAGTGATTGCTTTTAGATCATTCTTCTGAGTTAGCAGAAAGCCAAATAGCAGGATTGTTCCAGAGATCAATACTTCAATTCCTGGAAAATTGAAACCGAGAAGGTGTAACCCGGTTCCGCCCATTGCAGACACCATAAAAGCAATCAGGATTGCCGCTCCTTGTCGTTTTACGGCTGCTAATAGCCCGATTGTCACGATAAAAGCAAAGTGATCGACACCAATCAAGGGGTGCGCTAGTCCTGACAAAAATCCTTCCCAGAAGTTACTCGGCGTTTTTCCGTCCATTGGATGGTGCGCCATTGCTGGAGAAGTCATGAGTAGAACACTCATGGCGCTTAGAACAATGAACCCTTTTGTCTGAATGCTCTTTGTCTGAATGCTCTTTGTCTGAATGCTCTTTGCCTGAATATTTGGTCGGAAAGCAGTAAATTGCGGAGCCTTGCCGTATTGAATCATTCATCCCTCACAGATCATGTTGTTTAGTTGAAGAACTAGAAGCAATCTTTTACTAATTCAGCCGTTCGCTGCTCTAGCTCTTCTGGTGAAATTAGATTCGTGTCTAATGCTAGTCGCTCTAGTGCCAACAACCAGCGCTGGTAATAATCCCAGTCTGGATCATCCTTACAATGCGTAGCTTCCCACTCTGCGATCGACGCGATCAATTGCTGGCGAAACTCTTCCCACTCGTAGTGACCTTTTTTCGATAGCGCGATCGCCATGCCAAAAGCGCGTCCTTCCCAATGTCTTTCAAACAGCAGTTCTCCATTACTTCGAGGGGGCGCATTCGGATCAACCAGCATACTGGCTGCCGCGAACTGTTCAAACTTGACGTGCATCTGATCCTCCAATGCTCTTAAGCGGGGACAATTACTTTCGCTGCACCTTGCATTGCTTCGGGAGTGACGATCGCAGCAAGCTGTTCTTCAGTCCAATCCTCGGTTCCTGTGGGGCGTTCTGGCAATACAAACCAGCGAATCTGAGCACTTGTATCCCAAACCCGAATTTCAGTGGATTCAGGAACGTCTAGACCAAACTCTTGCAATACTTTTCGAGGTTCGCGAATGGCCCTGGCTCGGAAGGTTGGATCTTTGAACCAGTAGGGCGGCAATCCTAAAACGGGCCAAGGATAGCAAGAACACATCGTACAAACAATCAGATTATGAACTTCTGGTGTGTTCTCCACAGCTTTCATGTGTTCGCCTTCTGCACCTGCCATACCCCGCGGGAAATTCATGGATGCGATCGCTGATGGCGTATCCTCTAATAGTTGCTGCTTAAACGCTGGATCAACCCAAGCTTTTGCCACAATTCTCGCGCCGTTAAAGGGTCCCATGTCCTTTTCAAAGAACTCAACAACCTTATCAACGGTTTCACTGGTGATGATTCCTTTTTCAATCAGGAGCGACTCCAATGCCCTCACACGAGCAGCACTATAAGTTTCGCGATCAATACTTTCAGTCATGATTCCTGTCCTTTATCAGTTCCACAGAAGTTAAGCTGGATCTTCTAAATAAGCTTCAAAAATTTGCACATAGATCCACGTTTTCGGCTCAGTCAAATTGTCCCAAATCTCATGAGAGTCAAATTTGACGTTATAAATGGGCATCGGATCGCCCACGCCATCTCCCGTTGGAAAGTAATAGCTGTAGGCGCCTGGATAGACGACATCGACAACTCCTTTCTTGGTTCGTAAGTAGCCTGGGAGTTTGCAATGCTCCGTTGGCGGTGGGTTTCTGACAGTGATTACATCACCCAATTTGAACTTGGGCTGAATATCAACATCACACTTGGGCGAATCTCCAATCCGCAAATACTCGATCACTTGATCGTCGATCGCGGGTTCTCCCCCTTGCGGCAAGGGCGCGTCTGGCTTTTCTAGATAGGCGGTCGTTTTTGCATCAAGCTCCTCTTTGGAAACATAGCCTGATTCGACAAAAAAACCAGAAATGCCACCCAACCACTTTTCATAGTAGCGGTACTTGAAATAGTCAAAGGGATTCATCCCTTCAGCACCTTTACGCAGGTGTCCCCAAGTCCAAAAGCTCTTAAACCGAGTTGGGACAGCTTTAACTGCATCTAGATGGTTACTTAATCCCATCATGGCAACGTGAATGCCAAAGATGCGTTTTTCCCAGGGTTGAACAAATACCCGTTTTTCAAAGCTAGAAGGGGCTAATCCTTCAATTCCACCAATGTAGTGCTGTAGTTTCATTTTGCTCCTGCTCTGTGTGAATAATTCACGGCTTGTCTAAACGCGAGTTTGCTCCCTTGTGGGAACGCCTTGTGTCGTCATCGCCTCGCCCCACATTTCCGATAAATAACCAAACACTCCGCCTAAAATCATCGCTGCTGCTGCAACGAGTGCTGGATTCTCTAGCTCTGGGGTTGTAATGGCTTTGCCTGTCGCGATCGTGGTTCCAACCGTGGAAGCAAACCCCCAAACGATCGCCGGAATTGCTCTCAGTAAGGGAACTTTAGAAGCTTGCACCATTGCCGCACTACCAAGTCCAACACAAATCGCAGCAATTAAAGAATTACTTCCCAAAGCTGCGATCGTTAGAAGCGTGAGAGATGCGATCGCGATTCCCGTTAGATTAGACGCAATGCTCTGTTTAAGCCCTGAAGACTTACCTCCCAGGATAAAGAACGATGCCCAAGCAATAAATGTTACCCACACGGGGACAAGAATAAGTGTCGCTGTGAGATAAGTATCGATCGCACCTAGCACCCCAATACTGACACTATACGCATCTAGCTTTTTCATATCATCAGATCCTACTGATAGATGAGGTTATGTTCTTGCTGCAAAATCTAGACCAGACATGATTGAAAGCCGCTTTTGAGTTCTGCTTCTGGCAACTCTCGCCCGATAAACACCATCTCATTCCTCCGCAGTTCGTCAGACTTCCAGGGTCGCCCCGGTCTGCCGTCTAACAACATATGCACCCCCTGAAGTACAAACCGCCGATCCTCATCGTCCACATTCAAAATGCCTTTCATCCGAAAGATGTTTTGACCTTGAATCTGGACGAGTTGATTTAACCAGGTTGTGAGTTTGTCGCTGTTTACAACCCCAGGCTCAACGATCGAGACTGAGAAAATAGTATCGTCATGCTCATGCGCTGATTCGTTGAGAAACTCTGGATCAATTGATAAAGCATTTTTGAGGTCAAATGCTTTCACTCCTAGAATCGAACTGATCTCAAGATTGCAGTTGTGAGTCCGGTAGAGTTTAGCAAAGGCATTTACTGACCGAATTCGCTGTTCTAACGCTTCGAGCTGTTGAGCAGAAACAAGATCAATTTTGTTAAGCAGAATGACATCCGCAAACGCAATTTGTTCTTGAGCTTCATTGCTATCCCAATGCTCCCAAATGTATTTCGCATCAACCACTGTGACAACAGCATCTAACTGCGTTTTAGATCGCATTGTTTCATCAACAAAAAAGGATTGAATGACCGGAGCTGGATCAGCTAATCCAGTCGTTTCAATCACAATGTGATCAAACTTCTCGCGCTTCTCCATTAAGTTACCAACAATCCGAATTAAATCCCCCCGAACCGTACAACAAATGCAGCCATTGTTCATTTCTAAAATTTCTTCATCAGCATCCACCACAAGCTGACTATCAATTCCCACGTCCCCAAATTCATTCACAATCACAGCAACTTTTTTGCCGTGTTCATGATGCAGAAGGTGATTCAGCAGTGTTGTTTTGCCTGACCCAAGATAACCAGTAATGACTGTAACAGGAATAGAGCGACTCAGCATAATTCACCGCGATTTCTACGATTGATCTGTGTTGAGCAATGAGATTGCTTTAGAAAAATTCTGTCTATATCTTTGATTCGATCGAGCTTGAGTTTATTAGTCTCACTAATGCCCCTGAAGAAAAGTAGTCCTTGAGACAAATTGAAACTAACTTGCTTATAGTCTTGAGAAGCAAGCGAAATGATCGATCGAGGGAACTGCATCAATGCCCGATCATCCAGGGTCGTCCTCCTGTGTGGCTTCTGTTTTTTGGAGCCGGAGGCTCTGTTTCGCGTTTAACCAGTTGTGGCTCTGGGTTTTCGCGCTTCAGCCGCAGCACACCCGACAACACAGCCGGAGGAGAAAAAATTCGTTTGGCGGGAGCTTCGCAGGTCGGACAATCAGCCGAAGACGTGGATTCAGCAATCGATCGCCACACATCAAAAATGCCACAGCTCTCACAGCGAAATTCATATAAGGGCATACCGTTCATCTCTTGCTACATGAACAATTAGGGAATGAGAACCACCCCCGTTTAATCAAATCTGTTGGCTACACAGGTAAGATTGGCTGATCAAAAATCCCTGTTGGAATAGCAACCGTACAACAGGCATTTGGAATGTCTACAATGCCGCTCACTCTGCCTTCGACTGGAGCACAACTGAGCAATAGATAGGCTTGCTCTCCGGTGAAGCCAAATTTCTTCAGGTACTCGATCGCATTAAGACAAGCGCGACGATATGCAATGTGAACATCCATAAAATACTGCTTGCCTGTAAATTCATCGACTGAAATCCCTTCAAATACAAGGTATTCAGAGTAATGTGGTTCAACGGGGCCTGGCTTAAAGATTGGATTGCTCATGCCGTACTTATCCATCCCGCCTTTAATAATGTCTACGTGCAGATCGATAAAGCCAGACATCTCGATCGCACCACAGAACGAAATCTCTCCATCGCCTTGCGAGAAGTGAATATCGCCCATCGAAAGCTTTGCCCCTTCCACATAGACCGGGAAGTAAATGCGAGTGCCACGCGACAGATTCTTGATATCACAATTGCCGCCATGCTCGCGAGGCGGAACGGTTCTAGCACCTTCTGCGGCGATGCGATCGAAGTCGGATGCTGCCACTTGCCCTAAGATTGCATTCTTCGGATTCGGTAAAGCAGCTAACGTTGCCAAATCGCCTTTGATTTCTGCTCCGTAGGTGCGGCGATCGGGCTGCGACTGCATGAGTTCTGCTTCCCGCTTGTTCCACGTCGCCAACAGTTCATGCGATGGCGCACAGCCAATTAATCCAGGGTGAGTAATGCCTGCAAACCGCACACCCGGAATGTGCCGTGAACCTGAGTACAGGACAAAAACTTGCTAAGTAAGAGTAGGAAAGGGTTTCATGCAAATAGCAAATTTGACAGTATGAAACCCAATGTCTCAAATTACTCAATTGCGGCGCACATTG
>JACJNX010000048.1 GCA_014695255.1 Cyanobacteria bacterium FACHB-63
GTTAGACTTTGAAAGATGCGAGGCTTATTTCGCAGACTCTGGTAACTCAGCATCATGACCATTCTAGGCGACAGATCTTATTGTTCAGCGTACCTTATTTCCGATGAAGTTTATAACGTCATGCTCGATACAGAGGGTTGGCAAAAACTCATCTACAGCATCTGTTGACTGCAACAGCAATCAACTTGAAGCGGGTTTTCAACTGGCTGTCTGGAATTCCTCATGCAACAACTTAGGTCTCTCGGTACGCCAAGATTATGGCTCAGCCCACAGGTTAAGCAATGTTTCGCCAGCAATATCAAAATCAGGAAAGAGCCAAAACGCCGGACGCGACAAATAGGCACGATCGACAGCAAAGTTTATCCCGTCAGAGATATGAATCTAATACCTTGCAAAGATTGTGGAACCGAAGTTTCAATCAATGCAAAGTATTGCCCAAGATGTCGATGCGCTCATCTCGCAGGAAAGCCATCGGCAATGCTCGAAAGTTTGCTAAGAAAAAGTTAAACCCATACTACCGCTCGGTATCTTGTTGCAAGAAACCTCTCTTCAGGTAGATGGACTGGTGCGCCACTTGTATCAAAAGTAGGGACATATCGTTTGACAGGTCAGCATTTAAAGACGCAAACCGAATAAGTAAAAGGATGTTTTGCATGACAAAAGCTTGTTCAATCCACATCAGTACGCTAGTACGAGAATTACGGCAGCTTCTCAACTTGACGCAAGAACAGTTTGCAGCACGATTAGGGGTCACAGTAGTCACGATCAATCGCTGGGAAAATAGGCGATCGCGCCTTTCCCCACTGGCACTGCGTCAAATCAAAACTCTGCTGAACGAGCTGCAAAATTCGCGAAGTGACGAGCAACGACAAAGCAGTCAGCTTCTCTTACGGCAGTATTTCACCGAGGAGCAATAAGCCTTGCCTTCGAGAAGTCACCCCAGATCCATTGCAAGCTACAACCGCATGTCTTGTCGTCATGACTCTTAATCATCAATCCACAGCCCCTTTCACAATCGCTCAGCTTGACTCACATCAAATTTTTGAAAGTTTGCAGGATTGCGTCAAAATTCTGGATCTAGAAGGACGCTTATGCTACATGAATAAGCTAGAACAACAGCTCCTCGATATCGACAACTTTGACGATTATTGTGGGCAAGCCTGGACGAATCTTTGGCAGGGCAAGGATCAGCAAGCGGCAATCGACGCGATCGAGGCAGCGAAGTCAGGCAACTCCGGCAAGTTTCAAGGCTCCTGTCTAACCACGAACGGCACACTGCGCTGGTGGGATGTGACTGTCTCCCCGATTCGCAATGCTCAGGGGGAAATTGAGCAGCTTTTATCGGTTTCGCGCGACATTACCGACTTGAAGCAAACCGAACAGCAGTTGCGACAGCAACAGGCGCAGCTTGAGATGTTTGTGAAGTATGTGCCAGCAGAAGTTGCGATGCTCGATCGCGAGATGCGCTATCTCTGCGTCAGCGATCGCTGGCTTTCAAGCTATGGGCTGACAAGTCAGGAGGTCATGGGGCGATCGCACTATGAGATTTTCCCAAATCTGCCGCCTGAATGGCGCGAGGTGCATCAACGCTGTTTAGCGGGTGCTGTGGAGCAGTGTGACGAAGACCCTTTTCTGCACGACGGGGGCTTCGATTGGATTCGTTGGGAGATTCGACCGTGGTACACCGAAACCACCGAGATTGGCGGCATTATTATCTTTTCCGAAGTCATTACTGAACGCAAACGTGCAGAACAGCAGTTACAGTTGTACGCCGATGTTGTTCAAAACACGCAGGTTGGAATTGTCGTTTGGCAGCTTGAAACGGCAAATGATCCGGGCTCATTTCGGCTGCTCATTACCAATGCTGCTGCTTCAGAGATTACAGCCGTTAATTTTGCAGCATTAATTGGGCAAACGATGGCAACCTGTTTTCCCAAACTGCTGCAAACGTCCTTAGTGCAGCAATACCTGCAGGTAGTTCAAACGCAGCAGGCGATCGATTTTGGAGAAGTTCCCTACAGTGCAGATGGCGTTCAGATGGGCACTTATACGCTCAAGGCGTTCCCGCTGCCTAATCAGTGCATTGGACTTGCTTTCGAGAACGTGACGGCCCGTAAAGCCTTGGAAACGGCACTGAGCGAAAGTGAAGAACGATTCCGCCGCATGACGGAAGCAATTCAGGATGTGTTCTGGATTTCAGTGCCAGCCGAGCAACGATTAATTTATGTCAGCCCTGCCTATGAGCAAGTGTGGGGACGGTCCCGTGCCGGAGTTTATGCCAACTACCAGGACTGGATTGAAGCCATTCATCCAGACGATCGCCCCCGTGTTCAGGAAAACGTCCAGGCGTTACTGCAAGTCGGTCAATACGATGTGGAGTACCGCATTGTGCGACCCGATAGCAAAATCCGCTGGGTGCGTGATCGCGGCTTTCCGATTGCCGAGCCAACGGGTGAAATTCGTCAAGTTGCAGGCGTGGCAGAAGACATTACCGATCGCAAAGTAGCAGAAATCGCACTGCTGGAGAGTGAACAGCGGTTTAGACTCATGGCAGATGCTGTACCGCAAATCGTCTGGATTACCAATGCGGAAGGGCGGGTTGAGTTCTTCAACAAGCAATGGAGCAACTACACAGGAGCCCCTTACGAACCGATGACAGCGGCAGAGGTGGCTGCTAACTTCATTCACCCAGAGGACAGTGATCGCACAATTGCAGCATTTAACGAAGCGCGGCGCACTAGAGGCATTTTCTCAGTCGAACACCGGGTTCGCTCTGAGGCAGGAATTTATCGCTGGTTTCTCGTCCGCGCCGAGTCTTACCAAGATCCGCAAACGGGCGAGATTATTCGCTGGTTCGGCGCATCAGTCGATATCCATGAGCGCAAACAGGCAGAAGAACAACTGAGTGAGCGTCAACAACGTTTGACGATTGCTACCGAAGCCGCCCAATTAGGGATATTCGAGTGGAAAGTGCCAGGGGATATCACGGTCTGGGAAAACGATCGTATGTACGAATTATTTGGATTTCAGCCCACCGATGGTTCAATTTCTGCCCAAGAATTTTTCGAGCAATATCTGCATCCAGACGATGCTCGAGGCTTTACAGACAAACTGACCCAGGCAATGCAAATGGGCAGTTTGCGTCAGGCAAATTACCGCATCCGTCGCCGAGATGGAACAATCCGCTGGCTCGAAGTCAACGGACAGTTTGAATTTGCCGCCGACGGTTCACCGCTGCGCTTTATCGGTGTCAATGCCGACATCACCGATCGCAAACAAGCAGAGGTGGAACTTCAACAAAGTGAAGCCCGTTATCGGCTCCTGGCAGAAGCGATTCCGCAGTTTGTTTGGATTACCGATGCAGCAGGACTAAATGAATACGTCAATCAACAGTTTTGCGACTACACGGGCTTGACCACTGAGCAAATGCTTGGCTTAAACTGGCTCTCGATTATTCATCCTGATGATCTGGAGATGACTCGCGATCGCTGGCTGGCAGCCGTAAACAGTGGTCAATTCTACGAAATTGAGTATCGCTTTCGTAAAGTGGATGGCAGTTATCGCTGGTTCTTGGGTCAAGGCATCCCGCTTAAGGATGAGCAAGGTTGTATTCGTCAATGGTTTGGCACTTGTACCGATATTGAACCCCAAAAGCAGATCGAGCAAGCCCGTTTGCGACTCTTCCAACAGGAACAAACCGCCCGTGAGCAAGCCGAGAACGCCAATCGTATCAAAGACGAATTTCTTGCCGTGCTGTCCCATGAGTTGCGATCGCCCCTCAATCCCATTCTCGGCTGGTCAAAGCTATTGCAGCGGGGCAACTTGGATGAAACCCGAACAAAAGCTGCACTGGCAACGATTGATCGCAACGCTCTACTTCAGGCACAGCTCATTGATGATCTACTGGACATCTCCCGCATTCTGCGCGGTAAACTTAGCCTTGATGCTGCACCCGTTGACCTAAGAGAGGTGATTGCGGCTGCGCTAGAAACGGTTCACCTGGCGGCAGAAGCGAAATCAATGCACATTCAGACGACAATTTCACCAGACGTCGGAATCGTAGTCGGAGATGCCGGACGATTGCAACAGGTGGTCTGGAATTTGCTCTCGAATGCGGTGAAATTTACGCCGCAAAACGGTCAAATTTTTGTCACTCTGACTCAAACCGGAACTGATGCCCAAATTCAAGTGAAAGACACAGGTAAAGGCATCAATCTTGAGTTTCTGCCCTTTGTGTTTGAGCATTTCCGCCAGGAAGATGGAGCGACGACTCGGAAGTTTGGCGGTTTGGGTTTGGGACTGTCGATTGCTCGTCAAATTGTCGAACTGCACGGGGGAAAAATTACTGTAGATAGTCTGGGAGAAGGGCAGGGAGCAATCTTTACCGTTCAGATCCCCCTCGCACCGCAATCTAGTGAATTGACTTCTCCTGAATCTGCCTTAGTTGCAGTCGAAGAAGGCTTGCAGGGCATGCATATTCTAGTTGTAGACGATGAGCCAGATTCACGCGAGTTTGTGACATTTGTGCTGGAGCAGGCTGGCGCAATCGTCACCAGCAGTTCATCTGGAATTGAGGCACTGCAAATCACTGAGCGAGCGGTTCCTGATTTGATTGTCAGTGATATTGGAATGCCGGAAATGGATGGCTATATGCTGATGCAGCAAGTTCGGAGGTTGGAGCAGGGCAGAACAGTCCCAGCCATTGCTCTGACTGCCTATGCCGGAGAGTTCGATCGCCAGCAAGCCCTCAAAGCTGGATTTCAACAACACTTAGCGAAGCCCGTTGAGCCAGCAGAAATTGTGACAACAGTTGCCCGTTTGTGTGAACAGAAGGAAGGAACCGCAGCATGAGTCAGGATGCCATGATAGAACAGATTTTTGCAGGCGACAGTGTGATGGCAAAGCTGATGCGCTCGCACAACTGGTCACCGACATCCCTAGGAACGGTTGAAGGTTGGTCGCAGAGCTTGCGATCTGCATTGAGTATCTGTCTCAATTCTCGCTTTCCCATTGCGATCTATTGGGGACAAGATTCCATCTTGCTCTACAACGATGCTTGGCGACCGATTGTAGGCAACAAACATCCCTGGGCGCTCGGTCGCCCTGGACGTGAAGTTTGGTCTGAAATTTGGGACGACATCGGACCGGAGTTAGCAGGCGTTTTAGCGACAGGTAAAGGTACTTTCCATCAGGATGAATTGTTGTCCATGCACCGCTTTGGATACACTGAAGAATGCTTTTTTGAGTACACGTTCAATCCGATTCAAGGACAGAGTGGTGGTGTTGAGGGCGTATTTAACATCGTCACCGAAACAACCTATCGCGTTTTGAGCGAACGTCGCACTCGTCTACTCCGGGAAGTGGCATCTAGAACCGCGACTGCGAGAACCGCTAAGGACGCATATGTTTTGATGGTCGAAACATTCAAATCTAATGTGGCTGACCTGCCTTTTTCGCTGCTTTACCTTGTTAGCCAGGATGGAAAACAGGCTCACCTCTGCGGTAGTACTGAGTTGCGCTCAGACAACTTCATCAGCCCAGAGATCGTAAATCTCACAATACCAGAGGCTACAGACGGTTGGTTGATCTCGCTTGCGGTTCAGACTGCCCAACCGCAAATCATCGATGATTTACCATCCCGCTTTGGAATATTGCCCGGTAGCCCTTGGGCAGAACCACCGCAGGAAGCAATAGTATTGCCTATTGTCGCTACTGGACAAAGCAAGGTAACTGGGGTACTTGTTGCGGTTGCTAGCCCACGTCGTCGATTAGATGATAGCTACCGTGATTTTCTGGAGCAGGTTGCTGGACAGATTGCCCTAGCAATCACCAATGCTCGCTCTTATGAAGCAGAACGCGAACGCGCTGAAGCCTTGGCCGAAATTGATCGTGCCAAAACTGCCTTTTTCAGCAATGTCTCTCATGAATTTCGCACACCGCTAACGTTAATGCTGAGTCCGCTGGAAGAACTCTCAATTACACTTGATGGTCAATTACAACCTGACCAGAGAGAACAATTACGGTTAATTCAACGTAACGGATTGCGCTTACAGAAGTTAGTGAATACGCTGCTGGACTTTTCTCGAATTGAAGCGGGACGAGTGCAGGTATCCTATGAACCCACCGATTTAGCAACTTATACGGCAGAACTGGCAAGCGTGTTTCGATCTCTCATTGAACGGGCTGGAATGAGATTGCAAATTGATTGTCCAATGCTATCCGAACCTGTGTATGTTGATCGCGAGATGTGGGAAAAGATTGTCCTCAATCTCCTCTCGAATGCGTTTAAGTTTACGTTTACTGGAAGTATCACGGTTCAATTACAACCTGTGGGCGATTCGGTCAAACTGAGTGTTATGGATACAGGAGTGGGCATTCCTGAAATGGAATTACCGCGATTGTTTGAACGATTCCATCGCGTCAGTGGTACACGAGCCCGCACCTATGAAGGCTCTGGAATTGGGTTAGCTCTAGTCCAGGAGTTGGTGAAATTGCATGGTGGAACCATTCGGGCTACCAGTGAAATTGATCGCGGCACCACGTTTACGATCTCCATTCCCTTTGGCGCAGCCCATCTGCCTCAAAACCAGATTCAATCGACTCGGACCCTTCAATCGACCGCACTCAAAGCTGAAAGCTTTTTGGCAGAAGCATCGCGCTGGCTCCCCCAAGCGAGCAGGAAAGTCGATGAGTGGACAAGTGAACAAGTCAATGAAACCGCATCTACCCATCCACCCATCCACCCATCCAGCTAGAATCCTCCTAGCTGATGACAATGCTGATATGCGGGATTATCTGAAACGCTTATTAAACCAGTATTGGGAGGTAGAAACCGTAAGCAATGGCTTAGAAGCTCTAGAAGTCATTGCTCAGCGTCTTCCTGCGCTAGTGCTGAGCGATGTGATGATGCCAGAACTGGATGGATTTGGTTTGCTGCGGGCACTTCGTTCCAATACCAGCACCCAGGAAATTCCGATCATCCTGCTGTCGGCGCGTGCGGGAGAAGAGGCTCGGATTGAAGGACTGGAAGCCGGAGCCGATGACTATCTGACTAAGCCTTTCTCTGCGCGTGAACTGCTGGCACGGATTGAATCAACTCTGAAGCTCGCCCAACTGCGACGAGACGCAGCCCAAAAAGAGCAGGAATTACGCCAGAACGCAGAAACCGCAAGACAGGAGGCAGAAGCCGCTTATGCGCGAATCGATCAGCTTCTAGAAAGCATGACGGATGCTTTTGTCGCCCTCGATCGCGATTGGCAGGTCATCTACCAGAATGCAGAAGCAGAACGGCTTAACGGTAAACCGCGATCTCAAATTATCGGTAAAACCCACTGGGAGGAATGGACAGCTTCAGTGGGAACAAATGTGGAATATCAGTATCGGCGGGCAATGGCGGAGCAGATTCCTGCTCACTTTGAACACCACTATTATGATCCGCCTAACTATGACATCTGGCTGGAAATTCATGCTTACCCCTCCGAACAGGGACTCGGCATTTTCTATCGAGACATCACCGAGCGCAAACAAGCCGAAGCCGAACGGGAACAGTTACTGCAACGAGAACGATCAGCTCGAGAAGCAGCAGAACGCGCAAATCGTATCAAAGATGAGTTCTTGGCAGTTCTTTCACACGAATTAAGAACACCCCTTAATCCCATCCTCGGCTGGGCACGCCTACTCAGAGCAGGCAACTTAAAGCCTGAAAAGACGATTCATGCAATCGAAATCATTGAGCGCAATGCCAAACTACAAGTTCAATTGATCGAAGACTTGCTTGATATTTCTCGCATTCTCCAAGGCAAACTAACGCTGAATCAGTTTCCGATTGATCTCAAATTCGCAATCAATGCTGCGATTGACACAGTACGACTCGCGATCGATGCCAAATCAATCACATTACAAACTCAGTTTGATCAAAACGTTGGTTCAGTGATGGGCGATATTGGACGACTTCAACAAGTTGTGTGGAATCTGCTCTCGAACGCGGTGAAATTCACGCCAGAGAATGGACAAATTACAGTGATGCTCACTCAGCAGAGAACACACGCACAGCTCCAAGTGATCGACACAGGTAAAGGAATTGCCCCTGAATTCTTGCCTTATATATTCGAGCATTTCCGCCAAGAAGATGGGGCAACAACGCGCAAGTTTGGGGGATTAGGGTTAGGGCTTGCAATTGCTCGTCAAATCGTAGAACTACATGGAGGGGCGATTCAAGCCGAGAGTGGAGGCGAAGGACAAGGAGCAACGCTTACCGTACTATTACCGCTCGTCGAGACAAGCCCTCAAGACAAGATCTCTGAATCAAATCCGAGCTTGAACACTTCAAACTCACCGCTAGCAAAGGTACGAGTGCTAGTTGTAGATGATGAAACAGATACCCGTGAATTAACCACATTTGTATTAGAACAAGAGGGTGCGATCGTCACAAGCGTTGCGTCAGGGATTGAAGCCTTACAAGCCGTTGAACAATCGATTCCCGATCTGATTGTCAGTGATATCGGAATGCCAGAAATGGATGGCTATATGCTGCTGCAAAAAGTTCGAGCAATTGAGATCGGCAAACACATTCCCGCGATCGCCCTCACGGCTTATGCGGGTGAGTTCGATCAACGGCAAGCGTTCAAGGCTGGATTTCAACACCATCTCAGCAAACCAGTCGAACCCGACGAGTTAATTAAAGCCATTTTCGACCTGATCGCTTATCGTGATGAACTAGCGCGATCGGATGACAAAAAGCGCGATCGCGCTTTTTGAGAAGCAGCCCGAAAAAAGCCCGATCAGCCTGATCAGGCTAAATTGTATTTCTGGGTTACGACCGCGCTGCTAAAAGGCTCGTCACCACGTCAGCGTAACGTTTCGATTTCTCGCAAATCAGCGTACCCTCATTGCAAATAAGCGAGCAGCATTCAGGACGCTGGTTAAAGTCATTGAGAAT
This sequence comes from Cyanobacteria bacterium FACHB-63, assembly GCA_014695255.1. Taxonomy (GTDB): domain Bacteria; phylum Cyanobacteriota; class Cyanobacteriia; order Leptolyngbyales; family Leptolyngbyaceae; genus Leptolyngbya. The sequence goes on from JACJNX010000048.1 coordinate 8,939, forward strand.
CGCATCACTCCAAGCGGCGATCGTCGAGTCGCTGGACACACGTTATCGTTGTTCATGGTGTATTCCTCGTCTGATCTTTTTGTGCTTTCAGCAGGATACGCCTTTTTTCTCCTTATTTGTCGTACACCAGATTAAAGCATAGCTCTTAATTTTTTTAGGAAATATTGATGCGAACCTTTATCTACTCTTGGCTGTCACACTCCTAGGACAAAATTGAGCTTGGACTAATTTTGAACTATATCGCTGGTCGGTTATATTCCAGAACTCGCATTCTGTCGTTGGATAACTGTCACAACATCAACGACAAAGCGAGCTTTCAAGGGTGAGCATCTGCGCTCGGGCGCAGACACTCAAACATTATCTTTCAAAAATCTTATACAGCTCTAAAATGGTTGAGAGACGAAACGTGAATCAGATTGATTGACTGTAACTTCTATCGATAGATTAAGCCGCTGATATCCAAAGCAATGGAATCGCGAATACCATTTTTACATACAGTAGATAATCTATCTCTGCCACTGTAAATTCTGGAGAAACTTCTATAGGATGAATTGTTAACAGTTCTCTTAACCGCATTGTTAGAGCAGTGTATTGACGAGGAGTAGACTTCTCAATAGCTAGAAGCTAGGGGCTTTACGATGAGTTAGGAATGGGTAAGGATGTACGGCATTATTCTGGCTTTAATTTCATAGAGATTTCTCACCTCAGTCAGTATTTCGTTATCCTAGTATTATTAGCGAAGGCTAAGTATTCCAAGTTTAGGTGAAATATTATCGCTACAAAACAACTCATTAATCAGCAAATCAGATGTGCTCAGGTTCTTCTGATCGACCATGAGAACAATAACCGTGGTTTGACAGACACTCGTGAAGCTCTAAGGCTTGCTGAAAACGTTGATCTGGATCTAGTGGTCGTTTCTGACGGCAAGGAAATTCCAGTGGCTAAGATTCTAGACTACGGTAAGCATCAGTACCAACAGAAAAAGCGGCAGCACTCTAGTGCTAGGACTACCATTAAAGAGGTGAGGCTACGCCCTAATATTGGTGAAGCGGACTACGGTATGCGAATTATTAGAGCGATCGATTGGCTAGGAAAGGGCGATTCAGTCAAATTTCAGGTACGTCTGCGAGGACGAGAGCACCAAAATCGCGATCGCGCCACTGGGCTGCTCGACCAGATTGTTGCAGACCTGTCTAAAGCAGGTAAAGTTCAATCTTTAGATAAACGATCGTTAACGGTGCAAGTAGCGCCAGGCTAAAGGAAGGAATCGTGTCGATTCAGATCCCTAGGCGTCGTTAAACTTTGTGGCTACCTTGATGACTAATTCGCTTTGGTAGCAAATTTTTTATCGTGACATGGACTCGACAAAAAACAAGTCTCCGCACTTGAACTAAGTTAGCAACAAGAAAGGGGTAAAAGCATCTTTGCTTTTACCCCTCTAAGTCATATCTAGTCTTTACGACAAGATGTCTGACAAACTAAACGCTGACTTCAACTCAGTCATTAATAGCCACGAGAAAAGCTGCCATTTCTGCGTCCACCTGATTGACCACCGCCTGCTTCACGAGGCTTTGCTTTATTGACCTTAAGATCACGACCCATCCACTCTGCACCATCAAGCGCTTCAATGGCAGTCGCTTCTTCAGCATCTTCGCCCATTTCTACAAAACCAAATCCGCGCATCCGACCGGTTTCGCGATCGCTCGGAAGCTGAACCCGCCGCACTGATCCATATTCTGCAAACACAGACGTTAAATCAGCTTCGGTAACGTCATAGGACAGATTGCCTACATAAATTGACATAAATTGTCTCCAAAATTAAAGGAATGCAGAGAGCCAAATTTCGGAGAGAAGTCTGTCAATGGAAAAACGTGAAAACTCGCTAATACTAGAAACAAATGCTTGCAACCGATGTCTAATTCTCTTCCGTTATTATAACACTTCAAGACAGCTTGTGAGGCGCTTACTCCTTCAATCAGTCGATAAATCTATAAAGAAGTTCAGGAAAGCCCTATGTACGTTGACTCTGGCATGATTGTTAAGAAAAATATGGTTTTCAGCACACGTGCCAACAGAAGAGCGGTGTCAGAGTAAGGCAAGCAACTCATTACACAACATCAAGAGGTAGTGCTCGATCTGGGTTTTGTGAAGCAGTCGCAGCGGACTAAGTTTCATAAGTTAGCAAAGGAAGCCCAAACATCTACGATGCTGCATTACCTCTCTGTGAGTAAGCGGACTCGTTGGCCGAGAGTAAGCAACAGGAATCAAGCGAAGAATGACACATATTCGTTTCAGGTGACTGAGTTCATGTTCAACTTCATTGAGGGATGGTTCGAGCCACCGACCGAAGATGAATTGCTTAGTGCGCTCGTCATCAATAGACTTCATCGGAAATAAGTTAAGCTGAACAGCAAGCATTCCTTCTCAGAACGATTGTGATGTTGAACTACCAAAGCCTGAGAAACAAACCGCGTATCTTTCAAAGCTTAAC
>JACJNX010000049.1 GCA_014695255.1 Cyanobacteria bacterium FACHB-63
CGGCGTCGATTGCGTACTTGGAGTCCACTTCCCAAAAGTTGCTGTTTCCAGCGTGGTTCAAAGCTGTTGCAGAAATCATCGACCGAGCAGAACAGGTCTTCTAGACTAAGCATCAGGGCAAACTGGGCGCGATTTTTAGCAATTTCAGCCTATCGGGTTTGCCCCTTTCTTGTCTCAATCCTTATCCCGAACTCAGGTAATGATAGGTTGATAGTCACTTGGCTGAACGTTACGAATTTTCAAAGCTTTCTTAATCGAGATCGATTTGCTTAACCTAATAGTCTGGAGAAAATGTTGAACACGAATAGCCTCATCATCCTGTTAAGCAGATTCGAGATGAGCGATCGGAACTTGCTCAGTTCGTTCAGGCAATCGCTTTCCCGTTGCCATAGCATCGTAACGATCGACGTTTGTGATACTTGCGTCGATCGTTACGATGCTAATCAGTCCCTCTGTCGCGATGTCTGAAAATCTAATAGCTTTGAATACAAGCTATCTACCGATTCTTGAGCAAAAAGTTCATCCTTTAACTTGAGATAGTCGCCCCCACCTAGATTACAAGCTGCCCAAAATCGAGCAACCTCGGCTGGTTCCATATGCGCTAAAAGAATTCGTAGCCCTTCTTGTAAAATTTGTTGCTCACTTTTCACTTGAATCATTGCCGTTAATCTCCAGAACAAAATCAACAAGATTCATGACTTTCATGGTCAGATTCGTACAGCGATTAATCAGCCGCTTGTCGCAAGTAATAAAGTAATCGCTACTAGCCGCCTCAGCACAAGCAACATGCAACGCATCGATCGCTTTCAGTCCATTATGCTCCAGTCGCTTTGCTCTTTGCTGAATTGCTCCATCAACCTTCAGCCTTGATGCTGCCATTTGCAAATATTGGCTCATTGCCTCTCTCTTGACTGAATCAGGATTGCGGCTATTTTCGTATTCCAGCACCGAGGAGCTTACCAACTCTACCATTTGTGCATTGATTGCCTGAAAAATGATAATAACTGCCTGCGTTTCTAAGAAAATCTTTGGCTGTGTTTGATCATCAAAAGGACGATTGTAGGTACTGGTATCTAGATAAATTTTGGTCATTCATCATAGAGTTGCGCGAGTAGTAGAATTATATTCCTCTTGCAAACTAACTAAGTTCGATAGAATCAGAGCCGTTCTATTATTCCGAATCTTTGTGAACCGCATCACGCTCCAAACGATCGCTCCCTCGCTCCTCCCCCAAGTCCTCGAACTCGATCGCATTTGTTTCGGCGGTTTATGGACGCTCGAAGGCTATCAACGCGAAATCGATAGCCCCAACAGTGAACTCATCGCCATCACCTCTGAAGATCGTCTGATTGGTTATGGATGCTTTTGGGCGATCGTAGACGAAGCGCACATCACAATTATTGCCGTTCACCCTGATTACCAGCAGCAAGGATTGGGAAAACTGCTTTTGTTTGCATTACTCGATCGGGCTAGCCAGCGTCAGATGAAACACGCTACATTAGAAGTCAGAATTTCTAATCAATCCGCAATTTCTCTATACGAGAAATTCCAGTTTAAGGTTGCGGGACAGCGTAAAGACTACTACACTGACACAGGCGAAAACGCGCTAATTCTTTGGCGCGGTGGACTCCAAGCGGCAGAATTTCAGAGATTTCTGGAAGGAAAGTGGCTGGAGATAAGCGATCGGCTTACGCAGTGCGATCGAACACTGAGCGATCCCGAATCTCTATTAAGTCTCGAAAAAACCAGCTTGACTAAGCCATAAGAGATCGATAAGAATCTCTCTTTGGTCGTAAATCTAACCATTTCCAGCCGAGAACCGATCGCAGACGTTCGGTAATCTCCCCATTTCCCTGTTGCGATAGCTCGTAACCGGAAAGATCCACTATGCTAGAATCAGACCTACGCAGCAGGTGATGGAAATACGCCATGTTTGAACGCTTCACAGAAAAAGCCATTAAGGTGATTATGTTAGCCCAAGAGGAAGCACGCCGCTTGGGTCATAACTTTGTGGGTACAGAACAGATCCTCCTGGGTCTAATCGGAGAAGGAACGGGTGTCGCTGCCAAAGTCCTCAAATCGATGGGAGTGAACCTCAAGGACGCTCGCATTGAAGTTGAGAAGATCATCGGTCGCGGATCGGGCTTTGTCGCAGTGGAAATTCCGTTTACCCCACGTGCAAAGCGCGTCTTGGAACTATCACTTGAAGAAGCTCGCCAACTCGGTCACAACTATATTGGAACCGAACACCTGCTTTTAGGTCTCATCCGAGAAGGGGAAGGCGTTGCTGCAAGAGTCTTAGAAAACCTTGGCGTTGACCTCTCGAAAGTCCGTACCCAAGTGATTCGGATGCTGGGTGAAACCGCCGAAGTTACTTCCGGCGGAAGTCAAGGTCGCACCAAAACCCCGACTTTGGACGAATTCGGCTCGAATCTCACTCAAATGGCAGCCGAAGGCAAACTCGACCCCGTGGTCGGTCGCCAAAAAGAAATCGAACGAGTCATTCAAATCCTCGGTCGTCGGACGAAAAACAACCCCGTTCTCATCGGTGAACCCGGTGTGGGTAAAACCGCGATCGCAGAAGGACTCGCCCAGCGCATCGCCAATGATGATGTTCCTGACATCTTGGAAGATAAGCGCGTTGTCACCCTCGATATCGGTCTGCTTGTGGCAGGCACGAAGTATCGAGGTGAATTCGAGGAACGCTTGAAAAAGATCATGGATGAAATCCGCTCTGCCGGAAATGTCATCCTGGTCATCGACGAAGTTCACACCCTAATTGGTGCAGGTGCAGCAGAAGGCGCGATCGATGCCGCCAACATTCTGAAACCTGCGCTTGCTCGTGGTGAATTGCAATGTATCGGTGCAACGACGCTGGATGAGTATCGCAAACACATCGAGAGAGATGCAGCACTCGAACGCCGCTTCCAGCCTGTGATGGTGGGTGAGCCGACGGTCGATGAAACGATCGAAATTCTCCGAGGCTTACGCGAACGTTATGAGCAGCACCACAAGCTGAAGATCTCAGACGAAGCGCTCGAAGCTGCGGCAAAACTCTCGGATCGCTACATCTCAGATCGATTCTTGCCGGATAAAGCGATCGACTTAATCGATGAAGCTGGATCGCGTGTGCGGTTGATCAACTCGCAATTGCCGCCAGCCGCGAAAGAACTCGATCGCGAACTGCGTCAGGTTTTGAAAGATAAAGATGACGCGGTGAGATCCCAGAACTTTGATCGGGCAGGTGAACTGCGCGATCGAGAAATGGAGATTAAGGCTGAGATTCGAGCGATCGCACAAACTCGCAAGACAGAATCGACCGATGAAAATGCTTCCCCGGTTGTGGGCGAAGATGACATCGCGCAAATCGTGGCATCTTGGACAGGTGTTCCGGTGAACAAGCTCACCGAATCCGAATCCGAGAAGCTGCTGCACATGGAAGATACGCTGCATACTCGCTTGATCGGTCAAGACGAAGCAGTGAGAGCCGTGTCGCGAGCCATTCGTCGGGCGCGAGTTGGATTGAAGAATCCGAACCGACCGATCGCATCCTTTATCTTCTCCGGTCCAACTGGGGTGGGTAAGACCGAATTGACGAAAGCCCTTGCTGCTTACTTCTTCGGTTCAGAAGAAGCGATGATCCGGTTAGACATGTCGGAATTCATGGAGCGCCACACCGTTTCTAAACTGATCGGTTCGCCTCCTGGATATGTAGGCTACAACGAAGGCGGTCAATTGACTGAAGCCGTTCGTCGCAGACCTTACACGGTTGTGCTATTCGACGAAATCGAAAAAGCGCACCCCGATGTCTTCAATATGCTGCTGCAAATCTTGGAAGATGGTCGTTTGACCGATGCCAAGGGACGCACCGTAGACTTCAAGAACACGCTGCTGATCATGACCTCGAACATTGGTTCCAAGGTGATCGAGAAAGGCGGCGGCGGACTTGGATTCGAGTTCTCCACCGAGAACGAATCGGAATCGCAGTACAACCGCATCCGCTCCTTGGTGAACGAAGAACTGAAGCAATACTTCCGTCCTGAGTTCTTGAACCGACTCGACGAAATCATCGTGTTCCGTCAGTTGAACAAGGGCGAGGTCAAGGAAATCGCAGACATCATGCTCAACGATGTGTTCAAGCGTCTGAAAGAGCAAGGGATTACGCTGCAAGTCACCGAGCGATTTAAGGATCGTTTGGTCGATGAAGGATATAACCCAAGCTACGGCGCACGTCCATTACGCCGGGCGATCATGCGACTGCTAGAAGACTCGTTAGCTGAAGAAATCCTGTCAGCACGGGTGAAAGATGGCGATACCGCAACCGTTGACGTGGATGAAAACGGACAAGTGACCGTTCTACATGGTCAAGAACGCGAATTGTTGCCGCAAGCAGCAGAATAGGTTCTGACGATCGCATAACTCAAAGCGGCGGCGAGGTTCTAGGACTTCCCGCCGTTTTGCTTTGTGTCTTTGATTTTGATAAAGAGGCAAGAAGCGCTCTTCGGCAGTCTCGAAGATTCTTGGAAGCGACAGGCTAGAAGAAATAACGATCACAGCATCAGCTAGGGTAAAAGTTCAAAATGCTGACAATTTGCGGACGGAATAAACGAAAGTCCCGTTGATCAAGCGTCAAAATCAAGGCGCTTTGATATCGTTCTGCGATCGCCATTACCGTTGCATCTACAAAATCAATTCAACTGTCTGCATAAGTTTCTAGAATTTGGGCAGTGTATTCAATATCTTGAGCACTTAAAGCAGTGAGTTGAAAGCGGCTTTCTGGAATTCCTTTGAGAAAGGCGGTAACGGTGCGTATTCCAGCATCTCGCCCTAGCAAATACGCAACTTCAGCTAGAACGGTTTGCGGCAGACTGATTTCTCGGAACTAAAGATAGATTGGTATGACTTCTTGATGGTGATCGTCTCGTTGATTCAGCAGTGCAACGACGAAGCCAGTATCTGCTATTGGGATGGCTGTTTCCATGTCCATCCTTGTGGTGTGAGATCCTGGTGAAGAATCTCTTCAGAGCGTGTAGCGAGATCTGGTGATCCAGCAAAGAGTCCGATTAAAGGATCTTTCCCAATTTCTTTAGGCTGAGTTTTAGTGTTTTCAGCACTTTGCATCTGTTGAATATATTCGATTAATTGCGATCGCTCTTCGGGTGTTAGTTGAGTAACTTCGCTCAAGACCTGCTGAAATAGAGGACTCATGTTGGTTCTTCGAGAGTTTTAATTGATATAGTGCCAGACGTTGTGGTCATCCAAGGCGATCGAGCTTTAGGTCAATCCTGAGGCATCTCTCAAGAATTTCTGGAAATCGCTTGCACGATACTTTCCTTTTTTGACTTGCTCTGCAAATTGTTCGAGAAGTTTGCACCTTCTGGGATCTCTTACGTGAAGAACTTTATCTCCCAAAATATATTGCTTCGCTTTCTTCAGAAGACGAATAAATGAAAGAGATAAAGAGCATTTCACATCGGCTCCGTACAGATGCAGAAGAAAGCGCATTTCTTCATCAGTTTTCGAGTTCACATACTCATCAACGTTGGCTTTCGCTTCTCTTCTTCGCCGATTTGCATGATTCATTAAATAACGGATTTGAGCTTCTGAGATTTCCTCGTTGAAATAAAGATTTTCGTTGGCACTAATACATTGCAGTAAGTTCAAAGCCTTTACATCAGCACCATTAGTAACATCAATTACTACATCATTTCTATTGCCAACTCCATAAACATCGCGGTCGAAAAGAATTAGCAGATGACGTGGAGAAATAGGAAGAAAGATCTCAAGTCCTTTGCAAGCTAATCCAGTATTGCTTCCGTACTTCTTTCGTGGCTCAAGGAATTGATTGTAAAGTACTACTGGATGATCGGATGTTATGAAGAATTCTTGAGTCTTATTAATTGCAACTTTCAAACCAAGATCAAGTGCGAGCGGCAGATACAGAGTCGCGTTGCGTATTGCTACTTGAATAGGATCGCTCATAACAAATCTGCAATCGTTCAGAAGTGGTTGTGCAGATGATTCTTTTGAAAGAGCAGCTTTTGCGAATTTATCAGCAAGTTCATTGAGTTGTTCGACTCGATAGGGTGTCCTATAACTTAGAGAAATGATGAAAAGCAATAGCGTACTGTAATCTTGCGAGCCTTTTGCGGGCACAGAGTTTTGAGCTACTATATCTCGTATAACTTTTGCTGAGATACCTTCTAAGATACCAAGCGCATTTTCAAGCTTGAGATCGCGCCCATAAAAATAATTTTTATATGCTTGATCTTTTAGATTTCCACTTGGAATAAATTTAGAAGAGGCAAGATTGAAGATCCTTATCGCTCTCTCTGAGTTGTTAAGGGAAAAGTTCTTCAGATAAAAACGTGGTATGTAATGCTGCTTCTTTTTATCTGCCATTGAGTCTAACTTATTACAAAAACAAAGCTCTCCTGCGATCAAGAGAGCTTTTGCTAACGGATTACAAAACTTTCACTTTAGTAAGCGTCTTGCAGTTCGTAGAAGTCGTGGGAGATGTAGTCTTTCCGGAGTGGATAGCCAATCCAGTCTTCCGGCATCAGCAAGCGTTTTAAGTTCGGGTGTCCTTCGTAGACAATTCCGTACATATCAAACGTTTCTCGCTCTTGCCAGTCTGCGCCCTTCCAAATCCAGAACACAGACGGTACTCTCGGATCTTCACGGGGCAAGTACACTTTCAACCGAACCTCATCTGGTCGATCGGCGTTATCCGTTAATTTAATCAGGTGGTAAAAACTCACCAACTGAGCGCCAGGACCCAAATCGTAGCCGCCTTGACACTGAAGGCAATTAAAGCCATTGGCATGAAGCGCCGTAGAAAACGGAATCAGCAATTCCGGTTCAACTTTGATCATTTCGACTCCACTGGCATCGAGTCCTATGAACTCATGATCAAAGCCGTTCTGCGTCAGCCACTTTGAAGTTTTACCCGCTTCAACGATCGTTGTTTCAGTCGCTTGCTTTTCTTCAGCCACGATCTCTCGTCTCCTTTTGCGCTTCCAGAACCGCAGGCACTTCTAGACCCATTGCTGCTGCCAATTCACGCGGCGGTGCAACACGGGTATCCGCCTGCAGGTATTTACCATCGTGAATGATCTGTGCTGCGTGCATATTGTGAGTTGTGCTGTAGTAGCGGTGCGTTTGCCGCAGTTCAGCCCGCTCTTGGATCGACTCGTTTGAGATTTTCTTGCGGAGTTTGATGATTGCATCAACAATCGCTTCGGGTCGAGGAGGGCATCCCGGCAAATAGATATCAACCGGAATCAGCTTGTCCACACCTCGAACCGCAGTCGGAGAATCAACACTGAACATTCCACCTGTGATCGTGCAAGCTCCCATCGCGATCACATATTTCGGTTCGGGCATTTGCTCATACAGACGGACCAAAGCCGGAGCCATTTTCATCGTGATTGTGCCTGCGGTGATGATGAGATCCGCTTGGCGGGGGCTTGATCGGGGCACGAGTCCAAAGCGATCGAAGTCAAATCGGGAACCAATCAACGCGGCAAACTCGATAAAGCAGCAAGCCGTTCCAAAGAGAAGGGGCCACAAACTCGATAGTTTAGCCCAGTTGTACAAATCGTCTACCGTCGTCAAAATGACGTTTTCGGATAATTCTTGCGTCACACCTGGACGCTCGATAGGATTGATAAGTGCCCCGCTGTCAACAGCAGGTGCTTCGGGATTCATGACCATTCCAATGCTCCTTTCCGCCAAGCGTAGACCAGACCGACAACTAGAATCGCAATAAAGATTAAGGCTTCGATAAACGCTAGCAATCCGAGGCGATTGAAAGCGACTGCCCAAGGATACAGAAATACCGTCTCTACGTCGAAGATCACGAAGACCAGGGCGAACATATAGTAACGGATATTGAACTGAATCCACGCACCCCCGATCGGTTCCATGCCTGACTCGTAGGTGGTACGACGTTCAGGACCTCGACGGCTAGGGCGAACTAGCTTTGAAGCCAGAAGAGCCAGAACCGGAACCAAACTGCAAATCAGCAGGAAGCCTAATAGATATTCATAGCCGCTTAGGACATACACAGGTATTCGCCGCCTCTCGTTCTACAAAAGTGGACTGGTTTACGTTGCTTTACACCCTAATTATAGTGTGCTGCAACATATCATCGTGCGCTGAAACCGCGCCCAAATCAAGGACTCTGATGCGATCGCTTCTGAATCGAGGTCATCAAGAGAAATCTATCGAAGCTGAGTCTTTTCTACCAAGAGTATATGACGATCGCGAAACATTTCGCTTTAGACGATCGATGTTTGAGGAGATCGCAATAATGTCATAATAATTAACGAACACTTTAAGGTTTGGGTCACTCCCTGACGTTTTGCCATGAGTACCGAAGCTGCTGATCCGAAAGAAAATGCGCTAGAGCCTGAAGTTAAGCCTATCGATCCGAAAGATCTCGATCGGCATGAGTGCGCTGCCTGTGGCTACACCTACGAGCCAACGAAGGGCGACGATCGCAACAATATCTCTGCGGGGGTGGCATTTGAGGATTTGCCGTTGACCTGGAAATGTCCAGTTTGCGGTGCGCCGAAAAAGCGCTTTCAGAATGTGGGTCCACTGAATGCACCTTCTGGATTCAAGCAGAATTTAAGCTACGGGTTGGGGGTCAACACCTTAACACCAGGGCAAAAGAACCTCCTCATCTTTGGTGGGCTGGTTCTGGCATTTATTTTCTTTCTAAGTCTTTATGGGTTGCAGTAGTGCAACAGATTGAACCTTTTATTTACTGAGATCAAGTGCGATGTATCGGATTTTGAGAGCCTGGAAACAGTTTGTGATTTTGTTAGCGGTTGTCTTCCTGGCGACTGGTTGTAGAGGGTTTTTGCCCGCCGTTGTCACTAATCCGTGGCAGATGGTGACGCTTCCAATCGAGGAGAATATGCTCGATATCGGGTTTACCGGGGACAAGCAGCACGGCTGGATGGTTGGTACGAATTCAGCGCTGCTTGAAACGACAAACGGCGGTAAAAGCTGGAAGCAGAAGGTTTTAGAACTGGGTGAGCAAAAATATCGCCTCACTTCAGTTCATTTCTCAGGAGACGATGGTTGGATTGCGGGTCAGCCTTCGATTCTGCTGCATACTGGCGATGGCGGCAAATCGTGGTCACGTTTGCCACTGAGTACCAAGCTTCCTGGATCTCCGGAAAAGATTGTTGCGCTGGGTAAGAACAGTGCTGAGATGACGACCGATGTGGGTGCAATTTATCGCACGACCGATGGCGGGAAGAACTGGAAAGCGCTTGTTTCTGAGGCATTTGGGGTGATGCGGAGTATCGATCGCACCTCCGATGGAAAGTATCTCGCTGTTTCTTCAACCGGTAACTTCTTCTCAACCTGGAAGCCCGGTCAAGATGTTTGGCAGCCTTACAACCGTAACAGTTCACGCAAGCTACAGAACATGGGCTTTGCTCCTGACGGTCATATGTGGATGTTAGCCAGAGGTGGGCAAATTCAATTCACTGCTTCAGATGATCCAGAAGATTGGTTAGAGGCTCAAAATCCTGAGTTTTCAACCAGTTGGGGACTGTTAGATTTGGCATATCGCACTCCCGAAGAACTTTGGGTTGTCGGTGGAAGTGGCAATCTTTTAGCAAGCTTTGATGGCGGCAAAACTTGGCAAAAAGATCACGATGTTGAAAACATCCCTGCAAACCTCTACAAAATTATTTTCTTCGACTCAAACACAGGATTCATCATGGGTCAGCGCGGGACTTTATTGAAGTATGAATCCACTCCGCAAACTGCATAACGGAGAATCAGGGGATCAATTTCACAGATTTCCTTGTGAGGGGCATCTCCCGTCCCGTATGATACAGATAAGGCTTTTGTTCGTTGACTTCTGGAGAGAGCTAATCTATGGCAGGTACTACTGGTGAGCGCCCGTTTGGGGACATTATTACAAGCATTCGCTATTGGGTGATTCACAGCATTACCATTCCTGCATTGTTTATTGCAGGCTGGTTGTTCGTCAGCACAGGTTTGGCATACGACGTTTTTGGTACGCCTCGCCCGAATGAATACTATCCCACTGCCCGCCAAGAGCAGTTGCCGATCGTCAGCAACCGTTCCGAAGCGAAGCAGCAGGTTGATAAGTTTGCCTCGCAAGTTGGCGATGGCAAGTAGTTTTTAGTTCTACGAGGTTATAACACAATGACAAGCAACACTCCGAACGAACCGATTTCATATCCGATTTTTACTGTTCGCTGGTTAGCAGTGCATACTTTGGCAGTTCCAGCGATCTTCTTCATTGGCGCGATCGCTGCAATGCAATTTATTCAACGATAGGAGTTTGAACTGTGGCAGGAATTAAAGGTTCTTCAAACCCGAACAAGCAGCCCGTTGAACTGAATCGGACTTCGCTGTATTTGGGTCTTTTGCTGATTTTCACGCTAGGGATTTTGTTCTCTAGCTACTTCTTTAACTAAGTCTCATTTGCGTTAGGAGGATAAGACTGTGCAAACTGGTGGAAGAATTCCCTTGTGGCTTGTAGCAACGGTTGCAGGCTTGGGTGCGATTGGCGTTTTGGGACTGTTCTTTTACGGTTCCTATACCAGCATTGGTTCGTCGCTGTAGGTCGATCGAACCGTTCAGATAAGAAAAGCCGTCCAATGGGTTATGTTGGACGGCTTTTGTATGCTAATGCGTTTGGAACTAGAGGCTAGATGCCGCTTGGATCTTCGCGCTCGATGTACAAGAACAACAAACCGAAGACGACCGTGGGAAGTAACCAGGTGACGACGGGAATGAGAATCCAGGGCAGATATGAAGCTGCGTATGAACCTGTCATAAGAAAAGTTTCCTATTCGTTAGATGATTCCATTTGTGAATGTACCTGTGAAGGGTGACGCGGATCTGACGTTTCTCAAAATTCTTAACATTTAATGTCAACGGGTCGGAATCCTCTATCTCCTAACGTGCCTTGTTCTCGTCTATACAGTCGTAGATTTAGACTAGACAGCACTGACAAAGGCAGCGTCAAAAACTCTGTATCGATGATCAAGGCAATTAGCCGATCGTGATCGTTCTCTGGGCGAGGAACAAAAACGGTGTCAGCGATCAACGACCAGCCAGTAATTGTTTTCTCTAAAATTCTGCATTATTCTTTCCACCTTTCGATCGCGCTTAATTAAACTAGAGCGATTCGGGATTGAGTTTCCCCATTTCCCAGGTGGTGTAGGTTCCGATCGGACTCCAAATCAAATAAGGTAGCAGTAAGAGTACGGCTGTGCCTGAAATCGGTAGAACTTGAAACGCTAAAATCAGTCCCAAGACAAAGCCTAGTCCACCGACGATCGTGCCATTCCGTAAGCTTCTTGTCCACAGAAGTACCGGAGAGTAGGCGACAACCAATGCCTCAATCAGCGCGTAGAATGCCATTAATCCCCAATTTTGGGTCTTTTCCCAGACAATGTAGGCTGACCAAGCGCCGCAGATAAAAACGATCGTCCAAATCAAGGGAATCGCTTTCTCAAATGTCAGCCATCTAGGGCGCTGCAATCGATTGAACCATTTGATATCCTTGGGACGAAGAATGCTGCTTCCCAATGCAATGAGGAAAGTGACAACGCCAATAACCAACCAAGAGGGCAGCATACGAATCGCGCTCTGAAACATCTGATCGGCATTATGTCAAAGGTTGATTACGAGGGAATCGATCGCAAGAGTGAATCTAGAATGAGAGCAGATGACGCAGAAAAGGTTTCTAAAGTTTAATGCTTGCGCTGAACCTCAGCATAGGCAGCATAGACACCTTTGACGTTGTACCAATTTAAGAAAATGCGGGCGACTTGTTCTGCAAGTTGCGGTTTACCTTGTTTGATTAGCGATCGCATCACAGGCGCAAGCGATCGCTCATTCAACAATCCACCCAGCGATAACACACCCCACAAGATTCGATGAAGCCAAGTCATTTGAATCATCATTCGCACATCTAAAGTTGGATGTTTTTGATAAAACACCACTCCCATGCGACCGCGTTGTAATTCAACATCAATTAAGCGGGGAATTTGATCCAAAGAAAATGCAGGGTGCCAATGATAGCCAACAGCTTCGGGGCATTTAATCAGCTTTAATCCTAAGTTCTTGAGACGTACACCGAGTTCTAGATCTTCCCAACCGTATTGTTTAAATCCGGTATCAAAGAGTCCCGCCTCAATTAACCAATGACGCGCGATCGCAACATTTCCTGTGGCAAAATAAGCCGCAGAAAAGTCAGTTAACTTATACGGCTCAGAGGTCGGATCATCAAAATTCGCTGTATTAATCACACGACCGTAAGTAAAGCAACGAGCAGGCTCGCCTGTGCCGGAGGCAGCGCTCCCTAATTCCTTTTGGGCTTGAGTCAAGGCTTCAACGTGCGATCGTAAAAATACATCCGTGACCACTAAATCACTGTCAATAAAAACAATCGTGTCGCCTTTCGCTTGTTCGACTCCGTAGTTGCGTGCTGCTGCTGCACCTTGATGATTCCGACAGAAGAGGCGAACATGCGGAAAATTAGCCGCATCCGATCGCAACCATTCCACTGTGCCATCGATCGAGCCATCATCGACCACAACGACTTCATACTCCGAAAACTGCTGACATTCGAGCGCGCGGATGCACTTTTCTAAAATGGGTTTGCGGTTGTAGGTCGGAATCACAACACTCAAAAACACAGCATTCTCCTCAAAAGCACATTCCTAGTATCTCCGATCGTCGTTGAACCCGATTAAGTTCCAAATGGGTTTTCTTCCCAAAACAGTATTGTTTCTTAACCTAAATTCTGTGCAAGTTCTGATCTGTGATACAGAACTTTCGCGGCATCATTGTAAACTTGAGTGTCTTAACGTTACAGAGAGCGGAAATTTTATGGGTCGTGCGAAGAAAGTTGTGCTGGCTTATTCAGGCGGAGTTGATACGTCCGTTTGTATTCCATACCTCAAGCACGAGTGGGGAGTCGAAGAAGTCATCACCTTAGCAGCAGATTTGGGACAGGGGGATGAGTTGGAGCCGATTCGCGAGAAGGCATTGACTTCGGGCGCGTCCGTGTCGCTGGTGGCAGATGCGAAGGTCAACTTTATCAAGGATTACGCCTTTCCAGCGATTCAGGCGAACGCGCTGTACGAAAACCGCTATCCGCTCTCGACTGCGTTAGCGCGTCCCTTGATTGCCAAGCTGCTGGTGGATGCCGCCGCAGAATATGGAGCCGATGCCGTAGCGCATGGCTGTACCGGGAAAGGCAATGATCAGGTGCGGTTTGATGTGGCGATCGCTGCCCTCAATCCCGATCTGAAAGTTCTTGCTCCAGCCCGCGAATGGGGCATGAGCCGCGAAGAAACGATCGCCTACGGAGAGCGCTTTGGAATTTCGTCTCCAGTGAAGAAAAAATCGCCGTATAGTATCGATCGCAATTTGCTCGGTCGCAGCATCGAAGCAGGCCCGCTCGAAGATCCCTGGACAGAACCGCTCGAAGAAATCTATGCGATGACCAAATCGATCGAGGAAACGCCGAATGAGCCAGATTATGTAGAAATCGGCTTTGAGATGGGGATTCCCGTGACTTTGGATGGACGATCGCTCAATTCGATCGATCTCATCACCGAACTGAATGAGCGCGTCGGCAATCACGGAATCGGACGGATCGATATGGTCGAGAATCGTCTAGTCGGGATTAAGTCACGGGAAATCTACGAAACGCCTGCATTGCTGGTGTTGATCCAGGCACATCGGGATTTAGAAAGCCTGACGCTGACCGCAGATGTGACGCACTACAAGCGCGGAATTGAAGAGACTTACTCGCAGATGATCTACAACGGCTTGTGGTATAGCCCGCTTAAGTCTGCGCTGGATGCCTTTGTGCAGAAGACGCAGGAGAAAGTGAGCGGCACGGTGCGGGTGAAATTGTTTAAGGGGAATTCGTCGATCGTCGGTCGCAAGTCCGAAAACTCCCTGTACACACCCGATTTGGCAACTTACGGGTCAGAGGATCAGTTTGATCACAAAGCAGCGGAAGGATTTATCTACGTCTGGGGACTGCCAACTCGCGTTTGGTCACAGCAACACCGTAAGTAACATCATCTGTTTTGCAAAGGGGCGTTCTAAGAGCGCCCCTAATTTGCTGTAATTTCTCAGAAGTGTAATTCACAATTGCTTTATCTATATATAGAGTTTGTGAACCCCTGATCGAGATTTCAGCCAAAAACCAGTATTTTCCGTCAGTGCTGCTAGTCTGAGCATTTGACTCACCCGATGCCGATCAGTGACAATCGATCGTAGACCGCGAAACAAATCGGGTGCGTCCGTCTCACTTCACGACCTCTGAACTAGCGCAACATCATAATGCAATCTACGCTCAAAACTGGACAAGCGAAACTGTGGATTTTACTGATCGGAGTGAGCCGATATCAAGATCGGAAATTTCCGATTTTGCAATATTCAACGATCGATACTCAGTCTCTCGCTGATGCGTTTGTCGATGTGACTCAGGAGTTTCCGAATACTTCGATTCAGGTGCATCACGATGCTGCTGAGGCACCTGCCTTGAACGAAGTGAAGGCGAGCTTGCACACGATCGTCGAGCAGGCAAAGCCAGAAGATACGGTGATTGTTTACTTTTGCGGTCATGCAGCACTTGATCCACGCTTGCAGCAGGTGGTGTTTTGCTTAGCGGACACGCAGAAGGACGCGATGCGGCAAACCGGACTCAGCGCGATCGGGTTGTTGGGACTGTTGGGGAGCTGCGCGGCAAAGCAGCAGGTTTTGTGGATTGATGTCTGGCACGCGAACGGGATGACGGTTCAGACGGATACGGTAGAGTTGCTGGACAATCCGGTTGGGCAGTTGATTCAGATGTTGCAGCAGCAAGCAACACAGAATCCCGGATTTCAAGCGCTTCTCTCTTGTAATACGTCTGGACGTGAAATTCAGCAGTCCTGGAAGTTTCCAGAATTGGGGCATGGAGTGTTTACTCATTTTCTGATCGAAGGATTGCGGGGAGCGGCTGCAAGTCCAGAGGGAATTGTGACAACTTCAGTGCTGGGGAACTATGTCCACGATCGCACTGTGGAGTATGTCGATCTCAGCAATCAGCAGGTAGAGTGGCTGCACCGCGATACAAAAAATCGATCTTCTAAAGCCATCTTGCAAACGCCAGTCCAAATTGGTCAAGCTCAGACTGTTTTGGGCATTAAGCCTCAAGATCCGCTAGAGCTTTTATTTCCAGAGATTGAAGCACCAAATATTGACCCCCCGCTTCCTCGCTCTACTCAGCTCCATCAGCCGCAACTGGAAACCGAAACCATTGTTACGCCCTCGATCGAGAAACCGAGTGCGATCGAGACTGAGATTCCTATCGTTCAGCAGTTTTCTTCTGCGCCTAGCGCTGCTGAACGAGTTGAGCCTGTAATATTACCTGTCACTGAACGGGTTGAATCTGAGATAGCGCCCATCACCTCTTTTCAGGCGATCGCATCTAACTCTGTTGAATTCTCAGCGATTGAAAATCCAGTTAAATCGCCTGTTTCTAAACCTGTTCGTCGCAAGCGCAAAACAGGGGAGCGTCAAGTTAAACGTCTTCAGAAAGCAGCTAGACAGCACTTCAATCAAGCAGGAACGACGCTGGCTTCGCTGCAAGATGCGACCGCGCAAGCCACCCAAGCCGCCGGAGAATTTGCGAACGCACAACAGATTCAATCAAAGCAACGTGCTGCCCAACTTAAAAGTGCTGTGACCACAAAGATCAGCGCCTTGAATCAATCGATTTCTCAAACCGCAAGCTCTGGGCAAACTCTCTATCGTCAACGCACCTCCGAAATCGGTCAAATTGCAGCAACCACGGCTCAACTCTCAAAACAACGCGCTACCCGACTCAAAAGTGCCGTAACCACAAAGATTAGCACCTTGAATCAATCGATTTTTCAGACTGCAAGCTCTGGGCAAGCGCTCTATCGTCAGCGCACCTCAGAAGCAAGTCAAATCGCAGCAGCGACAGTGCAGCACCTCGATCGTGCCACTCGAAATCTCACACAATCCACGCTTGAGCAAACCCAGAAGCCCGAAGCTCGAAAAATGGTGACAACCGGAGCAAAAATTGTTGGTGTGGTTGCAGTTGCAGGTGTGGGAGTTGGGTTATACCAATCTCGCAGTGAGCAGATTGAGACGGTACAAAATCTCTCAAATGCAGCAACGACACAGATTGAAGCCAATCAAACTGGAGAAGCACTCAGCACTGCCCTTGAAGCAGGACGCAAACTTCAACACGTCGATCGTCCGTGGAATTTTGTGTCTGAAAGCTTGAAAATCAGCACGATCGTCACCTTGCAACAAGCGATCACAGCATCCAAGTCGCCGTTATCTCCTTTGGGCAATTCGCTGTCAAGTGCTGCCCTTAGCCCGGATCAAAAAACTTTTGCAGTTGTAACCCGCGACGACTCGATTCAACTCTGGCAACGTGACGGGGACAAGCCTCAATCAATCCGGGCCGAGTTCAAGGGGCACAAAGCTGCAATTACCCAGGTGGCATTTAGTCCCGATGGCAAGCGTCTAGCCTCTGCAAGTCAAGATAAAACCATTAAGCTCTGGGATGTTGAGAAAGGCATTCTGATTCAAACGCTTTCTGCTCACACTGAAGCAGTCACGGCGCTTAGTTTTCGATCGGACGGGGAAGTGTTAGCATCCGGCAGCGCGGATCAAACGATTAAACTCTGGAATGTTTCCAAGGGTCGAATTCTCGATACGTTCAAGGGACATAACGCAACGGCAAAGGTGATTCGCTTTAGTCCAGATGGTCGAATTCTAGCGGCTGGAACGCTCACGAATACGATTCATCTTTGGTATCCCGACAGTCAAAATCCGATTCTGCTTGGCACTCATGGCAACCGCTCCGAAGCTCAAGGTATTAACGATCTCGCATTCACCCCGGATGGAAAAACGATCGCTTCAGCCGGATCAGATTCAACCATTAAGCTTTGGACGGCGGGTAAAGCAACCTCTGAGCGAGAAACGGTTCCAACTCAGACCTTATCCGGTCACGAAGCGGCGGTCACAAGCCTAAGTTTTATCGCAGATGGAAAAATTCTTGCATCGGGTGGGCGCGATCGTACAATTCGACTCTGGAATATGCAGGACGGAACCTTTTTGAAAACGCTGCTCGGATCTCAAGATCAGATTGAGCAAATTGCGTTCAGTTCAGATAGCAAAACTCTGTTAAGTGTCGGAAATCGCTACGGCTTGAAAATTTGGGACTTTGATCTAGAAACATTAATGCAAACAGGCTGTCGATTGAGTGGTAATCGTTCAGCGTGTTCTTAGGGTTCTACCTGCTGTTGATCAAGCTTTCTTGTTATCCTTATTTGCATCCAAGTTTCCCAGATTGAACGTCAATGGATGCTGAACAAACTCAGTTAATCGATCGCTACCACAAGCTAGATCCGCTCAAGCGTCAGATTTTGCGCGTCTTTTCGGTGATTTACGAACCTGTGAGCCGCACGACTTTTTTGAGTTGTTTTAATCCACTGAGCACGAAAGATAAGACTGGGAAGGCTTACACAACAACTGGAATTAAGTCGCATCTCGATCGCTTATTTCAAGATGGCTTTTTAGTTCAGTATTCGGGTCAAGGTCCGCAATGTAATCCGTTGATTGTGGAGGTTGCAACTCGTGAAGCAGTTGCACTAGGAGAATTTAAACAGATCGTCAATGCTATCAATCAGCACTTGCCGATTCACTGCTACGGGCAAACAGGACCCAGATATTTCACCAATGAGCGACAATTTCTGCGAGAAGTTCGCATTGGGATTTATCAGAATAACATGAAGTCTGTGGCTCAACAGTTCGAGGACTATTACAGATATGGCTATCAAAAGCGGAAGATTACGATCGATGAAGTCCTAACTGATGTTTGTAGCAATCCGTTTGATCCAGATTGGTTTCGCTCTCTAGCGCCAGATATCTATCAAGCCGGATTGATTGGGATTCTTAGCTACTCTTATCTACATCTAATCCCAGCAGATGAAGCGTTCAAACTCTTACAAGAAGACTGTGTAACAGGCGCAACCAAGTTCAATTGGCAATTTTTACTGCTTGCAGAACAATTGCTACTGAGAGGACGATTGGCCGAGTCGGAAGCCGTTTTAGAAAAGTTACCAAGAGAATACCGCGATAGTGGTGCTGCATTGTGGGGATGGTTCAATATTCTCAAAGGTGATGCGGAATCTGCGATCGCTCAGTTTACGGTCGCGCTTGCTGCACTGCGAAAAGGGACTGGAAAACGCAAAGCTTACTTCCAAGCTCCAACTGGATTGTTCTTTATTTTGGCACTGATCAAAGAAGGCTCTCCAGCGCGACTCGATGAAGCGAAGAACTATGCTGCGATCGGACGACAAGCAAAACATTGGCTCAGTTCGACCTATGAAACCTTAGAGAAGATCATTCAACTACAACAGGGTGACATTGCTCAAAAAGAGTGGATTTTTGATCTAGTGCCTTACCGCAATCAGCACAGTCTTGAAACACTGTTGAATTCATTGGCGCTCTATTGGACAGATGCTGATGCTGCTAAGCCCCTGTTGACGAACACATTAGAAACATTCCATCAATCTGCAAAAGCAGCAGGCTATGATTGGATTGCGCTCGAATCTGCATTGCTCTTATCTAAGATTAAGCCTAAAGGTGAGTTTAGCGATGTTGCACAACAGTTGCAGCAATCTACAGAAATTACACCTATCATTGATTTACTACGATCGCAGCAACCTTGGGAGCTATGTTTAAACGCATTGCTAAACCTACAAAAAGAACCCACCAAACCGGCTAAAGGAGAGGCAGAACGGCGTTTAGCTTGGTTTGTGACATTGCTCAAGAATCAATGGTTACTACAACCGCGTGAACAATCACTCAATGCTAGAGGGGAATGGGGCAAAGGTCGGAACATTGCACTGAAGCGGCTAGATAAGTCGATCGATGAGTTCTCTTACCTCACTGAACAAGACCGCAGGGCTTGTGCCGAACTGAAAGCGACTCCAAATGGCTATTACGGGCAGATGGACTATCGGTTTGGAGAACGGGCGATCGCGGTGCTGGTCGGGCATCCTCATGTGTTTTGGGAAGATACCAACACGCGCATCGAGATTGTTAAAGGTGAACCCGAACTGATTGTTAAAAAAGGCAGGAACGAAAACCTAAAGCTGCAACTCTCGCCCGCTCCGAAAGAAAACCAAAGCCTTGTAGTTGTGAAAGAAAGCCCGACGCGACTCAAGGTGATCGAAATGACTCCAGAGCATCGTCGGATCGCTGAGATTCTAGGATCAAAGAATCAGTTAGATGTGCCTGCGATCGCGAAAGATCAAGTCCTCGATGCCATTCATGCGATTTCTAATCTAGTCACAGTCCATTCTGATATCGGCGGCGGAGTCAGCGCCGAAGAAGTCCCTGCCGATCCGACTCCGAATGTTCATCTCCTACCTGCGGGAACGGGGCTAAGAGTTGCAGTGTTAGTGCGTCCGTTTGCAACAGGAGGATCATACTACCGTCCCGGTATGGGTGGTGAAACAGTGATTGCTGAAGTTGAAGGAAAGCGATTGCAAACGACACGCGATCTGAGACAGGAACGAAAATTAGCGAAGAGTGTTATTGCAGATTGTCGCACCTTAGAAGAGTACGAAGAAGAAGACGGCGAATGGTGGATCGAAGACCCCGAAGCTTGCTTAGAACTGCTGCTTGAACTGCAAGAATTGGGCGATCGTGTGATCATCTCGCATCCCGAAGGCGAGAAGTTCCGCATTCGCAAGCAGGTTGGATTAGGGGACTTTCAGCTTAAGATTCAGCGCCAGCGCGATTGGTTTGAGGCGAGCGGCGAAGTGAAATTAGACGAAGATTCTGTCTTGGAAATGCAGCGACTTCTAGAGTTGCTAGGACAAACACCCAGCCGATTTATTCGCTTAGAAGACGGTCAATTTCTCGCACTGACGCAAGAATTTCGTAAACGCTTAGATGATTTCAGAGCGATCGCTGAGAATCACGGTAAAAAGACGCGCTTTCATCCATTAGCAGCAGTCGCAATTGAAGATTGGGTTGATGAGATTGGAGAACTTGAAGCTGATAAATACTGGCAGCAACATATCAAGAAGTTGAAAGAAGTCGAAGCCCTTGATCCAGTCGTTCCATCAACGCTACAAGCAGACTTAAGAGAATATCAAGTTGAAGGCTTTCGCTGGATGGCAAGACTGGCACATTGGGGCGTGGGTGCCTGTTTAGCAGACGGCATGGGACTTGGAAAAACCCTGCAATCGATCGCGCTCATTCTCACCCGCGCTGCAAATGGAGCAACGTTAGTAATTGCCCCTACTTCGGTCTGTCTCAACTGGATTAGCGAGATCGATCGGTTTGCGCCAACCCTGAATGTTGTTCAATTCGGTAGCGGCGATCGCCAGAAAGTCATCGATCGATTACAACCGTTTGACGTTCTCATTTGCAGCTACGGCTTACTTCAGCAAGATGATGTGGCGCAACTATTAGCAAAAGTGAAATGGGAAACGATCATTCTCGATGAAGCCCAATCGATCAAAAATTTTGCAACAAAGCGATCGCAAGCCGCAATGAATTTACAAAGCGGATTCAAACTGATTACAACGGGGACGCCGATCGAAAATCACTTAGGCGAGTTATGGAATTTATTCAGATTTATTAATCCTGGATTACTTGGATCGCTAGAACAATTTAACGAACGATTTGCGACTCCGATCGAACGCTTTGAGGACAAGCAAGCCCGCACTCGCTTGAGAAAACTCATTCAACCCTTCCTCCTCCGCCGCACGAAAAGCCAAGTTTTACAAGAATTACCCTCGCGTACCGAGATTGTGCTGCACGTCGAACTCAGCACCGAAGAACGGCTATTTTACGAAGCACTGAGAAAGAGCGCGATCGAACGTCTTGCCGAATCTGATGCGGTTGCAGGTCAAAGACACTTACAAGTGCTAGCGGAACTGATGAAGCTGCGTCGGGCTTGCTGCAATTCCCGCCTAGTCACCCCGAAATCACCGCTACCGAGTGCAAAACTTCAACTATTCGGGGAAGTGCTAGAAGAATTGTTAGACAACCGCCATAAGGTTCTAGTCTTTAGTCAATTTGTCGATCACCTACATATCTTGCGCGAATATTTGGACGAGAAAGCGATCGCCTATCAATACCTCGACGGCAGCACCTCAACTCCCGAACGCAAAAAACGCATTGATGCCTTTCAATCTGGAATTGGGGATGTCTTTCTCATCAGCCTGAAAGCGGGAGGAACCGGACTGAATCTCACCGCCGCAGATTATGTCATTCATATGGACCCGTGGTGGAATCCAGCCGTCGAGGATCAAGCCAGCGATCGCGCTCATCGCATCGGTCAGCAGCGTCCAGTGACTATCTACCGACTGGTGGCGAAAGCCACGATCGAAGATCAAATCGTAGACCTACACCAACACAAACGCGAACTTGCAGACAGCCTACTCGAAGGTACAGAAATTAGCGGTAAGGTTTCTACGGAAGACCTACTGCAACTCATTCAAGCGGGTTAGGTCGATCGCTCCTTCAAATTGGAATTTTTAGCGATCGGGGTTACAGTATTCAAAAAACCTCACTGACCTATGAAACCTGCCGTTAGTTTACTGGGTGTCACATCCTACGATCTCGTTGAACTCCGCGCCGCCCTCGAAACCCTACTCGAACCACTCGGAGGAATCAGCGGCATCGTCAAATCTGGCGATCGCGTTCTGCTCAAACCGAATCTGCTTACAGGCGCACGTCCCGGAAAGGAATGCGTCACACGCCCAGAAATCGTCTACTGCGTGGCAAAAATGGTGCAAGAAGCAGGCGGAAAGCCCTTTCTTGGAGATAGTCCTGCCTTCGGCAGCGCTCTAGGAGTCGCCAAAGTCAGTGGTTACTTACCCTTAACCGAATCCCTCAACTTACCGATCGTTGAATTCAAAGGCAAACGCTACGAAACGATCGGCGATGAGTTCAATCATTTGCTGTTGTGCAAGGAAGCGATCGAAGCCGATGTCGTGATCAACCTGCCTAAAGTGAAATCTCATATGCAACTGACCGTAACAATGGGCGTGAAGAATCTGTTCGGCTGCGTTCCTGGAAAAATGAAAGCTTGGTGGCATATGGAAGCCGGAAAAGACCCCGATCGCTTTGGCACGATGCTGATCGAAACAGCTCGCACGATCAATCCAGATCTCACAATCATCGATGGCATTATCGGACATGAAGGCAACGGCCCTAGTGGCGGTGAACCCAGAGATTTAGGAGTGTTAGGTGCCTCAAAAGATGTGTTCGCGCTCGATCGTGCTGTAGTTGACATTCTCAAAATCGATCCCACACAGGTTCCAACGATTCTCGCGAGTCAGGGCTTAGGACTTTGCCCTGCAATCGACGAAATCGAGTTTCCGCACCTTTGCCCGATCGACCTACAAGTCGCCGACTGGCGGCTCCCTGACAAAATGATGCCGATCGATTTTGGTGCGCCTCGCGTTCTCAAATCCACCTTTAAGCATCTTTACATTCGATTTATCAAAGAGCCGATCGCAGCCTATCGCTGAGCCAAAACATGAGCTAAAACAAAGGGTAAGAAAGATTTACGCGGTTCAGCCCTTGGATTACGCGCTGTAATGTCTTAATGATCTTTTAATAACAGTTGTTTCAGCTTGTAAGGTCTAACCCTACTTCTGGGCAGATTCAGTATCGTAAAAGAACCTCATCCTCTGTTTGTTCTTATGAATCCAAGTCTACTCCGTCAAATCTGGTCAGTTGTCGAAGCAACTCATGCCGCACATCTTCTCAATCTTGATGATGCTCACCTCGTTCAGTCGCTTCTGGGGCAATTTAACACTCAACAACCCCTCAACTCCGAAGAAGCCACGCAACTCTCCACCTATCTTTACTCGCGCCTATCGCTGATTCGCGATCTCGCGTCCGATCGCTTGGTTATTTCCGGCTGAAAAATATGAAGCGGCTTAAAAGCATTTGCGACAAAGGATCTAAAGGATCTGATTGTCAGCCCGATAAAAGCGACCAAGGAGAATTTCATCTACTCTCTGCCATCGATCGTAATCGGATGAATCATTAAAACTGCACTCTCTCACACTCCAAAATATTCGGAACGCTGGGTTCTTCTCTATATCTACATCCCTAAAGGGAACCGAGCCTCTCTAAGATTTTTGTACATGGAATAAAAGCTAGAGCATAATGGCAGCGTCTACAGCGGCTCAAATGAGCGTTTCACTCATTTGACTTACGCTCCCAATCTCAGGGTCTACGGCTCTAATCGGTCGTAAGAATTTTGATGCAAGGAGTTTACCCCGCGCCACAGATAAACGCAACCTTATGACCTGGAATCCACATTACAAATCCCTCGACTACTGGCGTGGTATCGCCGCTCTATGGGTCATGCTATTTCATGGTTTTGGAATGGTCTATGACAAGCAGCTTCATCCAGCGGCTGAAGTGATTAAAGCGATTGCTGCTC
>JACJNX010000005.1 GCA_014695255.1 Cyanobacteria bacterium FACHB-63
TTAGCGGGGCAGCCTTGCAAAGCAAGTCTTGAGTGTGAAAGAAACTGAAGAATCGTCACCTGACGACGTACGCGGCAGAGTCTGGTGATAGGCTCGAAACGTTCAGACAATCAAAACCGCCTCAGTCTTGGTGCTGTTTAGCCCGTTAATTTAGCCTGGTTCCGATGATGGATGGTTGAAATATTGGTGGCGAACCCTCGACCCCGTTTAGCAGACTAGATACCCCTAGAACATCATCGGGTCTGAACTCTTTTGTCGTTGTTACAGGAGTGATGCGATGAAGTCCACGAATTCAGCCTCGACCGAACGCACTCGGAAATCTGCTCGTGCTGTGAAGACTGCGAAGCCTGATAACCTTGAGCAGATCAACCTGAATGCAGCAGGCTTAGACGTGGGGGCAACCGAGATTTATACCTGTGTTCCCCAAGGACGAGATGAACACTCGGTGCGCGTGTTTGCCACGTTTACCGCTGATTTGCAACAGTTGGCAGATTGGTTGGCAAACTGTAGGGTCACCACGGTGGCAATGGAATCAACCGGGGTGTACTGGATTCCCATTTTTCAAATTCTCGAAGAGCGAGGGTTTGAAGTCGTACTGGTCAATGCTCATCAGGTGAAGAATGTGCCCGGACGGAAAACGGATGTGCTCGATTGTCAGTGGATTCAGCAACTGCACACGTTTGGACTCTTGCAGGCATCGTTTCGTCCCGAAAACTCGATCTGCGTCTTACGCTCGTTTGTCCGACAGCGTGCAATGTTGTTGCACTATCGGGCGAGTCACATCCAGCATATCCAGAAGGCATTAGAGCAGATGAATCTGAAGCTGAACAATGTTTTGAGCGATGTCACGGGTGTGACCGGACTCCGCATTATTCGAGACATCATTGCAGGAGTGCGTGACCCGGAGCAGTTAGCCAAGCACCGGGATTGGCGCTGTGGCAAATCTCAAGCAGAAATTGCAAAATCGCTCTACGGAGATTACCGATTCGAGCATGTGTTTGCCCTGCAACAGGCAATGGAGTTGTATGACTGCTATACGGAAAAACTGCAAGCCTGCGATGTTCAGATTGAACGCCTCTTTGCCACGTTTAGTCCTCAGGTTGACCTGAACGAGCATCCTTTACCACCTTCAACCCGTCGCCCTTGTAGTCCGCAGAAAAATCACCCGAAGAGCGATTTACGGCTGGCGCTTTACCAATTGGCGGGCGTGGATTTGACCCAAGTGGATGGGCTGGATGTCCTGACGGTGCAAGTGATCCTATCTGAGATTGGCACCGATATGAGCAAGTGGAGAACGGTGAAGCAGTTTACCTCCTGGTTAGGGTTGTGTCCGCACAACGACAAAACCGGGGGCAAAGTGAAGCGAACTCGCACCAAGAAAACCGACAATCGAGCCAATCTCGCCTTCCGACTCGCTGCTGCTACCCTGTGTCATAGCAAAAGTGCGTTAGGCAACTTCTATCGACGAATGCGTTCAAAGATGGGAGCACCCAAAGCAGTGGTCGCCACGGCTCATCGACTGGCACGGATTGTTTATCACATGCTCAAGTATCGAGTCGCGTTTGCCGCTGTCCCGCCCGAACAGGAGAATACTCAGTATCGGCAACGGGCATTACGACAGCTCCAACGCAAGGCCCAGCAACTTGGAGCCGCTCTTGTAATTGAGCCGATTGCAAATTTGACCAATTCCCTAAATGAAGCAGCTTCTGGGGGTTAGTTTCTTAGCAGACTGACTCTTTC
>JACJNX010000050.1 GCA_014695255.1 Cyanobacteria bacterium FACHB-63
CAAAAGCTGCTAGAGGAGCGAAACTGATCTAGATCTTACTAGAGGGTGTTATGCACTTTGAAACCAGATTTCAACAAAGCGTTTGACCATCAGTGCAGCAAAGGCAATCAGGTAAAAGCCTGCCAATGTTTCTGGTAGACGCTCGTAGTCTCGCGCTAACCGTCGAAACCGGGACATCCAACCGAAACTGCGCTCAATCACCTAATCAGAATGCCGCTCTAAACCCGAAGCGCTCAGCTTGTCCTATTGTAGGGATTGAAGGGTTGTTGGGGTTAGTGACTTTAGTGGCACAGCACCGAGCAACTCAGGATTTATCCCTCATCTGTCACTTTGGCGGAAGCAAAAGCAGAAAGCCTCGCCGTACCTACGTTTTGCTCTTTTGTCATTTTCGAGCCATAAAAACTGGAAACACGCGCTGTGACTATGTTTCAGATTCGCTTCAGCGAGAGTGACAGATGAGGGATAGAACAAGAAATAGCGCAATTCCGATTCAATAAGTTCTATTGAATAGTTAATGAAACAGTAGGAAGGGGATTGGAAAGGTGAAGTGGTTCAATCCAATTGCCCAATCGCATCACTGGAACAGCGGGGAGCGAAGGCAGCGGTAAAACACTAGGCAGCCTGGTTTGTGAGTCAAAAGCTAGTAGGGAGCTCTGCTCAAGGTGCCTTATCCCAACCGATAGCCGAACCCTCGCAGCGTTGTAATGTACTCCGGCTTGCTTGGATCGCGTTCTAGCTTCTGCCGCAGCCAATGGATATGCACCTCCACTGTTTTGGCATCGCCATAGTAATCATCACCCCATATCCGCTCCAGCAAATTGTCTCGCGACAGTATCCGTCCTCGGCTTTGTAGGAATTCTCGCAATAAGGCAAACTCTTTTGGCGACAGTTTTAACTCCTGCTCGCTCAGCGTTGCTCGACATTCCTCAAGATACAGCGCTAGATCCTTAAACTTCAGCACCTTGGCGGGACTTTTGGGTTGACCTATCTCTCGGCAATGGCGCAACAGCGCTCGGCAACGTGCAATCAGGATGCGATTGCTGAAGGGTTTGGACAAGTACTCATCGGCACCGAGCTCCAGCCCGATCACCTTATCGTGTTCGTCCGCCTGTTCGCTCATCATCACAATCGGAATGGAATTGCCCTCTTGCCGCAACAAGCGGCAGACATCTAGCCCGTTAAGACGCGGTAGAGTGCGATCCAAAATCATTAAGTCAAAGGCAGTGCCACAGGCTTGAGCAGGCATGGAGCGGGCACAATTTAACGCCTCTAGCCCATCTAGACAGGCGATGACATCAAAGCCTTCTTGTCGCAGGCTAGTTTCGAGCAGGTGGCGGTAGTGTGTGTCATCTTCGACTAGGAGAATGCGGGCGATGGGCAGCAGAACATTGCCCTTGGCGGTTTGCATACGACAGTCCAAGCGGTTAACAACTCGAAATGCAGGAATCTCTCTGTGATTAGCGTAAAGCGTTGTAACGCTATTCTGGGTTAAGGAATAGAGAAATTCTGCCATGCAGCGCTAGGGTGCGCGCTCTTCTGGCGAGATATTCGCTGTCACGAACAGGCGGTAAGGATTGTAGAAAGACTGAAGTTAGTCATGCAAGCCAGCCGCAACTGAGCCGATGGGTGAAAAGGAGTGAGTCCGACCATTACCGCCGGAATGCGATGGGCAATCGCGAGCACTTGCCCTAACCCCTGAAGATTGTCATGAGTAGGCATTGGCTGCTGGGTTTCAAGCGTTTCTCGCAAAATCGATCGACTCTGATGAATTGATTAAAGTATTAGCAGATTTAACGAGCAAAACGGATGCGCTAATTGTTGACTAGATGATTCAAGCATTGAAACTTGAGAAGCAATTTAATATTACTTTGAGGCGCATATTGCATGAATTCTACCGTTCGGAGATTCCAGGGTTTCTGGGTTCTTTCTTGATTTTGATAAAGGTGAGAGCGGTAGCTTCGCTCAATCAAGGATAGAACTCAATCCTGGGAAGCCTGAGTACATCAAGACAGGACACAGTTTTGGCTATCGCTTAGGTTAGCAAAGGCAAACGGCGATTGATTCTATGTTCTCAGCTTGATGAGCTAATCGGTACAGGATTGAGGTGTTATCACATTGTACCAATGAATTTGAAGGGGTTCGATAAAGAGTTCCGCTGCTGCCTCACCTAACCTTGCGAAAAGCTGAGAGTCGAGCTCCGACCTTAACCGCGCTTCAACGTCCCATTCTTCGACCAGAATAAACTGTGCCGCATTAGTCAGGTGCTGCAGCAATTCACATTTGTGACAGCCCGCTTGTTGACAGCGCTCCTTCATAAATTGAACCAGAGCGTTCTTTAGCTCCTGCTCCCGATCAGGATGAGCCGTTAACTGCGTTAAAATTCGGACTCTCAAGTTTGTCATTATATTTTGTATAGGAAAAATTTAATTAATTGCCTCGTTTTAGTCAAAGTCATACAGTTGGAGGATTAAGTTGGGGTTAATCCTGAGTTAAAATTTCTCCTTAAACTTGCGTTTCATTCAATCGCCGCCTTCGCACTGCCCTCCAAGGGTTTGGCAGTGCGATCGAGATCTTCAAAGCAGGCAGTGCTCAACGCCTCCGAGATTTGGCAAGAGTGTTGGGGAAAGTGAGAGACTTGAATGTTCAACTGGTGAGTTTGGAGCAGGAATATGGTTCGAATCTCAATAAAAAAGAGCAAAAACAGTTAGACAAAGTGTCTGAGGGGTTGCAAAAGCAGCGGGTGAAAGCCTTTGCCCGAGTGAAGGTAGTGCATGGAACAGGGTTAAATTCTGTATCAATTTTTACAGGTTTTCGATTATCGTAACGAACTGGATCAGAATAAGGGTTAAGGGTGGACAGAGCTGTCTTTAAGCCTGAATTAAGCTTTCGACTACTTCCCTCCTAAAGAGGTATTGCTATCCATTCTCACCTAGATAACTGAGGGAACGAATCAGGCACTTTTGACTGGGCTTTGAATTAGGAGACAACACAATGGGAAATAAGAAAAAAGACAAGAAAAAAGATGACAAGAAAGAAAAAGGAGTTGCTGCTACTGTTGGGTCGGTAGGGACGGCAATTGCTAGCGTTCCCTCTGCCCTCGCAGAAGCAGTGGATACCGCTGCTCACACCACTGCTCAGGTTGTTGAAGATGCGAGTGGGAAAGCTGGACAGCTTGTAGCGGATGCGGCAGAGAATACGGTTAGCACAGCACAAGCAGTAACTGGGAAATTACAGCTTGACCATTTTGCTAGTGGAAAGAGTAAGAAAAAGGACAAGAAGGATAAAAGGAAGGGTAAGAAGAAATAGTTTTCGGTCGAGTGTTCTCATGCTGAAGATTCTGAAGCAAACTGCCGAGCATCTCACGCTGCAAATTCAACCCAGTGCTACAGAACAAATTGGGCGAATCATTTTTGCAGGAGCCTGGATTGCCTTATTTCTCGTACCTTATGCTGCCTCAGTGAGGAACATTGGTGTGTTCCACCTCACTTGCCAGTGGACTGAAGCCGAGCAAGTCGAGTGTGAATCTGTACGCTCCACTTATTTCGGGCTAGTCCAGCAAGCTCCTGTCACCGTGGCTGGAGTGCGAGCAAGCCAATTTGTTGTTCAGGAGCAATCAAAGGGCAGGAGTGACCCAGAGAGCGTTTACACCGCCCTGCTGATCACTCGAACAGGGGCTACACCACTCCTTCGACTCGACGCTGAGGATGTGCAGGAACGCAACACGGCTGCCACTGCTTTAGCCATCGTCAATCGCTTAAATACTTTTATTCGCTCAACCGAGACACGGCTGAGTGTTCAACAGGATAATCGTTGGGATGTGAATGCGTGGGTTGGCTTACTGTTGATTCTGGCAGGGGGACTGTGGATCGTTGCACCCGTGGTTTACCGAGCGCGGCTCGAATTGGACCGACCAACGGATCGCTTAATTTATCGAGGACGACATTTCTGGGGGTGGCAAACTCGGCAATATGCCCTTGACGAAGTGAAACGGGTCGAGCTTCGGAGTTATTCGGACGACGATGAGGAGCCGTGCTATTTACTGCTACTGATGTTTGAGCGGGGCGCACCCCTCGTTTTGTGGGAGAACTGCGACCCGCAATCTGGAGAGGAAGTGATTGCGTTGATTCAGGATGTTTTAGACCGCCCGCGAATCAGCCGTACTGAGGGAATGTAAGCCTCACGGCAATTCTAGGATTCAGATGCACAGTGCATTTTCGCCAAATAACGAAACAACCTACCGGATAACTTGAATGGAGAGGCTCAGCACCAGTGTGTGATCGACATTCGATCGGCGCTTTCAGTTAGTAAAGTTTTACACAGGTCCAATGTGCAGCAGCGCATTGAGCACTTCGTGGCGCAAAGCACTCGCTTTCTCCTTCATAATCATCAGAATGACCATTAGAGATGAGAAGCAGGATAATGTGTCTCAAATCGAGCACAATTATATGGCTTTTCTACCTAGATTGCACTAATTCCACTAATCGATGGAGTGAGCTTACTTCACGAGCAAGAGTTCCAGTCGCAGGATCACAAGCATCATAGGGGAGACAAGAACAGGTGAACAGGTTGACAGGATGGCGGCGCGTGCCTTCCTAATTACTCAGCGCTCTCGCTTCTCTCCCTACACAACAATCTCGTTGGAGTGACGGGTGTGAACTCAGTTGAAACTCGAAGTTTTCAACTCAATCGCTAATCCACTAAGAATACAGTTAGCCGCACACCTTTTTCACGGTGGGCAGTGCGCACACTTTCTGCCACCATGCTTGCAGCTTTGGAGCCTGAGCCATGATGTGATCAAACTCTGGAGTTTTCGAGAGGTAGATAAAGATTGGAATCAGGTAGAAGTCGGCAATACTGACCTCGCTGCCAAGTAGATACGAGCTGCCAACCGTCAGCGCTTCGATCGCAGAGATCGCTTTTTGCGTAGGCACAACCGCCGCTTTCACTGCAGCCTCATTGGTCTGTCCGCCCTGACTGGGTACAATCAAGCGCTGAATCACAATGGTCAGAATCGCAGATGGATAGAGATAGTTGTCTATAATCGCCACAATCTGATGCATTCGTGATCGCGGCAGCGGCTCAGCAGGTCCGAATTTCCCGCCTGCCAAAATCATATCTAGATAGCTTGTGATGGCAGCGCTTTCGTAGATGACCTCTTCATCGACCTCGACCGTCGGCACTTTGCCAAACGGGTGCTTGGCTAGATACTCGGCTGACATGTTTTCGCCGTTAAAGATATCAACACTCCTGAGGTCATAGTCTGCATTCGCTTCCTCCAGCAGCAGCCGCACCGTACGGACATAGGTACTAACGGGTGTTCCATAGACAGCGATTTTAGGCATGAGTTGTAAGTTCTAGTTGAAACGAAACAGTGACCTGAATAACTTGCCATCAAACATATCTTGATTTCGTGCCCCAGCAGGAATAGTTTTCTGACAACTGATTGCGGATTTCGTACAAATTTGATGCGAAATTTTCAGAGGTAAGCTGCAATGGAACAATCGGTGGGTTGGGAGGAAGTGTTTCTGCTAGTTTCCCAGCTCCTTTTACCAATATTCCGGTTTTCAAAGCACGACCATTGTGAGGGCAGGGCTATTTTATTGTGACCAGGAGATATCTGGAAGCCTTAAGCCGTCGTTTGCGAGGTTCAAAGAATTCAAGAATGCTAAACGAGAGAATCGAGTGTCTAGATTCCTATTTCTGACCATGAAACAGCCCTGCAGCGATGAGGTAATGTTCTAGACGTGTGGAACGATAGCTAAATCGGCAATCTAACCTCGTAGCGATTCAATGAACAGAGCAATGACCCCATCCTGCAACCATGCTGATTTGGAAAAGCAAATCGGTTTGCAAGCGGATCGTTTAATCCGAGTTCGTAACGTTAAATGCTTGCGCTCAATCGTTTGAGTCTGCGCTTTGCCAACCGTATGCAATACAGGTTCGATGTGCCGCTCATACGCTCCCCAACCATCCGTGTAAGATTGCGTCATACCCAAGGGTGCCAACAAGGTTTTTAGTTCGAGGAATGCTGCATCTTGATGGTCTGCCAATCCATACGCCAGCCCTTTTCCCGGAGTAGGGTCAATCGCGTGCCACACCCAACGTTGATCCTGCTTTGACCTCACAAAGCTCCAGATTTCGTCGAGTTGGGCTTCCACATCCTCCCCCTGGCAAAGCCGGACCATCGTTTGAGTTGGTTCTAGTTCCAACAGTCGAGCTTCATTGACCACTTGCAACTGAGGACTTTTTTTGAGATTTTCAATCACGGTTGTTGGGCTGATCTTTAGGACACGGGCAGTCTCTCGAATGCCAGTGCCGTTCAATAGACTTGCGTTGGCTCTCCAGGAGAGCGAATTGATTACCCCCAGCATAGTAGAACTACTCTTGAATTGAGATTTTGAGTATTTCTACTCGCTGCATAACTGGGATACGTCCCAGTTATGCAGCCCTGCCCTTCTATAGTAGAGTGGCTTCATCTACCCTTGTATCGAGAACCTTGGTGAACCTTTTCCATCCCTTCGATTTCCGCACCTTCTCCCGTACCCTACCTGCAATTCCGATCACTCTACTCGTCACGCTGGGGCTAACGATGAGTAGCTGTCAAAACAGCACCAGAGAGACTCCTCAAGCAACCAATGGTACTGTATCGCCATCTCCTCTGACAACCGTATCGCCATCTCCTCTGACAACCGACTCCAAAATCGTGGTCGTCCGGAGTCTCACTACAGGAGATAGAGCCTGCTACATGAAGCTGGAGAACGCGCAAGGGCAAAGCTCAGAGGCTCTAGCGAAATTCGACATCTGCACACAGTCGCAGTTGGTTAATAAACGCGTTCGGCTCACGCGAAAACCCACTC
The DNA here is from genome assembly GCA_014695255.1 of Cyanobacteria bacterium FACHB-63. Lineage (GTDB taxonomy): Bacteria > Cyanobacteriota > Cyanobacteriia > Leptolyngbyales > Leptolyngbyaceae > Leptolyngbya. Next base: position 6,858 of record JACJNX010000050.1, read on the forward strand.
CGATTTCTGCTATGTCCTGCCAAGGAAATCCAGAGTGTAAAGAGAAGGAAACCGTGAATTTAATCACTGCAGTCGAAGTGGTGCCGTAGATTTGGTAAAACGAGAGAACGGCTGACCTCACGACGATCGTCTGAAACAGCGATCGTCGGCTACTCCTTGCGTGCACCAGACGGACTAACAACCTCTGGTCTCGTTTCAATATTACTTGCCATCGGTGACGCTCGCCGTTATCGCCGAATTCACTCTTTATAAATCTTGGTTAACTGTCGCACACCAGACTGTGTAAAAACTCAGAAGGCTGCGCCAATCGGAATTATTCTTCTCTCGATGAGAATCGATTGCATTTCCCTATCAGAGCCGATTATTCCTAGCGGTTCGAGATCAGGAAACTTTCACTGCAAATCTTATTCCTTTACCGTTCTCTTTACTGTTAACCCAGCTATCATCGCTTCAACTCCTAAAATGTTGAACACTCGCTTCAAGTTGTAGCTCAGAATCGATAAACTCATCTCGCCCCTAACTTTCGTTAGCCCACGACACAAGAAGTACCCCTGATTCATCCCGCGCTTCAACGTCCCAAACGGATGCTCAACCATCTCTCGACGCTGCTTCATCTTCTGCGGATTTGCTTTGACTCGATCTCGCATTTCCTCCAACAAATGCTCATCCTCCCAACGCCTAATCCTGCGCCCACGAGCCGCATCAGTACACTGTGTCTTCAGCTCACAATTGCGGCAGACCCGAGAAGGCAATTCATAGTTGCGCATCATCCGTCCTTTTTGCATTGCCTCGAATCGAAACGTCAATCTTTCGCCTGCTGGACAGCGGTAGACATCAAGTTCTCCATCATAAGTAAAGGCTTCTTTGGCAATACACCCTGAACTTGCAACCGCTGTCAAATTAGCTCAGGACTTCACGACTTTAACTCGGCAGCGGCAACCTGAGCAGTTAGATGCCTGGTTGAAGCGAGCGGAAGACAGCCAAGT
>JACJNX010000051.1 GCA_014695255.1 Cyanobacteria bacterium FACHB-63
AATAACCAGTGCAATAGTATCTATCAACTCGAACGCATCTCATCAAACTCTGACTAAATCAGCATTCTAGCTCTTATTCCTTCGTTACGAAATATGCGAGGAGTGGATAGCCAGCCGGAGGGATCGATCGTGGTTCCGGTCGACAAGGCAGCAGTGCTGGCAATGGTTGACCAGCTAGAAGCAGAAGACGAAGTAGTGCAGAAACAGTCTGTTTTAGCACACCCACAGGGATCAGCTTTGCTGTACGCTCATTCGGAAGATGTGGCTGGCTGGACGAAGGCGATCGCCCAGTGGTTGCAAACCGCCTTGCCTCCGGTCTCGATTGTCGAACTCAGTTGTGGTCTGGAGATGCCGTGGGTAGAGGTATGGCTGGGCGTATTGTTCGGCGGTTTTCAGTTCGAGCAACGGGGGGAGTTTTATGAGTCGCCCATTTGGGTGAAGTGTTCCAACGACCAGGCAATGATTCTGAGGCAAGATGGACAGCTCGAAGCAGAAAAGTTGGGCTTGGCTGAGTGAGAACTTGCACCAGCAAACTTTGAATCGTAATAATTTAAACTGAGTCTCAAGATTTTAAATCTCTTTGCAAAAATTGTTTCTAAGTAGGTTGAAGTGTGAGCGCGGCTAAAGGATCAAGTGGGCTTCGTACCTCTTTTCCATCCCGAATGAGAACGTAGTAGTAGTCATTGGAAAGCCTTCAGAGAATTCACCCAAAAGCTTAATTTTCTGGATTTTAGCAAGAGATACACTTTAGAAGACCATTGACAGTTCTTCGTCGGGGGAAATTTGATGATCCATCTCGATCGATTAATTGCCGCGTTGATGCAGGTGGTAATCGAAAATGCAGGAGCCGAAACCGGCGCTCTGGTTCTCCTGGAAGAGGATCAACTCACTGTGATGGCTCAATGTAGCGGAAGTAGACAGTGTGACTTAGAAAAGCTTGCTGTTGCCGACTGTGCAACGATTCCTGTTTCCGTCATTCACTTGGTAGAACGCACTCAAGAAACTTTGGTGCTTGATGATGCAGTCAGCGAATCGCCTTTTTCAACTGATCCTTACATTCAAAAGCAACAGACGCGATCGCTCCTCTGTCTACCCATTCTCAATCAAAGTCAGATGATCGGCATCCTTTATTTGGAGAACAATCTCAGCGCTGGAGTGTTTACCAACGATCGCTTACAAGTCCTCAAACTGTTGATGGCTCAGGCAGCAATTTCACTGGAAAATGCTCGGTTATATGAACAGTTAGCAAATTATGCCGAAACCCTGGAAAGGAATGTAGAACAGCGAACTCAGTCCCTACAGAAGGAAATCACTGAACGTCAACAGACCGAAGCCGCATTGAGACAAAGTGAAGCGAATTATCGCAACCTGCTACAAACCGCGAATTCAGTCATCATTCGCTATGACACGCAAGGACGAATTCACTACATCAACGATTATGGGGTGAAACTCCTGGGCTATGAAGAACATCAGATTTTAGGGCGAACCTTATTTGAAACTATCATTCCAGACATCGAAACCTCTGGACGCGATGTCAAACCCTTTGTTCACGATTTACTTCGTAATCCTCAATCGTATCCGCAAGGCGAGGGTGAAAACCTGTGTCGAGACGGTCGGCGAGTTTGGATGTCCTGGTCAAATCAAGCCATCTTCAATAACCAGAGAGAGGTCGTTGAAATCTTATCGGTTGGTAATGACACCACCCAGCGTAAACAAGCAGAAGAGGCTTTACAACGCAGTGAAGCTAAGTTCCGAACTATTTTTGAAAACTCACAGGTTGGCATCTACCGCACTCGCCTCTGTGATGGATTAATTCTCGAAGCCAATCAACGCTTTGCCAATCTGTTGGCAAAGCGTTGATTCACCAGAGGAGATCATTGGGCTGGAACACACTACAGACTACTATGTCAACCCCAACGTTCGCCAACAAGCCATTGAGATGATGAAGCGGGATGGGGAAGTGCGAAGCTTTGAAGTCCAGATACGAAAACGAGATGGGACATTGCTTTGGGGACTTTTCTCTTCTCGTCTGAATGTTGCTAATGAATGTGTAGAAGGAGTGGTTGCGGATATTAGCGATCTCAAACAAGCAGAAGCCGCCCTGCAAGCCTCTGAAGCAGAACTGCGGGCACTCGTTTCAGCCATTCCCGATCCGCTGTTTGTCCTTACTGCTGAAGGGCGACTGGTCGAAGCAGTCGAAGTGAAACCGAATCAGTTGTATCGACCTATTGAGGAGCCGATTGGTCAAACACTGCACCAGATTTTTGAAAAAGAACAATCCGATGAATTCCTGGGTTACGTTCGGCAAGTACTGAGAACCCAACAAATGCTCACAGTTGAGTACAGCTTGCAGATAGCTGAACAAGAAGCCTGGTTTTCGGCTCGCATTGCCCCAATCGACCACGAGCAGGTGATTTGGCTGGCGCGAGATATTACGGATCGCAAACGTGCCGAAGAAGCCTCAATTTTAGAGGAGCGCAACCGCATGGCACGTGAAATTCACGATACACTCGCTCAGTCCTTTACAGGCATTCTGGCTCAGGTGGGAGCGGCAAACCAGGTGCTAACGGATGATGTAGAAGCAACTCAGGCACACCTAGACCTGATCAAAGAATTGGCACGAACTGGACTGTCTGAAGCACGGCGATCGGTCGTCGCACTCCGTCCTCAGCTTTTGGAAGAAGGCAATTTACAGAGCGCTCTCCATCGTCTCATCGCTCAAACGAGAGCTGCCGCAATGGATACC
>JACJNX010000052.1 GCA_014695255.1 Cyanobacteria bacterium FACHB-63
CGCCAATTTGATCGCCTTGAATGGTAGTGTCTCCGGTGTTGAGAATTCCGAGTCGATCGATGTTGTAGATTGTGGTGAAAGAGCGATCGTTGTTTTGGGGAGTTTGTCGATCGGCTTTCTGTGCTTCTAGATAGGCTTGATAGATTTCGTGGTTGTAGTATTTGCAGTTCTCTTGGATGGCGAGAATGACCTCAAGGACATATCCACCTGTAGCAACATCTGCATGAGTTGGGATTAAGGTAAGGAGTTGCGGGAGGCGTTGAGCAAGCATATTTGTATGTTTCTGTGCAATCCTACATAACGCAACTGTCGCGCTATCAAGCACATCAAATTCGGAATCTTCCATAAGTTGCAACAAGGTAAAAATCGCTGTCTCGTTGCCAAGCTTGCCCAACGCAGATAGGATACTCTCCCGCACATCAGAGTCTTCCACTAATTGTAGTAAGGTAGAGATTACCGTTTCACTCCCAATCTCACCTAACACAGATATCGCGCTTCTACGCACATGCAAATCGCAGTCCTCCACGAGTTGCAATAAGGTAGGAATCACCGTTTCGCTTCCAATCTCACCTAATGCCTCTGTTGCTATGCAACGCACCGTGGGGTCAGAATGCTTCACAAGTTGCAGCAAGGAAGGAATTGCCGCCTCACTTCTAGTCTTACCCAAGGTAACTGCTGCTACCGACAGCATCCGTAGTAAATTGGCAATCTCCGTTTCGCTTTCAATCTTGTCCAACACAAATTCTTTTAGTCCCTCATACTTATTAGAGTCGGAATCTTCTACAAGTTGTAGTGAGGCAGAAATCTCCGTTTCGCTCCCAATCTTGTCTAATGCCTCTGCTGCTCTGCAACGCACCTTGGAGTCGAAATGATCCACAAGTTGTAGCGGGCTATCAATGGCAAAATCCGATCGCGCTTCCTCATCTAAAAGCAGAACCTTCAACCAATTCGGTACTTCTAAAGCATCTACAAGTCCAACTGTCTTCTTCTGAAACTCTAGCTTTGCCTCTCCCGCCAGCCTTGCCCCTAAAACCCAATCGACCTCCAAAGCCAATCTCACTACCCGAAGTGCCAACGCTTCCTCTTCCACCAGCGCCAACATCAACGCCAAAGGCTCCGTCTTATTCAGATAGTTGAGATAGTTTTGCTGAATCTCGTCATCGCTCAGAGTCGGCAACTGCTTTAGCAAACACTCTGCAACATAGTATTCCTGAATCAGTTGATGCCGAAACTCTACTTCCTCCTTGTTCGTTCCCGGCTGAATCAAATGATGCTTCTGCAAATCCCGCAGACACTTTCGTGCAAAATCTTCTGCATATGGTCTTCTTCCGTCTAGGAATTGAGCGATCGCCCCAACCGCCTCCTCATATCTAATCGCCACCCGAAACTCGGTCGGCTTCTCCCCCTGCATCATCACCCAAGCCAACTGCTGAAGCACAGGCTTCCACCAAGCCCGATCGCTCTCAATCCGCACCCCTTCCTTCAAATTCCGTTCATAGTAGTGCGTGAATTCCTGAAACACTAATCCTAAATTCTCTGGAATCTTGCCTGTTCTCTGAAATACGTCACAGAGCATTGCTAGGAGTAGAGGCGTTTCTCCTAGCTTTTTTAATCGATCGCTTAATTGATTTAAAAATTCTTCTGTACGCTCTGGAAACCACTGCCCTACAAATTCCCGCAGTTGAGCAGGAGTCAAAGGCTGCATCTCTAGTTGCTTTTCAATTCCTAAATCACCACCTACTGCTAAATCGCGAGTTGTGAACACCATCGTCACGTTGGGATTATCTTCTCGAAACTCCTGCAATTCCTGATGCAGTTCCCATCGAGGAATTTCATTCACACCATCGAGCAACAGCAGCAGCTTTCCCTCAAATAGAAGATTATCAAGTTCCATTTCATCGCAACGCAACCGATTCCGCCGCAATGCCTTCCGAATTAATTCTAAAATCGGCTGATCAGACCTCAGTTGCACCAAAACTGGAATTGGTAAAGACGAATCTTCTAGCGATCGCGTTACCTCTTCAATTAGTAATTGATCTAACGCCGTAGATTTTCCTGATCCTGGTCGTCCAACTAATAAAACGTGCTTGTGTTCTAGATAGAGAGTCCGAATTCCTTCAAGAACTGGAACGGGAGCAAATTCTTCTTCCTGCTGTCCTTGCCGCTTTTTCTCTGCCACTCTCTTTGCCATTAAATCGAGCGGAGGTTTCTCTTTTGCATTGGTTGACACATAAAATTCCTGTCGCTTAAGGGTAGCGACACGGATCGACTCAAGATAGAGTTGAAATTGAGAAGACATCGATCGTTGAATTAAGGGCGAGAAGGGATTTAGAGAATGATCGATCGCGAGTTCAAAGAACAAAAGCGCCAATCGAATTCGACGCAGGGAAAATTCGATTGGTGCTGTGGAATATACATAATTCTGTCACGCGAATCGAATTTCCCTTACGTCAAATTCGATTTTCCCTACGTCGAATTCGATTTTCCCTGCGGAGTCTACAGAATTCTATTGCGCGAATCGAATTGGACGTGGAGCGAATTCGATTTTTCTGCGGAATCTACGCAAAACTGGCGAATCACTGTCGAATAAGATGTGGGTTCGACAGCAAGTATTCGCTTCGGTGCTAAATCTTGGTTGCCCCCTAAATCCCCGATTCTGGGGAACCTTGAAAACTTAAAATATTCCTTTGACTTTTGAGGATGCTTTAAAACGCGATCGCCAACGAACTGCAATGCTTACGACAAGCAGTGTGCCAACTGATTGGCTATGAAATGATTGAATAAATCCTATTCATTCAATAGGTGCTACGGGCAGAGGTAACCGCAGTACTGACCTTCGTGCGATTCAAGCGTCGCAGCCCATTTAATTCCAGATAGCTAAATCCTACTTTAGAGAAGAAGGGCAGCACACAAAACAAGAAAGTTTCAGCCGTTTGGTTGATCCAGCCTAAACCGGACGGGCTAATCAACCAGGCGATCGGGTAGCTGACCCAAAACGCTGTGAAATAAGTCGCGAGTCGAGTATAGAACGTGGAAAGCTCCATTCCCTGACTTCGTGTTTTTGCCCGTAATGGCACCCAAACTCCCCAAAGAACCACAAGAAACGCAACGACACCGCAGATATACCAAACAAATCGGGTTTCGTCAGAAGTAGATAAATCTGCAATCAACCCACTCCCAATCACAATCACTTGCGTCCCCATCAGCGAAGCAATCAACGTCCAATCTTTTTTGGTCATATGATGCATCGCCGTCCACGATAACGACAGCAGCAGTAGGGGAGTAGTTACAAACCAATCGATATAGCGGGCATAGTGCGTGATTTGTCCTGAGATCTCAACTTTTCCCTGCCCCATCGCCATTGCCATGTATGCCAGCCCCGACCAGATGGGGATGAAGGTTGCTACTAAATATTCATATTTAGGCACCCCGCGTGGATTGCGGCTCAACGACATGAAATAAAGTGCCCCGATCGCCATCGCCATGACATAGACCCAGTGGAATATGGCTTGCCAGTCCATACGCTGCTCCCGTTTGCTTGCCTCTTACTGTGAAAAACCAATGTAATCGAAAAATGACTCGCCAGAATTGGGGATCACATTTAGTTCACTATTCTTACCGACGCTAGAGGGAAGGGAAACAGTCTTAGGGCTGTTTCATGACCGAGTTTGAGTAGAAAAAACGCAATGGTTGGAAGATTAGCGAAACAGTCCATATAGGAGCAAAATGATTCACTTTAACTCCTCCACGCGTGGGAAATTTAAGGAGCAAACATCCGCTTACAACGAAGCACAAATTTCATCAAACTGTCAGCAACCCATCCGATCGACGCTCTTCCAATTCTCAATTTCTCGTGGGGAATACTAAAGATGCACCCATTGCAAACGGAGAAATCCCTATGCCTACTAAACGTCTCTCTCGCGAGACTTTGCAACAAGATGTCGAGTCGATGAATGGGCTGAACGCCATTGTTGGCTATCAAACCAATCGCCCAGAAGCAACGCCAGAAGGCTTACAGACTGCCCATCGAAAGATGCTCGCTATGCAACAACGCCAAATTGAACAGCAAGTCATTGCTCGCGAAGCGGCTGAAGCTGCCCGTCAAGCAGAACACGATTTTCATAACGCAGTTTTAGCGATGAAAGAAGCCGTCAAAGGACAATTTGGTTCTGATGGCAAAGAAGCAGTGGCGATCGGACTTAAGCGCAAATCCGATCGTAAGCTTCCCACTCGTCGATCGAAATCGGCGGTTACTGTCCGTTAATCGAGTCGAGCAAATCTCGATGGCTGCTTTATCGTATTGGAGCAGCTTTTTTTGGGGTATGAGGTCGCTAAAAAGCACAGTAGTTAACCTGAGCTTACGCTAGCTCGCTGCATCAAGTCATGCAACATCGATCGAAATCCTTCTTCAGATGGAAACCGTTGATGCAGTCAGAGGGTTAACTTCTGTGTAGGTTCAAATGCTGTGCTTATGGAACTTCACGAACTCTTCAATGGAATCATTGT
>JACJNX010000053.1 GCA_014695255.1 Cyanobacteria bacterium FACHB-63
GTTAGACTTTGAAAGATGCGAGGCTTATTTCGCAGACTCTGGTAACTCAGCATCATGACCATTCTAGGCGACAGATCTTATTGTTCAGCGTACCTTATTTCCGATGAAGTTTATAACGTCCAAAATTCCCGATGGACTTCCAGAATTTCCTCTGCAACTTCTGGAGTTTCGCCCCAAACTCGAATCGCCTTCTGACCTTGTTGAAAGACCGATCGACAAGGTAAATTCAGCGTCGGATTCTCCGAATGATTGCCTGTCAATTCTAATAACCGAGTTTCCGCAATTCCATAAACCAAACGCCCAATGTTCCCCCAATACAGCGTTCCAGCGCACATGGCGCAAGGTTCAACCGTTGTATAAAGCGTACAGTCCCACAAATACTGTGGACTCAAATTTTGATACGCTGTTCGGACGAGCACCGATTCCGCGTGATTGACCGAATCGACGTTGCCCTGCTCGAACAAAACGGTTTCGTGATCTGGTGCGACTAGAATCGCACCGAACGGATGATGACCAAAGGAGCGCGATCGCACGGCAATCTGATTCGCTCGCCGCAAATGTTTCAGCATTTCCTCAAAAGTCGGATCGCGGGTTTCCATCACATCCCCCAGCGCTTTAATGCCTGACTGAGTACAGCTTTAACTTGTCCTGCCACCGTTAACTCGCTGCCGCTCCCATCAATGCGAACAATGCGATCGGAGTTTTCCTGCGCCAGTGCTGCGAATCCCTGCCGGACTCGATGATGAAACTCAAGACTGGCTTGCTCGATGCGGTCGCGCTTTCCTCGCTGTTTCATTCGCTCGAACCCAGCTTCGACATCGATATCGAGCCAAATCGTTAGATTACTTTGTAGTCCATCGGTTGCCACCTGATTGAGTTGGTCGATTAAGGTGCGATCTAAACCGCGACCGTAACCTTGATAAGCGATCGTCGAATCAGTGTAGCGGTCGCACAAAATGATCGCGCCTCGTTCTAAATGCGGACGCAAAAAGGTTTCGACGTGCTGAGCGCGATCGGCAGCATATAAGAGCAACTCAGCGCGATCGTGAATCAGCTCTTCGTCACTGTGCAGTAAAAGTTGACGAATGCCTCCGCCGAGTTGAGTCCCGCCCGGTTCGCGGGTGGAAATTACCTCTACTGAAACACTGCTGGTTAACCATTGGCGCAATCGTTCAAGCTGCGTCGTCTTGCCACAGCCTTCTATTCCTTCAAAGACAATCAATTTTCCACTCATCTTAAACCCACGTCAGTTCCGATCCTCTAGCGTATTTCAAATTAAATGCTTTCTATTCGATCTCCGCAGAATAGATCACTTTTGAGGTTATCCGCTATAAAGGGGCTAGAACGATTTGTCACCAAGAGTGCCATGCTCTAGATAAGAACTACGCAAACTGCTAGCTGTACTGGTCTGGAGACCAGATTAAAATTTACGGGCAGATACCTAGACCAGAGGATCGTTTTAGCGTAGGTTGGTAACGGAGAAAGTGAAGATTCACTTGTCACAAGATTGGGGTTTGCTATGGCTCGTTACACCTGTCTATTCACTGTTGGAGTCCCAATGCAGAATCTCCAGCCGCTGTTGAATCAGACGCTGAAATCCTGCAACCTGGATGTCATTTACGCGACAGAAGACTATATGATGGCGCGTGAAATTCCAGGGAAAGTGGCATTTCCAAAGCTGGTTACAGTGGAGGTGCTGATTGATAAGACAACGGCAACCGACCAAGAAACTCGGATGAATTTTGTCGTTAAGAACGAAGAGCTACCGCTCCAAGTCGAGAATCACTGTCGCAAAATGTATAACTTGGTGAGCCAGGCGATCAGCGAAAATCAGGGCTGGAATTTGATTGAAACGGTAACGGGCTGATTCTTTGAACTAAAAAACTCCGATCTTCTACTGGGGAGATCGGAGTTTTTTCTTACTCTTCGTCTTCTGGATCACCAACCATATTCGGGCTGATCAAGGTAATGTCAAATTCATCGGGTGGAACCGTCAGCACCGCATCCCGTTTTAGCAAGTAATAGATGGCGCGGACTTGAGGACCAAAAACAATCTCATCTTGGTTACGGAGGTCGCATTGTTGCAGCTTACGACCGTTAATCAAAAGCCCGTTCGCACTCGGCTTGCCTTTGAGGTTGCCATCGACAATTCGGTAATAGTGGGTTCCGTCTTCATTGGGAAGCTGAAGCAGGGTGGCATGACGACGAGAGACAAACTGTGACACTAAGCGAATATCGCACTTCGCGTCACGTCCGATCGAATAAACCGGGGCATCTAACACAAACTCCCGGCGACCCTTATCGTCTTCGATAATGATGAGATGGTTTTGATGCGGTTCTGAAGGCATTGACACTCAAATTAAGGGATTGGGTGAACGGCAGGAAGGATCTATCCTAAAAAAGATAAATTTATTTTATGCGAAGCAACGCAGTACGAGTATCGACATCCGCTCAAGCTGTGTGTACTTCAGTGTTTCATTGTAATGAATTAGGCTGATTACGATCGATCATTAAATCGTTTATGCCTCACTCAATGTAACTGATTCTGGTCGTTCTGACGATTTTGAAAAACGTCGTAATAATAGTGAATTGGTGACAACACTAACGGAGCTAAATGCCATAAATGCGCCTGCGGCGGCAGGGCTGAGCAAAATGCCAAATGCAGGCAGTAAAAGACCTGCGGCGATCGGGATTCCAAGTAAGTTATAGGCGAATGCCCAGAATAAGTTCTGCTGAATTTTGGCAAAGGTGGCGCGACTGAGGCGGATAGATTCAACGACATCGCTGAGGCGATCGCGCATGAGAACGATTCCTGCGGTTTCGATCGCGACATCGGTTCCCGATTTGAGCGCGATGCCGACATCGGCTTGCGCGAGGGCAGGTGCGTCGTTGATGCCGTCTCCAACCATACCAACACAGTGACCTTCGGCTTGCAGTTGGGCGATCGCGCTAGCTTTTCCTTCGGGCGGAATCTCTGCAAAGACATCAGATAATCCAAGATTTGCCGCGATCGCCTGAGCGGTTGAGGTGCGATCGCCGCTAAGCATCAAGACCCGCAGATGTAAGTCCTTTAGAGCTTTGATCGTCGATTGAGCATCAGGTCTGAGCGCATCTGAGACTGCGATGATGCCAATGAGAGTTTCAGTGCCAACATAGACGATCGTTTTTCCTGCTGCTGCAAGTTGGTCAGCTTGCGATTGGGCAGTTTCAGAAATCGCGATGTGGTTATTCTCAAGCCATTTTGCGGTTCCAAGAAATACGGGTTGCTGAACCGAGTCGATCTCGACGTTTGCCGAAATTCCGAATCCTGCCTGCGTGTAAAAGTCTTGTGCCGGAAGTAGAGGTAGGGTTTCAGCAGCTTTTAGAATTGCGGCAGCAAGCGGATGACGGGTTCCACTTTCGACCGTGGCGGCGATTTGTAGGACACTATCACTCTCAAGTTCGATCACATCGGTGACAACAGGTTTTCCAGTCGTGAGCGTTCCAGTTTTGTCAAAGACGATCGTATCGAGATGATGCACTTGCTCTAGGACATCTCCACCTCGAATCAGTAATCCGCGTTCGGCTCCAATGCCGGAACCGACGAGGATTGCAGTCGGCGTTGCGAGTCCCAAAGCGCAAGGACAGGCAATGACAAGGACAGCGATCGCTAACTTCAAACTCAGCAGCATCGGTGAGGGATGTGGCATCATGCCCATATCGTGAGCGTGTTCGATGCCGATCGTCCACTGCGGTAGATTTGTCCAGATCTTGGTGCCGATGAATTCCCAGAATAAGAAAGTACAAAGCGCGATCGACAACACGCCATAAGTAAAGTAGCCTGCGATCGTATCGGCTAACTTTTGAATTGGAGCTTTGCGAGCTTGAGCCGATTCGACTAAATCAATAATTCGAGCCAAAGTAGTGTCTTTGCCGACTCGCGTGACTCGAACGGCGATCGCGCCCGATTGATTCATGGTTCCAGCCGCAACGAGATCCCCGACTTGCTTTTGCACAGGAATCGATTCACCTGTTAATAAGGATTCGTCGATCGTCGTTTCACCTAGAACGATCTCACCATCCACCGGGATCTGTTCACTCGGTAAAACTTGCAGCCATTCGCCAACTCGAATATGAGCGATCGGAATCTCGATTCCTGTTTGAGTCGCGCCATTTTTGCCGATCAGTCTTGCCGATCGCGGTTGCAGAGCAACCAGGGATTGAAAAGCGGCGGCAGCTTGTCCGCGTGCGCGTTGTTCGAGAGTTCTTCCGAGTAAGATAAACCCGACTAGCATCACAGGCTCATCGAAAAAGCATTCCCATCCAAGTTGCGGGAGGATCAAGGCAACGAAACTTGCGGTAAAGGCTGTGAGTGTTCCCAAACTCACCAGCGTATTCATATTCGGTGCATTGCGGCGGAGTCCTTGCCAGCCGTCTATGATCATCGATCGACCGGGAAAGATCAGCGCGGCGATCGCCAGCCCACAGTGAAACCAGACATTACTCAGTCCAAGAATTCCAATATGAAGATGTCCGATCGTTGAGAAAACGAGCAGTAGGATCGCGATCGCGAGTTGTTTCGTTTGCCGCTGCATGTCTGCTTGACGGCGTTCTGCGAGATCAGGAGTGTCGGAACTTTCTCCGGTGCGTGGCTGACTTGGGAAGCCTGCTTCAGTGAGTTTGAGAGCGAGATTATTGGGATCGATCGACGGCTCACATTCGACGGTGGCGAGTTCCGTCACCAAATTGACCGTGGCAGATTTGACTCCCGGTTGTTGAGTCAGTTGTTTCTCGACGGCTCTGACGCATCCGGCACACTTCATTCCGGTGACATCGAGGGTAATCGTCTCGATTGATTCGTCTGTAGGGGGTAAAACGGTTTGCGACAAGATCCAACGCTCCGATCAAAGACATCTCCTTTCTTGAGCGTAGAAGAAGTTTTACCGGATTGGTCATTTTTTTTGAATCTCGTTAGGGTTTAGTCCTTCAGAGTGTCACGACGGAACCAGAGAAAATAAACGACTAGCCCAATCTGAACTGGGACGAGAATAAGATAATTTCTAAGAATTGGATTGATGTCGAGTGAGGAAAAGGCGTTGAAGTAGCCCATTCCCAGAACGCTGTAAAAGAACAGAAGCGAGGATTTTGAAAGTTTCCGCATTGTCGAGACCTAAGAGAATCCAATGCAGCCTAATTTCGATCGTCAAAACTAGACTGCATTACTAAGCTACCCTTGTGTTGAAGCTACCTTTGTTAGAACCAACTTGTTAGAATCAACTGTTAAAACCAACCTTTTTTGCTGGTGATGTAGGTGCTAACAAATTCATCATCGCTCTTGGTAAGGTAAATGATGCCTTCTACGATTCCGATAATTGATGTCACCATTGCACCAAGTCCGCAGGTTAGAAAGGTTGCAGCTAAGATAATTAGCCCTTCGGTTGTGTAACCCAAAATAAATTTGTGTACACCAAGGCTTCCTAGCAAAATACCGCAGATGCCTGCTGCGATCTTCTTGCTTGCATCACCAGAAGTTCCACTTGTCATACTTTCTCCTTTTGAAGCTCATGTCTATCTGCTGGCAGTGTACCCTAACCCCAAGAAATACCTACACAGGAGACACTTGACAAAGTTTACAGACGTAACTGTGATATTACTGAGAAGCTGTGTGAACGGTTCAACCGCAGGATTGGTGAGATAATTTGCTAAAACGATCGCCGACGATCGCCCACCAAGATGCGCCCCATGAAAGGATTGATTCAATATCTTTATAAAATCAAACCCAGTAAAGCGGTTCTCTGGTGCTATCTCATTTGGTATCTAGTTACGGTTTACTTTTACTTCGATCCGTCACCCAAGCTCTGGATCAACTCGATCGGCATTAGCGCCGTGATTGGAACAGGGTTGCTCTTAAGCGTGTCCCCTCAAAGCAGGCGCGATCGCTGGCAAACATTCAGGCTATATCTGATGCCATTTTGTGTTTCGAGTTTCGCAGCGCTAACGAAGGGACAAGATTTCATCGTAATTCTGTCGCCAAGAATCGAAGAAACGATCGTCGCGATCGCGCTTTGTGTAATGTTTTTAGGAATAATCCTGCTGGTCAAGAATCAATTGAACGATATCGATCGTTAATCCCAACGAACCCGCTATCTGCTCCGCACTGAGTCCTAACGCGAACAATCGCGGCACGGCTTCCCGCAGGGTTTGTTCTGCCTGTTCTGCACGTAGCCGTTCCTGTTCTGCACGTAACCGTTCTTGCTCTGCGCGTTGCTCCAATTCCACAGAACTCAGAAATCGTCGTCCATCCGGGCGATATACCACTAATTCTGTTCTCGGTTGCCACTCAAAGCGAATCCCTAGACGTGGACTGATCCAACTAGACATCTGCGGAATTGGAATCAAAGATGATCCTTGCCGTTGCCAACCTTCCAAGGCGAAGTCATCGGGCTCATAGATGTAATATTCCTCTACTCCGTATTGCTCATAAAAGCGAAACTTAGACTGCATCGCCTCAATGGCATTTCGGGTTTTGTTACTGTCGGATAGAACTTCAAACACAACTTGAAATGGCAGGTTGTCTTCTTGCCATTGCTTATAGGAACGCCGCGCTCCTTTGGGTCTGCCAAAGACAATCATTACATCGGGAGCTTGATGTGGCACAGGGAATTGCTTCACTTTCACCGGGTACCAAAATAAGTCAGCGGCAATGAAGACATCAGATCGATCGGCAAACAGAATCTCCAGATTTTCCTTGAGCATGACAATCCAACGGTATTGCTCAGTATTTTCTGCCATTGGTTTGCCGTCGCCGGAAGGGTAGAGAAGATCTTCACTGAGATCAAGAGAGGTACTCATAGTCGCTGCCTCCAAGTGAGTCTGCCAAATTTCAGCTTGCGGAACTGCCAAGTAAGAACAATGCTAACAAGGTTCCACTATTCCACAGCGCATGAAGTAACACTGATGCCATGAGATTTTGCGTCCGGGTGTAAACAAATCCGAGAATTACACCCAACACGGTTAAGGGCAGAACTTCAGATAAACTCAAATGCACGATCGCAAAGATCAAGCCGCTAATTAAAATCGCTTGCCAAGTGGTGAAATACTTCGTCAATGAAGGCAAGAGAAATCCTCGGAAAAACGTTTCCTCAAATAATGGAGCCGCGATCGCTGCCGTGACAAAAAATAGAACGAGCGCGATCGAATCTCGACCCTCAAGCGCGATCGACAAGAGCGGATTACTGCCGCCGCGACCCTGCCAAATCTTGTCATTGATCCAAGAGATTCCTGCAACTAGCGGGTAAGCTGCTGCATATCCACCCACACCCCAAAGCAACCAGCGACCCTTTAGGCTAAAGCGAAACCAGTTATTCTCAAGCGGCAAAAACTTCCGAACTGAGAAATACAAAACGCTAAGTCCACCTGCGGCAAGCAGTAGATAAGTGAAGAAAGCGAGAAACGCACGATCGCGCACAGTAAAGGTCGTCGGATCAAACTGAAATGCTGTTCTTGCCGCCAACAATCCGAGCGGGACAATCACCTGTCCGATCAGCAGTTGCCCAACGGCAAAGAATCCAACCACTAACACCTGCCAAGTAATCTCAAAATCCCAAGGCACTGCCCATCGGATTGAGTTCGTTCCCAACAGTAAGGATTGGTCGCGCTTGAGCAGCCATTGTCCTACTAGAATGACCAGCACCCCAAAACCAACAATCAGCGCGATCGCCGGAACCGCATTAGCGCTGACCCATTTCACTAAAGCCTGCTGAGAGGCTTCCTGTTCTGCACTGCGAAGGTCAGTGAGTGCATCCGATCGCTGTTCTAGGGTGTAGAGTTTTTCGAGCGATCGATTACGGAACCAGCCTGTGAGATTTTGCTTCAGAATCGACTCAGCTCTGGGTGGCAATGTATTCTGCCACAGTGCGGTTAAGGTATCCGCCGTTGTTTTGAGATTGCGGCTTTTTTGAGTTTGCGGAGCGGTGAGATTTGCCCAGCTTTTGAGTGCTGCATCGACTTGATTTTGTTGAGCCTGAAGAATGCCAATTCTGACATCAAGCTCATCGCGTAATGTCACTTGTTTTGCAAGTTCCGTCGTTAAGGCTTTAGCAGAATCGGAGTCTGATTCAATTTGGGTTTGAGCCGTGGAGATTCCTTTTTCAACCGACGATCGTGTTTTTTGATACGCCTCTAGCGCAGTTTTCTGAGGGTTGCGATCGGTCAAGGCGGCGGTATTGGAATCGCCTTGATACTGCGCGGCTTGGAGCAGTAAATCTGTCTGAGAAAGTTCCAATCGACTTTGAAATTGAGGTTGATTCCAACTGCCAATTAGATCAAGCGCGATGGCCGCGACTGCAACTAAGGTCAAACCCCACAATAAAATCCGCTTCGGTGTCATGCCAGTCCCTTAAAGTGTCTTCCCGTTATTCTAGGGAACTCAGAGCGCGATCGCGCTGAATCACGATCGTACTTTCGCCACCCGAACACGATAAAATCAGGCTGACTTTTTGCCCTAAACAACTTCTATGACGACTCGTGTAATTCTCGTGCGCCACGGTGAAAGCAGCTATAACGTGGAAAAAAGAGCGCAGGGGCATTGTGATCTCTCCACGCTGACCGAGAAGGGCGAAAAGATGGCAACCCAAGTTGCAACTGCCCTGAAAGATTTGAAGTTCGATGCGATTTACTGCAGTCCTTTACAACGCGCTAAACGCACGGCTGAAATTGTTCTCGCAGGCTTCGACAATCCGCCCCCACTTCAAACGACTGATGATCTCAAAGAGATTAATATTCAGATTTGGGAAGGATTGCTGTTTACGGAAATTGCAGAGAAATACCCGGAAATGTATGCTCACTGGCACTCTGAGCCGCACAAAGTCAGAATGCCGCTACCGGATGGAACTGAGCTTGTACCTGTTCTAGATTTGTATGAACAAGCAGAGCGCTTTTGGCGATCGATCATTCCCCAACACCCGAATCAAACGATTTTGATCGTCGCGCATAGTGGGATTAATCGAGCATTGATCAATACTGCGATCGGTCTTCAACCCGCAGAGTATCAGCGCTTCCATATTTCTAACTGTGGCATCAGCGTTCTCAACTTCTCTGGTGAATTGGGGGAGCAAGTTCAAATCGAATCGCTCAATGTCACCTCACATCTGGGCGAAACAATTCCCAAAATCAGACCAAATCACAAAGGCGCTCGTCTGTTGCTAGTGCGACACGGCGAAACCGAGTGGAATCGTCAGGGGCGATTTCAAGGTCAAATTGATGTGCCGCTCAACGACAACGGACGAGTTCAAGCCAGTCAAGCCGCAGAATTTCTCAAATCTGTGCAGATTGATTCTGCCGTGAGTAGCTCAATGGCGCGTCCAAAAGAAACCGCAGAAATTATCCTCAAATATCATCCCGAAGTTGAACTGAAGCTACGCGATGATTTGCGCGAGATCAGTCACGGACTTTGGGAGGGTAAGTTTGAATCTGAAATTGAAGCAGGTTATCCAGGCTTGCTGCATGAATGGCAAAGTAAGCCGGAGACAGTCCAAATGCCTGAAGGTGAAAATTTACAGCAAGTTTGGGATCGTGCTGTTGCGGGATGGGATGCGATCGTTCAGTCTGCCCAACCTGGAGAAACCATTCTGGTCGTGGCTCACGATGCCATTAACAAAGCCATTCTTTGCTACGTTGCAGGCTTAACTCCGGCTGCTTTCTGGAATTTCAAGCAAGGAAATGGTGCGGTGAGCGTGATCGATTACGTAAAAGGAGCCGATGCAACCCCACTATTGATGGCAATGAACATTACAACGCATTTAGGCGGCGTTTTAGACAAGACTGCAGCAGGCGCACTCTAGATCGAATTTACCGGAGTGGGCGATCGCAACTCTGCAATCGCCCCGATCAATTGTTGCAACTTACGCTCAGCTTGCCCTAGTTCTAGAATCGCTTTGGCTTGAGCAAATCCCGCTTCTAGACTGGTGCAGATGTGCGATCGCCACAAATAAAACCCACTATTCCAAATCACCGCTTGCGACAGTTCGGAAGGTTCGCCTTTAAGAACTGCTCGCATTTCGATGAAAAATTCATCGAGCGGGGTGAGGGGTAACTCTTTTGCGGCAAATCCATGATCACGCGGCACTAAAGTTAGGCGCTCAAACTTTTCGCCCATACCCATGCCGATAATCGCAGTACGATCGCGAGGCAAATCACAACTGCCTTCTAGTCCTTTCACCGTTGTAAAGTTCGTCGTTCCCCGCATTGCAAACGCATCCCGGAACATTCCTTCAGTTGGGGGATGGACATAGCCGCAAATTAAATGCGATTCACCTGCGTAAGGGTTCCACATCAATTCCAGCGTCGAAAACGGTGGGCGTTTACCAATTTGTTCTCGGTACGGAACCAAACCTTGAGCTAAGGGAAAGTGCATCGGCAAATACACAAATCCTAAGCCTGTACTGGCTAGAACTTGATGCACTTGAGCGATCGATAAAGGCTTCCAATTCACGCCTAATCCATCCCAAAGTTCAATCAAGGGGACACCTTCTTTTGTCGGCATTCGATCGCCCCCATGTAGCACCACGGGAATCCCGGCTGCCGCTAAGACCAGCGCAATTAATGGACTCAAGGGAGCAGTGCGCGATCGACCATCGTAGGGATTGCACATTACCGTAACGGGAATCTTGGAAGCAATTGCAGGCAGTCTCTCGCTCAAGGCATCATAAGCATCGAGCATTCCAGCCAGTTCTTCTCCGGTGGGGCGCTTGATTCGGTGCGAGATCATAAATGCACCAATCTGGGCAGGAGTCGCTTCTTGCAGCAGCATCAATCGAGTTGCGGTTTCTGCTTCTTGACGAGTCAGGTTCTCGTTTGTGTGGTTTCCACTGCCGACTTTTTTCAACAAGTCCCGAAACTCGTAGCTCATAGCTTCTACCCAAGAAATGAATGGCTGCAATTACAAAGTGTCCCATCATATTGAACGAATTCAGTTCAATTCAGACCATTGCTTTCGGCATTCGTACCAATAACGACGGCTGCATCAGTTCTTGAACTAGTGCCCGAAATCGTTGAATGGGAGGGATCTGAAGCCGATCGTGCGTCGTCACCAGAACGACTTGTCGAATGAGCGTTGGGTCAGTGGTCGATCGTACGACTAATGTTGGATCTAAATGAACGTCTTGAATCGCACTCTCAGGTAAAAGGGCAACCAATTCTCCCTGGCGCACCACACCTCGAAACGCATCGAGAGTATTGAGTTCTAATGCAGCTTTGAGCGTTGCCCCTTGGCGCTGGAATTGTTCTTGCACCAAGCGCTGCATTCCATAACCATCTTTGAACACGACTTGCGAATAGTGAACTAGCTCCGACCAGGGAACCGTTTGATACTTTGTGAGAGGATGATCTGCTGCCATTAACACCCGTACAGGCTCATCGTAAAGCACATCCACCACCATCTCTGGACTTGCCGTGAGAAAGCGGTTGTTCATCACGATCGCCAAATCCACCAATCCATCTTTCAAGACTTTTAAGGCGCGATCGCTCCCTAGCGAAGTCACGCGCAACCGCACTTCGGGAAAATCCTGACAAAAGCGTTGCAGCACAGGCGGCAAATGAAAGGCGCAGACCGAATGAATTGCGGCAACACAAAGTTCCGGTTGTTTACCGAGCCGCAGTTCTTCAAGCTCTGCGATCGCGTTGCGCCATTCTTGACAGATTCTCCGAGCGCGGGGCAAAAATCGCTCACCCGCAACGGTCAATTTTGCCTGAGCCGTCCGATGCAGCAAAGACATTCCCAAATCAGCCTCCAGCGATTGAAGTTGACGGCTAATCGTCGATTGCGTCACATCACACTTGCGGGCGGCTTGTTGAAAACTTCCAGTCTCTGCGATCGCTAAAAATGCCTGTAGCTGCTCTAGGCGCATAAGGTGTAACCTGAGTCACATTCTTGTGACCTTAACGGATTTGCGAAAGAACTTTCGTAAGGGCTGATACAGGAGAAAATTTAGGTTCAGAAAAAGATTTGAAGTGCAGGCATTTTACCGCATCCTTCCTCTGAAGTTTTAGACTAGAAGTTCGCGATAGAGTGATAACGCTGCTGATCTACACCGAATAACCGAATATGCTTGAATCTTACCGTCAACACGTCGCTGAGCGGGCGGCTTTAGGAATTCCACCCCTGCCTCTCAGTCCGCAGCAAACGTCAGACCTGTGTGAATTGCTCAAGGCTCCACCTGTGGGTGAAGAAGCTTTTCTGCTGTCATTGTTACGCGATCGCATTCCGCCGGGAGTCGATCAAGCGGCTTACGTTAAGGCAGGATTTTTGAGTGCGATCGCGAAAGAAGAAATCATGAGTCCACTCGTTTCACCAAAAGAAGCGGTCGAACTGCTTGGAACGATGATGGGCGGCTACAATGTCCACTCGCTGATCGAATTGCTCAAGTCACCCCATCCTGAAATTGCAGAAACAGCAACGATCGCTCTTGGTAAAACGCTGCTCGTTTACGATGCGTTCCATGACGTGCAAGAACTTGCGGAGAGCGGAAACTCCTACGCTCAGAATGTGCTGAAGTCTTGGGCAGAGGCAAAATGGTTTACCAGTCGCGCTCCTTTGCCTGAAGCGATTACGGTGACAGTGTTCAAGGTTCCGGGTGAAACCAACACTGACGATTTATCGCCTGCAACTCACGCCACCACGCGCCCCGACATTCCGCTTCACGCGCTGGCAATGTTGGAAACGCGCCAGCCTGGATCGCTTGAAACGATCGTTGAACTCAAGCAAAAAGGGCATCCGCTTGCTTATGTGGGCGATGTGGTCGGAACCGGATCATCGCGGAAATCGGCGATTAACTCGGTGCTGTGGCACATTGGCGAGGATATTCCATTTGTGCCAAATAAGCGATCGAGCGGCTACATTCTCGGTGGCAAGATTGCGCCAATCTTCTTCAACACAGCGGAAGATTCGGGGGCATTACCGATCGAATGTGATGTCACGCACTTGAATACAGGCGATGTGATCACGATCTATCCCTACAAAGGTGAAATCACCAACGAATCCGGTGAAGTCGTTTCAACTTTCACACTGAAGCCGGACACGATTTTGGATGAAGTCCGCGCCGGGGGACGGATTCCCCTGCTGATTGGTCGGACGTTAACCGACAAGATTCGATCGGCAATGGGACTACCGATCTCAGATTTGTTCGTGCGTCCACAAATGCCAGCCGATACCGGAAAAGGCTTTACGCTGGCGCAAAAAATGGTCGGTAAAGCTTGTGGACTTCCCGGCGTTCGTCCCGGAACCTCTTGCGAACCCATCATGACCACGGTCGGATCGCAAGATACCACAGGACCCATGACCCGCGACGAACTAAAAGAACTCGCCTGTCTCGGATTCAGCGCAGATCTGGTGATGCAAAGTTTCTGTCACACGGCAGCCTATCCGAAACCCGTAGACATCAAAACACACCACGAACTGCCCGACTTCATCAATTCTCGCGGTGGCGTTTCTCTACGTCCGGGAGATGGCATCATTCACTCTTGGCTGAATCGAATGCTGCTTCCTGACACCGTTGGTACAGGCGGCGATTCCCACACTCGCTTCCCGCTTGGAATCTCTTTCCCGGCTGGCTCAGGTTTGGTTGCGTTTGCCGCCGCGCTTGGTGCAATGCCGTTAGATATGCCTGAATCGGTACTGGTTCGATTCAAAGGTAAACTACAGCCCGGAGTCACGCTACGCGATGTGGTAAATGCGATTCCGTATGTCGCGATGCAGCAAGGTAAACTCACGGTTGCCAAAGAAAACAAAAAGAACGTTTACTCTGGCAAAATCATCGAGATGGAAGGATTGCCCGATTTGCAGCTAGAGCAAGCCTTTGAACTCACAGATGCTACGGCTGAACGATCGGCGGCAGGCTGCACGATCGCGCTCTCCGTCGAAACCGTCTCCGAATACCTGCGATCGAATGTTGCCTTACTCAAAAACATGGTAGCGCGAGGTTATGGCGATGCTCGTACCATTCTCCGCCGCGTTCGCCAGATGGAAGAATGGCTGGCTGATCCACACCTGCTGCAAGCCGATTCCGATGCCGAATATGCCGACATCATTGAAGTCGATTTGGATCAGATTAAAGAGCCGATCGTTGCTGCTCCAAATGACCCCGACAACATCAAACTGATGTCCGAATGTGCAGGCGATCCAATTCATGAAGTCTTTATCGGCTCGTGTATGACCAACATTGGACATTACCGCGCTGCTGCGAAAATTCTTGAAGGAGCCGGAGTCGCCAAAGCCAAACTCTGGATCGCCCCGCCGACCCGCATGGACGAACAACATCTACGCGCTGAAGGAGTCTACGAAATCTTCCAAGCCACCGGAGCACGGACAGAAATGCCCGGATGCTCTCTTTGTATGGGCAACCAGGCACGAGTAGAGGACGGCGTAACCGTGTTCTCGACTTCCACCCGGAACTTCAACAACCGCATGGGTAAAGGTGCACAAGTGTATCTTGGCTCTGCGGAACTCGCGGCGGTCTGTGCCCTACTGGGTAAAATTCCGACGATCGAGGAGTACATGAGTGTGGTAAAAGAAAAAGTTGACCCGTTCGCGGCAGACTTATATCAGTATTTGAACTTCGATCGGATCTCCGGTTTTGAAGATGAAGGTCGAGTACTGTCGAAAGAAGAAGAAGCGAAACTCATCGCTAGTGTGAGTTAGCCAGGGTGGAAAGAGGGTATCTACAATCTTGCTCAAAGGCTTGCTGCATCTGCTTCTCGAGCAAACTTCTGGAAAAATAGAGTGTTCCTACAAGTTTATAGACTCCCATTGTTCCAGTGTAAGATCACTGGTTTTTGTGAAGCTACTTCAAAACAAGGTGTAAATTTTACGAAGTTGCACTGAAGGGGTTTCACCCCTCACCCTGTCAATGTCATACTGTGATAAGTAGATGCACCCTGATGATAGGAGGAACTCGCGAACTGCGACCCTCCTTTTTTCTTGTTTAAACCTCTAGCCCCTCATCCCGACTGCCGATATAATCGCGATTCAGGAACATAGGTGAGATATTATGGCAGACTGGCAGCAAATCGCAGGCGGCATTACAGCTCCGAAAGGCTACAAAGCAGCAGGAATCACGGCTGGACTCAAGCCCTCTGGCTTACCGGATCTCGCTCTAATTGTCTCCGAAGTTGATGCGATCGCGGCTGGAGTCTTCACCACGTCCCAAGTCCGCGCTGCTCCAGTCGATTACTGCCGCGAGCGCCTACAAACGAAATCGAATTGCCGCGCAATCCTCTGCAACGCCGGACAAGCGAATGCCGCAACAGGCTCACAAGGCATGATCGATGCCCTCGAAAGCGCTCAACTAATTGCCCAAGCGCTCAATGTGGCTTCAGATACGATTCTCCTTGCTTCCACTGGCGTTATCGGTCAGCGAATCAAAATGGATGTGCTGAGATCGGCAGTGCCAAATCTCGTTGCAAGCCTGAGCGAAACCGGAAACGATGCCGCAGCCAAAGCGATTACGACCACAGATTTAGTCACCAAATCGATCGCGCTAGAAACGACGATTGCCGATCGTCCGGTTCGCATCGGTGGCATTGCCAAAGGCTCAGG
The DNA here is from genome assembly GCA_014695255.1 of Cyanobacteria bacterium FACHB-63. Lineage (GTDB taxonomy): Bacteria > Cyanobacteriota > Cyanobacteriia > Leptolyngbyales > Leptolyngbyaceae > Leptolyngbya. Next base: position 15,572 of record JACJNX010000053.1, read on the forward strand.
CATGATTCACCCCAACATGGCGACGATGTTAGCGTTTGTCACTTGTGATGCGGCGGTTTCTCCTCCCCTATGGCAGCAAATGTTAAGTCGGGCGGCCGATCGTAGTTTTAACCAAATCACAGTTGATGGTGATACCAGCACGAATGATTGTTTGATTGCTTTAACGAATGGACAATCGAGGACACCTGCCATTACCGAAGCAGGAGCCGAAGCAGAAAAGCTCGAAGCGATGCTGACCGAAGTTTGTATGTATTTAGCAAAAGCGATCGCACGAGATGGCGAAGGGGCAACCTGTCTGATTGAAGTGCAGGTCTCCGGCGCAGCAGATGACGCATCGGCGCGGAAAGTCGCTCGAACGATCGCGGGTTCTTCGCTGGTAAAATCAGCCATTTTTGGACGCGATCCGAACTGGGGCAGAATTGCAGGTGCAGCCGGACGAGCCGATGTCACGTTCGATCAAGCAGATTTGCAGATTAAGCTGGGTGAATTCCTGATGATGCAGAACGGACAGCCACAACCGTTCGATCGTGCAGCAGCAAGTGGATATTTGAAACAACAAGCAGCAAGAAGTACAGAAGGCGATCGACAATCGTTAGATCATCCGGTGATTCTCTCTGTAAGCATTGGTAACGGTTCAGGTAGTGGAAAAGCTTGGGGCTGCGATCTAAGTTATGACTATGTAAAAATCAACGCAGAGTACACAACTTAGAACATTCAAATTACTGCTCCTGTAAAGAGGGATCGTCCTTCACACGATCCCTCTCGTAATCTAAGCGTCCTCGTTAGCATTGCCCACTGGATTACCACGATCGTCAAAATAAAGTTCTATTTCCTCGTTACCGCGCTCAATTTCAACCTCATAAAATGTGCCGTTCGGAGTCAGTTCAATTTCGTGCTTTGTCACCGCATACCCTGGATATTGCTGTCTCACCCGCTCTAGCACGATCGCAGAAAACTGATCGGCTTCCACCTCGTATTCCGTTTCGAGCCACTGTCCCGATCGAGAAAACTCCGCCTCATACTCTCTGCCATCTTTGACAAAAACTGCTTCATAACCATAGGGCTTTCCTTCCCACCTTGCATTTACACCGGGATACTTCAGATTGAAAGCTTGCTGAACAGGGTTTGGAACTGCATGACTGGGGCTACAACTAACCAGCGCTAAAGATGCGATCAGAATTGTGTGTCTATGCGATCGGCGCATTGTCGAAAAGTTGAATAGCATAATGAATGACAGGTGATTTCTAAATTAGTTTGCCCAAGCGCTGATCTCATCTCAATTTGCTGATTTCATCTCAATTTGATTTGTGGACGTTCACATTCAATTAAGCATCTCGGAATTTGTGTTTCAAACTAGAATCAAATTTGCAAATGATTGCGGTTTCAACCATTCAACTCCACAATAAATCCTGACCTTTAAGCAGCAAACCCCATGCGTATAACTGGCTTGATGAGTGGTACATCCGTCGATGGCATTGATGCCGCTCTCGTCGAGATCTCTGGCTCTACAGATGACTTACAAGCAACTCTAATCGCAGGTGAAACCTATCCCTATCCAGCACAGTTACGCGATCGCATTCTCTCCGTTTGCAGTGGAGCCGCTTTATCAATGGCGGAACTTGCCGAACTTGATGACGAAATCGCTGATCAATTCGCCCAAGCCGCCCTGCGAATTCAAAGCAACCAAACGCCAGCCGTTCTAATCGGATCGCATGGTCAAACTGTGTTTCATCGTCCCCCATCCGATCGCTTAGGCTACAGCCTGCAACTTGGACGCGGAGCCGTGATCGCGCATCAAACAAAAATTGCCACCATCAGCAACTTCCGCACCGCAGACATCGAGATCGGCGGACAAGGCGCACCCCTCGTTCCCGCGATCGATGCTGCTTTACTGAGACACCCGATCGAATTTCGCTGTGTGCAAAACATTGGCGGCATTGGCAATGTCACTTTTTTACCTCCAGCAAAATCAGGATTGCCGATTCGAGGTTGGGACACGGGAGCCGGAAATATGCTGATCGACCTAGCAGTCCAGCAGTTCTCAGACCAAACTTACGATCGCGATGGCGCTTGGGCAGCCAGCGGCACCCCAAATCAAGAACTCGTCGATCGCTGGTTACAGCAAGACTTTTTTCAACAACCGCCGCCCAAATCTACCGGACGAGAACACTTTGGACAAGACTATCTCAACACTTGTTTAGCCGATGCCGCAGGTCTAAGTCAGGCTGACATTTTGGCAACCCTAACCGAATTCACTGCTGCCTCGATCGCCCACAGCTACAAAACATTCCTGCCGCAGCTACCCGATCGCGTCCTAGTCTGCGGCGGTGGCAGTCATAACACTTACCTCAAAGTCCGCCTCCAAGCCTTGCTGCCCGACAGCATTATTACCACAACCGACGAAGCTGGAGTGAACGCCGACTTTAAAGAAGCGATCGCATTCGCAGTCCTGGCATATTGGCGATATCACGGAATTCCCGGTAATCTCCCGGAGGTCACAGGCGCACCGCAACCCGTACTTTTAGGGGAAATCCACCACGTGGCCTAAGAGCACTGCGTGGTAGCATGGGGAGCCACTTAGCCTAGAACCGCCGTGAACCACACGTTTTTAATGGAGCCAGGACGTTGGACACTCCAGGGAAATTGGCTAGAGCGTGACGGACTCCCGATCGCTATGAAGGGAAAACTCATCGTCGCTTGGAGCCGCGATGACTGGTTCACTCTGATTACCAAACTCACGTTTCCTCAAGCGCCCGATCGCGAAGATATGACCCTGCACTATCGGGGACGACTCGATCAAGGCGATCGCCGCTATACCTTTGTGTTGCAGCACAGTATTCTGGGGCGTATCGAAGGTGAAGGTTGGATTGCGCCTGAATCGCTGGTTCAGCGGCACTGGGTTTTAGGCGATCGCCAGCGACGTAGCGGATTTGAAACGATTTACCGCCTGAGCGACGATCGCTATTATCTCGCCAGCACGATGCTCACCGGACACGCGCTCACCAACATGATGGAAGCGACCCTAGAGCGACAAACCACTCCACTTACGTAGGCAGTCCCCGCTTCATCAAGTTACTTCAAAGGCGCAAGTGTCCATACTGAAGTTATCCGTTCCTTGAATCCTCGCCGCATGACTGACCCTCGAATCGGACAATTGCTCTCCAATCGCTATCAACTGATCGAACTGATCGGGCGTGGTGCGATGGGGCAGGTATACAAAGCGGAAGATGTCCTACTCGGCGGCGTGATCGTCGCAGTCAAGTTTCTGTCGCAAACGCTGTTAACGCGGAAAATGCGCGATCGCTTCCGCAGTGAAGCCCGGACTTGTGCACTCCTCAGCACCAAAAGTATGCACATTGTCCGCGTGATGGATTACGGAGTCGATGACCAAGAAGTGCCCTACTATGTGATGGAATACTTAGAGGGCAATAGCTTGAGCGAAATGATTAGCGCTCAAAATCTACCGCTTCCTCGCTTTCTCAGTTTAGCGCGTCAGCTTTGCGCCGGACTGCACTGCGCTCATCAGGGCATTGCGATCGACGGCGCTCTTTGTCCGATCATTCACCGAGATATCAAGCCCAGTAACATCCTTGTAACGCAGGACACAGGCTTTGGAGAATTGCTCAAAGTTCTCGACTTCGGGATTTCTAAATTGATGCAAGCCGACAACAATCAAACCAGTTCCTACATGGGAACTTTGGCGTATTCTTCTCCGGAGCAAATGGAAGGACGCGAACTCGACTCGCGATCGGACATCTACAGTTTAGGGGTGATGTTTTATGAAATGCTAACCGGACGAATGCCACTGCAAGCGGAGACCCATTCGTTTGGCGGTTGGTACAAAGCGCATCATTTTCAGCAACCAAAAAGTTTTGCCGAGGCAAATTCCTCCACAAGAGTTCCGAAGGTACTAGAAGCCTTGGTCATGCGGTGTTTAGCCAAACTGCCACAAGATCGTCCTCAAACGATCGGAGAAATTCTCAAAGCTTTAGAGCCGCTGGAGCAGCGCTACGATGCCAATCGCCACATTAGTCATCGCATTGGTGAGGCGTTGCTGAAAAGATCGGTCACAACGTCAGCCCGGACTACACATCGCCTCTCTGCGGATGATGCTTGCCAACTCACTACTTGGCCCAAAGATAAACCGATCGCGCAAATTGTCTTTCCCCACGTTCTCGAAACCAAGCAGGACACTTCAGCGACGATATGGGTGATGCTCCCTCAGCAGGAAATTGAGAACATTCAAGTCGGTCGGCTATACAATCAGTTTTTTAAAACGTTTCTGTGCATTCAATCGCCGCATCCTGTGATTCTCTGGGTGACAGCGCTTTACAATCAGATTCAGCATAAAGACGGCAATCCGCGCTGGTTAAAGTGTTTTCTGGATTTGAAAACCGAGCAGGGTCAAAAACTGACACGTCTCCTGATCGAAAAGGAAAGTTATTACATTCTGTTTTTCGCGATCGAAGATCCGCACCACTGCGCCTATGTGATCCCTGTACAGACGACAGATGCCCAGCGATCGCAACTTCGCGAGTGGATGCTTTCCAGTCAAGCCTGGGCATCTGTAGGCAAAGCAGCGATCAGTAAGGACTTGCTCAAGGCTGAATTTGAGCGGATGAAGCCGAAAGTTCTTAAGGATTTAACCCAGGTTCATTTCGACAGAAGTCCGGCTTAACGAGGAGCCGGAAAAAACAAAACGGGATGCAAACTTCGCCGTAAGAGTTCTGCTGCAAAGCTAGGAACAGAGGAGAAACCACGATTGCTGCTGTTAGAGGAAATTGCGATTGCACTGACATCTTGATCCTGAGCAGCTTCCAAGATTTGAGCGATCGTGCTTCCCCGGCGCAGTTCGATTTCGGTTTTGATCCCTGCGGCTTGCAGTTGTGCTTGAGCAGGCACTAAGGTTTCTGAGATTAAACGTTGTTCTTCGGCAGGCGAGGGATTAAATCTACCGCCTTCTTCGATGACGCGACAAAGGTAGCAATTTTGAGGGATTTCGGGTCGGGCATGTTGGACAATTTGAGCGATCGTGTGCTTTGAAGCGTTGCTGTCGTCGTAGGGAATCAGCAGTCCCCGGAATAGATGCTGACAGCGTAGGGTCAGTTCTTCGGTGGTGAGGGCTGAGATCAGTTGGGGACGCACCGTCATGATGGGAGCGGGCGATCGCTGCGAAAGTTCTGCGGTGGTGCTACCAAATAGAGTTTCGGTGAAAAGGTTACGGCTTTGGGTTCCCATCAAAATCACATCAGATTGATAGGTTTTGGCGATGCGGGAAATCACATCTACAGCGCGTCCGGGTTGCACTTCGACTTTGACTTCGACTCCTGCGGGAATTTGTTCGAGTGCAGCAGCAAGCCGTCTTTGAGCACGATCGACTTTTTCGGCGTTAGGCTTCGGCACTCCGAGATCTTCTGAGAGCGGCACGACATGAAGAAATACAATTTGCTGCATTCCGCTGGCGGCAAACTGCGGGACAAAACGCACCAGTCGCTGGAGTCCATCGCTGAAGTCAGTACAGATTAAAATCCGGTGAAACATAGAATTTAGATAACGCGCTATTCTTCCCTAACTGTGCAACATCCTGCGCCTTCCTACAAGTCAGTAGAGTTGCTCAAGAAGAAATTTCTGATTTGCTGAAATTTTGCATGAGCCGAATTGTAGTGATACTTTTGGTCACGATCGATCACCGTATGAATCGGAATCAGTTCCATCACACAGTTTGTATAAGCGATCGCCTCAAATTCCTGCACCACTTCAGCCGTCCAAGCTTCCTCGATCGGGGATAGTTCTGGAACTAAGCGCGATCGTAACAATCCGGGTAAGATGCCTGTGCTTAAAGGCGGTGTCCACCAGCGATCATCTTTCCAGCCCCAAAGCGTCCCGGTACTGGATTCGAGCCAGTTCCCATGCTGATCAATCAAAATTGCTTCTTGAGCATTGGCTCGTTGTGCGGCTTGCAGTGCAAGCCAAGGCGCGAGATAGTTTCCGGTTTTGTGTTGAGGCAGCGATCGACTCAGTTCTGATTCTGCCACCCAAGCAGTAATGCCTTGCTGTTGACGTTGCGCTAAATCAGGAGGAAGCGATCGACCCGTAATCCATTCTCGCCCATCTGAAAACACAACTATTCTCAGCGTTGGATAGTGAAGTGCCATCCATTCTGCACCAGAGCGAATGTTGTTCCAGTTTGGATCTTGCCAGTGGAAGGCTGCGATCGTTGCCTTCAATCGATCGCAATGTTCATTCCACTGAGTTAAAGCATGATCCAGAGATTGATACACTCGCAATGTTGTAAACGTCGTTGCACCATAGATTAAGCCTGGATCATTGATTGAGAGTTGAATCTGATCACCCTCGATCGCGCTGCCGTTGTACCAATTCACCATAGTCCCATCTCTCTTAAACCAAGCTTAAGTCTTTCAGCTTCAGGAGGATTTTGTTGTTGATGTAGCGCGATCGCGGTTCGGAATGCCTCTAAGCTCTGAGGAACTCGACCCAAGTTCAGCAACACCACACCAAGGTTTTGATAAGCCTCTGCATAGTTCGGATTGAGTGCAATCGCTTGATGGTAATGGTCGATCGCAGTCGTGAACTGTCCCATTGCTTTGAGCGTTGCACCTAAATTACAGTGTGCGATCGCAAAGGTTGGATCAATGTCTAAAGCTTGCTGATAAAGAAGCGCTGCATTTTGTAGATCACCACAGTCCTTCAACAAGCTTGCAAAGTTATTGATTGCTCCTAGCTTGAGTTTTGGTAGAACTGACTGCTGAATCGCTTGCTGATACTGTTGTGCCGCTTTCTCTATTTCATTTAGCTCTAAATACACAATGCCCAGATGATAGTGCAGTTCATATTTCGTCGAAACATCTTCGACCGTCGATAATCCCCGCTCTAAAAGCTCGATTCCTTTTGTAGTTTCACCCACCTGAACATACAACGCACCCAGCTTGCTACAAACATAAGGATCATTCGGATGAGCAGCAAGGAAACCTTCCATTGTCGATCGTGCTTTGTTCACCTTGTCACGCTTCGCAATCACCTCCGCCTGATAGCCTTTGTGCAGAATTGCAACTTCTGAAATTGATCCAATCTTCCAGTGCGGCTCGTGCTGCAACAGCGCCACCACCTGATCATCAATCATCTCGTGATAGGGACGAGAAAACCAAAGTTGAGGATGGCGGCGAAACAATCGAGAAACTAGGGAATACGGAGATTGCGCTGCTCCAACTTCTTGTCGGACTAGATTAAAGACTAAATACTCCTCCTGCTTGATCGCGCTTCTCAAAATCGGCGCAACTTCAGGCACTAAAGTCTCATCTGCATCCAGGACTAACACCCAATCGCCCTGAGCATACTTCAAACATTCATTCCGCGCTGCTGAAAAGTCATTACACCAATCAAAAGAGTGAACTTGTGCGCCAAACGATCGAGCAATTTCAACGGTACGATCGCTCGATCCCGTATCCAGCACAATCAGTTCATTCACCCAATCCTGCACACTCCTCAAGCATTGCGGCAAATTCTGCTCTTCGTTTTTGACAATGATACAAAAGCTTAGCTGCATCGCAATTTGCCCCAGAAATCGAAGTCCATTATCAAATCATTACGTTAAATTGGATAAACCAGTGATTCTCAGATTTCTTGCAGATTGATGCAAGCTGCCTTAATAAGCAGTAATATAAATTAACAATACAAATCTGAGATCCCTTTTCATTCCTATTTTCAGGAGGATACACCCCGGTGAACAAGCGGTGGAGAAATGCAGGGCTATATGCGCTTTTAGCGATCGTCGTAATTGCGTTAGCAACGGCGGTTTTTGATAAGCAACCCCAAACACGTGAAACCTGGCGCTACAGCCAGTTTATTCAAGAAGTTGAAAAAAACAACGTCAATAAAGTAAGTTTGAGTTCCGATCGCTCTCGCGCCTTGGTTCAGTCCCAAGACGGCAGCCGGGTTCTCGTCAACCTACCCAGCGACCCCGAACTCATTAGCATTCTGACCCGCAACAACGTCGATATTTCCGTCCTGCCTGCAACCGATGGCAACGACTTCTGGCTCCGCGCCGTCAGCAGTCTGTTCTTCCCGATCTTGCTGCTTGTGGGTCTATTCTTCCTGTTGCGACGCGCTCAGAACGGTCCCGGCAGCCAAGCCATGAACTTTGGAAAATCCAAAGCTAGAGTTCAAATGGAACCGCAAACCCAAGTCACGTTTAACGATGTGGCAGGGATTGATCAAGCAAAACTCGAACTCAATGAAGTCGTAGACTTCTTGAAGAATGCCGATCGCTTTACCGCAATTGGCGCAAAAATTCCCAAGGGTGTCCTACTTGTAGGTCCTCCTGGAACCGGTAAAACCCTACTGGCAAAAGCGGTTGCAGGTGAAGCAGGTGTACCGTTCTTCTCGATTTCGGGTTCTGAGTTCGTTGAGATGTTCGTCGGTGTGGGAGCTTCCCGCGTCCGCGATCTGTTCGAGCAAGCAAAAACCAACGCACCTTGTATCGTCTTTATCGATGAAATTGATGCGGTCGGTCGTCAGCGGGGCGCAGGTCTCGGTGGTGGAAACGATGAACGCGAACAAACCCTAAACCAACTCCTCACCGAGATGGACGGGTTTGAAGGCAACACCGGAATTATCATCATTGCGGCAACAAACCGTCCTGATGTGCTGGATGCTGCACTCTTGCGTCCGGGTCGGTTTGACCGTCAAGTCGTGGTCGATCGTCCGGATTACGCAGGTCGTTTGGAAGTGCTCAACGTCCACGCTCGCGGCAAAACCTTGTCGAAAGATGTCGATCTTGAAAAAATCGCCCGTCGGACTCCTGGATTTACCGGAGCAGACTTATCGAACTTGCTGAACGAAGCAGCGATTCTGGCGGCTCGTCGCAATCTAACCGAAGTTTCGATGGACGAAATCAACGATGCGATCGATCGTGTCCTTGCTGGACCTGAGAAGAAAGATCGCGTCATGAGCGAAAAGCGCAAAGAGCTAGTCGCTTACCACGAAGCAGGTCACGCATTAGTCGGTGCATTAATGCCTGACTACGACCCTGTTCAAAAGATCAGCATTATTCCTCGCGGTCGTGCGGGTGGTTTAACTTGGTTCACGCCGAGCGAAGACCGGATGGATTCGGGCTTATACTCCCGCTCCTACCTGCAAAACCAAATGGCAGTCGCGCTGGGCGGTCGGATTGCTGAAGAAATCGTCTTTGGTGAAGAAGAAGTTACTACAGGCGCATCGAATGACCTTCAGCAAGTGGCACGAGTCGCAAAGCAAATGGTGACACGCTTCGGAATGAGCGATCGCTTAGGTCCGGTGGCGCTCGGTCGTCAGCAAGGCAATATGTTCCTCGGTCGGGACATCGCCGCAGAACGCGATTTCTCGGAAGAAACCGCAGCCGCGATCGATGACGAAGTTCGGAACTTAGTCGAGCAAGCCTATCGTCGTGCGAAAGCGGTTCTGGTTCAAAATCGTCCGGTTCTCGACAAACTAGCTGAGATGCTAGTTGAGAAAGAAACGGTGGATTCAGACGAACTGCAAGAACTACTCAGCACTAATGATGTGCATATTGCAGCGATTGCCTAGTTTCTAATTCAGTAGAATTCTAAGAGATGTTCCACCGGGGCATCTCTTTATTTTTTGCAAAACCATATGACATCCGAACAGAATAAAGACCTTGTTCTCCAGTTCTACAAAGCATTTGATGACCGCAAAATTGAGCAGGCTTTAGATCTTTTAGCTCCAGATTTTGTTGCCCATCTAGTGGGTATGCCTGAGCCCTTGAATGCAGAGGGATTCAAGCAGTTCGGAATGTCGTTCTACTCAGCTTTTAGTCAAGGACAACACCAGTTTGATGAGATTGTGGTTACTGACGATCGAGTTGTGACCTGTGGAACATTTATCGCAACGCACTCCGGAGCGTTTCAGGGTCTTCCCCCTACAGGTAAACAAATTCGCTTATCGATCATGCACATCGATCGAGTACACAATGGAAAAATCTTAGAACACTGGGGGCAAGGCGATGCACTTGGATTAATGCAGCAACTAGGAATTGTTTTCCTGCCGGGACTAGAATTATTGCCACAGATTGTTAAAGGTGCGGTGTCTAAGCTAATCAAGAGAAATTAACCTTCACAAGCAACAGGGCAAGCCGCATTCGGATCGCCAAGCTCAATTTGAATCGTGGCGTGTTCGATCCCGAAATGCTCGTGCAACTCTCGGCAAAGTCCAGCTATGAATGCATCACCCGGATGTCCAGATGGAGTGACTAGATGAGCGGTTAGTGCTACTTCGGTTGTACTCATTGCCCAAATGTGTAAATCATGCACTTGAGCGACTTCTGGACGCTCTGCAAGGTAGGCTCGTACCGCAAGCGGCTCAATTCCTTCTGGAACCGCATCCAGCATGAGATTAAACGATTCTTGAAACAGTTGCCACGTTCCGATCACAATCACGATCGTAATTGCCAAACTGACGATCGGATCAAGCCACTGCCAGCCGGTCATCAGAATCGCAATCCCGGTTAACACCACGCCCAGTGAAACCACTGCATCGGCGGCTAAATGCAAAAATGCGCCCCTGATATTCAGATCAGAGTTGCGTCCTGACACAAACATCAGGGCACTGATCGTATTCACCGCAATTCCGATCGCCGCCACCAAAATAATCGTTCCGCCTTCAACAGGTGCCGGACTGCGAAATCGCTGGATTGCTTCTAAACCAATGCCACCACAGGCAATCAGGAGAAACGTCGCATTGAGCAAAGCCGCTAAGATTGACGATCGACGAAATCCAAAGGTGCGTCGGGGAGTCGGTTGACGACGCGCTAAAATACTCGCTCCCCAAGCCAGTAATAATCCTAAAACGTCGCTGAGATTGTGTCCTGCATCTGCAAGCAGTGCTAGGGAGTTGGCTAAAAGCCCGTAAACTACTTCAGCAACGACAAAACCAGCATTCAGCGTGACACTGACAACAAAAGCGCGATTGTAAGAATTAGTCCGGTGTGCATGACCGGGACTGGGGTGATGATGGTGTCCGTGGTGGTGCCCGTGATGGTGTGCCATATCGAGTCGAATGCAGTTTCCCAATTTTAGGTTCAAATCGTAGCGACGCGATTAATCGCGTCGCTACGATAAATTCCGCAATGATCGATTATGTGCAACCGTTCGATCGCCCGTAATTAATCAAGGGCGATCGTGCTGTTTTCGCTTATTCCCACTCGATCGTTCCCGGTGGCTTCGAGGTGATATCGTAAACCACGCGGTTTACGCCCTTGACTTCGTTCACGATGCGGTTGGAAATGGTTTCAAGCAGATCATATGGAATTCGCGCCCAGTCTGCGGTCATGCCGTCTTCGCTCTTGACGCAGCGCAGCACGATCGGATAAGCATAAGTGCGTTGATCTCCCATCACTCCAACGCTTCGCACAGGCAGCAAGACTGCGAAAGCCTGCCATACATCGTGGTAGATGCCTGCACGATTGATTTCCTGACGCACGATTAGATCGGCATCCCGCAAAATGTTCAGCTTTTCTTCGTTCACTTCACCCAAAATCCGAATCGCTAGACCAGGACCAGGGAAGGGTTGACGATTGACGATTTCTTCAGGTAGACCGATCGAACGTCCAACCTTTCGCACTTCGTCTTTGAACAGTTTCCGTAATGGTTCAATCAGCTTGAATTGCAAATCTTTTGGCAATCCACCCACATTGTGATGGCTCTTAATTTTGACCGCGACTCGCTCTCCAGTTTTTGGATCAACGTTAGTATCCGCAGATTCAATCACGTCCGGGTAAAGCGTCCCTTGAGCGAGATAATCGAATGGGCCTAACCGCTTCGATTCTTCTTCAAACACGCGAATAAATTCGTGTCCAATGCGTTTGCGCTTCTCTTCAGGATCAGTGATGCCATCGACCGCCGCTAAGAAACGATCGCGAGCGTTCACATAGGCAACATCGATATGGAACTGCTCATGGAACAGCTTCACCAAGCGTTCTGGCTCTAGCTTTCGCATAAAGCCTTGGTCGATAAACATACAGGTGAGTTGATCCCCGATCGCCCGATGCAGCAAGAATGCCAGCGTTGAGGAATCTACACCGCCAGACAGCGCTAACAGCACTCGCTTATCCCCAACTTTGCCACGAATTTCGCGAATCGCTTCTTCGACAAACGCATCGGTTGTCCAGGTCGGCTCACATTCGCAGATGTGGTAGACAAAGTTGCGGATCAAAGCCTGTCCGTATTGAGAATGCACCACTTCTGGGTGGAACTGTACGCCGTAGAGTTTACGATCGTGTTCAGCAATGGCAGCACAGGGCGTATTTGCTGTGTGAGCGAGGATTTCAAAGCCGGATGGAAGCTGCGTCACCGAATCGCCGTGGCTCATCCACATGATCGAGCCATCTTCGACATTCGTGAGCAAATCGGTGGGATCATCGATCGCAAGATTCGCTTTGCCGTACTCGCCGCGATCGCTACGTTCGACACTGCCGCCAAGCTGTTGCACCATCAATTGCATCCCGTAGCACACGCCTAGAACGGGAATGCCAAGCTGCCAAATTCCTGCATCACACTGCGGTGCGCCATTGTCATAAACCGAATTTGGGCCACCAGATAGAATAATGCCCTTGGGGTTGAGCTGGCGCAACTGTTCGATCGTGGTGCGATACGACAGAACTTCAGAATAGACCTGAGTTTCGCGGATGCGGCGGGCAATCAGTTCTGAATATTGCGACCCAAAATCGAGAATCACGATCATTTGACGATCGAGGGCATTTAGATCTGAAGTAGATACGAGCGGGGTATCCAAAACAGACGGTTCAGTATGTGGAGTCACGGGAGTTTCCTGATGAAATGAACGGACGATCAAACCGGGAGCAAACGGACGTTTTGAAGAGCAGTAAAAAATGAGTCGTTTTAGATATTTTGGCTATTCTAATCACATTAGCAAACGGACTCAAGCAGTTGAGTTGCTTTTCTGCTTTTTACCAAAATCTGCCGAGCGCGATCGAACAAAATGCTACCGACCTCAACGGTTGCTTCACTGTGCGTAAAAATGTAATGCTGGGCGCGATCGTCAATGGTTTGGGCGATCGAGGTATAAACTTCGATTTCTCTTCCTAAATTTCTTAAGTATTTCAATCCGTCTTCAGCCGTAGCACTGGCAAGAATTGCTTGCAAATCGGATGACTCGATTCCCACTCTTGCCGCATGAGCGGTGAGGATTTCTTGTCGAGCATCGGCAACATAATGATGGGTGTGAAAGATGCCGCCTGCAAGTTTAATTAATTTACCGTGATAGCCAAATAGAAGAATTGATTTAACTTGTTGAACTCCCGCTTCGACTAAGAGAGAACCGATCCAGTTCGCAGTTTTGAGAGTGCGATCGCGATCGATGCCCAACTTTGCAGCGAGATCCAAACCGTTCTCTCCGATGCAAAAAACAAGCGTGTCAAATCGCTTTGATTTTTCCTGAAGTTCGGCGCGGAATTGTTCAAGTTGGTCGGGAGCGCTGAGCGGTTGAGCAATGCCAGAGGTTCCAAGCAGCGATAAGCCTTCCACGACTCCGAAGGCTTCGTTTGAAGTGCGTTTTGCCAGTTGCCGACCTTCAGGCAAAATTAAGGTGACGCGCAGGGATTCTCCAGGCTGAAGTAATCGATTTAAGTTTGTGAGAATTAACTGTTGAGCATAAGCGTAGATTGCAGCGTGTTGATCCGATCGCTGCCCAATGCCTTCACCACCAACGATCGTAATTCCTTCTCCTTGGTTTAATTCAACCATCGCCCAAATTGGTGTGTTCCGGGTCAGATCGAGATTATCGCCCGGATCGCTGCGGGTAATTGCCAGTGCAGAGTTTGCAGTCAGCTTCGCGACTTGCTCGATCGCAATCTGCACCTTTTGATCTGGATGAATCAGATCAAGTTCAACCTCACGAATCGCGTTACTGTGTCGAAGATGCTGGAGCGCTGCGATCGCAGAGGCACAGGCAAATACAGGTAGGGTGTAACCAGATTTCATAGCGCTTAAATTTAGTCAGATCCGTAGATCGTATAACGATCCTGTTTGATTTGTAGAGTCGGCGATTATCCCCACTTCTGATGACCAATGATTTGACGACCGATAATTCTCGGCTGCGCTTTTAACCTTTTCTTTAACAAGGATAAGAATTACAGGCAAAAATCCTGCTTTGAATCAACTTGAGTTAACCTCTTCGCCTATATAAATAAGCTTCATAGACAGGCTCTGCGTTACTGCGATGATTTTTCATCCCCACAAAGACAGATGAAAGATAAATTCTGAAATCTTTTTATTAAGGTTAATTTCAGAATAAGGATAAGTAAAGGGACATGCCATCCCTGCGTTTGATTTGTCGATGTCGCGATACACAATTACTTCAGAGGAGTTTGTGAGACGTAATGAATTTAGAAAGGCGACGCTCGATTGAAGTCTTATTTCTGCTGGTACTCACCGACCTTGTAATACTTGCATTTCACGTAGGCGCATACGCTCTTGGAGATCAGGATGACTGGTACTGGTCGATGACCGAAGAGCGAAGCTTTGGTGAGTCATTTCAGTACATTAAAGAACTGTGGTTAATCTTTAGTTTTGCAGCCTTGATCAGAATTCGCTCTAACTGGCTATATCTAGCATTCTGCTTACTCTTTCTCTATTTATTTGTAGATGACATATTTCAACTGCATGAGCGTTTAGGCAGCATGATTGCCTCTACAGCGAATTTCCAGGGCACGCTTGGCTTAAGAGCCATTGACTTTGGTGAACTACTGGTGAGCGCAATTGCAGGGCTTTTCTTCGTGGTTGTCCTTGGGGGTTCATACTGGTTTGGCAGCAAGACATTTCGGCGCGTCTGCCAGCGAGTATTGATATTGATCAGCGGACTTGTGTTCTGCGGAATTGCTCTAGATGTACTGCATAGCGTTCTTAAGCGATTCTCTTGGCTGGAGGTGTGGTTAGATGTTCTTGAGGATGGTGGGGAGATGCTGTTTATGAGCGCGCTGTGCTGGTACGGAATCTCACTACTCAGGGAGAAAGAGACCCCACCCCTGGAAGCCCTGAAGGTATTGCAGTCCCAGCCTGGATCACCGCTTCAGCGCCAACGTTAATCCATCGGCGATCGGCAATAAGCTAACCCAGACGCGATCGTCTTGTGCCACTTTGGTATTAAAGGCACGAATCGTGTTGGTAATCTTATCGTGATCGGTTTCATCTGCCACGCGACCCGACCACAGAACATTATCGATCGCAATTAATCCACCGGGTCGTATCAGTTGAAGTGCTCGATCGTAGTAGTTGGCGTAGTTTCCTTTATCCGCATCAATAAAGGCAAAATCGAAGGTTTCTGCTTGATCTCTGAGCAGGCGATCGAGCGTGTCGATCGCAGGTGCGAGGTGAAGCTCAATTTTGTCTGCAACATTTGCCATTGCCCAATATCGACGGGCGATCGTTGTATATTGCTCACTCACGTCACAAGCAATCAGTTTCCCACCGGGCGGAAGTGCCATCGCCACACAAAGCGAACTGTATCCGGTAAAAACTCCGACTTCTAGGGCTTTTTTCGCCTGAATCGATCTCACCAGCAGCGCCATAAACTGACCTTGATCGGGTGAAATCTGCATTCGGGCTTGAGGCAGTTGTGCAGTTTCTTCGCGAAGTTGCGCGAGAATGTCTGATTCTTGCAGCGAGTTTGAGAGAATATAGCGGTAGAGTGACTCATCGACACCAAATGCCTGCTTAAACATAGGAGCTATGACCGTGAAACGAGCGATACAAATTATCCTAGCGATTGTCCTTGCAGTTGGATTGGTTGCCTGCGGTGGGCGCTACTCGGTTCCGGGTGGAGTGTTGAAAAAAGCGATCGCCATTACGGTCGATCGCACCCAGCAAGAAATTAGTCAGCAGCTTAAGTTAACGTCTGCTCCGAAAGTCACGATCGATCGCGTCAAAATCACGGATCAAACTCCGCTTAAAATCGAAGGATTTGATGGGTATCACGTCAAAGGTGAGTATGATTTCACCTTGAAGCAGTCGAAGCGCCAGGACAAACAAGTGGATAACACCTTCGATCTGTATTTGCAGCGTCAGACCGAGGGAAAAAACCAAACTTGGCAATTAGCCCAACAGAGCGGAGACGATTGGATTTTAACCGCGATCGACCCCGCTCGGAAGCAGCGCTAGATCAGGCAGCTTAAATCGCCTGCTTTCTGCGTAAATCGGAGATTCTCCCGATAGTCCACGGGACAGTCAATCACTGCGGGAACGTCTTGTGATAATGCTTCTTTCAGGGTTGGAATCAAATCTGCCACTGATTCAACCTGATAGCCTTTTAGCCCCATACTTTCGGCAAATTTAACGAAATCAGGATTGCTGAACTTGATAAACGCGGAATGTCCAAACTGATTTTCTTGCTTCCACTCGATCAAGCCATAGCCGCCGTCGTTAAAGATGATTGTCACGAAGGCAGTTCCCACTCTCAGCGCTGTTTCAAGCTCCTGACAGTTCATCATAAAACCGCCATCTCCAGTAACTGCAACAACTTTACGATCGGGATGCACTAACTTGGCCGCGATCGCGCCTGGAATTGCAATGCCCATCGCTGCAAATCCATTTGAGATAATGCAAGTATTCGGGCGATGACAGTGATAATGCCGCGCCATCCACATCTTATGAGCGCCCACATCCGAAATCACAATGTCATCTGCGCCCATCACTTGCCGCAAATCATAAATCAGCTTTTGCGGCTTGATCGGGAAGCCTTCATCATTCGCATATTGAGCATAATCACTACGAATTTCAGCGCGTAAATTGAGAGCTTGTGGATCGGGTTTGCCATCGCGATCGCAGCGATACAAAATCTCTTGCAGCGAATCGGAGATGTCGCCTACGACTTCTGCGAGTGGCATATAGCTACTATCGACCTCAGCAGGCGTACTACCAATGTGAATCACCGGAATTTTGCCGTCTGGGTTCCATTTTTTCGGCGAGTATTCTACTAAGTCATAGCCGATCGCAATCACTAAATCGGCTTGATCAAATCCGCAGCTAATGTAATCTCGCTGTTGTAATCCCACTGCCCAAAGCGCCAACGGATGCGGGTAAGCAATGACTCCTTTGCCCATAAACGTATTTGCAACTGGAATGTTTAATCGAGTCGCAAATTTAGTCAGCATTTCACTGGCATTGCTGCGAATTGCCCCATTTCCTACCAGAATCAATGGATTGGCTGCATCATTGATGGCGTTAGCAGCTTTCTCGATACTACGGAACGAAGCAAAGGTCTTCTCGATGTTGTCAGAGATAAGCGGCTTTCCATCTACAGGCATCGCTGCAATGTTTTCCGGTAAATCAATATGAACCGCTCCGGGCTTTTCAGTTTGAGCAATCTTAAAGGCTTTGCGAACAATCTCAGCCGTGTTACTTGGTCGCACAATTTGTGTGTTCCATTTGGTGACAGGCGCAAACATTGCAACCAGATCGAGGTATTGATGCGATTCGATGTGCATTCGATCGGTTCCCACCTGCCCCGTAATGGCAACTAAGGGAGCGCGATCAAGGTTGGCATCTGCCACCCCAGTCATCAAATTGGTTGCACCAGGTCCTAATGTCGAGAGGCAAACCCCCGCCCTTCCGGTGAGTCGCCCGTAGACATCTGCCATAAAGGCTGCCCCTTGCTCATGTCGCGTGGTGATAAACCGGATTGATGAGTTTTGCAGCGCTTCTAGCACATGAAGATTTTCTTCCCCTGGTAGACCGAAGATATATTCAACGCCTTCCGCTTCCAAACATCGGACTAATAATTCTGCCGTGTTCATGCTCGTTCTCCACAGTAAAGGGCTAGGGATTCGTATAGTGATAGCCCAGATTTGATGATTTAAAAGACTTTCTATTGCACCCAGACGGTTTTGGTGTTGACAAACTCAAGGATGCCTTCGCGTCCTAGTTCCCGCCCAAAACCCGATCGCTTAATGCCACCAAACGGTAGCTTCACATCGGATTTCACCATCGCATTGATAAACACTGATCCGGATTCAATTTCTTCGATCAGGCGATCGCGCTCCGTTTCATCTTGCGTCCAAGCACTTGCACCGAGTCCAAACGGTGAATCATTCGCACGAGCGATCGCGCTATCTAGATCCGGCACTCGAAACACCAGCGCAACCGGACCAAAAAACTCGTCATACTCAGCAATACAGCCTTTTGAAATTTCAGCCAAAATCGTGGGTGCGTAGAAGTTTCCGGGTCGATCGCGCAGCGGTTCCCCACCGATTAGCACTTTTGCGCCTTGCTGAATTGAGGTCTGAACTTGCTGATCGAGGTCTTTCAGAATGCCTGGAGTCGCTAAGGGACCAATCTCGGTCTCTGGCAGCATTGGATCACCGACTTTCAGCGCTTTGTACTGTTCAACTAAACGATCGAGAAATTGATCCGCGATCGCGTCTGCCACAATAAAGCGCTTTGCTGCGATGCAGGATTGTCCACTGTTGATCATTCGAGCCGTTACCGCCGTTTTTACCGCCTGATCCAAATCTGCACTCGGCATCACAATAAACGGATCACTGCCGCCTAGCTCTAGAACGACTTTTTTGATGTGTTTGCCTGCGATCGACGCAAGACTTGCTCCCGCAGGCTCACTTCCGGTTAGGGTTGCTGCTTTAACGCGATCGTCTTCGACAATCATCGCCACTTTGTCCGCGCCCACCAGTAAGGTTTGAAATGCGCCATCCGGAAAGCCAGCGCGAACGAACACTTCCTCGATCGCCAGTGCCGACTGCGGTACATTCGAGGCGTGCTTAAGCAATCCTACATTTCCTGCCATCAAAGCTGGAGCCGCAAATCGAAACACTTGCCAAAACGGAAAATTCCACGGCATCACCGCCAGAAGTATACCTAACGGCTGATACCGCACAAAGCTAGATGAAGCCTCAGTTTGAATTGGCACATCGGCTAAAAATTCGGCAGCCCGTTCCGCATAAAAGCGACAGACCGACGCAGATTTCTCGACTTCTGCGATCGCGGCTTTCAGCGGCTTACCCATTTCCAGCGTGATTAATTCACCGAAGCGATCGCGCTCTCTTTCCAAAATGTCTGCCGCTTCCGACAGCCAGTGTGAACGCTGATCCATTGGAACGGAGCGATACTGCAAAAATCGGGAGTGTGCCACCTCGATTTTCTGCTGAATTTCTCCATTCGTGAGCGCTTCAAACGTTTTTACTACTTCTCCAGTTGCAGGGTTTACGGTTGCGATCGCCATAGCCCTTCCTCCCTAATTTTCAGGAATCTATAGAATGCGATCGCACGGATTGAAGCTTGATTTAATCATTTCTTCATAATTAGAATTGAAACCGTGTAGATCGCTACTTTGTTCTAACAAATATTTCTATTACAATTCTCTCAACAATTGTGTAAAACGAGCAGTAAACTATGATTAAATTTGCAATTGTTCTTGATTGCTAGACGATTAACGTGTTGCTCAAGCTGCAAAGAAAGATTAATTCTGATGACGAGATGGGCAAATGTTTCAGAAAAGTTAAGTTTTTTCGGTAAGCTCAGATACAAAAAACGTTTGCTATATCATAAGAGGTACGCGACCGAAGCAACCTACGGTAATCATCGAGCTACATCTCTTGCATTCGCAACTAGCTAGAGAAGTCATCCGCTAGGATGAAAGTCGTCTACATTAGCTCAATTGTCATTAGCTCAATTGTCAACACCGATTAAATAAGGGCGATGTCTGCCGCTCTTGAAAGTGCTTTACCTCAGTCTTGCAGTGAGTTGGAAGTTGTAGAACAGGTTGGACATAGCCTTAATATGAACTCATTAGATATGAATTTACACACTTCCTCAAGTAGACCGATCGTGCTTGCAGTAGATGATAGTGTTGATAACCTCGTTTTGTTAGAGTATCAGCTTACTGCCATGACCGAGTGTACTGTCGTCACGGCTGAGACTGGCGAAGCTGCGGTTCGCCTTGCACAACACAGTCAACCCAGCTTAATTCTGTTAGACATATTGCTGCCTGATATCAATGGAATTGAGGTGATTCAGCGATTGAGGCAATCTCCCAGTACAGCTGGAATTCCGATCGTTGCTCTCACTGCACTCGCCAGAACTGAAGACCGCGATCGCATTCTTGACTCTGGCTGCGATGATTATCTGGCTAAACCCTACGATTTAGATGACTTACAAGCGGTGGTTAATCGTCATCTACCCCAGTGTTGTCGTCTCTAAGGCGGCGGGAGTTAGATTCGCGCAGTTGGGGAGCTTTTTCCAGCACCACGATCGTCCCGCTGCGCCCTGTATCAAACGTAGCATCGCTGAGAATATCAATCACCTTGACCTCGACGACTTCTTCGATTAGAGCTGTCAGTTGTGGATGTAGCGCTTTGTCTAGATCGTTGTGTACCTTCTCTGCAAGTTCTTCTTGTCCCGTTTCAAGTAGTAATTTTTCAGGTTTAGTAATTGCATCTTCTAGCACGATAATTACTTTGCCGTCTGCAATATGGCAACTGACGCGACTCGGTTGGTGTCCGAGTTGAGTCCGATAAAAGGCTTGTATGCGCTGCGAAAGTGTCCGCTCCAGTTGTCCGCGGGTCGGTAAAGTTGTAGAGGTCATAATAGGAAGTTAATAAGAATCAAGTCCGGTCATAGGATTTCACAATAGAGCCATTATTGCGGTCTGGATTGTGTTACCAATCTCCCTAGAGAAAGGTTTTCCCCTGCATTGTTCTCAGCGTATCGGAAGTAACATTTTTATGGTTAACGGACTTCAATTAAGCCATTGACGATCGTGAGTACGATCGATAAACCAATCAATATCCATAAGATAAAACCAGGCAAAAATGCAAGCAGTCCGATACCGCGCAAAATCCACACGATCGCGGTCAGCGCAAGGACAACAATATAAACAATTGCTCTGGAATTGCTGGGTTGATTCATAAGATAATCGATGCTTCTTTCTATCACTATAGGCAGACTTTCTTAGATCTTCATCAGTTAAATACAATCGTTTTACGGAATGCTTGCTATTGTGTCGGTTGATCAGATCGTGTGAATGAGGAGTGTTTGGACATGATGACCTTGGTACGCGAGTCTGCTTTGATGCAAGGTGAGATTTTGCTGAAGACACAGCCGCATTCTGCTTGGGGAGGAGCGGTTTCTGCACAGATGTATTTACCGATCGCGCCGACTCTAGTTTGGGAGCAGGTGACGGATTATCCACGCTGGACGCAGTATTTTCCAGATGTGACGCGCAGCGAAGTGCAGCAAGTGATTTCGCTGCGAACCAAGCGAATTTATCAAGCCGCAAGTAAAGCATTTTTGATCTTTACGGCTCAAGTTGAAATCACACTGAATGTTCTCGAAACTCATCAGCAGCGAGTTCAGTTCTTCCTGGAATCTGGAAGCTTCAGCGATTTTACCGCCGATTTGCAGCTACAGTCATATGCGGAAGGAACGATTCTGACTTATGCGGTGCAGGCGACTCCGACGATTCCAGTTCCAAGTTTTTTGATCGAGCAGGCGATCCGGTTGGATTTGCCTGTGAATTTGAGACAGATGCGATCGGTGATCTGTGCCGGGAAGTAATACCAACGCTCTAAATGCTCGCTACAGATGCTGGTAAAGACGCGATTAATCGCGTCTTTACGAGGGTGCGGTTTCGTGATCTAGCTTTCGTAAGC
This sequence comes from Cyanobacteria bacterium FACHB-63, assembly GCA_014695255.1. GTDB lineage: Bacteria > Cyanobacteriota > Cyanobacteriia > Leptolyngbyales > Leptolyngbyaceae > Leptolyngbya. The sequence continues at coordinate 37,260 of JACJNX010000053.1, forward strand.
GTCCATCGGTAAGCAGGAACAGACTAGATTACGATCGCCATAGGCATTGTCAATTCGCCCTACTGCTGGATAGAACTTGTTTGCACGAGTCCAAGCCGTTGGGAAAATTGCCTCAGCACGGGAATAGGGACGATTCCAATCAGCCGTCAGATCAGCAACAGTGTGCGGTGCATTCTTGAGAAGATTGTTGACGCGATCAACTTTTCCGGTTTCGATTTCCCGGATCTCTTCGCGAATCGCAATCATGGCATCACAGAAGCGATCGAGTTCTGATTGAGATTCGCTCTCGGTGGGTTCGACCATGACAGTTCCAGCAACGGGCCAAGAAACCGTCGGTGGATGGAATCCATAATCGATTAACCGTTTGGCAATGTCATCGACTTCGATGTCTGCGCTCTTTTTGAACTCCCGCAGATCGAGAATGCACTCATGCGCCACCAAGCCATTTTTACCTTTGTACAACACCGGATAATGTCTTTCGAGGCGTTTGGCAATGTAGTTGGCGTTGAGAATGGCAATCTCGGTGGCTTCAGTCAAGCCGCGTCCGCCCATCATCGCAATGTACATCCAAGAAATCGGCAGAATACTCGCACTGCCCCAAGGAGCCGCCGATACCGCTCCGATTCCTTGTTCTGTGCTGGTAGGAACGATCGAGTGATTCGGCAAGAAGGGCACAAGATGGGAGGCAACGCCGATCGGCCCCACTCCAGGCCCGCCGCCGCCATGCGGAATGCAGAAGGTCTTATGCAGATTCAAATGACAAACATCTGCACCAAAATCACCAGGACGGCATAATCCCACCTGGGCATTCATGTTTGCGCCATCCATGTAAACTTGTCCGCCGTTTTCATGCACGATCGTACAAATTTCCCGAATGCCTTCTTCAAACACACCATGCGTTGAGGGGTAGGTCACCATCAATGCCGCAAGGTTTTGGCGATGCTGTTGGGCTTTGGTTCTGAGATCGTCTAAATCGATATTGCCTTCGCTGTCACAGGCGATCGCCACCACTTTCATGCCTGCCATGACTGCACTCGCCGGATTGGTTCCATGTGCCGATTGTGGAATCAGACAGATGTTGCGATGCGTATCGCTGCGACTTTGATGATATTGCCGAATCACCAACAGTCCAGCGTATTCACCTTGAGATCCCGCATTCGGTTGCAGTGAAATGCTTGCAAATCCGGTAATTTCAGATAGCCAAGATTCAAGCTGTTTGAATAATTCCTGATAGCCTTGTGTCTGGTCGATCGGGGCAAACGGATGCAGTTGTCCGAATTCTGCCCAGGTAATCGGCACCATTTCCGCCGTCGCATTCAGTTTCATGGTGCAAGAACCGAGCGGAATCATTGCAGAAGTGAGCGATAGATCTCGCGACTGCAAACGATACATATACCGGAGCAATTCGGTTTCCGATCGATAAGCCGAAAACGTTGGATGTGTCAGATAATCTGAGGTTCGCACGAATTGAGTCGGAATCCGAGCGGCGGGAATTTCGGCTAGAGTTGCGCGATCGCTAAAACTCTTCAAAATGTCGATCAAATCAGTTTGCGAAACGGTTTCATCGAGTGAAATACCGATCGTATCTGCATCAATCTTGCGTAAGTTAATGCCTCGCTTCAAAGCCTGCGCCAAAATCTGATCCGCTTTACCCGGAACTTCGATTCGGAGTGTGTCAAAGTACGGCTCGGTTCCGAGTTTGCAGCCTGCTTTTTGAAGAGCGATCGCTAACTGTGCAGTGAGGCGATGAACGCGATCAGCGATCTGTTTCAATCCAGATGCGCCATGATACACGCCATACATTCCAGCAATCACCGCGAGTAAAACTTGCGCGGTACAAATATTGCTCGTCGCTTTGTCGCGCCGGATGTGTTGTTCGCGAGTTTGCAGCGCCAGTCTTAATGCGGGTTGACCATTTCGATCTTTTGAAACCCCGACCAATCTTCCGGGGAGTTGGCGTTTAAAGGCTTCTTTGGTCGCAAAGTAAGCGGCGTGAGGGCCTCCGTAACCCAGAGGAACACCAAATCGTTGAGTATTGCCGATCGCAATATCCGCACCAAATTCTCCAGGCGGTTTGAGCAGCGTCAAACTGAGCAAGTCAGCCGCAACTGTTACCAATGCACCGGCTTGATGAGCACGATCAACAAACTCGGAATAGTCATAAATTGCGCCATCGGTCGCTGGATATTGCAGCAATGCTCCGAAGATTGGCGTATCGAACTCAAACGTGCGGTGATCTCCGACGATGACCTGAATACCAAGCGGAATGGCGCGAGTTTGAATGACTTCGATCGTTTGTGGGTGACACGCGCTCGACACCCAGAAAGTTTTCGCACTGTTTTTGACCAGTCCGAAACTCATTGCCATCGCTTCGGCGGCGGCCGTTCCTTCATCAAGCAACGAGGCATTGGCGATTTCGAGCTTGGTCAAGTCCATCACCATCGTCTGAAAATTCAGCAGCGCTTCGAGGCGACCTTGAGCGATCTCGGGCTGATAAGGCGTGTACTGCGTGTACCAACCGGGATTCTCTAGAATGTTGCGCTGAATCACCGGAGGCGTAATGCAATTCGAGTAGCCCATGCCGATGAACGATCGCATCACCTGATTTTTGGCAGCGATCGCTTTGAGTTCCTTCAGCATTTCATACTCGCTCCGTCCTGATTCAATCTGGAGCGGGCGCTTAATCCTAATACTTTGAGGAACAGCTTTATCGATTAGATCATCGATCGAGTTCAAGCCCAACACCTGAAGCATCGCTTGAATTTCCTCACCCCGCACCCCGATATGCCGATCGACAAACCGATCAGTATAAGTAAGGTCAGTTTGCGCAGGAGTGCGATCGGAAGATTCAGAAACATCGAAATCGAGGGAAGCGCGATCGTAGTCAAAAGGTGCGGTCACGGTGGGTTCAGACATAGAAGGTCAGCGGTTTAGGGTAACAAGTGGAGCTTCTAAAATTCGGCTTTGAAACTAAAAGTGTGGAGTGGTCAATACCATGAACGTTAAAGATATCAAAATTATTTAGAAACATTCTGCAATAATTAACCCGCCAGCGAAACTAGCGGGTGTAAAGCTATCGTGAATTTACGGAGTAGGTTTCGGGAATTACAGAGAAAATCTCAGCTTCCCTCGACCATGCTGCGGTATTCATCGGCAGATAGCGCATTTTCTAGTTCCGCAACATCACTGGCGCTCACCTTGATTAGCCAACCTGCATTGTAAGGATCATCCACTAATTTTTCCGGCGTATCCATCATTTCGGTATTGACCTCCAGCACCGTACCACTGACCGGAGCTTTCAAATCTTCTACTGCTTTGACCGATTCGATCGTGCCGAATCGTTCGCCTTTTTCCACTGTGTCCCCTGGTGCTGGCAATTCCAGAAACACAATATCGCCAAGCTCATCGATCGCGAACGCCGTAATCCCGATCGTCACGGTGTACTCGTCAACTTTGGCGTATTCGTGGGAGTCGGTATATTTCAGAGTGTCAGGATATTCAAATGCCATGAGCGATCAGGGGTCAAATTGCACTTCCTATTCTATTTCGTTGCGCGGTAGAACGGACGCTTAACGACGATCGCGCCATAGTTTTTCCCGCGAATGCCGATTTCGAGCAGTTGTCCAGGTTTGGATAATTCAGTCGGGACATAACCGAGCGCGATCGCTTGTCCGACCGTCGGCGCTAGAGTTCCACTGGTCACAATTCCAACTGCTTCACCTTCATGAAAAATCGGGTAATCGTGACGGGCAATATTCCGCCCTTGCATCTGTAGCCCGACAAGTCGTTTTTTGACTCCGTTTTGCTTTTGGTCTTCCAGAATCGATCGCCCAATAAAATCACCCTTTGTATCAAGATGCACGAGCCATCCTAAGCCCGCTTCGAGTGGAGTCGTCGAATCGTTGATATCCTGCCCGTAAAGCGCCATAGCCGCTTCTAACCGCAAGGTATCCCTCGCTCCCAGTCCGCAAGGAGTGACACCCGTTTCGAGCAGTGATCGCCAAAGATCGATCGCACCTTGCGGATCAAGCATCACCTCAAATCCGTCTTCTCCGGTGTATCCGGTTCTTGCAATAAAGGCACGATGACCAAGAATATTTGCTTCTAGATGTCCAAACGGTTTGATGTGCGAAAGATTCTGATCGACGATCGCGCTCAAATGCTCAACTGCTTTCTTTCCTTGCACCGCAATCAGCGCTTGAGAATCGGAAAGATCCTTAAACTCAATATCGGTTAAATTCGCTAACAGCCACTCGCGATCTTTCTGAGTCGTTGCCGCATTCACAATCACAACCCAGCGATCGTCCCCTTGAAAATAAAAAATTAAATCATCGATAATTCCGCCCTGTGGATTCAGCAGCACCGTGTATTGGGCTTGTCCCGGTTGCAGACGACTTAAATCCGAAGGAACAAGCCTCTGAATTTGGGGCAGCACACTCTTACCCATCAGCGTGAACTTGCCCATGTGCGAAATGTCGAACATTCCCGCATCAGATCGCACCGCATGATGCTCCTGGGTAATTCCGCTAAATTGCACAGGCATCTCCCAACCCGAAAATCCGGTCATGCGGGCATTTAGCTTGATCGCTAAGTCATACAAAGGGGTGCGGCGCAGAGAATTCAAGGGAATAACTCACAGAACTGTACATCACTCCCAAATTACCATTACTCTCGATTTTCGATTAGCAAATGTATTCCAGATTGCAAACGGATAAAATTTTCCTCGATCGATCCCCAATTGCAATTCTCTGCCCGAAACCCCTTGTCAACTTTGCCATCCAGACAGACACTAAGGATGGGAGTCGAAGTGGAACTGCGAGGTCAATCTGTGAAGAAGGTATTAGCAATTATCCTGGGAGGGGGTGCTGGAACCCGTTTATATCCGTTGACTAAACAACGGGCAAAACCAGCCGTCCCATTAGCCGGAAAGTATCGATTAATTGATATTCCCGTTAGTAACTGTATCAATTCCGAAATTTTTAAGATCTATGTTCTAACTCAATTTAATTCCGCTTCTCTTAATCGCCATTTGAGCCGCGCCTATAACTTCTCTAGCTTTAGCGAAGGATTTGTTGAAGTTCTCGCCGCTCAACAAACTGCCGAAAATCCGAACTGGTTTCAGGGGACTGCTGATGCCGTACGCCAGTATATTTGGCTGTTTCAAGAATGGGATATCGATGAATATTTGATTCTTTCTGGTGATCATTTGTACCGGATGGATTACCGCGAATTCGTGCAGCGCCATCGCGATACGGGTGCAGATATCACCCTATCGGTTGTGCCGATCGATGAGGCTCGCGCCTCGGATTTCGGCTTGATGAAGATCGATCAGAATGGACGAGTGATCGACTTTAGTGAAAAGCCTAAAGGCGATGCCCTCAAAGCCATGCAGGTTGATACAACGGTGCTGGGTCTAACGCCCGAAGAAGCGCGTCAAAGCCCCTACATTGCCTCAATGGGAATTTACGTCTTTAAGAAGGAAGTTCTCCAACAATTGCTGAAAGAATCCCCCAATCAGACGGATTTCGGCAAAGAAATTATTCCGCATTCTGCGACCAAGTACAACGTTCAAGCCTATCTGTTTAACGACTACTGGGAAGACATTGGAACGATCGAAGCGTTCTATGAGTCCAACTTGGCACTCACGCAGCAACCCCGCCCACCCTTTAGCTTCTACGACGAAACCGCACCGATCTACACTCGTCAGCGCTTTCTGCCGCCGAGTAAGTTCCTCGATTCGCATGTGACCGAATCGATCATCGGTGAGGGCTGCATTCTAAAGAACTGTCGGGTGCATCATTCGGTATTGGGAGTGCGATCGAGAATCGAAGCCAATTCGGTGATCGAAGACTCGCTAATCATGGGCGCTGACTTCTATGAAGCTCATGCTGAGCGCCAATCGGGAGTTGATTGCAGCAGCCCCGGAGTTCCGCTGGGGATTGGATCGGACACGATTATCCGTCGAGCGATTATCGACAAAAATGCTCACATCGGCTGCAATGTGCAGATTGTGAACAAAGATCGAGTTCAAGAAGCCGATCGCGAGAATCTCGGTTTCTACATTCGCAGTGGAATTGTTGTGACATTAAAAGGTGCGGTGATTCCCGACGGAACCATCATCTAAGGTTCGCTTAATTCTACTGATTGGCTTACCAGGGAGCGGCAAATCAACTTACGCCTGCTCCCTTGATTCGTGCATCATTTCAACCGACATGATTCGCGCTCAACTGTTTGGTGACGAAGCCGTGCAGGGCAGTTGGCTCAAGATTTGGCTAGAGGTACGATCGCAGTTCCAGCAAGCGGTCAGCGCGAGCCAATCCGGTGAAATCGAATTTGCGATCTACGATGCCACGAATGCTGTAAGAAAACAGAGACGCGCGGCGATCTCGCTTGCTCGAAAATCTGGCTTCACCCACATCACCGGAGTTTGGATTAATCCAGCAATCGAAGTCTGTCTAGAGCGCAATCGAATGCGCGATCGCCAAGTTCCCGAAGATGTAATTCATCGAATGGTGCGTCGATTATACGGAGCGCCCCCCGCACTCGACGAGGGACTTGATGAACTCCTACTGCTTGAATCGCCTTAATTCAGCGATGACAGCGACATTTTCTTTTCTAAGGCTTGACTGCGCGTCAACGCTGCTAGTTTTTGCAGCACTTCTTGAGCCATCGTGACAAAAGCTTTCGACCCCGCAGTTCCGGGATTTGTCAGTACCACCGGCGAAAAGCTATCGATCGCTTTTGGCACATTCACATCGGACGGAATCCGCGTTTTGAATAACTTCGCTTCGCTGAAATCTTCATTCAACCGCTTCATCACTTGCCCGTAATAGCGACTGGTCAAGATATTCCCAGACAGAGAAAATGCAATTCCAAGTAGCTCTAAATTGACTTGAGTTAAATCCGTTTTGTGCATCTCTTTTAGCTTGTTGATGCGGCGCTCTAGAAGCTGAATACCAATCAGCGAAAGCGGTTCAGGTCTTGCAGGAATCATGTAGAACTGACTTGCAAGTAAGGCACTCCGAGTAATCAGGTTATATCCTGGAGCGCAATCGAGCAGAATGAGGTCGTAATCGTTTGCGATCGGTGCGAGGACTCTCTGAATCAGGTTCTTTTCAAACACATTCCAAACGTGTTCAAAATCGGTTTCCTGCTTTTGTAGCGCTGTCTTGTGCAGCATCTGGGAAACCAAAAATTCATCATATAAATCAATATCACCCGGCAGCAGATCAAAGCCTTTCAACTGACACACATATTTGTGAATCGCATCTGGAACGACTTGCGGCAGTTTTGGATCTGAGGTGATTGCGCTTTGAATCAGATGTCTTAAGGTGCGCTTATCGTTGCGGAGTCTCGCGAAGTCTGCAGGCGGCATCAAGCTCAGAGTTGCGCTGATTTGAGTGTCCAGATCGACTAGAAGAACTCGCTTTTGGTGATACTTTGCCAAACAAGCCGCCAAGTTGACAGACAGAGTTGTTTTACCGACTCCGCCTTTCATGTTCGTCATCGCGATCGTATATGTCATGCTCGCCTCCGATGATGCGTCAAAATCGCTACCCTAACATTTGGGTCATCATACAGCGTTCTGATTTAAGTTGATCAAATCAAATTTCAAAGCAGATTCATCTCAACAACCAAAATTCATCGCTTTCTGCGAACGCCGCTCAGTCTCAACACATCCTCCATCGTTGAGCAATAATTCTCCATGCCAAACGTAGCAGGACTAATCGGATTTTGATGGGTAAAGTGACGGTAGCGCAACGCGAACCGATCCCACTCCCCCATCTGAATCCGAAACAGAAAAATGACTAGATCTGCAAGTAGAATCAACGGAAAGCCCAGCATCGGTTTCAGACCAAAGTAAAAACAAAGCTCCTCAAACGCCTGATTGACCGTAATTTTCTCATTGCCCACTACAAAACTTCTTTCCTTCGGCGGGTGATCCACAAAATGCCGCACCACTTGAGCAATATCATGTGCGTGAATAAAGTGAAAACTGCCATCTGCACGGAAAAAGCGAATCAGCTTCGCCCATTTTGCCACCTCTGGAATTCCAGTAGTCACCGCCGAGTAAGGATAACGTTCTCCGCCTCCAATCACCAGCGTTGGAAATAGCTTGGTAATCTTAGGCGCGATCGCCAACCCTGCTAATTTCTCACAGCAGACATACTTTGACTTTAAATAATCATTCCCGATCGTGAATGCTTCAGGCAGCAGTTGATTATCGCGATCGAGAATACTAGCCGTAGAAAAATAAATGACCTGCTCGATGCGCTCTGGATCAAGCATCGAGAGCAATTGCAGATTGCTTTGCACATTAACTTCCTGAATCCCTTCTCCACCCCAAGCCGTCGCCGCTAATATCGCACAATCGATCGTTTTGAGTAGCTCTCGGTGTTGCTCAATCTCGCGCAGATCCGACTCAATTACAGTAATGCCCGATCGCGCCGTCAGATCGATCTTGATCTTGCTGGCATCGCGAACGAGCAAAAACAGTTCATGTCGAGTGTTTTGAATCAGGGCTTCGACAAGATAGTGACCGATGCAACCACTTGCACCCGTCACGAAGATTCGCTTGGTCATTGAGGAATTCAGGAATGAATGATGAAAGACAAAGTGCAGGAGGAAACCCTATGAATTAACAGAATAAACGGTTCTGCTCAATTCTGATCCGCTCAATGCCTTTCATCGTCGAAATTTCATCAACGCGCAGCAGCAAGAAGCTGATCGACTTGCTTTGCCGTTTCAAAGAAGTAAGCCGCATTTTCCTCCGGAGTATTGGGGAGAATGCCGTGTCCGAGGTTCAAAATGTGACCCCGGTTGCCTGCTTTGCGAATCGTATCGAGAATGCGATCGCGGATGAATTCCTTCGAGCCAAACAGCACGCCCGGATCAAGGTTGCCTTGCACTTTCATCTCTTTACCGAGTCGAGCACGAGCATCCGCCATATCGACTGTCCAATCGATCGTCAAGATATCCGCTCCCGCTTTTGCCATGCGTTCTAGGAGTCCAGCGCTTCCTGTAACCAACAGAATCAGCGGCGTATCCGGATGCACCTGTTTAATTTTGCGGAACACTTGCTGCTGATACGGCAACGCAAACGTATCGTAATCTTGGGGGCTGAGTTGTCCTGCCCAAGAATCGAACATTTGGATCACTTGTGCGCCGCAGTCAATTTGATAGCAAGCGTAAGTTGCGATCGCATCTGCCAGCTTCGACAACAATTGATGCAGAATCGCCGGATCAGAAAACGCCATGTTTTTGATGATCGAATAGGTTTTCGATCCTTTACCTTCGACCGCGTAAGCGGCTAATGTCCAAGGCGCACCGACAAATCCCAGAACCGTTGCTTCGTTTTTGACTTCTTCGCGCAGAGACTTCAGAATCGTTTTGATAAACGGCATCGTTTCTTCGGGAACGAGTGGATGCAGTCGATCGATCTGTGCCTGAGTACGAATCGGATCAGCAATGATCGGGCCTTTTCCTTCAGCGATATCCATTTCGATGCCAAGACCCGGAAGCGGAGTCACAATGTCGGAAAACAGAATCACGCCATCCGGCTTAAATGCTCGCCAGGGTTGCAGCGACACTTCGATCGCGACTTCTGGAATCTCAGAGCGTTCGCGGAACGACGGATAGCGATCGCGCAAATCTCGATAGGCTTTCATATAGCGACCAGCCTGTCGCATCATCCAAACTGGGGGACGATCTAACACTTCGCCCCGTGCTGCCCGTAACAAAAGTGGAAGTTGCGAAGAACCCGTCATGCAGAAGCCTCTTGATAAAACCTTTTGTTTTCTACGTTTCTTAGCCTATCACTGTCCGGGATCTCGTATTGCCGCAACCCCAATGAATGTAACGGTTTTGAAATATTCCATCGCTCAAACGACCGATGTTTGTAACCACGAAATAGCTCTAATAACAGAGACACTTCTCAAGCTTTAGTCAGATTAATTTGGGGTTTGAAATTTCTATTCTGAAGCTGTTCAAGGTTGATAAAAGGATAAAAACAATGACTAAATTTGCTGCAAAACTCGCATTGGCTTCTGCTTTGATTTTGGCTCCGATGTCGCTGCCTGCAATGAGCCAAACTGGAACCGGTACTGGAACTGGAACCGGTACTGGAACTGGAACGACGACTCAAGACGCAGGGTATCACCAAGAAGGACGCAACGGTTACTGGGGTCTGTTGGGCTTGCTCGGTTTGTTCGGTTTGATGGGACGCAAGAGCCGCGATGAGCATTCTTCGACGGGTGCAACGGCATATCGTGACCCCGCAGACGTATCGGGAACCCGCGATCGCTACTAATTGATTAGGTTAATCAAAAGCTTAGCGGCATGGAAGCAGAGAAGCCTTTCGTGCCGTTATTTTTTCTGATTAATCGTGCAAATCTGCGTCCCAAACTCCGACATAAATTCGATCGCGCTCATTCCGCTCAATCACCCCTTTGAGATTGCCTTGCTGAAATCGATAGCGATCGCGTTCTCGGCGATACACTTGCTTCAATCCGTTAATGATTTCCGGTGTTGCACGACTCCCTAGCATTCCATTGACCGTCACTTGCACCGTTAAATCATCAACCGATTGAGCAAACGATACTTCAGTTTGGCGGACTTGATTTGTGCTGCGATCGTACAGATAGGCAAGCGTAATTCGATCGGGCACAACTTCATACAAAGCGCTGCGAGTATTTTGCCAATAGCCACGACCCGTTTGTGCAGGTTCTCCGAGGGCTGATCGAACTTCTTGTTCAGAAGTGCCGACCGGAAAACCAGGAATGCGACCCGTCGATTGAGTGTTTGTCTGAGGTGGCGGAGCAAGTGGAGACGGCTCGATCGGAGTGGGGGACGGTGTAATCGAGACGCTGGGTTTTGGGCGCGGCGATTCGGCTTGGACGACGGGCGGACGCGGAGAATCAGACGGCGTAGGTGAAACCGAAGGAAGGGGACTTGGAGAATTCAGCGTTACGGCAGGTTCAGAGGTTTGGCGCGATCGTGGCGAGAGGAGAGCGATCGCAACTCCGGTTAGGGTGAGTCCTGTTAAAGCTGCAAGCAGCCACGCCATGCGCAATCCTCGCTTTGCAGGTGCTGCAATCGGTTCAGGATTTGGGATATGGGCGACAGTGGCAGCGGTTGCAGTTGAAGCTCTGGGAAGCTGCGTTACTGAAGCCGTGAAATTCTGCGGCAGCGGGGCGGAATCCTGCGGCAGAAGGGATAGCCATTCTGCCACGCTGGCAGGACGCAGGGTAGCATCCATCGCCATACCACGCAAAATGGCCTGATTCACACCCGGACTCATCGAGGGTTGGAGTTCCCGCGGTTCGGGCATTCGTTCATGATCTCGTAGAATTGATGCGATCGGAACGGTTGCTGTTACTAATGCGTAGAGTGTTGCGGCTAAACCGTAAACATCGCTTGCGGGACTGCGTTTTTGTTGAGCGAAATATTGTTCGATCGGCGCATATCCGACTGACATCATTTGGGTATGCACTTGCGTTGAATTGGGTGTAAATTCCCGTGCAATGCCAAAATCAATCAGAATGGCTTCTTGGGTTCCTTCGCGAATAATAATGTTGTCGGGTTTGATATCTCGATGCAGCAATCCGTTGCGGTGAACCACTTGCAGCGCCGAGCCGATTTGTCGAACGTAGTGAATTGCGATCGCTTCCGGTAGCGGTCGATTCGGGAAAACAATTTCCTCAAGCGTCTTGCCTGGAATGTAATCCATCACCATGTACGAGCGATCGTTTTCGATGAAAAAATCACTCACGCGCACAATGTTCGGATGCACACAGAGCGCTAACCGCCGCGCCTCATCCTGGAATTTGCGCTCGAAATCGGCAAAATTTCGCTCGAATCGTAACGACTCATTCAACGTTTTGATCACTACAGTTTGATGCAAAAAGTGATGAATCGCCTTATAGGTCACACCAAATCCACCCTGACCAATAACCGCTTGCAGGGTGTACTTACCATTCGAGAGCGTTGTACCAACGAGAGAATCCATGCCAAACCAAGCTTGACCGCTTTATGATTGAACCGCATTTCGAGGTAGAGTGCATCGGAGCTGAGTGATAGTTTCTGCTGAGTTCATGGGCAGCTTGACCAATTCTAACCGACCCTTCATGAACTCCATGAGATTCTGATTCAGCAATAAACTAAATCCTAACGAGGGCGATTCTAAATCGGGTGGCGCTTCTAGTTTGAGCAAACCGATCGCTTCTTGCCAAACCTCGATCGGGCGCTCGTCTTCCAAATCGATATACACAAAATTTGGATCTGCGTGTGCCGAAAGTTTAATCGAGCCTTCTTGCATCGTCGCGATCGCGCCGCTAATCAAACTGGTTAACACTTGCAAGAGCGATTTGCGATCGGCAATAACCTCAAGGTCTGGATCGGGTGAGGCTAAATGAAAGGGTAAATTCCGATTTTCCGATAATAGATGCGTTAAAGAATACACATTATCAAACACATCAGAAATAGAAACAGGCTGTAAGTCTAATTTGCCTGTTCCGTATTCAGTTTTAGAAATATGAATAACTTCATCAAGTAGCTTGACCAGCTTTAGTGCAGACTCATTTGCCTGGGCAATAAATTCGCGTTCTTCTTCAGGCGATTCGCATAAGTCCGCAAGAATGAGCTGATGTGCGCCAATCATGCCGTTGAGAGGCGATCGTAATTCATGAGACGTTCGTGCCAGAAATCCCGCTTTAAATTGGCTGAGTTCAAGCAGCGATCGATACGCCAATTCAAGCTCCTGATTATTCTTGGGAGCGTTTCGTGCCAACCGTCCAGCGATAAAACCGAAACTCAATCCTGCAATTAAATTAATCCAATCCATACTTACCACCGCTAATCCCGTCTATGAGTTTAGCGGTGGCAGTGAATTTCTAGGCGGTTTTGCCGACGACACCTTCAACCAGCCAGTTCATCGACTCAAGCTCGATCGCGGTTGCGCTGTAATCTTTACCTGCTGGAACAACTGTTTTTCCGGTGTTATCTTTCAAGCCCCCTTTGTAAATCACCAGCGATCCAGCCCGCATCTTATCTCTTGCGGCTTCTGCATCTTTTTTCGCGACGTCCGTCACCGCAGGACCAAACGCCGAGATCTTCACAAACTCGTCTTTATAGCCCCCTCTAAGCAAATGCGGAATTCCGCCATTCATCAGCGTCTTGCCTTCTTGAATCATCTTGGCGTATTCGCTATACACCTTTGTCCAATCCCACTCTGCACCCGTCAGATAGCCCTTCGGTGCCAGTGATGACTGGTTGGCGTGATAGCCCGACGTAAACACACCCCGTTTTTCTGCGGTTTCCATCACCACTTTCGGGCTGTCCACATGGCAGGTAATCACATCTGCGCCTTGGTCAACTAAGCTGTTTGTGGCTTCCGCTTCTTTGACCGGGAGCGACCAATCCCCCGTGAAAATCACCTGAGTTGTGATGTTCGGCTTGATGCTGCGTGCGCCTAACGTGAAACTGTTGATGTTGCGAAGCACTTGCGGAATCGGTTTTGCCGCCACAAAACCGAGCTTGCCTGTTTTGCTCATGTGTCCAGCAACGACACCCGCAACGTATTGAGCTTCGTCAATGTAGCCGAAGTAGCTTCCTACATTTTTTGGGTGTTTGCTGGCATCGTAGAGTCCGCCACAGTGGAAGAACTGCACTTCAGGATAATCGGTGGCAAGCTTGAGAATATGCGGGTCGAAGTAGCCGAATGACGTTGGAAACAAGACCGTGGCTTTATCTTGCTCGATCATGTTTCGCATGGCTTCTTGAACTTCGGTCGTTTCAGGAACGCTGGCTTGATCGACCGTTTTGACATTCAAGGCTTTCAACCCTTCTTTGCCCTGAAAGTGCGCCTGGTTGTAGCCGAAGTCATCTTTAGGCCCAACGTAGATGAACCCCATGACAAGCTCTTTTCCTGCCGCTGGACTTGCACCTGTCGTCGTTGTTGCGTTGTTTGTATTGTTAGCGGGCGTACATCCTGTCCAGAGTTTCGAGGTTGCACCAAAGGCTCCGGTCGCCAGAAGTCCCCGCACAACCTGACGGCGGGAAACTCGCGAATGGCGATCATCATTCTTGCTCATCGTTGATTCCTTTTTCGGATACTAATAGACGCGATCGATTGAAGTCTGTTTCCTCCGATCAGATTGTATAGTCTGTCACAATCCTGCTTTTAGGGCGGTGATGAGCGCGATCGAGTCGGAGACTGCTCCAAAGACACCGCCCTGCATTTGAATCATCTTCAGGGCGGCGAGGTGGTTTCCATAATCAGTTGCGCCCGTGCAGTCAGACAGCAGTAAGCATTCGTAACCGCGATCGTTCGCATCTCTCATCGTGGTGTGTACACAGACATCGGTTGTAATCCCGGTCAGAATCAAATTCTGAATGTTCTTGCGTTTCAGAATCAGATCCAGATCAGTTGCATAAAACGAGCCTTTTCCGGGTTTGTCGATGATCACTTCTCCGGGCAAGGGTGCCAGTTCAGGAATGATCTCCCATCCAGGTTCGCCACGCACGAGAATTCTTCCACAAGGGCCTGGATCACCAATTCCAGCGCCGATTTGCTGCGATCGCCAGCGTTTATTCTCTGGGAGATCTGACAAATCCGGGCGGTGTCCTTCGCGGGTGTGAATGATTGTGTAGTTGAGTGATCGCATGACCATCAACAGGGTGCGGATGGGTTCGATCGGGGCGCGAGTGAGCGACAAATCATAGCCCATTTTGTCAACATACCCGCCCTTGCCGCAGAAGTCCGTTTGCATATCAATTACAATCAGTGCGGTGTTTTCAGGACGCAGATCGCCATTAAACGGATAGGGATACGGATCAGCCTCGACAAACATCATGCTTAACCTCCAGTCACAGAGGTCGGGAGTTCTTCGCCACGGTACGATCGTGTGGGAGCCGCGAATCCGCAAGAGGTTCCATCGGTGTACATCACTTCGTCTTCCCAAGGCAAGCGATAACTGCCATTGACTAAATCTTGCATGTAAGTGTAAGGACAGTCCTGCGCTCCACCTTTTACCGCCACATAGCCGCGATGTCCGAACTGATAGATATTGTTTTCAACGCTCCAATGCTTCCGGGCTTCACGCACCAGATCCGGGCGTAGCTCTGCGGTGATAATTTCATCCGGGCGATGGCTACCCAGCACCAACGGCGCACCGTCAAAGTTCACAAACATTCCTTCACCCATCGAATCAAATGTGCCATCGGTGCCACACATACAAACTGAGGCAGTGTACATCAGATTGCAAAAAGCGTTCGATTGGTTAGTGACTTGCCAAGAGTGACGAATTGGAGCGGTGTAGCCCGCGGTACGAATCATGATTTCTGCACCTTTGTAGGCACATTCACGCGCCATCTCCGGGAACATTCCATCGTGACAAATGATGAGCGCGATCGTGCTGCCGTTTGGACCTTCACACACAGGAATTCCCAAGTTTCCAGGCTCCCACGGTTCGACCGGAACCCAAGGATGCAGCTTGCGGTAATACAGTTTCAGTTCTCCAGTGTCGTCGATGATGATGCCGCTGTTGTAGGGATTGCCGTGGGGATTGTATTCCATGATCGAAAAGCATCCCCAGATGCGATTGTCCCGGCAAGCTTTCTGAAACGCTTGGACTTCTTTTCCGTCTAAGCGGCACATGATTTCTGGGTTGGTGTCCATCGACAAGCCATGCAGCGAGTATTCAGGGAAGACCACCAGATCCATCGTCGGCATATTTCGTCGCGCTTTGCCGACCATTTGACAGATCCGATCGGTCTGCGCCGTCAGATCATCCGGTGTCACCACGGTCGGAAGCTGCAACTGCACCATCCCCAAAACCACACCGTTTGGAGTCTTATTTAATCCACCCAGTCCACTCATCAAATCCTGCCCTCAAGACTATTCGTGTGTCAGCTTTATCACACTTTTCCAAGGGCAATTCGTGCTTTACGATACGGTTAGGAATCTGTCAGTTCCTTTAAGCGCTGAACAAACGCGGGTTTACCAAACGCTGCAAGGCTCTCTTGGCGTAACCACTCGCTCACACAGCGCTGATCCTCGCCTTTGAGCATTTCGATACAGGCGATCGCGACTTCATCCGGGTCACGATGCGGCACTCGCCACCCTAAACGCCCATCTTGCAGCGGATCAGCCGAGCCATCTGCATCTCCTGAAAGCACAGGCACACCGGATGCCATTGCTTCTAGATACACAATGCCAAAGCCTTCTTGTGAGGGCATTACATACGCATCTGCAAGACAATAATGTTTCGGCAGTTCCTCAGTAGCAACGAATCCGGCAAACACAATGAGATCGCTCACGCCCAGTTCTTCTGCCAATTCTGCTAATCGCGGCTGATCGTCTCCCCGCCCAACCACTAGATATTTCACATCGGGAAACACTCGGAGAATTTGCGGCAAAGCGCGAATTGTGACATCTACACCCTTGTACGGATCGCCCGACCACAGGCGCGCAACAGTCATTAAAATCTTGCAATTCTCAAGCTGATATTTCTGCAATAATTTTGAGTCTTTTGCTTGGGGTTGAAACACGGAACCATCCACCGCACAAAAGAGAAAATCGACCTTCTCAGGCTCAATTCCATTCGCGGCACAAGCCCGATCACGTGAATACCGACTAATTGCCCAGATGCGATCGGCATTCTGCAAAGCACGTTGTTTCGCGCTCGGTAACGGTTCCCAGACTTCCTTGCCGTAGGTCAAGACAGTATAAGGAATTTCCAACGGTTTACAGAGCGTTTGAATTAAAGGAGCAAGCAGAATGTGACCGCAAAATACTCGGTCTGGACGGTGCTTTAATAGATGCGTGAATAGAGCGATCGCTAGCTTGATTCGTCCCAATCGGGGCGATCGAGCTTTGCAGTAATGAAACCGCGATCGCTCTGATGCAAACGGATTCTCAACAGATACGCTATCTCGTAGAAGAAAGATATCAGCGCTCAGCGTATCAATTTGCGAATAAGCTCGCAGAATGTCTTTGACATAAGACTGGATCCCGCCTTCGCAAGAGAAGATTTCGAGAAAAACAAAAACGTGATTCTGGGGCATAAACAGGAAAAAGGGCGAACCGTAGTCCGCCCAGAAGAGCATCAGATTACCCTTCCTTTAAATGCCCAAATCGTGAGCACGATCACACAATTTCAGGAACCAAAGAATTTTCTGTGCGTCCCCTAGTCGCTGGGTCGAACACGCTTCAGCATTTCTACTAGAATGATGTGCGCTTCTTTTGCGTCTTTCAGCGTGCGATCGAAGGTCACTCGCACCGGAACCATTTCTTCGTTCACTTGTGCTAAAAGATCCATCCCTTTTTCATCAACGGACTTCATTTCGGCAGCCGTCGCATCCTTGACCTTGCCAAAATACTGTGCGTAAACCAGCACCGCATCGCCATGATCTTTGTTCATGTGGCTGCAAATGCGATCGCTCACCGCAGGCGAAAACGCTTCGCTGACGGATTCAGACATAACTCTCTCCTATGCACTGATCCCGATGATATCGCAATCTGATTCGGAGAAAACGATGGCTAAGTTGCGGACTTCCAAGTTCCATGAAAGCCGATCGGGATCACTTCGGGTAAACCTAATCGACACACAGGCTCATCGTTTAGACCATCGCTATCGAAAACCCAAACTTCACTCTGATCGCGATTACCATCGTAAACAACGGTGATAATCCAACCCTGATGAGCATCGATCGCGTCAGGCGCATAAATCGGCTCCATCGGATAGCAATTCTCACCGAAATCGGCTTCGATCAACTCTCCAGTTTCTGGGTCAAATCGAGCGATCGCGCCGAAGATCTCTTTTGCTGGATCAGCATTCCGACGATGCAGCGAGAGGTAGGTTTGTTGCCAGGATTGCCCAACTTCTACAGGCTTCACCACTGGAAATTCACAATGTCGATCGAGCAATTCCTGCTGCTCCAGCACTTTTGCGGTGAGTGGATCAACTCGAATTTGCCAGAGTGTCGATCGTGCTGAGGTCTGAGTTTTTCCGGTTGCCACTTGTCTTAGATATTCATTGGTGTTGAAGTCAGCATAACGAATCACATCAACGACGATACTTCCATCACGATCGACGCAAGCATTGCTAAAGTGCCATTGATACCAGGGATCAGCTTCACTCTGGCTGATCAGTTTTAGAGTTTGACGATCAAACACCAATACCTGAGTGCCCTGCTCTGGTTTCCAGTCAAGCGAGTCGCTGAAACTCTTCAACCGGGTTAACAACGCTAACGGATTTAATTGCACAGGCGGAATGAAGAACAAGAGATACCGTCCCGCCATGACAAAATCATGAATCAGCGGAATTCCGTCTAATTTGTGACTCTCATGTTGTTGTAGTTTGCCGCTGGCATCTACGCGGTACAGATTGAGAGCCGTATCTTTCCCGAAGCTGACCCCGAAGTTATAAACGTCGCCCGTCTGCGGATCGCGTTTTGGATGTGCGGAAAATGGCAGCGAATCGGATAACCCTCCCAAATTGTCAATGCTGCGGGTTTGGAGAGTTTCGAGATCGAGTGCATAGGGCTGCCCGCCTTCCCAAAGGGCGAGGAGTCGATCGTCCAACGCTAGCACCGACGTATTCGCCGCATTCTTCAAGCCTTTGGTGAAGCGATCGATCAATCCTCCAGGCGGCAACATTCCATATCCGGTGTATATCAATCGTCCAGCGCGTTCTTCCTCAAGAAATTCCGGCGTTTCAACATAGCGATACACCCCTGTTGCGCCTGTTTGAGCAAAATGTACTCTCAAGATTGCCCCATCGCCATCAAACCAATGTCCAACGCGAGTGTTACCACGCTCTAATCGACTTGGACCGTTGCGATACAAAGACCCGCGTAATCCTGCGGGAATTGCACCCGACAGAATCGGGAGTGTTGTGGGTGCGAATCCTTTTGCTGTATGTAAGACTGATTGATTCCAGGTGTACGATGCCTCTGGCGCAGGAAAACCTGTTCGTGTTGCAGCTACCATAATTCTCTCAATTTAGCGATCTTCTGTCTTTGAGTTCGACATTCTGCCATGTGTCACTAATACAGTGTCACTAATACAATCGTACAGCTTTGTTCTTTATCGAAATGAAGTTCTCGAACTGTATGCAAATCACTCGGATGTCAGGACTGTCTGATACAATGAACGGCGTTGTCAACTAGATGTACATCCTTTGAGCCAATCGATCGATGATCTACCCAAGGTAGACGATTTTCTACAAGAACTTGCCACGATTCAACAAACAGGGTCGAAGCGGATCGCGATTTTAGGATCGCGCCACGTTCCGATTACGCATCAAACCTTGATCGAAATGATGACCTACGCCCTGGTGCTAGAAGGGAATCGGATTATCACGTCCGGTTCGACCGGGACGAATTTTGCTGTCATTCGGGGAGCACTCCGGGCTGACCCGTCAATGCTGACGGTAATTCTGCCGCAGGGACTCGATCGCCAGCCCCGCGAATCGCGTGAGCAGCTTGAAACGGTGATGCACCTGGTTGAATGCCCAGAAAATAATTCTTTATCGCTGGGAGAAGCGAGCGCGCTGTGTAACCAGGAGATTATTTCGCGGTGTCAACAATTGATTTCGTTTGCGTTCCACGATAGCCATACTTTGCTGCAAACCTGTCGCGATGCCGAAGATCAGCGTAAAGTTGTGACACTGTTCTATTTTGATTAATTTATGCTGTTTGGACTCTCTGTTCCAAGTCTGCTGTTGATTGCGATCGCCGTTGCGGTCGTCTGGATTTACTTACCGTTTTTGGTGGTGGCATACGGACGGGTGCAAATCGGCTATAGCAAAGAAATCATGGCGGCTCCTCGTGCTGCTTTTGACAGGCTTCCAGATTACGCAAAACGCGCAACCTGGGCACACCAAAATGCACTCGAAGCCTTTCCAATTTTTGCCGCCGCTGCACTGATGGCGTATGTGACAAATCAAACTTCTGAAATTGCAGGATGGGCAGCGATCGTGTGGATGACGGCGCGATTTTTGTTTCCGATTTTTTATATTTTGAATATTCCAACTTTGCGATCGTTGATGTTCGGAATTGGTTCGATTTGCAGCTTTACTCTAATCGGATTAAGCTTGATCAGCACGCTTTAATTATTGCTTATGGCTTCTACTTTTTCGTTTGATATTGTTAGCGACTTCGATCGCCAAGAATTGGTCAACGCGATCGATACGACCAAGCGCGATGTCCAGAGCCGCTACGATCTCAAAGACACGAAAACGGAGATCGAACTCGGTACGGATACGATCACAATTAATACCGATAGTGAATTTACCCTGGATGCAGTGCATACCCTAATGCAGCAGCGAGCAGCAAAGCGCAATTTATCACTGAAAATCTTTGATTACGGTAAAGTTGAGTCTGCAAGTGGAAACCGCGTTCGGCAAGAAATTAAGCTAAAAAAAGGAATTAGTCAGGAGATCGCGAAGCAAATTACTAAAATTATTCGCGATGAATACAAGAAAGTTCAAGGCTCGATTCAAGGCGATGCGGTGCGTGTTTCTGCAAAATCAAAGGATGATTTGCAAGTGGTGATGCAGCGGATGAAGCAAGAAGATTTTCCGGTAGCGTTGCAGTTTACAAACTATCGATAGTTTGTGGATTTTGTGTCGATCGTCTCAATGGAATAGACCTGAATTTTTCCGCTTTGGTTCAGTCGGCTAATTGTCCCCTAGATCGCCAGCTCTAGGGGATTTTGAATCTCAGTTATTTGATTCGATTGCGTCTTGAATTTCTAGCGGGAAAATCACTGTGAAAGTCGAGCCTTCTTGGGGTTGGGAGGAAAGATAAATATTGCCTTTCAAGAGTTCTACTAGACGAGCCACGATCGCTAATCCTAATCCGGTACTATCGGGCGATCGCATTGTTCCAACGCGCTCAAAGGGAGCAAACAGCCTAATCTGATCTTCTGGATCAATCCCGATTCCCGTATCCGTTACAGAGAGCGCCCAGCGATCGTTAGCTAAAGTGCGACTGGTGATCGTGACGCTGCCAGATTCGGTATAACGCACTGCGTTACTGACTAAATTGACAATGACTTGCTGCAACCGATAGGGATCAGTAATGACTTCGGTTGGAGCTTGATCAAGTTTAGTAATCAATTGCAAGCCACGATCGTTGGCTAAGGGTTGGATCACTTCTAGAACAGATTGAATCAAAGCAGGTAGGTCGATCGCTTCGGGGATCACCTGCATTTTTCCAGCTTCGTAGCGCGAGAGATCGAGCGCATCATTGATCAGACGCAGCAATCGTCGTCCACCCCGTAATACTTTCTCGACGTGTTCTAAGCTAGCGATAGAATCTCGCGCTTGTTCTTGTCGAGATTGCCGTAAAAACAAATCTGCATAGCCAATAATCGAAGTAAGCGGTGTTTTCAGCTCGTGAGCGAGAATAGAGAGGTTATCTTCACTCGATCGTGCTAATCGCTTCAATTCGGTTACGGTCATGCTGAGTTGGCTTCGCACTTGTTCCAATTCATCTAACCGTTCAGCAACATAGCTTTTGAAGCATTTTGAAATCGCCAGATCGATCACCGCATCAATCACCATGACTGCACGAAAAATTTCTTCAGATGTGCCTGTCAGTAACTCGGTGCGAAGACAGTCGAAAATCGTTTTGCGTAAGAGATGGTATTCCTGGGCGATTTCGCTCGGATCAAAGCCTTGTGCTGCACGCAGAACACCGTGAGAAATACTTGCTTTTGTAACTGTCTCATCATCATCGTCTGCGGTTTGCGACATTGTGATCGCCATCGCCAGCAATACATCCTCGATGTGATCCTCGATCGCGGTTCGCTCTATGGTCGCTGCACTGCGAATGTGGCGATCGTTTCCCACCGCATCTGCCCAGTTTTGCTTGATGCGATCGATGTTATCTTTCAGCAGTTGGCTAAAATCCTGCATAGCAACGATTAGAAACCTTTGAGGATTATCACCAAAAAAGCTATCGAAATTAATCCATCATGCGAGTGAAATTTACTTCAAAGCAGGAATGTTTGGGCGTAGACACAGATATGCAAGGGGACCAAACAAAGGAACAAGCGCAACGACCCAAAAGAACTGAGACTGTTGCATTAATCCCCGCCGCGCCATATCATCACTCAACAATGTTGGATAGGGAAACAATAGCGTAAATAGTAGAACTGCCAACGTCATGCCGTGAATAAACTTATCAGTTAGAAAGGATTGAATAAAAGCGCCCCAGTCACCCAATAGAATCGCGAACAATAGCAATACCAGAGTACTGATGGTCAGAACAATCCCTGTCGATCGAGCATCCAACACCGAGAGCAAAGGATCTTTTTCGCCTGAGAACTGTTCATTCGGTTCGCGCAGTGCAAGATAAGGAATCAAAGCAAGCACACCGGACGCAACCGACCCTAGCATAAACGCCCACGCTGGAATCCGCTGCGTTCTACCATCGGCAAAGATGAGGCAGCTATAAATCAGTAGCCAGATTCCAACCATGCTGAATATCGACACCACCACCGGATTAAGTAGCGGAATCTGTCCTGATAACAACGTTTGAATGGGCTGTAGCAAGTTAGAGCGTAAAGGTGGAGCAAACCACAGCACATAGACAATAAATCCAAACCATATCATCCATAAGCCTAGTTTTCGTAGCATTCCCCGCTCCTTATCCATTTGCTTGTGAGCTTCTAAGTTACCTCGAATGATTACCTCGCATGACCGTGGGATAGGCATCTTGCTCGTTCTCAAAATTACTCAAGATCCGATCGAGATGCCTGACCCACCGGTGCTTTTATGCTAGGGATTCGCCCGCTTGCGACAACAATTCGCCCAACTGCTCGACTTTAACTGCGATGTCTCCAGTCGCATCGGCTGCGGCTTCCGAAGTATCTTCACCCAAATCCATCAGAATCTCTGAAATTGCAGCAACATCGCCATCTGACAATGCTGCTTTGAGAGCGCCGAGATCTTCTGATAGATCAGTGCCTTGAAGCTGTTGTTGCCAGCTTTCGATCACTGCGATCGCTTGCTCGATCGGAATCGAGGTCAGTCCGCCTTGAAGTGCCGAAATCGTCGTATCGACATCAATCGTTTTAATCGAGTCTGCCATAGTTGATCATCCTAAATTTTGTAAAAAATTCTCACAATTGCCTCACACCTGTCTCGATTCTTGCAGTCTGTCCTTAGAATTCGTCTTCCTTATGAGGGAGATAGGCGATCGGCTAAATTCCTAGCAATTTCCTCAAGCTCAGTCTTTGGATCGATACATTTCGCATACAAATCTTTAAACAATGAAACAGTTACTTGCCCTACGTTGATTTGTAATCATGCGACTTCCGACTCCTGCCCGATTGACGCTCAGCCATCTCGGACTCGCTGGTGTGCTGTTTTTAAGTGGCTGTAACCTGATTCCATCTAGCGATGCCCAACAACAGCCCAATTCCCAGAATCAGCAAGGAGGGGCGGTTGCAGTAGATGCTGCGGTAGCGGAACTGGGTGCTTTGACAGAAGACCGCAGCTATACGGGAACGACTCGCCCCTTTCGTGAGGTTTCGCTCCGATCGCAAGCCGAAGGCAGAATCACAGATATCACCGTAAATGTGGGCGATGCAGTGCGATCGGGTCAGGTTGTGGCTCAGTTAGACGGCACGATCGCAACCTCATCTGTGGCTCAAGCCGAAGCCGAAGTTGCAGCGCGAGAATCGGAAGTTGCGAGTTTACAAGCAGAAGTTGAAGAAGCCCGAACTCAGGTCGAACGAGCACGATTAGAATTGCAGCAAGCGCGATCGGACTATCAGCGACAAGCCCAACTGTTTCGTCAGGGTGCCATTTCAGAACAACAAGCGGAAACGGGGAGAACCCGTGTTGGAACCGCAGAACAAGCATTACGATCGGCAGAAAAACAAGTTGGAAATCGGCAGCAAGCCGTTACCGCTTCAGCCAGACGCATTACAGCCCAGCAAGCGATCGTCAATCAAGAGCGTGAACGTCAGTCTTACAGTGTTCTCACATCTCCAGTAAATGGTGCAGTGCTAGCGCGTCCAACCGAACCTGGAAACTTAGCTCAACCGGGAACTGAAGTGCTGCGACTGGGCGATTTCAATCGAGTGAAAGTAGAGGTGCAAGTCTCGGAGCGGGAGTTTGCGAACATTCGGGTGGGGCAGAGAGCGCAAGTTCGGTTAGACGCCTTGCCGAATCAAACGATCGCTGGAGAAGTCACGCGAATTTCACCTGCCGCAGAAACACGAGCGCGATTGATTCCAGTGGAAGTGACCATTCCGAATCCCAACGGCAGAATTGGCAGTGGATTGTTAGCACGAGTCAGTTTTCAAACCGAAAACGCTCGGCGAGTCGTGGTTCCAGAGACAGCGACGCAAATCGGACAAAGACCGCAGCAATCTTCTGATCAAAATCAAGAGCCACCCAAGTCCGCCACGATCTATGTGGTGACTCGATCGAAGGAGCAAGCCACAGTCAGCCCCCGACAAGTGCAGCTTGGCAAGCGGGTAAGCGGGCAAGTCGAAGTTTTATCAGGGTTAAATGCGGGTGAATCGTTTGTGGTTCGCAGCAGTGGCAAGTTAGAGGCGGGTGCGCCCGTTCGGTTGAGCATTTTATCGCAGGGATAGAACCATGACAGTGCAGAATCCTCCATCGCGTGGCTTTAGTATTAGCTCGATCGCGATTCGACGACATATTGCGACGTTGATGCTGACATTAGCCGTGATTGTCATCGGTCTTTATTTCTTGTCGAGTCTACAAGTCGATTTGCTGCCCTCGATTACCTATCCTCGGATTGGGGTGCGGGTGCAGGCACCAGGAATTTCTCCGGATGTTGCAGTCGATGAAGTGACTCGTCCGCTGGAAGAAGCGCTGTCTGCAACAGAAGGTGTCGTTCAAGTCTATTCACAAACCCGTGAAGGACAAGTCAGCGTCGATTTGTTCTTTCAACCCGGCGGAAATATCGACCAAGCGCTGAATGATGCCACCGCAGCGTTTAACCGAGCGCGGGGGAACCTGCCAGATACGATCGAGGAACCTACACTCTTCAAAGTTGATCCGTCTCAGCTTCCGGTTTACGAGTTTGCGGTCACTGCTCCTTCTTCTAAACTGGTTGATTTGCGCGTGTTTGCCGATGAAGAATTGGCGCGGGAATTAGGAGTTGTCGAAGGAGTTGCGGCAGTTGATGTGTCTGGAGGCGTAGAGGAAGAAGTCCGGGTAATCGTGGATCTCGATCGATTGCAGGCACTTGGCGTAGGTTTGAACAGCATTTTACAAGAGCTAGAAGAGACGAACCAGGATGTCTCCGGGGGTCGGATTTTAGGCAAAAATTCTGAACCGCTGACGCGAACGATCGGACGATTCAAAAACGCGGCAGAAATTGAGAATCTGTCCTTCCAATCTGCAACTCAATCAACTACTACACAATCGACAACGCCATCGACAACACAAACTACAACGTCTTCTACAACGCAACCCGCAGCACCGCCCCCCTCTAATCGCGTCTATCTGCGTGATTTTGCCGAAGTTAACGATGGTACTCAGAAGCAGCGCGTATTCGTAAACTTGAATGGTCAGCCTGCGGTAAAAGTGAGTATTCAGAAACAACCGGATGCGAACACGATTCAAGTCGTTCAAGGGGTGAAGCGGCGGATTGAGGAACTACGTCGATCCGGTCTGATTCCTCAAGAGATGCAGCTTCTTTCAACTTTAGACGAATCGACCTTCATTCAAGCCTCGCTCAACAGCGTCACTGAAGCAGCGTTATCAGGAGCCGTACTCGCAGCATTTTCGGTTCTGTTATTTTTGGGATCACTCAGGCAAACCTTTATCATTTCGCTAACGATTCCACTTTGTACATTAGTGGCGATCGCGGCAATGAGACTAAGCGGTTTCTCGCTGAATATCTTTAGCATGGCAGGATTAGCGATTAGTATCGGTCAAGCTGTGGATACTTCGGTTGTCATCCTGGAAAATATCGACAAAAAGGCTGAAGGACAGGGAGGCACAGCAGGGCTAGCGACGCAAGGAACTGGAGCGTCGATCGACTTGGTTGAAGAGAGTAGTCGCGAGGTCGAGTCCTCGCTGGTTGCGGCAACCGGCGCAAACTTAGTTTCAGTCTTGCCGTTTATCTTAGTGGGCGGCTTTATTTCTCTATTGTTTAACGAGTTGATCTTAACGATTTGCTTTGCGGTTGCAGCTTCGTTGCTGGTCGCCGTGACTGTCGTGCCGATGTTAGCCTCTCGATTGTTGGCGATTCGCTGGTCGAGTCGGGTTAACCGCTTCTGGGTGTTTCGTCAGTTTGATCAGCGTTTAACAGGGGGAACCCGACGCTATGCAGGGTTGCTGGCTAAAGCGACCCGCAAGCCGATTCTGGTGATCGTGCTGACATTTCTGCTTCTTGGCGGTAGCGGTTTGTGGATGGCGGGACGAATTCCGCAAGAAATCTTGCCGCGAATTAGTACCGGGCAAGCAAATTTATTCGCTCAATTTCCACCGGGAACGCCGATCGCAACCAGCCAAAGAGTGATGCAGGAAGTCGATAACATTCTGCAAGCTCAGCCGGAAACCGAGTATGTGTTTACGACAGTGGGTGGCTTTTTGTTTGGCAACAATACCAGTGAAAATCCGCTGCGGGCTTCAAGCAACATCACCCTAAAGTCCGGGACAGATGTCGAGAAGTTTGTTGAAAAAATTAATCGTGAATTTCGCAAGCTCAATTTAGTAGACATTCTTCTCCGTGTCAGTCCGGGACAGGTGCGGGGCTTGATTTTGAACAACTCCCCGGTTCGAGGTGCAGAAGTTGATGTGATTTTGCAGGGACAGAATCTTGATCAATTAGAAGCAGCAGGACGGCAAGTTTTAGGGGCATTATCTCAGTCAACACTCGCCCGATATCGCCCAGATTCGGATCAGCGTCAGCCAGAAATTCAGATTGAACGCGATCGCGAACGTTCCGCAGAACTCGGACTCAACACCCTAGCAGTTGGGGAAACGATTCAGACTGCGGTCGAAGGTTCCATTCCGACTCAGATTCAACGCGGCAATCGCTTGGTGGATGTTCGGGTCGAACTGAATGAAGCAGCGATTCAAAATGCTTCACAAGTTGAGCAGATTCCATTGTTTACTGACGACAATCAATTAGTTCGACTCGGTGATGTGGCAACCATTCGCACGGGACGCGCACCGGGACAAATCCAGCGCATTAATCAGCGGCAAGTGTTTCAAATTGCTGGCACTCTGAATGAGGGTGCAAGTTTGGGAGATGCTTTGGCGGAAGTTGATCGCATTTTTCAAGGGGTTCAACTGCCAGACGGAATCTCTCGCTTACCCAGTAGTGCGGCTGAAAGTAATCAACAGCTTCAAAGTGCTTTACCAGTGTTAGGCGGTTTAGCTGCGTTCCTGGTATTTGTGGTGATGGCAGTGCAATACAACTCACTGATTGATCCACTGGTGATTATGTTCACGATTCCGCTGGCATTGTCCGGTGGCATTATTGGGCTATTCGTAACCAATACTGCGATCGGTGCAACGGTGATTGTGGGTGCAGTTCTACTCGTGGGGATTGTGGTGAACAATGCGATCATCATGGTTGAAACTGCGAATGAAATTCACAACAGCGAAGGACTCGATCGGCGATCAGCGATTCTTAGAGCCGCACCCGAACGGTTACGCCCAATTCTAATGACGACTGTCACCACTGTTTTAGGGATCTTCCCGTTGGCGCTGGGATTGGGAGAAGGTAGCGAATTTCTTCAGCCTTTGGGTGTTGTGGTGTTCTCTGGACTCTCTTTATCGACATTGCTCACACTGTTCATCATTCCGTGTTTCTATGTGCTGCTGCATCGATGGACAGATGGCGGATTCCACTTCAAATCGCGACGGCAGCGATCGTTGCCCAGACTTGAAGAGCCTGTTTCACCTATCTCCAAAATCTCGCAGGATGGTGTGTCTTAGATCAGCGTTAAGATGTCCGATCGATGATGTGTCCCTATGTTACGGCTTGTCATTCAAGACGATCGCCGGAGCTAGGGGCAAAACCGATCGAACAAAAGCGTACCTCTAGCTGTACGTCATTACCTGAATCACTGAGCCTTGTTTCGGAAAATTCGCTCTACTGAACGACAGCGAATTTCCACCTCTTCGTACAGGAGTTCCACTCATTGCGCTCAAGAACGCATCCAGCCCGCTGATATCACACTCACCCTTCGCCGCCGCCGTTCGATAATACATCGGCACAATTATTTTGGGATTGAGCAGTTGAATGGCTTGCTTTGCCTCTTGCGGATCATAAGCCTTCGCACCGCCGCCAACTGGGACAAATAGGACATCCGGCGCACCGATCAAAATCTTCTGCTCTAGCGTGACGGGTGCGGCAGTTCCACCTAAATGCACCAAATTTAAGCCGCTCTGCGACCAGCGCCATGCAATATTGCGCCCGAAGCGTCTGCCGCCGACGCGATCGTGATCCGTCGCTACCCCCTGAATCTTCAGCCCACCGACGTTATACGCGCCCGCTTCAAACAACAGCTTCGGATTACCAGGGACAACATCGATCGCGCCTTCGTCTAAAATCTGACTGCTAATCATCACCAGATCTGTCGCCACGTTCGGCGCACGATATCCTGCTGTGCAACCCTGAGAGCGAAACGGATTGACTAGAATTCGCTGCCCGCTTCCGGTGAACAGAAAGCACATATGACCGAGATAGCGCACTGACAGTCCGCCCGACTGCGCTCGTAGGGGCATGGCGGTCAAACTTGCTGCCAAACCCGCGCCCGCAAATTGAATAAACTGCCTGCGTTTCATACTTCCTCACACCAGAATTTGCATTATTGATCGCCAATCGATCGCAAAAAGTTCCGCAGCAGTTGTTTTCCAGAAGTCGTGAGAACGCTTTCGGGGTGGAACTGTACACCCTGAATATGCGGATACTCGCGATGCCGAACGCCCATGATCGTTTGATCCTCGACCCAGGCGGTAATCTCTAGCACTGCTGGGCAACTTGCTCGATCGATCACCAGACTATGATACCGAGTCGCGGTCATCGGATTGTCGAGTCCTTCAAATACGCCCACGTTTGTATGCTTTACGGCTGAGATTTTCCCGTGCATCAATTCTGGAGCCGAAACAATATCACCGCCAAAAACTTGCCCAATGCTTTGATGTCCGAGACACACGCCTAGAATTGGGGTGGTTGTGCCTAACTGCCGAATCAACTCCATCGAAATTCCGGCATCTTCGGGTCGTCCGGGTCCAGGAGAAATGACGATCGCATCGGGGTTTAATGCTCGAACCTGGTCAAGCGTAATTTGGTCGTTACGGTACACCTGAATGTCTGAAGCGATCGCGAATTCTGCGCCCAACTCGCCCAAATATTGCACCAGGTTGTAAGTAAAGCTGTCGTAGTTATCAATTACTAAGATCATGAGAAATGCCTTGAGGTGCGCTTTCTCAGTTTCTCAGAGAATCACTTGTAGCACCAGCCAAAGTTTGGGAAACAGAATACAGCCCGCGACGAGAACGGCTGCAATCGCTGCCACAAGAACTGCCGCTGCCGCGCAATCCTTCGCCACTTTCGCTAATTCGTGATAGGTCTGCTTCACTGTGAGATCGACCACTGATTCGATCGCGGTATTGAGCAATTCCATTGCCAAGACGAGTCCGATCGTCAAGCCAATCACCGCAAGCTCGACCACTGTTGCTTTGAGTAGAAGTCCTAAACCGATTGCAATCGATCCAAGACAAACGTGAATTCTAAAATTTCGCTGCGTTCTGAGCGCATAGCTAATGCCCATCCAGGCATAGCGAAAACTGGTCAGCAGAGTTGGAGCGATCTGCCAAGCGAGATCCCGTTCTGGTTTGACGAGCGGGACAACTTTTGAACGCTTGGGAGACTGAGTGGGAAGTTCTTGGGACATACGCAAACCAGGTGAACCACCAGTAGAGATACGATATCAGTACCCTGATGGCGCGACGATCACATCAGATTACACAACACAGTATTACAACTCTGTTAGCAAACGTAAAGCGTGAATTTGAAAAATAAGCATTCAAACCTGAAGCGTTTTTCTATCAAGTCAGCGCTTTGCTTCCAACCCTACTGCGTTTAGTAGAATCTGTTGCTGATCCAACATTCGCAGTAAACTCGACTCGTCGGGATGATCCCAGCCCAGGAGGTGAAGCAGTCCGTGGGCGGCGAGCCAAGCGAGTTCCGTCTCTAGATCGTGAGGCGAGGCTTGTCGATCGGCAGTTTCGACCGAAATGACAATATCTCCTAAATAGAGCGGTTCTGTGTCTAATTCATCGAACTGCGGATAGTCTACCTCTAGTGACGCGAATGCCAATACATCTGTTGGCTGATCTTTGGATCGATAGTTCTGATTGAGCGACTGAATTTCTCGATCGTCGGTCAATCGCAAGCTCAATTCATACTGCTCCTGTGGGTGCAGGGGTTGTCCCGCCTGCATCGGTTTGAGCAATTCCAGCCACTTGCGGAACCAAATTTCCCAGGTTTCTGACTGGATGGGGAGTTCCTGATTAAAGCAATCTTGAACGCTAACTTCGATTTGCATTACCGAGTCAAGTACGAAAGAACAACTAGCGTACCGAGTAGCCCGATCGTAGTCAGCGCAAAGTGAAAGATCGATTTGCCGCGCTTGCGTACCATGTTTCGCATTGCCAATTTTACGTAACTTGGCTTTGGTTCTTGGGGCGCTTCAGGGGTGGGAGTTTGGGGTGAATCGCTCATAATTTGAGGAAATTTAGGGTAGTTCCACTTTAACAAGTGAAGCGCCTTGACTGAAGTTTGGTACTCTATTAGTCATTCTTGTGCGCTCTTTTTGCCCATGTCTCGTTTGACGACTACTCTAGAAGCAATTCTCTATCTCAAAGCGCAGCCGTTGACGATCGCGCAGTTGTGCGAGTTGGCGGGGTGCGATCGTCGCACCACCGAAGAAGCGCTGATGGAACTGATGTCGGAGTATGCCCATCGTGACGGTGCTTTAGAAATTGCCGAAACCGAGTCGGGCTACAGTCTACAGCTGCGGGAGACTTATCAGAACTTGATTAATGCGCTGATTCCGGCAGATTTGGGTGTGGGAGCGCTGCGAACCTTGGCAGTGGTGGCGCTCAAAGGTCCGCTCAGTCAAACGGAACTGGTCGAGATTCGTGGCTCTGGAGTGTATCAGCACATTCCAGAGTTAGTGGAAATGGGCTTTGTGCGAAAGCGGAAAAATTCAGATGGTCGATCGTCACTGGTGCAGGTGACGGATAAGTTTCATCAGTATTTTCAAATCAATCAAAATATTGGGCAGTTGATTCAGAAGAAGCCAAAACCGGAAGAACTGCCAGAAGAGCCTGTTTTAGCGGAGTCTTAGTCGTTAAGCTCAAAGCGCTTGGCGTGAGTGGGGTCTAGAGCGCGATCGCGGTTCATACTGCAAACTGGGTCTTTGAACATCAGCGGCGTTTCCATATCCAGGTTCAATATTTAGTTCTGTAAATTTAGACACTTTTTCCTGGAATGTAATGCTTCGTACATGAAGTATTTTCTGTGAGCAACAAACACAACGCAGAGACGGTAACGGTTCTGACCTGGTTTATCGCTCACGTCTCAGAATCCACGATCGTTCCACTGCAATCGATTCTGCTTGACTTTTGAGCGATCGCATTCACTCACAACATTCATTACCCTTGATAGGAGAAAGACACAATGCCTAGAATTCGTGTGGTTTTACAAGACGTAACCTGCTACGACACCGAAGATGTAACAGGTGCAGACGAATTTTATATTACTGGAGCCGTTTCTGATGGCGGCACTTCTGCTGGAGTTCTGACTCGTCCGATTTCTGTCAACGATAAACAAACCAAAGCATTCGGAATCGGCGGAGGAACGGTCTTTGACGCAGATGTCCCTGAAAACCGAATCCTGAAAGTCGCCTTGATTGCATTTGATGAGGATTCTAATAAAGACTGGTCGAAGCACGGTGAAACAGTCACTAAAATTGGTAAAGCCGTTTCCTCCGGTTTAGCAACAATCCCCAATCCCTACACAGCGGCGGCGGGTGCAATCTTACCCTTTGCGATTAGCGCGATCGGTGGGATTATGTCGCTCGACAAAGATGATGAACTCGGTCAACATTTGCGCGAGTTTCCGGTGTGGGCTATCCCGAATGGCGAATCTCTGCAAATTTGGGGCTTCAAAGGAGGCGGCGGTTGGTATTCAAGCTGGAAGTATGCCGTCCGCTATCGCGTGATTCGCGGTTAAGTGCAATCCTCACCCCCTTCAAACGCTCAAAAAAGGCGGTGCAGCCTGAGAAGTTGCACCGCTTAGATCTACCTAAAAGCATTAATTGGCGGTTTGAGATGCGACAGGCTGCTTGTTTTCTGTGGTTTGCAACGACGCATACAGGCGATTCAGCGCATTCACATATGCTTGTGCCGATGCGACGATGATATCAGTGTTGGCAGAGTGACCAGAGAAAATTCGATCGCCATACTTTAACCGAATCGTCACTTCGCCGATCGCGTCAATTCCGGCTGTCACCGACTGCACCGAGAATTCAATCAGTTGATTCGGAACGTTCACAACGCGGTTAATCGCTTTGTAAACGGCATCAACAGGACCCGTTCCGGTTGCGGCATCAGTCAACTCTTGACCGTCAGGATTGATCAAGCGAACGGTTGCAGTCGGGCAAGTGGTGTTTCCACAAGAGACTTGAACCAGTTCTAAGCGGAAGAGGTCGGGGACTTGTTGAACTTCGTCGTTGACGATCGACTCTAGATCGCGATCGGTGACTTCTTTTTTCTTATCGGCAAGCTCTTTGAACCGGACAAAGGCTTTGTTGATTTCCTGGTCGGTTAGCTCAAAGCCGAGTTCGTTCAGACGAGAGCGAAAAGCGTTACGACCGGAGTGTTTACCCAAAACTAAAAGCGTATCGGTCAGACCAATCGTTTTCGCGTCCATAATTTCGTAGGTTTGCCGATTCTTCAGCATTCCATCTTGGTGAATGCCAGATTCGTGGGCAAAAGCGTTCGCACCGACGATCGCTTTATTCGGCTGCACCAACATCCCGGTCAGGTTGGACACCATGCGCGAGGTTTTGTAGATCTCTTGCGTGTTGATCTGGGTGAGCGGCGTTTCGGATTCGGCTGGACGACCGAGGTAGGGATTGAAGTACGATCGTCGCACATGCAGCGCCATCACCAGTTCTTCAAGCGAAGCATTTCCAGCCCGTTCTCCAATGCCGTTGATCGTGCATTCAAGCTGACGTGCGCCGTTCTTCACGGCTTCGAGGAAACAAGCAACCGCTAAGCCTAAATCGTTGTGACCGTGAACGGAAATAATCGCTTGATCGACGTTGGGCACATTTTCTTTAATGCCGCGAATCATGTCGCCGAATTCGCTCGGTGTCATGTAGCCAACGGTATCAGGGATGTTGATCGTTTTGGCTCCGGCAGCGATCGCGGCTTCTAGCACTTGATACAAGTATTCGGGATCAGAGCGAGCCGCATCCATCGGCGAGAATTCCACATCATCGACGAAGGATTTAGCATAGGCGACCATTTCTTGAGCGATCGCCAACACTTCAGCGCGGGATTTTTTCAGTTGATATTCCAGATGAATATCAGAAGTCGAGATAAAAGTGTGAATTCTCGGTTTCGCGGCGGGTTTGAGCGCTTCCGCAGCGGCTTTAATGTCTGCGGGAATTGCACGCGCCAGGCTACAGATTGTGGGACCTTCCGGAGTGCCCACCGCTTGAGCGATTTTCTGAACCGCTTCAAAATCTCCAGGGCTGGCAAAAGCAAACCCCGCTTCGATAATGTCTACACCGAGTCGAGCTAGCTGACGCGCGATCGTAAGTTTTTCATCCACATGCAGGGTTGCGCCAGGGCACTGTTCGCCATCGCGCAAGGTGGTATCGAAAATCAGAATGCGATCGGAATGAGATGCGTTCATAGCTCGACTAGGTGTAGTGTATGTGTCGTAAAGAAACAATCAATTCAGTCGCGGGTTCCGAACCGTTGGAACACAGCGGCAAAAGAATTTCTGTCGTGATTGTAACCCTAATTGTAGTACGCTGCCTTGCCGAGTCAGAGAAGCTTGACTAATAATCGGCTTTTTCAATATAAGAACGAATATCGTTCAAATCGATATAGCGATCGGTGACATTCCGTAATTCTCGCGCAATCATGCCCTCGGTCGAGACGACTGTGATATGCGTGTTTTTCGAGCGCAATTGCTCGATCGCCCGCTCGAAATCGCCGTCGCCACTAAATAGGATTACGCGATCGTACTGCTCGACGGTGTTAAACATATCGACCACAATTTCAATATCAAGATTCGCTTTTTGCGAATATCGACCCGAAGAATCGTCGTAATATTCCTTGAGAATTTTAGTTCGTACCGTGTAGCCTAAACTGATCAAAGCATCTCGAAAGCCGCGCTGGTCTTGGGGATCTTTCAATCCTGTGTACCAATAGGCGTTAATCAATTCAACGTTTTTTTCTGCTGTGAAATGTTCTAATACGCGCTTGGGATCAAAAAACCAGCCATTCTTTTGCTGTGCATAGAACATATTGTTTCCGTCTACAAAAATAGAAAGACGGTTCATCGAGTAATGCATAGAAGCTAAAGACCTAGAATTTG
Organism: Cyanobacteria bacterium FACHB-63; assembly: GCA_014695255.1. Taxonomy (GTDB): domain Bacteria; phylum Cyanobacteriota; class Cyanobacteriia; order Leptolyngbyales; family Leptolyngbyaceae; genus Leptolyngbya. The sequence continues at coordinate 71,895 of JACJNX010000053.1, forward strand.
TAGAAGCAAAAATGAGAATAATTAATTTTAACAACGGAAAACTGAGAGCGGACTGAAAAATCGCGGGATCTCGTTCAGTCCTTTCATCACCTGCCACCGATCCGCTAGCAGAAACTAACTCTTTTCCGTTTAGAGATACAAGCTAGCTGTTCTTAGTTCGCGCACATGCTGATCTGCCCCCACACAAATCCGCTCTGTTTCAAAGTGAGATAGAACCAGAGCGCAGGTGTTGACCGACGCGAGTGAGCGCAATTATCGTTAAACTGTAGGGGGTTTCCTAACATTTTGAACCAGCTTTATATCGCCGTAAGAAATAGCGCTTAACATTAGTTAATTAGAGCGGTTAGAACAGTTCCTCAGCTATTAGGCGGATTTTTTAGAGAATTTATGATTGTACTGACCTTTTTTATAGCTGACCTGCGTGACTTGTAAGATTACGGGATTAGAGGATTGCGATCGAACGATCGTAATGAAAAAATCGTCCTGAATCGTGCTGAAGGCGCTTGATTAATCAAACACGCCCGGATCTCTCAGTCATGTCAAAAAAAGTAACTCCTTCTCTTCTTCGAGCCTTATCGCTGACGCTACGTTCTGGACTGTTTCGGCAAACGACTGTTAAACAACCTGAGAATCTGACTACTGAGACAATGCCGATCGAGGTGTATGACGAGTACAAACGCGATCGCGCCGTTGCGGTGACGGAGACGACTGGAAACAAGCGCGACTCCCAATTTGTGCAATGGGGGCACGGGCTAATGCTGGGTTGTGCGATCGTGGCTGGATTGATCACTGCAACTCAGCCGAAATTTGCCCAGTCTTGGGAGCGTCAGACCCAAAGCGCGATGTTTAAAGTTCGGGGAGCGGTGGCAACTCCGGATAATATTGTGATTTTGGCGATCGATGATGAGACGCTGCTGCAATTATCGGGATCGAGTCGATTGTTGCGTCGGAGTGCTTATGCACGGGCGATCGATCGCGTGATGAAGGCAGGCGCGAAAACGGTTGGTGTCAACTTGCTGTTGGATCTACCGAGCTTTAGTCAGACCGAAACCTCCACCGATTGCAGCGATCCTAAGCTGAACATTTCAGAGGACGATCGGCAATTACAGAGAGTATTACAGCGTTATGACGGATGGATTACGTTGTTGGTAGGAAGCGATCGACTTGACAACCGTCAGGGTGAGCAAATGCGACTGGCGTTGCCCTTTTGCCCGTTCCGAACGCCGAACGCTTCCTACGGATTTATGGAATATCGTACAGAGCCAAACGAGAAGGTTCATCAGCTAGGCAGTGAAGCGGTCAAGTATGAGCGATCGTCGCCTGAGATGGCTGCCTTGTTTGATGAGGAAAGGATTATTTCATTTGCAGACGCGACCTTGCGATCGGCAAATCTTCAACCTGTGCCACCCAAGGGCAATGCTCTCTTTTTCTACGGAGAAGATGGGACCTTTAGTAGAACGACGATTCCGTTTTGGACTGTGTTGTCTGAGGAGAATTGGAACAGCGATTTTCTCAGACGAGGCGAAATCTTTAAAGACAAAATCGTTTTAATTGGTGCGACTGCTTCTAATTTTGACAGCCAGGAAAATACGCCTCTGGGCATGATGCCCGCTGTTGAACTTCATGCAAACGCGATCGCCACGCTGCTCGAAAATAAATCAATTCGTAATGCGTTTCCCAACTCAGTCGTTGCAGGAGCGGCAATCGCCGTATTGGTGCTCTTTGCAGGATTGATTCAAACTCAAGCCAAACAACCCACAGCAAGATTGGGGTGGGCTGGTGCGATCGCGCTCTTTTGGTCAGGGGTGGGATATGCGGCGTTTACGCAAGGGCTGATGATTCTGCCGATCGCGGTTCCAGTCGGAGCCATTCTATTGACGGGCGTTTCGTACTTGGGAACAGGACTCGCTTATGACTATCGCAGCAAGCGCCAACTCCGCAAGCGGCTAAAGCAGTTTGCAAGAACACCCATGGTGCAGGAGATTATTCGCGATCATGATGAGTATAAAGGCTTGCTCCAAGAACACGAGCAGGAAATTATTGGCAAGAAACTGAGTGGACGCTACAAAATTACCCGAATCCTCGGTTCAGGTGGCTTTGGTCAAACTTATCTAGCAGAAGATACGCAGCGTCCCGGAAATCCAGCTTGTGTCGTGAAGCATTTGCGACCGACAAGCAACAATCCGCGACATTTGCCCTTAGCGCGTCGCTTGTTCAAGTCCGAAGCTGACAGCCTAGAACGTTTAGGAAAGCATGATCAGATTCCTCAACTGCTGGCAAATTTTGAAGAAGACGGGGAGTTCTATCTGATTCAAGAGTTCATTGAGGGGACACTCTTAAGCGAGGATCTGACGATCGGGCGACATTTACCAGAAGCGCGGCTCGTCGAACTCATACAAGATCTAATCGAGATTCTCAAGTTTGTGCATGATCACAAGGTGATTCACCGCGACATCAAGCCAAGCAATCTGATTGTGCGATCGAGCGATCGGCAATTGGTCTTAATTGATTTTGGTGCGGTAAAAGAACTGCATCATCAACTCACCGAAAGCGCGATCGCTACTGCCACGATCGGCATTGGAACGCAGGGTTATATGCCCCCTGAACAATGCGCGGGAAATCCACGCTTTAATAGCGATCTTTATGCAGTGGGAATGATTGGAATTCAAGCGCTAACAGGATTACCGCCAAGCCATCTAAAAGAAGATCCGGAGACAGGTGAGATTATTTGGCGCGATCGCGCGCTCGTCAGCGGTTCGCTGGCTGCAATTCTCACTAAGTTAGTCCATCGTGATTTTCGACAGCGCTATCAGTCGGCGGAAGCAGTGCTTGAAGATTTGAGCCAGTTAACAAACCTAACAACCTTATCGCTGCCGCCGGAATTCTTTGCTGCTGTGGAGATCGAGGTCGAAGACGACATCACAACAACGCGCCCTTGGCCTCAGACCTTTGGAGAAGAGGAACTACCGCCAACAGAGCCACCTCCGGAGTATGAGTAGATGATGTGAGAGATCCATTAAGCCTTCTAGAGCGAGAAGCTAATGACATTCTGAGTCGTCTGCTCCAGAAATCCTTGATCAGTCTGAACCTGATACGTCTGGATCGACGATCGTACCGGAGCAAGAATCTCGCCACCCACATTCTGAACCCCTTGAGGAACGAACGCAAGTTGAGGTAAGGAAGCAGTCCCACCGCCCCCGATTCTTCGCGGCAATTGTGCGGTCGAAGCATAGCCAGTTTCCAGCGATCGCGGTAAGCGATTCGCGGCAGTTTGAGCGATCGTCACGCCCGCTCCCTGAGTGAAAGACGGAGTATATGGCTGCGGTCTTTGAATCACCAGCAATTGAGGTGGCGATTGATAAGGAGCGATCACCTGAGTTGCAGTAGAGTTGCCAACCTGCGAGGATGTGAGAGCCGACTGAGGAATTGCAAAACTGGGTAGACTGCTGACGGCAATTAAAGTTGAAGCGAGAACGGTCGATCGAACAAAATAAAACCCAAAGTGTAGAGAGTGCATGATAGGGCTTCCAATGTTGAAAGGACGGTTGCAGATCAAAACCGAACAGTTTTCCTCACTCCACAAGCAAGCTTTGGTCGAATTATAGATTTAGGCTTCTGGTATCAAATCAACCAACGGTTTTATTTAACGTTATGAAAGCATTCGTCACAGGGAGTACAGGTTTTGTCGGAGCAAACCTCGTTCGGCTGATGCTCGAAGAAGGGTTTGAAGTGCGATCGCTGGTACGAGCTGATAGCCGATTGGACAATCTCAAAGGCTTAGACGTTGAGATCGTGCAGGGTGATCTCCTGGATGAGAATTTGAGCGAATTGATGCGGGGTTGTCAGGTGCTGTTTCATGTTGCCGCGCATTATTCATTGTGGCAGCGCGATCGAGAGATCCTTTACCAAAGCAATGTTCTCGGAACGCGAAATGTTTTAGCGGCGGCGAGAACAGCAGGCATTGAGCGATCGGTCTACACCAGTTCAGTAGCAGCGATCGGCGTTGATCCTAGTGGTCAGCCGACGACCGAACACTATCAATCTCCGGTGGAAAAGCTCATTGGTCACTACAAACAATCGAAATACTGGGCAGAACAAGAAGCGATCAAAGCAGTACAGTCCGGTCAAGATGTGGTGATTGTTAATCCCAGTACGCCGATCGGTGCGTACGACATCAAACCTACGCCGACCGGAGATATTGTGCTGCGGTTTTTACAGCGTCGAATGCCTTCTTATGTTGAAACAGGCTTGAATCTTGTGCATGTGCGCGATGTTGCTTGGGGGCATTTGCTCGCACTCCAAAAAGGCAAAACAGGCGATCGTTATATTCTTGGCAATCAAAATCTCAGCCTGAAGCAGATGTTAGAGGAACTCAGTCAAATCACAGGGTTAAGCGCTCCAGCGCGATCGGTGCCCGTGTGGTTGCCGCTTACTGTTGCGTGGATTGATGAAGCGGTGCTGACGAAATTTGGCAAAGCAACCTCGATCCCGATCGACGGCGTGAGAATGTCCAAGCAACCGATGTATTACAATCCGGAAAAAGCCATCCGGGAATTGGGACTGCCCCAAACGCCAATTCGCGCCGCTTTAAAAGATGCCGTACACTGGTTTCAATACATCCATCAGGATACAGTGAGGAGATAGCGATGGGAGTTCCCCTACAGCAAGTAGTCGGAGTGGGTTCTTATTTAGTCAAACAGCGCTTAATGGGTCGCAAGCGCTTTCCATTGGTATTAATGCTGGAACCGCTTTTTCGCTGCAATCTCGCGTGTACGGGCTGCGGTAAAATCCAGCATCCCGTCGAAGTGCTGAAGCAAAATTTAACTCCTGAACAATGTTTTGCAGCCGCTGAAGAGTGTGGTGCTCCGGTGGTGTCGATTCCGGGGGGTGAGCCATTACTGCACCCGCAGATTGCAGAAATTGTTCAGGGATTGATCGATCGCAAGAAATTTATCTACCTTTGCACCAATGGACTGTTGCTAGAGAAAAGCCTCGATAAGTTCAAGCCTTCGCCTTATTTCACATTTATGGTGCATTTGGATGGACTCCGCGAGTTGCATGATCAGTGTGTCGATCGCAAAGGAGTGTTTGATACTGCTGTGAAAGCCATCAAAGCAGCAAAGGCGAGAGGCTTCCAAGTTAACACTAACACGACGATTTTCGATGGTGCTAATCCTCAAGAAATGCACGAATTCTTCGATTTTCTGACTGAGCTGGGTGTGGATGGAATGCAGCTTTCTCCGGGATACTCTTACGAATGGGCACCGGATCAGGATCATTTCCTCAAGCGCGAACAAACGAAAGCATTGTTCCGTCAGATTCTGGCGCCGCTGAAGTTTGGTAAGAAATGGAACTTTAGCCACAATCCGTTGTTCCTTGATTTTCTCATCGGTGAGAAAGACTATGAATGCACGCCTTGGGGCAGTCCGAGCTATAGCGTTTTGGGTTGGCAAAAGCCTTGTTATTTGTTGAACGAAGGACATTACAAGACTTTCCAAGAGCTACTGGATCATACCGACTGGAGCCAATACGGGCGTAAGAGTGGAAATCCAAAGTGTGCGGATTGTATGGTGCATTGTGGCTATGAGCCGACTGCGGCGATGGATGCGATGCAGCCTCAGAACATTGGACGGGCAGTGACTTCGGTATTGGGCGGATAGTTGGCTTCGTTCTGCGGTATGGAGACGCGATTGATCGCGTCTTTACCCAGATCTGCTGACCAGGCGGGCTCGGTTTACGCAATCGACCCACAGACCTGACGCATCGTACTGAGAAGCTCTTCAGCCGTATAAGGCTTTTGCAAGAATCGATCTGCCTCTTTCGTTGCCGCCGTTTGCGATCGCGACACCATGCCGCTGATTGCAATCACTTTAACCTGTGAGTTAATTTCATACAGTCGATCGATTGTGGTTGCACCATCCATTACAGGCATCATCATATCCACTAGCACGACCTGGATATCCTTCTGATGCTGATGATAGAGCGCGATCGCTTCGCTCCCATTAGCAGCAGTTAACACTTGATAATGATACGCCTCTAACAAAGCCTTGCTGCTTTCTCGAATTGCCGCTTCATCATCCACAATCAGCACCAGTTCTTCATGCCCGGACAAAATTTCTGCGGCTTGGGGTTCCTGAACATTCATTGCCATCACTGCGGGCAAAAATAGAGAGAACTGCGTCCCCTGTCCCACCTTACTGTTGACGCTGACAAATCCGCCGTGACCTTTGATAATTCCTAGCACCGTCGAAAGACCCAGACCTGTCCCTTTACCAATCTCTTTTGTGGTAAAAAACGGCTCAAAGATGCGATCGATAATCTCCGGAGCAATGCCTGTTCCGGTGTCTGCAACCGTGAGTTTTACAAACGAACCCACTCGCGCATCCAGATTTGTTTGGGCATAAGCTTGATCGACTAATTGATTTTCAGCCGAAATGGTTAAGGTTCCGCCGTTTGGCATCGCATCACGGGCGTTCACACAGAGATTCATGAGCACCTGATGAAGCTGGGTGGCGTTACCCCCGATCGACCACAAGCTCCCGGCAATTTTGGTGTCGATCGTAATCGACTTTGGAAAAGTTTCCTCGACAATCTGCTGGGTTTCAAGAATCAAAGGTTCTAATTGCAATACAGCTTGTTCGCCCTCAACTCCCCGCGCAAACAATAGAACCTGCTTTACTAAAGCGGCTCCACGTTTTGCGTTCGTCTCTAACATCTTTAACAATCGCTGATTCCGTTCATCCAGATGCGGAAACTTAAACTGCAACAATTGTGCGGTTGCTAAGATCGGCGTGAGAATGTTGTTGAGGTCGTGCGCTAGACCGCTTGCTAAAGTTCCAATGCTTTCCATGCGCTGAACTCGCAAAAACTGCGCCTCTAGCTTCTTCTTCTCGGTAACATCGGTACTCACGACTAAGATTGATTTTGGCTGATCATCATCGTCGCGCACTAGCGACCAACGGCTTTCGACGGTGACAGTTTTGCCGCTCTTCGTGGTGCGTTGCAGTTCGCCTGACCATTCTCCCTGCTCAAATAGGATGCGCTGAGCCTCTTCAGGGGCAAACTCGGAGTTAGGAGAAAGCGATTCATAAGTGCGACCGACAATTTCTGCGGCGCACCAACCGTACAGCCGCTCTGCACCCTTATTCCAGAATAAGATTCGTCTGTCTAAATCCTGAACCAAAATCGCATCGGTGGCAATATCCAGCAGTGCTGCTTGTTCTCGAATCTTTTGTTCGGCGCGTTTACGCTCGATCGCATATCGAACCGATCGCACCAACACATCGCCCGTGACTTGATCTTTTACTAAATAATCCTGTGCGCCACTTTGCACCGCTTGACTTGCCAGAGTTTCATCATTCAATCCCGTGATCACTACAATCGGAGTGTTGCGATCGCGCTGATGCAGTTGAATAAACGTCTCTAATCCTTGAGCATCCGGTAACGACAGATCGAGCAAAATTACATCAAAGCTTTGCGCTTGAAGCTGCTGTAAGCCCTGGCTTAATCGCTCAACCTGAATTAACTCAAATCGGGTTGAGCGCGCCTCAACCAAAAGCTCCTGCAATAACCGAGCATCGCCAGGGTTATCTTCGATCAGCAACACTTTAATCAAAGGGATATCCATCATTTTTATTCTGGTGGAAGTTTCACAGTGCTTAGCCAGAACACCTCTATTGAGCGAACCACTTTTATAAATTGTTCGAGGTCGATTGGCTTTGTAATGTAACAATTGGCGTGAAGGTCATAAGCGCGGAGAATATCGTCCTCGGATTGAGAAGTGGTCAAGACGACAACCGGAATCCGTCTAAGGTCAGAACTGAGCTTTATTTCTTCTAGCACTTCTCGCCCGGATTTGCCCGGCAAATTTAAATCTAGCAAGATTAAATCTGGGCGGGGCACATGGGCGAATCTTCCGTGTCGATACAAAAAGTCGATCGCTTGCACCCCGTCTTCAACCGCGCTTAAACGGCTGAAGATTTTTCCTTCTTTCAAAACTTCTTCGGTGAGCCTGACATCGCCAGGGTTGTCCTCAACGAGCAAAATCTCGACTTGTCGATCAAGGGAACTGTTCAAGGTGGGTCACTCCATTTAAGGTTGGGCTGCAATGGTAAAACAGAACGTTGAACCTTTTCCAGTCTGAGACTCTACCCATATTTTTCCACCATGCCGCTCAATAATTTTTTTACAAACCGCAAGTCCGATGCCCGTCCCTGGATATTCAGTGCGGTTGTGCAATCGCTGGAAGATGACGAAAATTCGCTCAGCATATTGCTCTTCAATGCCGATGCCATTGTCCTGAACCCGAAAGAGCCATTGTTCCGATCTCAACTCGGCTGAAATCCGAATAATCGGAGCCTCAGCGCAACGAAACTTCAAGGCATTGCTGATCAAATTCTGAAATAGCTGAATCATCTGAGTTCGATCTGCCATCACTTCCGGCAGCGGGTCGCAAGTCAGGGTCGCTTGATTGTCCTCGATCGCGAGTTTCAGATTGGCGATCGCTTGCTCAACGCTTTCGTTGCAGTCTACTAGCTCAAACGGCTTACCACGGGTTTGAACTCGCGAATACGCGAGCAAATCATTAATCAGCGTCTTCATGCGAGTTGCGCCATCGACTGCATAGCTAATAAAGTCATTAGCGCTGTCGTCTAGCTGATCTTTGTAGCGCCGCTCCAACAATTGCAGATAGCTGGTGATCATTCTTAACGGTTCTTGCAGGTCGTGAGAGGCGATGTAAGCAAATTGCTGTAACTCTGAGTTCGATCGCGCCAGTTCTTGTGATTGGAGAGTTTCTTGCTCTAGAAGCTGTGCCTGATTCAGCGCAATTCCAACTTGATTCGCAAGTTGCTGAAGTAATTCAGTTTCAAACTCTGTCCAGTCTCGCGGCGATCGGCAGTGATGAGCAATCAGCAATCCCCAGAGTTCTGACTTAATCAAAATTGGCACAACTAACTTGGCTTGAACCTGGAACTGCTGCACAAATTCGATTAGGCATTCTGCCACATTCTCTTGCTGATCCATCACGTCGGAGATTTTAGCAATTCTGCCTTGGCTGTATAGCACTCGGTAATCGGGTGGAAACACTTCTTCAGGAAACTTTTGTCCCAGTACTGGTGTCCATTCGGGTAAAACGGCTTCAGCCACTCCGCTCCCTGTTCCATCTGCCCACAACCGATAGATTAAAACGCGATCGGTTTGCAAAAGTTTCTGCACCTCAGCGACCGCTGTTTGCATCACTTCATCAACATTGAGTGATTGGCGCACTTTCAAAGTGACATCCGCAAAAAGCTGCGATCGTTGATACAGGCGCTCAAAGTCTTGTTGTTCGCGTTTGCGCTCGGTAATGTCTTGAAAGTAAACGGAAATGCCATCTTTAGCGGGATAAGCATGAACTGCACGCCAAGCCTCTAAAGGCGGGTAAAAGGCTTCAAACTTAACCGCAATTTGTTCAGACCGAACCCGATGATATTGCTGATAAAACTCAGACCCTAACGCTTCAGGAAATTCGTGCCAAATGTTCTTTCCGATTAAGTCTTCCCGTTTTCTTTGCAGCATAGATTCTGCTTGGCAATTGAGATAGGTGAATCGCCAGTCTTGATCCAGTGCAAAAAAACCATCCGTAATACTTTCGAGAATGTTGTGAGCGCGGTTCCGTTCGGCTTCGGCTTCGGCTCTAGCGGCTTGTTCCTGCGCCATTTGATCTCTGAGTTGTCGCGTTAGGTGTTGCAGCCGCAAATGAGTTTGCACACGAGCTAGCACTTCTTCGCGCTGAAAGGGTTTGGTGATGTAATCGACAGCACCCAAGTTGAAGGCTTTAACTTTATCGATCGTTTCGGTCAGTGCTGACATAAAGATGACCGGAATTTCTGCTGTCGTATGATTTGCTTTTAGCTGGCGGCAGGTTTCAAAACCATCCATCTTAGGCATGAGAATATCGAGCAGAATCAGATCAGGTCGTGCATAGTTGGCAATGTCGATCGCGCGTTCTCCATCTTCCGCAACTAAAATCCGCAGGTTTGCATTGTCCAAAGACTGAAACAATACTTCCAGGTTAGTCAAGGTATCATCGACCACTAAAACTACACCTTGCTCAGACATATTGCCTCACTGATCAACTGTGTATGAATGAAGTGAACTACCTACCCTAACCTTGCGGTAGGGGATCGGCTTCCAATCTAGCGAGAAAACGCCTTGGATACGGATTTTTTAGGTCAATTAAAATTCTGGCGTTGCTGAATCTGAGCATGAATCTTGGATTTGCCCTCACCCTAACCCTCTCCCTGGGGAGCGAGAACAAGAGGTCTCTGGCTCCTTCTCTCTGGGGAGAAGGGTTGGGGATGAGGGGCAACCCTACTTGCATTCAGCAACACCAAAATTCTTTCTCGTGGGGGAGTCTCGATCGAGGATTTATCTCGCACACTAATCACATTGATTTTAGGAGTGTCTGATGGCTTCTCCCACTCGTTTAACCGGATTAGATCTAGTCGATTGCGCCAGAGCGAACGCAAAACAAGGGATTGAAACAGCCGCAGATCTCTGTGGTTATGGATCAGATTTGGAAGGATTTCGATCGCAGCTAAAACAAGCCTGCGACCATATGCGGATTGAGTTTCACGAACTCAGCGACTTAATCAAAGACCAACCGATCGCCGTGAGTTTAGAGGGTGTAACTGTAGAGCCGGATTCGCCGGGAGAGCTTTAAAACTCAAAACCTCCAATCTCTTGAAGAAATTGGAGGTTTTTGGTGATAGGACGATCGCGCTATGCAGCAATGACCTGAGTGAGCGGTGTCCAACGGAAATAGCGCTCTCCGCCCACTTCGATCACAACCTTCACACGCGGTTCGATTTTGGGCAAATTTGCCAAATATTCAAGCTCTTGGCTCGATAAAATGTGCCCTTCGATAATCCAGAGCAGCAAGCCCTTCGATTTTGGAGGCAGTTGGGCAATTTGGGTGGTGACGATCGGCGGAACAAACCAGACATTTCCAACGGCTGCCCCGGAGCCAGTGCTTTTCTTACCCAAGTGGGCGGGACGAACACCATGCACTCCGGTCAAGTAGGCAGCGACATCGCCCAGTCCTCTAGCGGTAATGCTGAGCGACTTGTAGCCCGATGCGCGAATTCGGCGGCGATATCGACCTTCAAATCCGCCTTCTAGCGGCACATAGGCAGCGATCGCGCCGTGAGTTTCAAGGTCTTTGATCAATTGTCCGCCAGTGGTGAGAAGTGCCATGTCGCCCGAACCTTCCTAAACAACGGTATTTACAAACAATATCAAGAGACGCAAAGCATCCATTGATATTTTAGTGGGTTATTTCCCCTCAAACCTTCAGGAATCTCTATTCCTGTCATAAATTTGTGGATACCAGGATGAATCGTGTCGTTGCGATCGCGCCCCAAAAATTCGATTCTCCCCCTTCAGAAGGGTGAAACTTTTCAAAAATTGATTGACTGTATACAGTATTCGACTTCTTATTCAGTGCTAGAATACACAACCATTAAATAATGTATACAGTATGCTGTCGTGATAAAGTTGCCTCCTACCGGAAAAGCTTATGAATTCAGCTACCGTTCTTCGGCACAACACGCTCTGGCTGATTACGATCGCTTGCACCATTTCAATTGGTAGCCTTTATTACAATCAGCCGCTATTAGCACTGATTGGCACTGATTTGCAGATTTCGTCTGCTGAGGTAAGTAGCGTTCCAACCTTGACGCAGATCAGCTATGCGGTTGGCTTACTGTTTTTTGTGCCGTTGGGCGATCGCGTCGATCGACGTAAGTTAATTGTTGGATTAAGCGGTCTGAATGCGATCGCGCTCGTTCTCGCAGCACTGTCACCGGGATTAAATGGACTACTGATTGCGAGTTGTGCGATCGGGCTAACGGCGGTTGTGCCTCAGTTGCTGATTCCCTTTGCCGCGCAGTTAGCAGATGCAGAGCAACGAGGACGAATTGTAGGAACAGTGATGAGCGGCTTGCTTGTTGGCATCATCCTCGGTCGGGTTGCAGGTGGATTAGTGGGGGGCACCTTCGGTTGGCGATCGATCTTCTGGATTGCAGCCGCATTGATGGTCACATTGGGAGCTGTGTTACTTAAACAGTTGCCATCTGTAATTCCTGCCCTGAGCGAAGTGTCTTATCTTGGTTTGTTGCGCTCATTACCGCTGCTGTTTGCCGAGCATTCTGCATTAAGACAGCGATCGATCGCAGGTGCTGTATTATTTGCGTCGTACAGCGGGTTTTGGGCAGTATTACCGTTTTTGCTAGAACGTCCACCGTTTGAGTTCCACAGCGAAGTAGCTGGATTATTTGGCTTGGTTGGAATGGTTAGTGCAACGGCATCCCCCTGGCTTGGACAAATCACCGATCGCACCAGTCCACGCTTAACTCTGAAGATTGCGATCGGACTATTTGCCGTTGCGTTACTGGTTCTATGTCAGTTTTACACAACGCTATGGGGACTAATCTTAGGTGCAATTCTGCTCGATCTGGGGACTCAGACCGGACAAATCTCCAATAAAGCCAGGATCTACAGCTTACCGATCGAGATTCACAATCGGCTGACTACGATTTACATGGTGATTTTCTTCACGGGTGGCGCGATCGGCTCTTGGGTGTTTGCTTATGGTTGGCAACTTACAAACTAAAAAAACAGCGATATTCTTTAATTTTATAAAACATAGTTAAATTCTACTTCAGATAATGATAGTGCTTACTGTTTCAAGTAAGTTTAGAATCGCTAAAAGCACATCTTATTAACAAGAGTGTTCATTTTTTCTTAAGAATTACTGAATCTAAAAAACTATAGAGTTGAACTGCTTGTAACAATACTTTAATTAGTAGTGTGAGCTACATTTTTGTGAATGATTCGTAGATATAAATAACACTTAACGACCTTGATATACTCCCCTTTTTGGTGGGCTTACGCTCGTAAGCTCACCCGTGTTTGTGGAGAAAGCGTTGTTCTTGAAGGGTGTGCCATTTTCAATCGTCTCGATCCGTATTGATCGAAACCTATTCTCAGATAGATCAGATACATAGAATGGAGAAAAATAGCGGTATGAGCAGTTTGTTTAGGGCGAAGTTCGATCGTAAGTTCAGCGCCATTGCGATCGCGCTGCTACTGAGTTTTAGCGTTCTACTCGGATTTCCCACTCGTGCAGAAGCCTCAAAAGTCACCAAAGCGATCACGTTTGATCCCGGTGCAACTGCGATCAATGTCGCCGCGATTTACGAAACCACGCCGACCACTCAGAAGTCCGCACTCAAGTCCCTCAAGAGCATCAAAGCCTACAAAAAAACACCAGGTTTTAATAGTGCGGCTCTGCTGCAAAGCGACGATGGAACCCGCATCATTGCTCTAAGCCAGTGGAAAGATCTAGAGAGCTATCAAGCCTCGATCGCGCCGCCTGAAACCGCAGAAGCAGCCAAAGAAACCAAAAAAGAGAAAACGCCTGCGATCGCACCGCTCCGCACCGTAATTTTTCAAGTCGGCAAAGCTCAAACTGCACGCGAAGGTCTTGTGCCGACAGTCAAAGGGAAAGAAGCTGTAGTTGAATTTAGCGAATTCAAACTAAAATCTCCAGACGATCAGGCTAAAGTGGTCGCCAACGCTGAAAAACTCATCCCGGCTGCTTTGCTAAAACAGCCTAATCCTCAGTCTGTCATCTTGTTAAATAGCAGTGATAGTACCGATGTTGCACTGCTTGCAAACTGGAACTGTACCGCTGACTTTGCAGAAGGAGAAAAGCCCGCTGAATTTGATACTTTGGATGCAGAAGTCGCTGGGCTAGTAGAGGTTGAGCAGCATCTCTACAATGTAGTGAGTATTTTGCCCGCAGAAGTGAAAAAACCTAGCAAAGATTCAGAAGAATCATAAGATACTGAATTCTGGGGTATGCGTACCCGCTTTACTTTCCCTTGCATCTCAAAGAGATTTCCCTATGACTGTCAGTGTACCTGAAAAGGAATCCTTCAGCGTCAGCGCCTTTCTTGTCAGTGATGCGCCTGCCCGATTTCTACTGAGTTGGGTGGCTGGATTCGTCGATACGGCTGCATTTATTAGCTTGTTTGGTATCTTTACCGCCCACGTCACCGGAAATATTGCCTTAGCAGGCTCCGCTTTCGCCAGTTCTGACCCTCTGACGACGCTGCTCCGGCTTTCGATGTTGCCGATCTTTATGCTGTCTGTGGTCGGAACATCGTTGCTGGGGCGACTGTGCCGCAAGCGCGGATGGGCAGTGTTACCCGTGATACTAAGTGCAGAAGCGATCGCGCTTGGCATCTTTATGGTAGTTGGGTTGCAATACTCCTCAACCTTAATCATTGATGCTCAGGACGACTTAGTGTTTCCGATCGCTGCAACTGGCGTAGTGGCGATGGGTATTCAGAATGCCTTGATGAAAGAAGCAGCCTCTTCGTTTACGGGCTACTTTCCAACCACGGTAATGACCGGAAACTTTACGCAGTTTACGATCGATTTAGTGCAATATTTCAGCGCAAAACTTTCCAAACGGACCGAAGAAGCGAAAGCCGAGGCAGCCGAGGCAGTGATCAAGTTAAAGCGGACTTCTCCTTTGCTGGTTGGATTCTTTTTAGGGGGAACCGGAGCCGCTTATTTTGTGCCATCGGCTGAATTTTGGTGTCTCTCGATGCCCTTGCTGATTGTGAGTATGCTGGCAGTCGCCGCTTACATTCAGGCTGCAAAAACTCAAAGTGTTTAACAAAACGAGGAAATTGAACCATGAAACGAATGTTAATGTCTATGTTTGCTTGCGTGATGCTAGTTGCGAGTTTTGCAATCATGCCTGTTGCTCAAGCAGCTCCCATGTTGTCTGCGGATGCGCCTGCTGCAACCGTTGATCCGTACACTGAGCTAAAAGCAAAGATTGTTCCTGAATTGGAAAAGATTCTGACTCCAGATCAGCAAACTCAGCTTGAAGAAGCGATCGCTAACGGAACGAGCTTGAAGAAAGCGTTTAAGTCGGTGGCGCTGACTCCAGAGCAGAAAAGTCAAGTGGGCATGATGATGAAGTCAGTTCCCAAGGAATATTTCACATCGCTGACTCCAGAGCAGAAGCGGGAACTGTTTATGCAGAAGAAAGAGTTTTTCATGACAAGCGGTAAGGCGAAAGCAGAAAAAGCGATGAAGGCAGCCGCTGCGAAGGCTCCTGACGCAAAAGTTGCAGATACAATTCAATCGGCGGAAAAAGCAGTCGAGAAGAGCGCAGATTAGTGTGATCGTAGCGACGCGATTAATCGCGTCGCTACTGGAAATGCCGCAGTGATCAATCCGGTGAACCATTCACCAATCAAATCGGATTACACCTGAAGTTAGCTCTTCTTCCCCACGATCTCGCGCACCCGATAAATCGGGCGACCTTGCGACTCATGATAAGTTCGCATCGAAATCTCTGCCAAAAGCCCAAAGCTAAACAAATTCAATCCCGCAAGAAACAATACAACCGCAAGAATTAACAAAGGGCGCTGCCCGATATCCTCACCCAACCCTAGCTTCAAAAACACCAAATAAAGCCCGATCGCGACTCCCGACACGAGTGATAGTAAGCCAAACAATCCAAAAACGTGCATCGGGCGCGTGAGAAATTTCCGCATAAACGAAACCGTCAGCAAATCCATCACCACGCGGAAGGTGCGATCGAGTCCGTATTTACTTTTGCCGAACTGCCGCGCATGATGTTTTACCGGAATTTCTGCAATTCTTGCACCTTCGATGAATGCTAATGCAGGTAAAAACCGATGCAGTTCTCCGTACAGGTTCATATCAGCAACGAGTTCCGATCGATAAGCCTTCAGCGAACAGCCATAATCATGCAATCGAACTCCAGTGACTCGCCCGATCAGCCAGTTTGCAATCTTTGACGGTAAAACACGGGTCAGCGAAGCATCCTGGCGATTTTTGCGCCAACCGCTTACGAGATCGTATCCCTCGTTCAATTTGACTAACAAATTCGGAATATCGCTCGGATCGTTCTGCAAATCGCCATCGAGCGTCACAATGACTTTGCCGATCGCCTGTCCAAATCCGGCTGCCATTGCCGGAGTCTGTCCATAATTGCGGCGCAAAATGACTGCTTTTAGATCATCTCGAAGCTGTGCCTGTTGTTTGAGTAGCGCGTCTGAGCCATCGCGAGAACCATCATCCACACAGATAATTTCATAGCTCAGTGCCGCATCTCTTAAACTCGTGGCGATCGTCTCGATCAACCTCGGAATACTTTCAACCTCGTTGTAAATCGGAACCACGACCGAAACAGCAGGCTGAACCGTGGAACTAAGCGCGATCGACAATTCACTAGAAATTACAGGCTTCATGAAGGTGAAACAATACACGGCCAAGATTCAGATTAGGGCATCTTGATGCTTTAAGGACGCTTTTGGCTCGAATTAGGTTGCTTTATCTTAGGTTGTTTTGTCTTAGGTTGCTTTGTCTTGTGCGATCGCGCCCACAGTTCCTTTCACGGCTCGAAGGTAATCGCTTGGAGCGAGTAGAATCTGTAACCCTCGCATTCCCGCAGAAATCGAAATCACATCAAATAATTCAATCAGTTCATCGACATAAACGGGATAGTCTTTTTTGCAAGCGAGCGCTGTTACGCCGCCGCGAATGTACCCGGTGAGCGGCTGAACTTCTTTGAGCGCAACCGTTTCGATTTTACGATCGCCCGACAATTTCGCGAGTGCCTTCAGATCAAGCTGCATATTTCCACCGATCACCGCAAGACAAATTCCGTTACGATCACCCCTCGCTACTAGCGTCTTAAACACCTGTTCGGGTGGAAGACCAATTTTTTCTGCGACCGATTCTGCCGCAAGATTATCTGGATCGACTTCGTATTCTCTCAGTTCATAAGCGATGCCCAAATTGTCTAAAACGCGAACCGCATTCGTTTTCATACGTAGTTTAGAGTGGCAAAACAGTGAATTTGTAACATTGGCAACAAGCCATGGGAAGTCTACGAAAAGACCTTTCGTGTGATCCATCATGGTGGCTCGTAGACGTTTTATTCTTCAAGCTGGAGCAGGTTTTCTCATAACGGCAGGAGTTCAGGGCTGTCTGCAAACTTCCCAAACCTTGACCCAAAACCAATCCGCTTTCAAGATTAGCAAAACCTTGGCAGACCAGATTCAGAAGCGAGGACACCTAAAAGTAGCCACGGAAGACGACTACCCACCGTTTGAATTTCTGCTGAACGGTAAGCCTACAGGATTTAATCATGAATTATTAACACGACTACAGCAAGCCGTTCCTTTCGAGATTCAGCAGGAGATTATGCCTTGGCAGGGACTCCTTCCTGGTGTGGAGCAGGGCAAATATGATCTCGCACTCACGGCTGTCGGAATTACCGACGATCGCGCCAAATTTCTCGACTTTACAAGCCCGATCGCGGAATCAACGATCGCTTACATCAAACGCAAAGAGGACACCTCAATTCAAGGAGTCAAGTCTCTGTCGGGGAAGGTGTTGGGTGTACAGCAGGGCGGCGTATCGATGGCTGCTATCCCTGACCTAGAAGCCACTTTAAAAGAGCAAGGAGGCAGACTCGGAACGGTCAAACAGTACCGGGGGTTTGCAGAAGCTTATCAAGACTTGCTCAACAAAAAATTGGACGCAGTTCTTCACAATATTGTGTCTCTATCTGTATTAGTCGATGAGAAACCTGCCATTTTTGCGCTAGGAGAGCGAGTCAGCCGCAAATCTTATGCAGCTTGGGCGGTGAAAAAGGGCAACCGGGAGCTATTAGACCTGTTAAACCAATTTTTGCAGCAGCAGCGAGAGCAAGGAGAACTGAAAAAGCTTCAGCAGGACTGGCTCAGAATTACATTCGATGATCTCCCCAAAGAACCGCGCTTACCTGGTGATCGTCCCATTCCATCCTGAACTGCTTTTTCGTTGTGTTCTGACTCATGAAATTTACTCTGCGGAAATTTGCGTCGCGTCACCGTGACATTTTGATGCGATCGTTGACAGTTAGCCTGATTCTGTCGATCAGTGGTGGCGCTTACTATAGCTATCAATTAGTCCGGAACACGCTGCTAGAAAGCTTAAAGAAAAATGCTCTTTTAGAGCTTGTTCAAGGTCGAGAAAGCCTCGATCGCTGGCTCTCGAATCAAAAAATTCATGTCGAAACCTTGGCCAATACAGCTCAGGTGAGATCGATGGATTGGGCTAAAACAGAACCCTACCTCAAATCAGAAACACTGCGGTTTAGTGATGTCTATGCGATCGCTATCGCTAGACCCGATGGGTGGCGCAATGTGATCGGGGGTAAACCTGCAAATATTGCCGATCGCGTCTTTTTTCAAAAAGCAATGACAGGCATCACAAATGTCAGCGATCCGCTGATTAGCCGAGCCAACCAATCGCCAAGTTTGGTGATCGCGGCTCCGATTCGTGGCGGTTTTGATACGAATAGCCAGCCGATCGGAGAAATCCACAGCCTGGTCAGCTTAGAGCGAGTTAATCGCGTTGTTAGCAGTTTGGAATACGGCAAAAATAGCTATGCCTTTGCGATCGATTCCCAAAGTCGAGTTGTGGCTCATGCCAATCCAGCCTTTGGTTTTGGCAAGACTCAAGCCCAAGATACCCAGTTGCTAGAAATCATTCAGCACATTGCCCAGAACAAACAAGGCATCGAGTTAATCAAAGTCGGAAACCAAGCTCAATATCTCGCTCATCTACCGCTGCAAGAAGCAAACTGGTTTGTCGCGTTATTGATTCCCAGAGAGAACATCGAATCTCAGTTGCAGTCCCTTGATAGTATTGCTCTAATCGTTGCAGGACTGGCGATCTCGTTACTGGTGATTCTCGGACGAATTCAGGTAATTGAGCAGGGACATCTGAAAAAATCAAATGAATTGCTGGAGAAGCGGGTGACAGAACGGACAGCAGAGCTATCAAGCGCGACCGCACAAATCCAACAATCCCAAATTTGGATGATCCAGAATGAAAAGATGTCTGCGCTGGGAAATTTAGTCGCGGGAGTCGCGCATGAGATCAATAATCCGGTTAATTTCATTCATGGCAATCTTACCTATGTCAATGAATACGCCGAGGATCTTTTGCATCTAGTCCATCTCTATCAGGAACAGTTTCCTGATTCATCAGAGCCGATTCAGCATTATCTACAAGAAATTGATTTTGAGTTTTTAGCCGGGGATTTACCGAAAATGCTGACTTCGATGCGGATGGGAACGGATCGTATCAGGCAGATTGTTCTGTCCCTACGGAACTTTTCGCGATTAGATGAAGCAGAAGTCAAACCCGTTGATATCCATGAAGGAATTGATAATACGCTGCTGATTTTGCAACATCGTTTGAAAGCTACTTCCGATCGCGCTGCGGTTGAGGTGATCAAAGAGTATGGAGATCTACCTTTAGTTGCCTGTTATGTGAGCCAACTCAACCAGGTCTTTATGAATATTCTGGTAAATGCTCTGGATGCGATGGAAGATCAGCGCAGATCGGATTCGCCCAACCGCGCAATTCGGATTAAGACTCAAAAACTGGATCAAGGAATGGTACAAATCGCGATCGCTGATCAGGGTTTAGGTATGACTCCGGAGGTGCAACAGCGAATTTTTGATCCATTCTTTACAACAAAGCCCGTTGGCAAAGGCACAGGCATGGGAATGTCGATCAGTTATCAAATTGTGACGGAGCGGCATCAGGGTAAATTGTACTGCGTGTCCCAGCTTGGGAAGGGCACAGAATTCTTTGTTGAAATTCCGATACGGTAGCGTCGATCGCTCCATTGCATAAAGCCATTGCATAAAGCGGTGAGTTCAGGCAGTGTCTCTACGCCTCGATCATGCTTGTCGCCGCTTATCTTCATCCGGGAAGCGGATCGCTCCGCTCTGGGTGCGATAGGATTTAGGGAAACGAAATCGCAGACATTACGTGCTTGAGTCTTCCTGGGAGTTGTGGATATGGGACTGTTTGACCGCATCTGGCGTGCGATTCGCGCCAACCTGAATCATCTAATCTCACAGATGGAAGATCCAGAAAAGATTCTGGAACAGACGGTGATTGATATGCAGGATGACTTGATTCGATTGCGTCAAGCCGTCGCTCAGGCGATCGCCACCCAAAAACGTACCGAACGCCAAGCCGCTCAAGCGCGATCGAGCGCAGAAGAATGGTATCGCCGCGCTCAGTTAGCCCTTTCTAAAGGCGATGAACATCTGGCGCGAGAAGCTCTAGCACGACGTAAAAGCTATGTCGAAACGGCTCAGGCGATGGAATCTCAACTGAGTCAGCAGGCTTCAGTAGTGACGCAATTAAAGCAAAATATGCTGAAGCTAGAGAGCAAGATTGCCGAAGCCAAGACGAAAAAGGATATGTACATTGCACGAGCACGATCGGCAAAAGCGTCTGAGCAACTAAATCAAATGCTGAGTAGCGTCGGAACTGGTAGCGCGATGACTGCGTTTGAGCGGATGGAAGAGAAAGTCTTGCAGCTTGAAGCGCGATCGGAAGCGGTGGCAGAACTGGGAAGCGATGATCTCGAAAAGCGGTTTGAGGCGTTGGGGCAAGGCGACGAACTCGATGCAGAACTCGCCGCCATGAAAGAGCAAATTAGCGGCACGCTACCGCCTGCAAAGCCACCGATTGATCCAGAACTTGAGCGACTGCGATCGGAAATTCGTGGTTCATAGCAGGAACCCTCAATTTTTATGGCTTAATGAGGGTTAAGTTCCTGGAAATCTTATGAAAGATGACTTACTGCGCCGAGAGCAGACATTTCATGATCAGTGGGCAAGCACGATCGATGTCGATGGGATTCGCGTGTCCGATTATTTTGAAGCCTGTACTGCTCCAGAGAATCGATTTATCTTGCGACAGCTTGGAGATGTTCGAGGAAAATTGCTGCTCGATCTCGGCTGTGGTGCGGGCGAGAATAGCGTCTATTTTGCTCGACTAGGGGCACAGTGTATTGCCGCAGATTATTCGCCTGGAATGGTGGATGTGGCGCTTCAACTGGCGGCCCGAAATGGTGTTCAAGTCGAAGGTCGGGTCGTGAATGCGATGGCGATCGATCTTCCCGATAATACGTTCGATATTGTTTACGCCTCGAATTTACTGCATCACATCCCCGATCCGAAAATTACGCTGCGGGAGATGCACCGCATTCTTAAGCCGGGTGGAAAGGCTTGTTTTTGGGACCCGTTGCGGCATAATCCGGTGATTAATGTCTACCGACGCATGGCGACAGAAGTACGAACCGAAGACGAAACACCTTTAGATATTGAAATTGTGGAGTTTATTCGATCGCTCTATTCCCAAGCCCGTTACGACACTTTTTGGATTGCAACGCTGTGGATCTTCTTGCAGTTTTATCTAATCGAGCGAGTTAATCCGAACAAAGAGCGTTATTGGAAAAAAATTATTCTAGAGCAAGCGCGATTAGAGAAAACCTATTTGCGGCTTGAAAGGCTCGATCGTGTGTTAAAAAAACTTCCACTGATGAAGCGAATGGCGTGGAATTTGGCAGTCGTCGCAACGAAGTAACGGCAAATTCGGATAAGATTGACAATCAGTTTACGGGTAGAGAAGCTCATGAGCGCTCGAATACGTCAATCGATTCTGACTTACAGTTTGCTGAGCGCGATCGCGGTTCTGATGCTGATTCCGCTCGTATGGTTAGTTAGCACCTCGTTTAAATCACCGACTGAAGACCTGTTTCAATTTCCGCCGCAGTTTATTCCAGAACAACCGACTCTGGAGAATTTTGTGACTGTTTGGCAGAGTAATCCGTTTGGGCGGTATTTGTTCAACAGTACGTTGGTGTCTGTGTTAACGGTTGTATTGAATCTAATATTTTGCTCACTTGCAGCTTATCCATTAGCCCGATTAAGTTTTACAGGTCGAGAAATTATTTTCAGTGCGATCGTTTCGACAATCTTGATTCCATTTCAGATTGTGATGATTCCGCTATACGTATTAGCAGTGCAGTTAGGATTGCGAAATAGCTATATCGGAATTATTTTTCCTGCGATCGCGTCTGCATTTGGCATCTTCTTGCTGAGGCAAGCCTTTCAAGGAGTGCCGAAAGAACTCGAAGAAGCAGCGCGGATGGATGGCTGCTCAGAGCTTGGAATCTGGTGGTATGTGATGATTCCCTCGATTCGTCCTGCACTGGTAACGCTAGCAATCTTTGTGTTTATCGGTTCGTGGAGCGACTTTCTTTGGCCTCTTCTCGTGCTCGATCGACCCGAACTGTTTACCTTACCGCTAGGGGTCGCCAATTTAGCGGGAACCTTTACGCTCGATTGGCGCTTGATTGCGGCGGGATCGGTGATCTCGATCGTGCCAATTTTGCTGTT
This sequence comes from Cyanobacteria bacterium FACHB-63, assembly GCA_014695255.1. Classification (GTDB taxonomy): domain Bacteria; phylum Cyanobacteriota; class Cyanobacteriia; order Leptolyngbyales; family Leptolyngbyaceae; genus Leptolyngbya. The sequence continues at coordinate 94,250 of JACJNX010000053.1, forward strand.
TTTTCTCGTAATGCAGCGCTACATTGTCCCAACCGAAACCGGAAGCGGTGTGAAAGGATGATAGTTCTAACCAAAACAGTTTGATATATTAATAAAACATTAGCCCTAATTTGCCTGTGAAACTTGATAACGCTGCCCCTTTTGATGCCAAAACTGCTGCTAAGCAACCCTTTCTAACCGTCATGCGTGAACTTGCCACGACCTATCAAGCTTTTTGCGCCTACGACGAAGCCCACATCCGCGAAACTGGCTTAACATCGCCGCAATTTGATGTGATTTGCACGCTCGGTAATACCTCCGGCATGTTCATGAATCAGCTTGCAGAGAAAACGCTGGTCACGAAAGGAACACTAACGGGCATTATCGATCGTCTAGAGCAGAAAAATTTAGTCCGTCGAGAAGTTCCCCCAGAAAATCGTCGCTGTTTTCTAATCGTTCTCACGCCTGAAGGTGAAGCTCTATTTGAGAAAATCTTTCCGGTTCACATCGCTCATCTTAAAGAGCGGTTCGATCGCCTCACTCCCGACGAATTAACCGAAATCAAAACCGCATTACAGCGCTTGAAATCCGTTTTTGCCGATTAATACGATCGCACTTTCTGAAATTCATATGCCCCCAGCAGCGCTCCCCAAATCGGGCGCTGGGTTTCTGGATCAATTCCCTTGTCGTAGCTCAAGAAGCGATCGCGCGTTGCCTCAAATCCCAGCGCAACTTGAATCGTATTGCCTCCCAGCGAGAACACGCATCGAGTATCAGGCGGCGGTGAGGCGACGAAGCGAAATCCTTGATCAGTTGAGTTGATGGCAACCTGTAGCGTACAGCCTGGAAGCAGTTCGATCGCACCTTCGGTCAAACGATCGAGCAGTTCCGGCTGTTGTCCGGCTTCCCGAACAGAATTCGGATCTTTGAACTGGTAATACTGTACCTTTAGCCCTCGATCGTCTTCCTGCAATCGCAATAATCGCTGTCGATAAGGCTGGTCTAATTTTAAAACATTCGATTGCTCAGCAAAAATCGTCAAGCTATCTTCAAACAGGTGAACAGGACGCTGCCACAGACGCAGATGCACAAACCAAGATGGGCTTTCTCTTGCCTGATCTCGGTTATCAAATTCTCCTGCCATGTATGTCGCCAGCGTTTGAAGCACGTTAACGAGCCAACTACGTAATATAGAGGTTTCAGATAATTCCCAGTTGAATATCTAAACCAATTGTAAACTTGTTTTGTAAAACTATTGCAGTTTCTACGGGACTGACGGGGCTCGAACCCGCAACTTCCGCCGTGACAGGGCGGTGCTCTAACCAATTGAACTACAGTCCCAAATCCGTTTTCGCGCTTTTTCTTCAGCACGATCTCTATAATGCAGGGTTTTACCAAATTTGTCAAACAAATCACGGAGACTTGTTCAAAAAAGAAGTTTGATCCCCATACAATCTTCTGCCCCAATCCTGAATTCGCTTGTTATCACTGAAGTAGGAAGATTGGCAGGTGCTAGGTGGGGCAGATGAAACAGGTGAAGGTTGGGTGGCATCCCGCGGTTAAAGTTGCACTTTTTTCGGCAGTTTTGACAGCGATCTTAGGAACTATTTTGCTCAAGGTGTTTCCGATCGAGATTTCGATCTCTTCTGGAACGTCGAACACAGTTCCAGTCATCAAAACCGCAAATTCACCCCCTACTGAATCTGTGACCCCGCCTAAAATCGAAAAGCCTGATTCGGCGGCGATCGCTGCAAAACAAGGCAATCTACGGATTCGCAATCGCTCGGATTACGCCGTTCGGGTTGCGCTTTTAGCTCGTCAATCGAAACAAACAACCGCAAAAAACAGCGAACCCCAAAGCGGATTTGCGCTTCCGGCTCACTGGGATTTCGCGCCCCAAGAAGGTAGTGATTCGGGATTGCTGGTGGCGTTACCAAACCGATCGATTCAACTCAAACGCGGCGATGTGCTGGTTGCCTTCGCTCAGGATGGCTCCCAGCGCTATTGGGGACCGTTTGTAGTCGGAGAAACCGAGCGACCGGATTGGAACGCTCAAGCAGGCGAATGGGAGCTAGCCTTGGACAATTAGACGCGGTATAGGCTCATCACTTCCGACAAGGGCAACCGGGACTGAGCCGCGATCGTCAAATCTGAAGTGTGTCCCCGATCTAAATGCTCTGATGCTGCACAACCGATCATTGCGGCATTATCCGTACAAAATTTCATCGGCGGAAACATGACTTTGATGTTGTACGGTGCTGCTGCGACTTGAAGTTGTTCTCGTAACCCGCGATTTGCAGCGACACCACCGCCGACCGCGATCGTATTCAATCCATAATCTCGCGCACAAGCGATCGCCCGTTTCGTCAGGGCACGAACTACTGTGGCTTGGAAACTCGCGGCGAGATCTGCGATCGGTAAAGGTTCTCCGGTTGCTTCCAGTCGTTGAGTTAATCGCAATACTGCCGTTTTCAACCCGCTAAAACTCGAATCGTAAGGATGAAATCCTCCTTCCGGTCGCGAAATCTGCCCCTCAGGAAGCGCGAATGCTTTTGGATTCCCTTCGGCTGCAAGACGATCGATAACGGGACCCCCGGGATATCCCAACTTTAATAACCGAGCCACTTTGTCGAATGCTTCACCCGCTGCATCATCGCGAGTCTGCCCTAACACTTCATACCGTCCGCAATCTTTGACGTAAATTAAGCTCGTATGCCCACCCGACACCAGCAAACAGAGAAACGGTGGCTCCAAGTCAGGATCGCTCAAATACGAAGCGTAAATATGCCCCTCCAAATGATGCACTCCAATAAATGGCTTATCATGCACGATCGCTAACGTCTTTGCCGCAGTTAACCCGACCAAAAGCGCTCCGACTAATCCGGGGGTGCAAGTCCCTGCAATTCCGTCAATCTCCGACCAATTAAGACCTGATTCAGTAAAGCACTGGTCGATCGCTTGGTTGACGATTTCGACGTGCTGGCGCGAGGCGACTTCGGGCACAACGCCACCGTATTGCTGATGAATTGCGATCTGAGATGACACAACGCTACTTAAAATGTGACGATTTCTTACGATCGCCACCGCAGTTTCGTCACAACTTGTTTCAATTGCTAAGACCGTTGCCATTTGCTGGTAGGTTTTGGGAGTAGGTGACTGTTTACAGTCGCTCAAACGAGAATGAGCTAGGCTGGTTTTCTAGTTTAGCGCTCCCCTCATCTTGTGCAAAAAATCAACTTTTTGACACAACCCTCCTTTGTAATCCGTCAATAAAGGGAAACAATTCCATGCAACGATTGTTTGCTCTAGTGCTTGCCATTTTCCTTGGGTTTGGCTTTGTCAACGTCCAGCCCGCCCACGCTTATAATCTGACTCCTTGCAGCGAGAACGAAGTGTTTGCCCAACGAATCCAAGATTCGCAAAGTGCAACCGCTCGTCGTCGCCTAGAGCTTTACGCAGAACATGGCTTGCTCTGCGGTAAAGACGATGGACTGCCCCACTTGATCACCGATGGCAACCTCAAGCACCTCGGAGAATTCACACTTCCGGGTCTGCTCTTTCTGTACATTGCAGGCTGGATCGGCTACTCTGGTCGCTCTTACCTGAATGCTGCAAAGAAAGCAGGCAACCCTGAAGAGAAAGAAATCATCATCGATGTGCCTTTAGCAATTAGCTGTGTTTTGCCTGCCTTGCTGTGGCCGCTGCTCTCGCTCCAGGAACTCCTTGCGGGTACCCTGATCGAGCGTGACGATCGCATTCCTGTGGGTGCTGACTCGCTGCTGCTAAATCGGACTGACAAGCGGAAAATGCCCTCCCAGTCCCGCTAATTTCTGCGCCTCGCGGTGAATGCTTTATCCGCCGCGAGTGCGATCGAAACAGGTCGTCAACTATCCACTTCTGTTTGGAGATTATCTATGGCAAGATATCTTTCCTTGAATGCTCTGTTAGGGGTCGTAACCCTCAGTGTTCTTCTAACCGTATTTATCTTGATTAACTGGGTTGCGCCGGACTTGCTGTTCTTGTTCCAGTAAGCCCCAAGCAACTTGAAATGGGCAGTTAGCTCGTTGCTAGAGTCAGTAGCTTGTACTCTAGTAGGTGTAGCCAACTGCCCATTCTTGTGTGATGAATCCTGAAGCCGAAATCCGGCGACTGCTCGACGTGATGCCTGCATCTGGTCGGATGTTCGCCAAAATTATGAGTAAACCCGACCAGAGAGTCGTAATCGACGCTCCCGCACCGCTTCCGTGGACGAGCGATCGACTGATCTACATTAATTTCGATCTCTGGAGTCGGTTGGCGCGATCGCAGCGAGATTTATTGATTTTACGAACCGTGAACTGGAGCCTTGGGATTCGATGGTTCCAACCTTCCCCGATGTTGGGCTTAACCGCATTAGGCGCGATCGGGATGGGCATCGAATTGGCTCAGCAAGATTTTGTCGGAGTTGCCGCCGCTAGTGGATTAAGTGCGATCGCCCTGTTTCAAATCTGGCGCAACAGTAAAAGCTCTCGCGTTGAGCTTGATGCAGATGAGAAAGCGATCAAAATTGCTCAGCGACGGGGTTATACAGAAACAGAGGCAGCACAAGCGCTATGCAGCGCGATCGAGTCCGTGGCGCAAAACGAAGGACGGATGTTGAGCTTTGTGGAATTACTGCGCTGTCAAGCCTTGAGAGCGATCGGCGGACTCTCTCCGGTCGGCATTCCAGACGAACTGCGGCGCGAGTAGATTGAGTGAGCGTTTTACCGGGTTGACGGGAAATCTATCAATACAAACTCCTGCGATTTCTTCTAATCAGGCATTTGCTCTGATTTTGAGTTTCCCGGATACCATGAGTTTGTTGCAGAGATAGCGGACAACTGCGCCGTTCATCACCCACGATCGCACTCGATGTGTCCCTTTATGGCTGAAATGGCAACCCAAACTTCCCCGACTCGGAGTGTCGATGTCAAATTCGATGTCGAACTGCGAAAAGTCTCCAAGGTGTACAACGGCGAAACCGCAGTGCGCGGAATCGATTTGAGCATTCGACGCGGTGAATTTTTTAGTATTTTGGGTCCTTCTGGCTGCGGCAAAACTACAACCTTGCGAATGGTTGCGGGATTTGAACATCCTTCAGCCGGAGACATTCTGATTCGCGATCGCTCGATGCTGAATGTTCCCCCGTATAAGCGTCCTGCAAATACTGTGTTTCAAAGCTACGCACTATTTGGACACATGACTGTCTGGGAAAACATTGCCTTCGGATTAAAGATTCAGCGATGTTCGCGATCGGAGATTCAAGATCGAGTCCGAGACGCGCTGAAATTAGTCAAACTGGAATCGCTTGCGAATCGATTTCCAGCGCAGCTTTCTGGCGGACAGCAGCAACGGGTTGCCGTAGCGCGGGCATTGATCAATCGTCCTGCCGTATTGCTGCTCGATGAACCGCTCGGAGCGTTGGATCTGAAATTACGCAAGGAAATGCAGGTCGAACTCTCAACCTTACATCGAGAGCTAGGCATTACCTTTGTGATGGTAACGCACGACCAAGAAGAGGCGCTTTCTTTGTCCGATCGCATTGCCATTATGAACCTCGGCAAAGTCGAACAGGTTGGCACACCAGAGCAGGTGTACGATCGACCTCAAACCGCTTTTGTTGCAAACTTCATTGGCGATACCAATCTATTACGCGGCAAAATCGAAGGCGCACATCCTCAAACGCTCTGGATCAGAACCGAAACTGGGATTAAGCTCACAGTGCAGCAGAGCGCCAATCCGCTCACATCAGGATGGGTAATGGTGAGTGTACGCCCTGAGAAAATTCAGATTGCTTTAGCTCCGGTGGGTGATACAGCGAATTGTTTTGAAGGTCGATTACAGGATGTGATGTACTTGGGAACACACGTTCATTGTTTTGTGCAGCTAAAGTCGGGCGATCGTATTACCGTCCGTCAGCCCACGTCATTCAGTCTTCCGAGCGCTGATGCTCCCCTCTATGTGCATTGGGCTGCCGCCGACAGTTTAGCGCTATCCGAATCATAGGAGGCACAAATGTCGTATTCTCGCCGTCGATTTTTGAAAACTGCCGTAGCAGGATTCTCTGGGGCTGCACTGTCGAGCTGCGGTTGGACATTGGCAAAAGTGCAGACCGATCGAGTCATGGCGACTGCCTCCGATGAGCTACACGTCTACACTTGGGCAAACTACATCGATCAGGAATTGATTGATACCTTTCGTGCCAAAACGGGAATCAAAGTTACCTTTGATGTGTTTGATTCCAATGAGATGATGCTGGCAACTTTCCAGGCGGGAAAAGCGGGAATTTACAGCGTGATTTATCCCTCTGACTACAAAGTGACGGAGATGATTCGACTCGGCTATCTTGCTGAATTGGATCATCTTCGGCTAGAGAGCCTAAACAATCTATTGCCCCGCTTCCAGAGAACAACCCATGATCCGGGAAATCGCTACAGTGTTCCAATGAGTTGGGGAACCACGGGCTTACTCTACAACAGCGAGAAGATTACTACTTCTCCAACCGATTGGAACTATCTTTGGGAGAACAAAGACAAGCTGAAGCGACGGATTACTTTGATCAATGATGTGCGAGAAGTGTTGGGTGCAACGCTACGATCGCTCGGTTATTCCTACAATTCCAAAAATCCAGCAGAACTGCAAAGAGCCTACGATCGTCTCCAAGAATTAAAGTCTGCGATCGCGACATTTACAACAAACGGCTGGCGCGATCAGTTAATTGCAGGGGATTTGTCGATCGCAATGGCATATTCATCCGATGCCCTGCTTGCGATTAGTCAGGAACCCAAGCTGAGATATGTGATTCCTGCTAGTGGTACTTCGATCTGGAGCGATACGATGGTGATTCCAAAAACGGCTCCCAATCCTGATGCAGCTTATGCTTGGATTGAGTTTATGTTAAGACCCGAAGTAGCCGCGAAAGTGACAGAGCGACTATCTTTTGCAACTACCAATCAAGCTGCGATCGCCAAATTACCGGAAGCACTGCGATCGAATCCAGGTATGTTTCCGTCAACTGAGATCATTGATAAATCAGAATCGATTTTGCCGATGGAGCGTGGAGTTTTAGAGGCTTACGATCGCTATTGGACAAAGCTAACCAGTAGTTAGTCATCTGCTGTATGACTGTAAGATCGAGGAGTAATATGTGAATAACTGGTCGATCGACTTCTCCAAGTTTTGGAATTACACAGAAACAGTCGAGCTAATACCCGGAATCGGAACATCGGGCTAATGTTTAGCAGTCTACGTCCCTGCTTTGGCGCATGACTTCCTCCTATGGATCGAATCAGGGTATTAGGAAGAAAGAGTCGATTTAACTAATGAGTTAGGTTGATTGGCTGTATGAATTAAGCAGCCCCAAATTCCTGAATCAGAACCAAGAAGGGTTCAGGCATTTCTGCTTGAACCCTTCTTGGTTAGGTCTAACCTTTACAGCCAGACTACTAACTCAGCTTCGATGTTTAGTAGCTACGAGAGAAGTTTCTACCACTTCTGTTATCGCTACCGCGATCTTCACGAGGCTTGGCTTTATTGACCTTCAAATCGCGACCCATCCATTCCGCACCGTCTAGTGCTTCAATGGCAACTGTTTCCTCAGAATCTGCACCCATTTCTACAAAACCAAAGCCGCGCATACGACCAGTTTCACGATCTACGGGAAGCTGAACTCGCTTTACGGAACCATATTCTGCAAACACAGAAGTCAGATCAGCATCAGTAACGTCATAAGACAGATTGCCTACATAAATTGACATAGCTTGTCTCCAAAGATTAAAGGATGTGTAGAGTAAATTTTCGGAGAGAAGTCTGTCAATGGAAAAACTTGAAAACTCGTTAATACTAGAAACAAATGTTGCTAACCGATATCTATGCTCTGAGACCAATCTAGCACGTTCGGAAAGCCTCTGGGGGATTTTAAGGGTATGAGATAACAAAAATTTACTAAGTATTTTTATTTATAGTTGATGGCTTGTCTCCCCGTAAAGTGCGCTGTCGACGGCATCGAGGTTTTGATAGAGAGGTCGAGTTTTACCGCTGTTGAATTCTAACGTTAGACGCTCAATCTGCGACTTATGACTCTCCAGACCTGGAAAGGAAATGTCAGTGCTTATAGATTGGATGAAGGCTTCCATCTTGGTCGTTCGATGCATGGAGAATCTGAAGCATGAGTACCCACAAGAATAAGCTTTGGTTACGCTGGAGTGCCGCCAATGCTCTTTCGGAAGTGTTCGGACTGGGAGCAACCTTTGCAGCGATCGCACTGCTATTGCCGAAAATAGAGCGTCAGCAGACCGCAGGCATTCTACTGGCTTTTGCAGTCTCCGTGGTTTGCGGTGCGATCGAAGCGACTGTAGTTGGACTGGCGCAGTGGTGGGCAATGCGTCCCTGGTTTCCACAAATCCGGCGCTCAGACTGGTGGCGTGCGACTCTAATAGGTGCTTTGTTGGGCTATGCGATCGGATATCTTCCCTCCGCTCTGCTGCACATCAGAGCAACAACTCAAACTCCCATTGCAGAACCTCCTCAGTGGGTGACTCTGCTGCTTGCGGCTGGGTTAGGCATAGTGGCGGGTGCAGTCCTATCTTTTGCTCAATGGTGGGTCTTACGAAACAAGGTTAGAAGCGCTAGATTGTGGGTTCCCGCGAATATGCTGGCATGGGCAGTCGGGATGCCTGTGATTTTTTGGGGAATGGATTTAGCGTTCAGCATGACGACGACTTCGCAACGGGTCTGCATCATTGGGGGAACATTGCTTGTCACAGGAGCGATCGTGGGTGTAATTCACGGACGCTTTTTAATGGTTTTATCTCAAGTTAAGTAGATAGCCGCTGCATCAATGCGCGATCGCTTCTGCTTGCTCAATTCGTCTTGGCACTTCATACGTCCAAAAGTCTGAAGCGAGTTCAGTATTCGGAAAAATAGCGCGGGCTTCAGCTAGGAGATCTTGAAGTTGGATTGCATTTCCAGGTGCATACCTAGGGCTGAAGTGCGTCATGATCAGCGTTTTAACTTGTGCCAGTAGTGCAGTTTGCGCTGCCATCGTCGAGGTCGAATGCAGCCTTTGAAACGCCATTTCTGCATCTTGGTGAGCGAATGTAGCTTCGTGGATCAAGACATCTGCATCACGGGCAAGATCGATCGCGTTCTCACAAAACACGGTATCAGTGCAATAAGCTATTTTGCGTCCGATTTCGGTTTCACCGCAGAGGATTTTACCGTCGATCGTTCGTCCATCCGGTAACGTAACTGTTTCTCCCCGCTTCAATTTTCCGTAAATCGGACCCGAAGGAATCCCTAATTCTTTGGCAATCTCAGCCTTGAAGTGTCCGGGACGGTCTTTCTCAGCCACACGATACCCAAAGGCGGGAACGCGATGCTTGAGTAAAGTACAAGTGACTGTAAATTCTTCATCCTCAAGCACCAAGCCGGGACTCACCGGATGAAACTTCACCGGATACGAGAAATGCGTTTGTGAGTAGCGTTTGCAGGCTTTGAGGTATTGATCTAATTCAGGTGGGCCGTAAATATCGATTTGCTCTGGATTTCCAGCGAGTCCGCAGCTTGCCAGCAGTCCCATTAAGCCAAAAATGTGATCGCCGTGAACGTGAGTCACAAAAATCCGACGAATTTGACTCACCCGTAAATCGCTTCGCAAAAATTGATGCTGCGTTCCTTCACCACAGTCGAATAGCCACACTTCAGCGCGTTGTGGCAACCGAAGCGCGATCGCAGAAACATTGCGCGATCGAGTAGGAACCCCAGAACTCGTTCCCAAGAATGTGATCTGCAAAGCTAACTCACCTGAACTCAATACACTTCCTTCATACTGCCACAGGAATTTGCACCCAACCGAGCGGATCGATCCGAACCCAGTAAAATAAGTTCAAAGTCTGCAATGCTGTGATGATGAAAGAATTTACGATCGGCGAAAAAGTCCGCCTTGTCTCTCTACCGCCCTATCTAAAAACGGCTGATCCGATGCCGATGCTGCGTCCGGCGGATATTTTGCAGATTGGAGACGAAGGAACCGTTCTCGATCGACGACCCGGCGGCTATTGGGGCGTTCGGTTTGAGAAAGGCGCATTTTTGCTAGACGACCAGTATTTAGAATCAATCTAGTTCTCCGAAACGATCGCGATACTGCTGAAGAAGCTGTTCGACTTCTGCTTTTTGTTGCTCAGCTTGTTCTGCTCGTTGTCGCTCGTTGGCTAATTGCTGATTGATTTCAGCAAACGAGAGAAAACGTCCACCATCTGGACGATACAACTCTAATTCCTCTGCTAAGTTAAATCGAATGCCTAGGCGAGGGCTGATCCAGCCGTTCATTTCTTCGATGCTGTCGAGTCCGGTGTCCGATCGTTGCCATCCGCTCAGTTCAATTCGGTCGGGGTCGTAAATGTAATACTCCTCAACGCCGTAGCGATCGTAAAACAGCAATTTGGGATCCATCTCGCGGCGAGTGTTGCCTGGGGAGAGAACTTCAAACACCACTTGGGGCGGAAGGTTGTCTTCTTTCCATTGCTGATAGGAGCCGCGCGCTGCTTCGCAGATACCGCAAGGGTCGCCCTTGGGTCTACCAAAAACGACCATTGCATCCGGAGCCGTGCAAACGGTGTTGTTGCCTTCGATTGGATACCACAGCAAATCACCTGCAACAAACACATTCGGATTATCGGCGAACAGCCATTCTAGATTCTGTTCGATGACAACAATCCAACGGAATTGCTTTGTGTTGTCTGCTATTGGCTTGCCGTCGCTTTCTGGATAGAACACTTCAGAAGAAACCAGTGCTTGTTGCTGAGGTGTCATGGCTGAAACTCTTGATTGCAACCGTTACGCTTAATTTACCATAGAACGATTGAACTATATTACAGCCAGAAAAAATCCCGCTTTGGTTGAAGAAAGCGGGATTGCTGAAGTGTCAGACGATCGTTAAACAGACTGCTTTTCTCTAGCCAGGAACTTCTCAAGCTCGGTCAGTGCCTCTGCATCCACTTTGGTTTGCATCGGGCAGAATTTGGGACCGCACATTGAGCAGAATTCTGCGGTCTTGTAGATATCTGCGGGTAGGGTTTCGTCGTGGTATTCCTTGGCGCGTTCTGGGTCGAGCGAGAGTTCAAACTGTCGGTTCCAGTCGAAGTTGTACCGCGCTGCCGAAAGTTCGTCGTCGCGATCGCGTGCCCCCGGTCGGTGTCGGGCGATGTCGGCGGCGTGTGCTGCAATTTTGTAGGCAATCAAACCAGCACGAACATCTTCTGCGTTCGGTAAGCCTAAATGCTCTTTCGGTGTGACGTAGCACAGCATTGCAGTGCCGTACCAGCCAGCCATTGCAGCCCCGATCGCTGAGGTAATGTGGTCATACCCCGGTGCGATGTCGGTGACGAGCGGACCTAACACATAGAACGGTGCTTCGGAACACTCTTCCATTTGCTTGCGGACATTAAATTCGATTTGATCCATCGGGACGTGTCCGGGTCCTTCGACCATCACCTGGACATCGTGTTCCCAGGCTCTACGAGTCAGTTGACCCAGAGTTTTGAGTTCCGAAAGTTGCGCTTCATCGGAGGCATCATGAGTACAACCCGGACGCAGAGAATCGCCCAAGCTGAAGGAAACATCGTATTTTTTGAAGATTTCGATAATGTCGTCGAAGTGGGTATAGAGCGGATTCTGCTTGTGATGGTGCAGCATCCAGCGGGCAATAATGCCGCCACCTCGCGAAACAATTCCGGTAATCCGAGAGCGAACGAGTGGCAGGTATTCGATCAGCAATCCCGCGTGAATTGTCATGTAATCGACCCCTTGCTGGGCATGTTTCTCAATCACATGCAGGAAGTCTTCCGGGGTCAGGTTTTCGAGATTGCCGTGTACGCTTTCAAGCACTTGATAGATCGGAACTGTACCGATCGGTACGGGAGAAGCGTTAATAATCGCCGTCCGAATTTCATCGAGGTTGCCGCCGCCCGTGGACAAGTCCATGACGGTATCCGCACCGTATTTCACTGCCAGATTGAGCTTAGCGATTTCTTCGCTCATGTCAGAAGAATTGGGCGATGCGCCAATGTTGGCATTCACTTTGCACTTGGAGGCAATGCCGATCGCCATCGGTTCTAAGTTCGGGTGATTGATATTTGCTGGAATGATCATCCGACCCCGCGCCACTTCATCGCGAATCAGTTCGATCGGGAGGTTTTCGCGCTGAGCAACGTAGTACATTTCTTCGGTGATCACACCATTTCGGGCATAGTGCATCTGAGAGACGTTGCTCTGCCCACGACGCTTGGCAATCCAATCTGTCCGCATAGATTTTTCCTCTGATAGTTAGCTTCCCTTCGCTGGCATTACCCAGTCTCAGGTTCTAAGGGTTTGTTCTCAGCCCAAGTGGACACCCCTAGCTTGATTGCTTATCGTATCAGGTTGACGACAAAAATTCTGAATTTGTACAGTTCATTTCTCCATCAAAAAGATTGATGTCGAAGTGCGATCGACGGTAACGCTAGGCTTCGTTTGAGTTAAAGAATCTCTATCAATAGCTAGGTGAATTTTCTTGATTGGGATCTTATAAGTACAAAAGGTGAGTTGTGGCTTGATGGCAATGCAGTAATGGGAGTCGCGCTTTTTCGTCCATCGAGTTGCAAATGGAATGAGTCAAACTCTAGACGCTTGGTGGAACGTTCCTATGAATCAACTGATTACAGCAATTTTACAGAATTCCGAAGAAAAAGCAGCACTTCAGCAGCTTGTTGATCGTTTAAGTCGATCGGAGCAGCGCTATTTCCTCAAAAACGAGATTCTCCAAGCCTTTTTTGAATATTGTCACGAAACGCAGAAGCCTGCTCATTTCTTACATTCTTCGCATATTGCACACTTAATTCAGTACAGCCACGAACTGTTACTGGAAAGCGATCGCATTTGGTTAGTTCTGCGTCCGTGGATTGCCAGTCAACAGATTTGGGCGATCGATTCAGCTTTAACCGAATGCGTCGCGATGCCTCCGAAAGCGATGCTAGAGGCTCGAGATCGATTTGTCGGTCATGCTCAGCCGAATTTGTTTGAAATCGATGTTACGCCCTTTTATGAAGGCAGCCCGACGATTGATGATCCGCGCAATATTGGGCAAGGACTTGCTTTTCTCAATCGTTACTTATCCAGCCAAGTTTTAGACGATCGGGAGTATTGGTTTAATCTGTTATTCGATGTGCTGCATCGGCATGAGTATGAAGGTATTCAGCTACTGATCAATGATTTCATTCAGTCCGGTGAACATTTAGCGCAGCAGGTTCGACAAGCAATTCAAATTCTGCGATCGCGTCCTGCGGATGAGCCTTATCAAGATATTCACCCAGAGCTACAGCCGCTCGGATTTGAGCCGGGATGGGGCAACACCGCAGAACGAGCGCGTCAAACGCTGGAACTGCTGGATCAGTTGATTATCATGCCACAAAGCGCCATTTTAGAGGCATTTGTGGATCGATTCCCCTCGGTGTTTCGAGTCGTCTCCGTTTCGATTCATGGTTGGGTGGGACAAGAAGACTTGGGGCGACCGGAAACACTCGGACAAGTGGCTTATGTGTTGGATCAAGCCCGATCGCTCGATCGCCAATTGCAAGAGAACATTGAACTCACTGGATTGAAGATGTTAAACATCCAGCCGCAGGTCATTGTCTTAACGCGATTGATTCCAAACTGTGAAGGAACGCAGTGCGCTTTGCCTTTAGAGAAGATTGATGACACTGAGAATGCTTGGATTCTGCGGGTTCCGTTTCGGACATTTAATCCGAAAATCACCGACAATTGGATCTCTAAGTATCAGATTTGGGGCTATTTGGAAAGCTATGCGATCGATGCTCAAGCTCAATTACTCAAGCAACTTGGGGATAAACCAGATTTAATCATTGGTAACTATAGTGATGGAAATTTAGTGGCATCACTCATGGCACGTCAGCTCAAAGTGACACACTGTAATATTGCTCATTCGTTAGAGAAGCCAAAGCATTTATTTAGTAACCTTTACTGGCAGGAGTTAGAGCCGCAGTATCACTTTTCGGCTCAGTTCACCGCCGATCTGATCAGCATGAATGCGGCAGATTTTATTGTCACTTCCTCGTATCAAGAGATTGTGGGTTCTCCGGATACGTTTGGGCAGTACGAATCTTACAAATGTTTCACAATGCCGCAGCTTTATCATGTGATTAACGGCATTGAATTATTTAACCCGAAATTTAATCGGATTGCGCCGGGAGTCGATGAACGGGTCTTCTTTCCCTATATCGAATCTCGATCGCGCTTCTCCATCGATCGAGTGAACCAGCTATTATTCGACGAGCAAGAGGATCCTTACATCTTCGGCAAACTCGCTGATCCACAGCGTCGCCCACTTCTCGCAGTTGCACCCCTCACTGCGGTGAAAAATCTATGTGGGCTAGTCGAATGCTTTGGGCGCAGTGATTTACACCAGCGTTGTAATTTAATTCTCGTTACTAATAATCTTCATATTAGAGATGCCATTAATGATCATGAAGCCGAAGAGATCGAGAAACTACATCGACTGATTGATCATTATCAATTGCATGACCATATTCGATGGATTGGCAAACGCCTTTCTAATCCTGATCTCGGAGAAATGTATCGCTGCATTGCCGATCGTCAGGGAATTTTCGTTCATTTTGCTCGGTTTGAAGCATTTGGTCGGGTATTGCTCGAAGCGATGATTTCTGGATTACCCTCGTTTGTAACCGAGTTTGGGGGAACGACTGAGATTATTGAAAACGACAAGTATGGAGTTTTGATTAACCCGACTGATCTCCAAGGTGCAGCGCGTAAGATCTTAGAGTTTCTCGATCGTGCAGACGCTGATCCAACCTATTGGCAGTCTATGTCAGATCGAAGTATCCAACGAATTCATGATGAGTACAATTGGCATCATCACACGCAACAACTTTTACTCCTGACTAAACTTTATAGTTTCTGGAATTATGTTCATCGCGAAAGTCGAGAATCGCTGTTACACTATCTCGACGCTTTGTTCCACTTGATCTACAAACCCAGAGCCGAACTCATTCTGGAACAACACCAGAAACAATAGCCCCTGAACATTCACGCCTCCCGGAGTTTTGCCCCATGACTCAGACCGATCGCTCTCCTTTGATTTACACCGACTGGACAGTCATCGAAACTCAATTCGACCCAAAGCTGACCAACACCCGCGAAACGATTTTTACGATCGGCAATGGCTATCTTGGCACTCGCGGCAGCTTCGAGGAAGGATTTTCTCAGTCTCAACCTGCGACACTGATTCACGGGGTTTATGACGATGTTCCGGTAGTTTACACCGAGCTTGTGAACTGTCCTGACTGGTTGCCGTTGTTGATCATTGTGGATGGCGATCGGTTTCGGCTCGATCAAGGTGAGATTCTCAGCTATGAACGTCAGCTTGATGTCAAACGGGCGGTGTTAAGTCGATCGATCAAGTGGCGCAGTCCAAGCGGAAAAACGATTTCACTGAACTTTGAGCGGTTCGCGAGTTTGGCAGATGAACATATTGTCGGGCTGCGCTGTCAGATTACCACAGAACAAGATACTAACATTGAAGTGCAAGCGAGCATCAATGGTTATCCAGAAAACCAAGGCTTTAACCATTGGGAACAGTTGGGACAAGGTAAAACAGAACACGGAGTCTGGCTGCAAGTCCGCACTCGCACCTCACATATCGAGCTTGCAATGGCTTCGAGCTTGTTGCTCAACGGTGCAGAAGGAACCGTTCAAACGACCAATGTTCCCGGCTATCCAACCTTAACCACAACCTTTACGGCTCTAAGCGGGAAAACGATTACGATCGAGAACCTAATCACGATCTACACTTCTCGCGACACCGAAGCTCCGGTTAAAGCTGCACAAACAAAGCTTGCCACCTTAACTAACTATCAAACCTTATTTGATGCTCATGCCCAAAGCTGGGCAGAAGCTTGGCAACAAAGCGACATTGTAATCGAAGGCGATCTTCGCGCTCAGTTCGCTGTGCGCTACAACTTGTTTCAATTGCTCATTGCTGCGGCACGACACAACGATCGCGTCAGCATTCCAGCAAAAACGCTCTCTGGGTTTGGCTATCGCGGTCACGTCTTTTGGGACACCGAGATCTTTATTCTGCCGTTCTTTACTTTCACTCAGCCGCATCTAGCAAGAAATTTGCTCAGCTATCGATATCACACGATCGAGGGCGCACGTCGTAAAGCTGTTTACTACGGCTACAAAGGTGCAATGTATGCTTGGGAAAGTGCAGATACTGGAGATGAAGTGACCCCACGCTGGGCATTACCAAAAGATCCTTACGGTGAAGACATTCGGATTTGGTGTCGCGATCGTGAAATTCACATTAGTGCCGATATTGCCTATGCTGCATGGTACTACTGGCAAGCCACTAATGATGATGAGTGGATGCGCGATTATGGCTGTGAAATCATCCTCGATACGGCTGTGTTTTGGATGAGTCGAACCGAATGGAGTACACAGCATGAACGCTTCGAGATTCGGGAAGTGATTGGTGCAGATGAATATCATGAACACGTCGATAACAATGCGTTCACCAATCGCATGGCACAATGGCACCTGGAAAAAGCCATCTATATCTATGATTGGTTGAATCAATGTTATCCCGATCGCTTGCAAGACTTGTGCGATCGTTTAAAAATCACGCCAGAACGTCGATCGCGTTGGCAAGACATTGCTAACAATATGTGGATTCCTTATGACTCATCTGGATTGATCGAACAATGCGAAGGCTTCTTCAATCTCAAAGATATCAATCTGCAAGACTATGAACCGCGCAGCAAATCAATGCAGGAGATTCTAGGGATTGCAGGTGCAGACAAAGCGCAAGTTCTCAAGCAACCGGATGTCTTGATGCTGCTGTATCTGATGCGGCAATCTCAAGAGTTTCCTTACTCACAGGAATCTTTAGAAGCAAACTGGAACTACTACGCGCCTCGCACTGATATCACGTATGGATCATCTTTAGGTCCAGCGATTCATGCAATTCTGGCATCGGATCTCAACAAAACGATCGAAGCCTACGATCGCTTTATGCAAGCTGTATTAGTTGACCTCGAAGACACGCGCGGCAATGCACCTCACGGCATTCACGGCGCATCCGCAGGGGGCATCTGGCAAGCCGTTGTCCTTGGCTTCGGCGGTATCCAATTTGGCGATGAACCCTTTGCCCATCCGCATCTTCCCCCCGGTTGGACGCGGCTCAAATTCCGCCTACACTGGCGCGGCAAGTGGCACGAATTCGACCTCAAAGCAGAACCCAAACCTTCTAAACCAATTATGACTTCTTCGATTCCTTCTTCTAACATTCAAGGCGCAATCTTCGATCTCGATGGTGTCATTACCGACACGGCAGAATATCATTACCGCTCTTGGCAGCGGCTTGCCGACGAAGAGGGCATTCCCTTCGATCGTCAGTCAAACGAAGCTCTACGCGGTGTTTCCCGGCGCGAATCTTTGATGAAAATCATCGGCGATCGTTCTTACAGCGAAGAACAAATTCAACAGATGATGGAGCGCAAAAATCAATATTATGTTGACTCTATCCAAGCCTTTTCACCTGATGACTTGCTGCCTGGAGCGCTGAATTTACTGAAAGAGCTGAAACAAGCAGGAATTAAAATTGCGCTGGGATCAGGCAGTAAGAATGCACGTCCGGTGCTGGAAAAATTAGGCATTGCTGATCAATTTGACGCGATCTCAGATGGGTACAGTGTCGATCGAGCAAAGCCCGCGCCGGATCTGTTCCTTTTTGCCGCAAAAGAACTCGGACTTCCTCCAGAACAATGCGTCGTGTTTGAAGATGCCGAAGCCGGAGTGGAAGCCGCTTTAGCTGGAAATATGTGGGCAGTGGGATTAGGTCCGGTTGAGCGCGTGGGTGAAGCACATATTGCTCTTCCAAGCTTAGCAGAGGTACATTGGGCAGATTTACTCGCTCAGTTGCAGCAAATCGCGAAAGAAGGCGGTAGAAAAGCAGAGTTGATTCGATAGTTAGGTGATCAGGCGATCGGGCAGCAACAATCTGCGCTGCGATCGCCTGATCAACCAAAGTTACGCTTTAACACCCATAACCCGCACCTGTGAACACAGATTTAAGCTGATTGTTCTGCAATTCATAAACACTGAAGTTAATTGCTTCATAACCATTGTTTTGAATCAGCACTTCCTGTTTGCCATCGCTATTTGCGTCGATCGCGCCCAACACTTCGTAGGCACGCGATACTTCGCCCGATGGAACAAAGTAAGGAACAACCTGACTTGTCAAGATTTTGGGTTGTGGTGCAGTGTAGCCTAACCAAACATTTGCATAGATCGATTGAACAGTGGGACGATTTGAAGATGTTACAGGTCTAGCGGGTGCTTTTCGTAGCTTGCCGTAGACTTCGGGTTTGCCGTCGCGATCGAGATCAAATACCTGCACATCAATCAGCGAAACTGACCCTTGCACAGCTTTTGCCTGCGGATTTTTGGCAATTTCGCGGGTGCCGATTTGCATCAGATCTTTGCGGTATTGTGCTGTTTGAGCAGACGTTAAGCGAACCGGAGCGACAGCAGATGGAACAGATTGTGCTGCAAGGGTAGAGCGCCAAGTTTCATCAAACTCCTGACCATTGAAGAAGCCACTTGACCGTCTTTCACGATCGCGAGGAAGCTGATTAAACATTGTTTGAACATTAGATTGCCCCAGGAGTTTTCCTCGCCCGATTAACAGCGACGAACAAGCAAACTGACTCACGCCTAAGCGATCGGCCTTGAACTGTCCTAGTGACTTGCCCTGAGTGTTAGTTACCGTAAAGGTTGATCTGGAATTAAGAACGCTTCTTGCAGCATTGCGCTTAACGATATCGGCTTCTTTAGCGTTTTGCCGCATCTCAGGCGTGACATCAACGCTGGCATCACTGTAACGACCATTTTTGTACTGAGCGATCGGATAGATTTCGCCGCGATATTGTTGATTCAGATTATTGCGCTTAACAATGAATAGCCCAATCAGCTTGTCTTGACGCGGCAATGGAGATTGAGCGATCTCAACCGAGCGCGATTCGGTACCTAAAAGCGCACAACTGCCTAACACTAAAGCAGTCCCGACTCCAGCGAAAAGCTTAAGATTAATCATGTTGTGAATCTATGGTGATGACTTCAGGAAGAGAAGATGGCGGTGATAGGTGAATTTCTCACCTGAGTTTCTCAATGTAGAGAGCAGTTCACTCACCAACGCCATGCAGAGAAGTCTCAACTGCTTTGATGTGAATTGAGATTTGCATCCTCCGGTACATAGATTCAGCGATCGCATCGTAAGTTCCGCAAAGCTTTTTCGGACTCAGCAACCCTGCAATCTCCTGCTCTGAAGTGAATCGCAACCCATTTTCAAAAACCGGCGCAATTCACTTCGAGAGGTGCGATCGCGCTAGTTTTTGTTCAGCAAGAAGACAAAATTGCTGTTGGCGACTTGTCCTGACATTGAGGCACCCTTGATTGTTCCACTCAACATCAGCGCAGTATTGCCGCTGAATTTCTCAAGCTTCAGGCTCACCTTGTTGCCTGTTTGCGTGCCGCTCAGCTTGCCTTGTTGCAGCACTCCACCTTCGCCTAACACTTGCCATGTACCTTGATAGCCCGATGCGCTGCTCTTGATCTGCAATCGCAGAGAAGTAACCGCATCATCGCCTTTGCTGTGCATTCCGCCTTGCCAAACTCCGATCGCGGATGCAGGCATCGTGAAGCTGTTGAGAGGCTGAACTGGGAACTGTCCTTGTTGTACTGTTTGTGCGTGTGTCGGTTGTAGAGCGATTCCAGTTGATAGGGTGGTTGCGGTAAACAGTGCGATCAAGGTGTTGCGAGCTTTCATTTGATATCTCCTAAAGTTTGAGTCGTGAGGTGTAAAACGTTGTTGCGCTCTACACTTCACAAGTAGGGCGGAGAAGAAACTTTTATGCACACCCGATCGAACTTTTTTCCAAATTAGGAAAATGCAGAATCAAACTCCTGCTTGTTCCGCTAGTTGCTGCCGCACCTGGTCTGCATTGTTCAACAGATCAGATTGTGCGATCGCGCTTTGCTCCCCGGTTTTCAGCCATTTAAGCTGTACGGTTCCATTCTCTGCTTCGGCATCACCGAGAATCAAACAAGCCGCAGCCCCGGAACGATCGGCACGTTTGAATTGTTTTCCAAATGCACTGCCGCTCATATCTAACTCGGTTGCAAATCCAATACGGCGAAGGGATTGAGCCAGTTTTAAGGCTTGCGCTTCTGCGGCTTCACCCCGCGATACTACATAGAAATCGATGCTTGCACCGCGCTTCGCGTTCGAGCTTGCTTGAGTGTGCTGCATTTTCTGCAATAGAATCACAAGCCGTTCTAGTCCCATTGCCCAACCGACCGCAGGCGTATCTGCACCGCCTAATTGTGCAACCAATCCGTCATATCGTCCACCTGCACAGACGGTTGCCTGTGCGCCTAAATCATTAGACTGGATTTCAAAGACGGTGTGTGTGTAATAATCTAAGCCGCGCACTAATCGCGCATTGATATTACAAGGAATTCCAAGATCTTCGAGAAGGGCCTGAACGAGATCGAATCTCTGTTTAGACTCCGCACTCAAGTAATCTAAAATGCTTGGTGCATTTTCTAAGATTGCTTGGGTTTGTGCATCTTTAGAATCGAGAATTCTAAGCGGGTTTTTGGTCAAGCGAGTTTGAGAATCGGGATCGAGTTTGTCTTTGAGAGGCGTGAGAAATTCAATTAATGCCGTGCGGTAATTTTGGCGATCGTCTGCATTTCCGATCGAATTCAATTGCAGCGTGAGATTCTTTAATCCGATCGATTGCAGAATATCAGTCGCGATCGCAATCACCTCTGCATCGGCTCTCACGTCTCCGCTTCCTAAAACCTCAACACCCAATTGATGAAACTGCCGTTGCCGTCCTGCTTGTGGACGCTCATATCGAAACATCGCTCCGGTGTACCACAAACGCTGTACTCCACCTTGAGCCTGCATTCCGTGTTCGATGTACGATCGCACCACTCCCGCCGTTCCTTCCGGTCGCAGCGTAATCGAGCGATCGCCCCGATCTTTGAACGTATACATTTCTTTGCCGACCACATCGGTTGCTTCTCCGATGCCGCGCTCAAACAAATCGGTCTGCTCAAACATCGGAGTGCGAATTTCTTGATAAGCCGCACGCGAGAGCGTTTCACGAGCGATCGCTTCAATTCGTTGCCAGTTGCCGATTTCTTCCGGCAAAATATCCCGCGTTCCGCGAGTCGCTTGAATACCCATGTCACACAAAATCAAATTCGCTTACTCAGTCTACCGACAAAGTTAAGCATTATGGTTACGACCCCTGACAAATTCGGCTAGTGAGGGCTAGGTTCTCGATCGTGTATTCCTTGCAAACTGAAAATGTCATTGTCACGAACAACATCGTAAAGACGATCGCCATACTTGCCAAATCACGAGATTGAACGTTTATCCCCATCCAAACTCAATCTCAAGCGAAGTCAGCTAACGGTAAAACGTAGCGGTGGTAGATAAACTTAAATTAAGCACCAGCGGTTTCATCCGTCCGCTGCCGTAGCGTGTTATTTTGCCGCATAAAGCAATATTTATAATTAGACACTGACGCATACCTACTCTTTACTAGGTGGTGTTTCTTCTCCTAACAATTGCCGATCGTTCTTTAATCCCGTGACTGCGGAATCTAAGATATCAGGAAAGGGATTGAACTCCTCCTACACCAATTACACAGCACAAGAGAAGAAGCCAAAGATATTGCTCATCTCCTACTTTAGATAAGCCTATCTCAACCTGTAGACCCACGTTTTCCCCTACCCTTCTCCCTATGGTGAGGAGGTCAATAGCTCCCATTTTGCAACACTTCGAGAATGGGTTAGCGATAATAATTAGTAGGAAAAATAAACCATGTTTTTTCATAAAAAAGAACTCATCCACAACGTTGAGATTAAGGAAGCAAATCCTCGATATGCTCAACTGCTGCTAGAGCAGTTTGGTGGCGCTACCGGAGAGCTTTCTGCGGCATTGCAGTATTGGGTGCAGTCATTTCATGTAGAAGATGCAGGAATGCGCGACATGCTGCAAGACATTGCGATCGAAGAATTTAGCCATCTCGAAATGGTGGGCAAACTGATCGAAGGGCATACCAAGAATGTCGATCAAACAGAAGCATATAAGAGCACACTATTTGCTGTGCGGGGAGTCGGACCTCACTTTCTAGATAGCCAGGGCAGTGCGTGGACTGCAAGCTATCTGAATGAGGGAGGTGATATTGTGCGCGATCTCAGAGCAAACATTGCCGCAGAAGCCGGAGCACGCCAAACTTACGAAGAGCTGATCAAGTTAGCGACAGATGAAGGAACCAAACAAACGTTAGTTCATCTGTTAACGCGGGAAATTTCTCACACGAAGATGTTCATGAAAGCCTTGGAATCGTTGGGCAAATTAGACGAGCCATTTTTTGGCAATATTCAACCTGACGAGACCGTTGATCTTTACTTCAACTTGTCATCCAATGGGGAGAAAGATGAGCGTGGTGCCTGGAATTCTGATGAGAACTTTGAATACATTGCAGACCCGGCTAACCACAGCAAGGCTCAAGCTCAACGCAAACCTGAACAAAAGCTAGGGTAGTGTTCTAGAGGGGTGGAGCTGACATTGATACCGCTGTTTACCTGCCCCAGGGGAACCGTGTTTGATCCCATGAGCACTGCCACAATCTAGGCAAAGTACAGGTTCTAAATCTACGTATAGTTTTAGAACCTGTCTCAATTCTCCCTTATCTCCACACGTCTAAAACGCTACCAACTCAAACCTTTATCTTTGGAACAACTCAACTGTAACTCAGCGTCAAAAAATAACAGATAGCATTGAAGAACGTCCTCACCGAGAGATAGAGCAGCCTAATGGCAAAACGCAGCGGCGGCAAACAACCCCAAACTTAGCACTAGCGGCTTTCGCCCGCCCGCTGCCGTGACGTGTTAGCTTTACGGTGTTGATTCGTACTCGTCATCTAACTCCTTAGCAATTTCTTGTATTGATTTTAATTGAGCCGATAGAAATGAAGCGTAAATGTATGCATCTTTCTCATTTATAGAATTATCGCCCTTGAAATATGATTTCAGACGCTTTAAAGGGTAATCAATCAGTTCATAATGATAATCTACCGACTCGTATACTCCCCATTCACCACGAATGAATAATTCATCTTTAAAGCTATCAACACACTTAGCAATAATAGTTAAGTTAGGGGTTCCGAGAAAAAAACTATCTCTGCTGGATGTGGCTTCATAAATTTTACTAAAGTGATAACTAATTGTGGGCGGAAAGATGTCTACTAATTTTTTATCCTTATGCATTGCACGATGTTCCATTTCTTGTTTTTCTAGCTCGGTGATAACTTTTGATAAAATTTCACCTAGATATACTTGCTGTTTTTCAATCAAAGATGGAATTGCTACATGACGCATTTCATACTCTTTATCACCTGAGTACACGGTCATTAATTCAAAACCTGTAGGCGATATTGACATCCTTGTAATAAAGCTAGATTTTGACAAACCATTTTCTTTCTGATAACTGGGATGACCCGCAGCATTATTTCTGATTATTCGTATTTCCTCTAAATCCTTTGGGAGCTTTACCGTATTTCCTCTAAATCCTTTGGGAGCTTTACCTTGATATTCAAGGCATCTCCAATATGCTTTGCGGCATCTTGCTGCAACAAAAATGCTTGCAAAATCCCATAAACAATCAAATAGCTTACCCCCTGTTCTTTCACACTAAAAAGCTGCGGGTATGCATCTATCGCTATTTGTGTATCTCCAACCAAATATAGAGAGCTACATAATTTATTCCATGTAGCAGAGTCTCTGGGCAAATCAGATTGCCTTCTGCCGCTATTAATAAAATCTCTTATTCGATCTTCCAAGTCATGAATCATGAATCTTTGTCATAAAAGATTACCGGCTAACTTGTTACTGGACACGACTTGATCCGCCTTATTCTGTCTAACTCCTCTAATTCAGAGCCTTATACGGCTTTTCGTCCAGATAAAACTCTAAACCGGGATGATATGTAGAATTTTGTCTGTATATCGCTCCAAGACGGGCAGTTATGTAGACGAAATTCTGTATAACACACTGATTTGGAGCGTTATCTAGATGCACATCTACACAACACCTCAGATTTGGGTGATTAGGCAGACGAGAATCTGCATAACACCCTAGTGCAGCGAGTTATACGGAAATCTGTCCATATAGTAGCAAATGAAAAATATCTGTTTCATTTTTCAAGTAAATCATCTAACTCGGTATAGCTGGGTACGATCGCGTCGATCGCTTTCCCCGCTCTCAATACGATTCGATCGTGCTGCGATCGTGACAACAATTCCCGATAATTCCGCCCCTTAAATAACACTAAATCCGCAGGCAAACCAATCCCAATTCGTCCCACATTTGGCAAATCCATTAAATCCGCAGGAGTCGAAGTAACTGCCTTCGCCCAATTTCCAAATGGATGATCCAACTGAGCAATTTTCACCGATTGACTAAACACTTCTAGCCCATCATGATCGCCATAAGCATGAAACGGATCGCGACAATTATCAGATGCGATCGCCACCGGAACTCCTGCTTGTTTCAACTCATGTAACAACGTCACTCCGCGCCATCTTGGAGTTTTTCCGGGTCGTCTTCCTTGTAGGTAGAGATTGCACATTGGAAGGCTCACAATGCCGATTCCAGCTTCTTTTACAAGTGCGATCGTTCTGTCTGCCTCGGTTTCTTCCTGCACTGCCAAACTGCAACAGTGACCGCAAACAACTCTGCCCTGATACTCATATCGAATTGCGGCTTCTGCGACTCGACGTAAAGTATCTGAGCTTGGATCGTCGTTTTCATCGGCGTGAAAATCTAAATCTAAGTTCCGTTCTTTCGCAAGTGAAAAGACGCGATCGATCTGTTGATCAATCTCAGGATTAATAAACGTAACTCCGCCTAAAATTCCCTCAGATTCTGCGACTAAATCTGCAAGTTTTTCTCCTTCAGGTGTTAAGAAATAATCCAATGAAACGAGACAAACCGCTTGCAAAATAAGCCGATCTGCCCATTTCTTCCGCAACTCTCGGAAAACCTCAAAGCTAATCGCGCCTTGTTTACCTGCTGAATCTAAATGTGTCCGAATCGCTTTCGTTCCATGAGCATAACTACACTTTAAGCCAAACTCCATGCGACGATACACATCTTCTGCATTCCAGTTCTTCTCTGAATCTGCGCGGACTGTTGCTAACGCACTCTCAAACGTTCCGTCTAGATTGGATGCCCGATTCCAAATGTGTCCTTTATCTAAATGAGTATGCAAATCCACAAAACCCGCCCAAACCATTCCGCCCTGTAAATCGATCGACGCAACCGCATCACTGTTCTGAGTCCCGACTGGAACGATCGCAGAAATTGCCCCTCCAACAATCTCTAAATCGACGTTGAGCAAGTGATCTGAAGCATTCTGCGTTGTCCAAGGCTGCTCAACCAGCAAGCAGGCAGGTACATGAGCATTTCTAATCCAATAGTGATCCGCATCGAAAATCATAAAATCCGAGCCATTGCATTCCTCTGATTTTGCCATGCAACTCGAATAAATCCGAGTAAACTAAGAAAGCCTGGAAACCAATGTAAAAAAAGCGACATACCGATATGGAGTGGCACCCGACCGACGCACAAAGCTTGGCCATCATCGATCGAGAAGTGGGCGATCACACCCTATCTCCGGCTGAATATGAAATCGTCCGACGCGCGATTTATGCAACTGCGGATTTTGACTACAAATCGCTAATTTATTTCTCTGATTTGGCGCTGCAATCTGGCGCAGCAGCGCTTGCGGCTCGAACAACCATTATTGTCGATGTCCCAATGGTGCAGGTTGGAATTAATACCAACATTCAAAACACCTTTGCCAATCCGATCTATTGCAGCATGGAGACAATCACTCGTCCTCAGAAAGAGAAAACCCGTGCGGCCTGGGGCATTGAAACGTTAGCCAGACGTTATCCAGAAGGAATCTTTGTCGTCGGGCAATCTCAAACCGCACTAATGACGCTTGCCGCTCTCATTCAAGCGGAGGAAATTAAACCTGCTTTAGTCATTGCCACACCATCCGGTTTTCTCGATGTCGATGCTGCCAAAGCGCGATTGAGTGATTCTCTAGTTCCGCACATTCGCACCGAAGGCAGAAAAGGAAGTGCAGTCGTTGCCGCCGCGATCGTCAATGCCCTCGTGGATCTCGCGTGGCAAGCCTACGGGGGCAATCAAGCAAGTTAACGTCGCCGTCTCGATCGTGGAATCCGTTTTCTCGGTTGCGGTGCTTCAAACTGCTCGTCGCGATCGTCGTACTCATCCGGTGCATCGCGACGATCGTCGTACTGGTCGGGTTCAACCGCGATCGTATTCAACCGCCGACTCACCGCTTCAAATTCATCCCGTCGCAAGTAAGGGTAATCACTCACCCAAACCCCGACACGGCTGACAAACACGTCACTCACTTTGGCAATTCGGCTCAGATCTGGACGATCGGACATCACCAGCATTTCTGCCGTATCTCCGACCCGAATCGCTTGGTGTTCCCGTTTAAGCGGCACTTGAATCCGCGTGGCAAATCCCGACTCATCCCCAACTTCTACATTAATCCGCCGCTCCCGATTCTCTGTGACAACCAAATCGCCCCGGCTATTCACGCTTTCTTGAGTGCTGACGACTTCATCGCTGACGAAGACATCGAACACCTCGCCACGCAAAAATCCCGCGTACTTATAGCGCCGACACGAGGCATTCCGCATTCCCGCCTGAACTGCGGGACTCCATAGCCAATACACCAGCGCCAACAGCGACACGAAGAAGCTGATCCCTTGAAGCACATCCTGCAATTCGCCCGATGCAAAAAACGCCCGAATTAGCAGCACGGTTGCCAGCGCCGAAATCGAGATCAGCACTCGACGCAGGAAATCGGGAAACTTACCCCAGCAATACTTGTACTGAGCGCCAGTCCCCACGAAGGGAATCAGATCTTCAAATTTCTTACGGCTTAAAGGAACTAGCATAGGTCAGTCGATCGACAAACAAAACGGCGTTCCTCAATTCTAGACTGGAGGAAAAGCAATCGCGATCGGGATTGTTGTTTGCTCAACAAATCGCACTCAACGATAAAGCCAAACGCGCAGCAGTGATAATAACTGCTCAGTATCAACAGGTTTGGTAATGTAATCAGAGGCACCTGCTTCGATACATTTTTCTCGATCGCCCTGCATTGCTTTTGCAGTGAGCGCAATGATCGGTAGCGATCGAAATTGCGGTTGTTCTCGGATGGCGCGAGTTGTCTCATACCCATCCATTTCTGGCATCATGACATCCATCAGAACGACATTTATATCTGGATGGGCTTGCAGCATTTCAATGCCTTCGCGCCCATTCTCAGCGTAGAACACTTCCATCTGCTGACGTTCTAGCAAGCTTGTCAATGCAAAAATGTTCCGCATATCATCATCGATAATCAAGACTTGCTTGTTTCCTAACACAGAATCGGTTTGATGGAGATCTTCTAGGATTTGGCGTTTGGGCTGCGGTAGGTTGGCTTGTACACGGTGAAGAAACAGTGCGGTTTCATCGAGTAAGCGTTCGGGCGATCGTACATCTTTGATGATGATTGTTTCTGCAAGGCGTTTTAGCTGCGTCTCTTCTGGGCGGGTTAGCTCTTTGCCGGTATAGATGATGATGGGAATTTTAGATAAAGCATCGTCTTGCTTGATTTGTTCGATCAGATCAAAACCGCTCATATCTGGGAGTCCCAAGTCCATTACAACACAGTCAATTTGCTGTGAGTGTAATGTTGATAAAGCATCTTTTGCCGTGTAAGCAGCAATGCTATTGACATCTCCATTTCCAATCAGCTCAATGATGCTTTGAGCTTGTACGGTGTCATCTTCAATGATCAGCAAGTTTTTGACGCGCCGATCGATAAAGCTCTGAATGTCCCCAAACAAGTGAGCTAAGTCTTCTGAAGAAACAGGCTTTTGAAGATAAGCGATCGCGCCCAATTGCAATCCGCGTTGGCGCTGATCGTCGCTCGACAGAATGTGAACCGGAATGTGACGCAGTTCTGGATCACGCTTTAAGCGATCGAGGACTGTCCATCCATCCATATCTGGCAAATGCAGATCTAGTAAAATTGCACCGGGTTTAAACTGCTGCGCCAGTGCAAGTCCTGTTTGACTTCTTAAAGCCACAAGCACCTTGAAGCCTTGCTGTTGGGCAATATCTGTGAGAATTTTGACGAAGTTTACATCGTCTTCGATGATCAGTAGCACTCGATCGCCCCCGTGAATCGAAGCACGATCGTCTGAAACTTCCGGAATCGGCGTGACGGTTGGTATAGGGCGAGGCACAGAAGGAGCGACTGGCTCTGGAGGCGCTGCAAAGGTGCTTTGGGTTTGAGGGAGATAAAGCGTGAAGGTACTGCCGCGATCGGGTTCACTGGTCACTTCAATAAAGCCACCCAGTCGATGGGCTAACTCTCGACTAATCGAAAGTCCTAAGCCTGTCCCCCCAAACTTACGGCTGGTTGTACCATCAACCTGCTGAAATGCTTCAAAAATTAGCTGTAGCTTCT
This sequence comes from Cyanobacteria bacterium FACHB-63, assembly GCA_014695255.1. GTDB lineage: Bacteria > Cyanobacteriota > Cyanobacteriia > Leptolyngbyales > Leptolyngbyaceae > Leptolyngbya. The sequence goes on from JACJNX010000053.1 coordinate 122,970, forward strand.
CACGCGGAATGCCAATTCCGGTATCCTGCACTGCAAAAAAAACTTTTTGATCCTGAGTCGAACCCATCCGAACAGTAACGCTTCCTTGTTCCGTGAATTTAAAGGCATTGGCGAGTAGATTCTTGAGAATCTGCTGAAGGCGTTTGCTATCGGTTGAAATCACTTCTGGTGTTTGAGGCTGACGCTCGATCGAGAAAGTGAGTTCTTTACTATTGGCAATCTGACGGAAGGTGCGATCGAGGCTCAGTTGCAGATCGGCGAGTTTGACAGGTTCAATGTCGATGGCAATGGTTCCTGATTCAATCTTGGCAAGGTCAAGAATGTCATTAATCAAGGTCAGCAAATCACTTCCCGAAGAATAGATAGTTTTACTGTATTCGACTTGCTTCTCGGTTAAATTCTGATCTGCATTGTCGCTAAGAATCTTTGCGAGAATCAGCAAGCTGTTGAGCGGTGTTCTCAGCTCATGCGACATATTCGCCAGAAACTCAGATTTATACCGGGATGAAATTTCTAACTGTTCTGCCTTTTCTTGCAGCGCCAGCATCGCTTGATCAATCTCACCGTTTTTCTGTTCAACTTCGCGCTTTTGTGCGGCTAGGAGTTCTGCTTTTTCTTCAAGCTCTTCGTTGAGCTGCTGGAGTTCTTCGTTTGAAACTTTTAGCTCTTCTTGTTGTTCTTGCAAACGAAGCTCTGATTCTTCTAGATCGCGGGTCTTGTCTTGAAGCTGTTGATTGCTTTGGTAAAGTTCCTCTTGCTGACTTCTGAGTGCTTCAGCCAGTGCTTGGGACTCTTTGAGTAACTGCTGCGTTTTTGCATCAGATGCGATCGCTTTGAGCACGACTCCAATTGTTTGAGCTAATCGCTCTAGCAAGGTGAGTTGAACCTCTGTAAATCGCTGAAATGATGCTAACTCAAGTACCGCAACGACCTCGTTTTCAAACAGTACGGGTAAAACAATCACATTGATTGGGCTTGCATCTCCTAGGCCCGATCGAATCCGAATGTAGTCGCTTGGAACATCCGTTAAAAGAATGGGTTGTTTCTCTAGCGCACATTGTCCGACTAACCCCTCGCCTAAGTGAAACTGATTCGATAGCTGTTTGCGCTCCTGATACGCATAGCTACTTAACAGTTTTAGTACAGGTGGCGATAGTTCTGTATTCATCACGTAAAATGCGCCATGCCGAGATCCGACTAATGGAGCAAGGTGCGATAACATCAATCGCGACACCGTTTCTAAGCTGCGCTCTCCCTGAATCAGGTGGGAGAATTCTGCTAAGTTGGTCTGTAGCCAGGTCTGGCGATCGCTCCTTTGCAGACTATCGCGCAAACTGTCTACCATTTGTCGCAAGGTGCGCGTTAGGATACCAACTTCGTCCTGACGATCCAGCCTAGGCAGTTGTGCCGATAAATCACCGTCAGCAATTTTCTCAGCAGTCCGCGAGACCTGAGTTAAAGGGGTTGAGATATGGCGATTGAGCAAAAAGCCCAAAATTGCAAGCAGCGTAAACGCAAGCGGCATTCCGATCGCAATGCTATCCAGCGTACTCTGTGCGGCAATATTGGCATTTCTGGAGCGCTGATCCAGTAGCCTTTGTTCTCGCACCTTCATCTGATCGATGACTCGTCGAATCTGATCGGTAAGAGGCTTGCCGCGCCGTACACTATCATCTTGTATGACTGCTTGTAGTCCTCGCGCTTGTCTGAGGGCAATGCGCTCCTTCATCAGTTCGATGCGTTGATCAACTAGACCCGCTAACTGCTTTATATCCTGTTGTTGAGTAGGATTGTCTAGAGTTAGCTGGCGAACATTGTCAATCCTTTGCTGAACCGTACTGATAGCAAGGTTATAGGGCTGCAAATACGGTGTTTCACCGGTTAATAGATATCCCCGCTGTCCATTCTCAGCTTCAATGATCAAGGATAGAATGTCTTCAAGCTCGCTTAAGACCTGATAAGTATGAGTGACCCAGCGTGAGGTTGTGATCGATTCACGGGTTCCACTGTATGAGACAATTCCGATCGCTGCAAAAATGGAGAGTCCGAGTCCAAATGCCGCTCCGATCTTTGTCCCAATTCGCAAGCGCTTCAACATTTTTTACCCAGTGCGATCGTGCATTCAGCATTCGATTGTCTGATGGTTAGAAGAATTGACACATCTAACTTTAGGTAGAGAGGCGAGAGAGAATTGCTTATCTCTCACCTCATGTTTCTATTCTGGAACGAATTCTAAAGCAACACCATTCATGCAATATCTCTGTCCTGTTGGACGCGGACCGTCTTCAAACACATGACCTAAATGCCCGCCACACTTAGCACAGTGAACTTCAACGCGAGTCATGAAGAACGATCGATCAACTGTGATATCGATCGCGTTTTCTAAGGGTGCATAGAAGCTGGGCCAACCTGTACCGCTATTGAACTTAGTTTCAGATGAGAACAATGGCGTTCCACAGCCTGCACAAGAGAACGTACCCTTGCCGTATTCCTTATCGAGTGGGCTAGTTCCGGCTCGTTCTGTGCCATGTTTGCGTAACACTCGAAACTGGTCTGGAGTGAGCGAAGCTTTCCATTCTTCCTCGGTTTTGTTGATTTCAAATGAATTGTTTTGAGTGTTCATTACAGCAATGTTGTTTCTAGTGTTCTTACTTTATTTTAGCAAGCCTTCTAAATTTCCCTCGCAAGCATGAAGTCAAGAAAACGGCGATCGCGCTTGATTTGAGTGGTTTACTTCAAGTATGGCTATGATCAAGCGACTTCTGGGATATGTCAGTGTGTTAGTGCTGAGTTTGGGATGGATGCTGCCGGCTCAGGCGGCTCCGTTTGGGCAGGGCGATAACTTTGTCACTGCGGCGATCGATAAAGTTGAGGCGGCAGTGGTGCAGGTGAATGTGTCGCGTAACTTAGGCGGTGATGTGCCGGGCGCTTTAAGACCGTTTTTGGGCAATCCGCAATCCGGTTCTTCTTCAAGAGTGCTGCGGGGATTGGGATCAGGGTTTGTGATTGATAAAAACGGTAAGATTCTTACCAATTCGCACGTTGTTGATAGTGCGGACACAGTAACCGTCTCATTTCAAGATGGACGAGTGCTAGAAGGCAAAGTGTTGGGTAAAGATCCAGTGACAGATGTGGCTGTAATTCAGGTGCAAGCTGAGAACTTACCCACGGTAACGCTAGGAAATTCTGACGAGGTGCGGCAGGGACAATGGGCGATCGCGATCGGGAATCCATTAGGACTTCAAGAAACCGTAACGGTCGGGGTGATTAGCGGAACAGAGCGATCAAGCGTAGATATTGGTGTTCCCGATAAGCGGGTGGGATTTATTCAAACCGATGCAGCAATTAATCCAGGGAATTCTGGCGGGCCATTATTAAATGCGAATGGTGATGTAATTGGAATCAATACAGCAATCATTCAGGGAACGCAAGGATTAGGATTTGCTATTCCGATTAATACGGCACAAAATGTAGCACAGCAATTAATCGCAACGGGAACCGTGACGCATCCCTATATTGGAGTTCAATTAGTTGCGCTTGATCCGAATGTAAAAGACTTTATTAATCGCGCTCCCAACAGCCGCATGAAGGTTGAGGACGATCGCGGCATTCTAGTGGTTGGAGTCGGTCGTGGAACGCCTGCGGCAAAGGCAGGACTCAAAGCGGGAGACGTGATTCAATCTGTGAATGATCAGCCAATTCAAAACGTGAAAACGATTCAGCAATTGGTCGATCAAGCAGGGGTCGATGGCAGTTTGAGTGTCAACGTGAAGCGGAGCGATCGTACGGTTGCATTGACGATTTCACCGGAGCAATTACCTGCGGTTGAGGCGCAGTAAAGTTGAATCGTAGGTGCGCCGCGATTAATCGTGTCGCACCACGAGTTCTCAGCAACATCGCCCTGATGCAGTTGTGGATCAAACTCGACTTGCCTCACGATTTGTCGATCGTTTGATCGCCCCAAAGTTGATTAATTGATCTAGTGCAGTAAACATTTCAACTAAGTTCCGAGCAGGCAAATCTGGCTTTGTTATTCGTCGCGAGATTCATTCCCTTACTCCTGCTGAATGGTTTGGGATTGTTCAACCGTTAAAGCATTGTCTACGCTGTCGTGATATTCGGGCAGCAACTCCCGCTCCTCGATCGAGCCGAGCGATCGTTCTAAATCTTCAGTTGCCAAGGTACAACTTTCACCCGACCCGTTTAGCACCATTTCTGTAACTTTGCCATCTTTACCGATGCGATACTCAATCTGCTGATAGTTTGCCATCGTTTTAGAAGCAGTAGGCTTGCACTTGCATTATGCAACAGGAAATTAGATTCAAACTAGAAAAAGTGTACTACAAAACCCGACCCTGAGATTCAGTTCTCAAGCATCGGGTTTAAATTGCTTCAATTATGCTTATTGAGCGCTGGGTGCTGTGGGCGCTGAGGCTTCGTTGTACCGCCGTGGCACTTGAGCAAAGCGATAGCTTGTCAGACTGCTCGCGATCGTGAAATGTTGATTGATAATCGGCAAGCCTTGGTTTGCTACAGTAATCAGACTCAGATTGTTTCCAAAGGCTGCTTCACGCTGAAATAGAGATGCCGCTTCTAAATGAGCATTCACTCCACCCTCATCGAGATAAGCAGTATCGAACTGTGTTCCTGACAATTGCGAGAACCGCTGCATGAGTGCTTGATACTTCGGACCTGGAGCGGTCGGCAGCGTTACCTGAAGTCGAGGAGCAATCTGCGTCAACTGTTGTTTCACATTTTGTTGCTCTGCAATCTCAGCTTGTGCAAACTTTTGTACCGACGGATTGGTTGATTTTTGCAGCGCCATCTCACCCAACATGATGTTGGCTAATCCAAATTGCGCGGCTTCGTTCACAAACGCAATATCAACCGCATTCGCTTGATTTGCTTGACTTGCCGGAGCGACCGGCACACGCGGCGTTTGTTGAGCATTAACCTGCGAAAAGAACGAACCCCCGATCGCGAAACACAATCCCACGATCGCAGAAATCACTACGATGAAATACTTTCTAAACATGAAAACTGTCCTATTTCTACAAAAATGAAGAGCATAATTCGGGGAAATTCCACAGATGCTCTTCATTTATGGTCGTAGCTTGAGAAACAGTTTCCTCTCCCTAGAGGCGTGTTCCTGAAAGTTAAATTCCAGCACTAAATTCCAGCACCGTCGAGAAACTCATCGATCACGCGATCGCGCAATCGACAGGCTTCTCCTTCATTCGTGGATTCAGGTTTCGGCTCGACCGCAGGCATAGCATAGCAAGCAGCTAGCGATTCACGAGTATGCAGGCTTTGGATCTGCTGCTCTAAACTCTCAATGCGATCGACTAATGCCCGAATCACTTGCGCTTCGGAGTCCGGTAAGCGTCCATGTTCCAGTGGCTCAACTCGCTCTCCGGCACGATACACAATCCGACCTGGAACGCCAACCACGGTGCAATCCGAGGGAACATCTCGCAGCACCACTGATCCCGCCCCGATTCGCACATTGTTACCGAGCTGGATGTTTCCCAGCACTTTTGCGCCTGCACCCACGACCACGTTTTCTCCGAGGGTTGGATGTCGCTTGCCGCACTCTTTTCCGGTTCCACCCAGCGTCACACCCTGATAAATCAGCGCGTAATCTCCAATGATCGCCGTTTCACCAATCACCACACCCATTCCGTGATCGATAAAGACGCTTTGACCGATCGTGGCTCCGGGGTGAATCTCAATTCCCGTAAAAAATCGTCCAATCTGTGAAATCAATCTCGGCACAAAGGGTATGCCCACTTTGTACAGCCAGTGAGCGATCCGATGCAGCATCAAGGCTTGTAACCCCGGATAGCAGAACAGTACCTCTAACCAATTCCGGGCAGCGGGGTCACGATCGAAAATAATTTTGAAGTCAGCAATCAGGCTTTTCAGCACAGTGGCATCCCTATGTGGCACGATAAGACCAAAATTCATCTTAGCGTGTCGAGTGAATCGAGATCATCCGCGTGGGAATTCGGCAAACCTCCTATAATGAGAGACTGCATTCTTTCACGCCCTACTCATGTCAGACGAACTTCGCCAAACTCGAATCGAGAAAGTAGAACAACTCAAGCAGTTGGGAATCAATCCCTATGCGTATCGGTGGGAAACAACCCATTCGGCGGCACAGTTGCAGGAAAAGTTTGCTGAGTTGCCAAGCGGTGAAGAAGATCTGATCGAGGTGGCGATCGCGGGCAGAATTATGGCACGTCGCGTCTTTGGAAAACTGGCGTTTTTCACGCTGCAAGACGAGACCGGAACAATTCAGCTTTATCTAGAAAAAAGCCGAATTCAAGAATTCATGCCAGATAATCCAGAGGCATTTAATCAACTCAAACAGCTAACGGATGCAGGCGATTTTTTGGGAGTACGAGGCACGATTAAGCGCACCGAAAAAGGCGAATTGTCGGTGTATGTGAAAGATTACATGATGCTGACCAAATCGCTGTTGCCATTGCCGGATAAGTGGCACGGATTGACCGATGTGGCAAAGCGATATCGTCAGCGCTATGTGGATTTGATTGTGAATCCAGAAGTGCGCGATACGTTTCGTAAGCGGGCATTAATTACCGCAGGCATGCGTCGCTATCTGGATGAACAGGGCTTTATCGAAATTGAAACGCCTGTGTTGATGAGTGAAGCGGGTGGAGCAGATGCACGCCCGTTTATCACGTATCACAACACAATGGATATGCAGCTTTATCTGCGGATTGCAACCGAATTGCACTTAAAGCGGCTGATTGTGGGTGGCTTTGAGAAAGTGTTTGAACTGGGTCGAATTTTCAGAAACGAAGGCATTTCGACGCGACACAATCCGGAGTTTACGTCGATCGAGGTTTACCAAGCCTACGCTGATTACCACGACATGATGAATCTCACCGAGGCGATCATTACCACGGTGGCGCAGAAGGTGATTGGAACGCTCAAGATCAACTATCAGGGCGAAGAAGTTGATCTCACTCCCCCTTGGCGACGAGTGACAATGCACGAAATTGTGCAGGAAAAAACCGGGATCGATTTTGCTCAATTCACGTCGCTAGAAGACGCGAAAGCAGCGGCGAAAAAAGCAGGAATTCGCGACATTGAGGATTGTTCGTCGATCGGTAAGCTCCTCAACGAAGCCTTTGAACAAACCGTTGAAACCACGCTAATTCAACCGACCTTTATTCTCGATTATCCCGTCGAGATTTCACCTCTAGCAAAACCGCACCGATCGAAGCCCGGACTGGTCGAACGCTTTGAACTGTTCATGGTTGGACGAGAAACCGCAAATAGTTTCTCGGAGTTAACTGATCCATTGGATCAGCGCGAGCGCTTAGAAGCGCAAGCAGCGCGAAAAGCAGCCGGAGACCTGGAAGCGCAGGGTGTCGATGAGGACTTCCTCACTGCTTTAGAGTACGGCATGCCGCCGACCGGAGGCTTGGGAATTGGCATCGATCGCTTGGTGATGCTGTTAACCGATTCACCCAGTATTCGTGATGTGATTGCGTTCCCGCTATTGAAGCCTGAGAAAGAAGAGTAATTGCAGCGAATGTGGCTCTACTAAGTGAGAGATCGCACGATCGCTGCAAAAAGCAGTCAGAAACATCGCTCCTGACTGCTTTAGATCCCAGAATTGGGTCGATCGCCTGGTGTTGACATAGCGCTATCTAGCCGCAGAAGAAACCCCTCGATCGTGATTGGGAAAATCTTGATTCTCATGCAAATAATGGCTAACCGCTCTCTGACTTAACAGTCTGCCTAACTGTAACCATGTCAAATAGCTCAGCAGCAGGATAAACAGCAGAGAGACAAATAAAGCAGGCAGAACTGGAACACCAAGCACTTCCAACCCAGAAGCAGTGAGGATGTAGATTCCACTCATCATGCCTATCAGCGGCAGGATAATTTGCACCGCTCCTCTGAAGGGTAGGTCACTTGCAGAGAAATGTTTAGACCAATAATCAATGCGTTGTCTAACCAAGGCGACAAATGGAATTGCGCTAGTCACAGCGATAAATAAGCCGACAAATAGTAAAAAATAAGGAGGATCGGGTCGAGCCGTTGCCAGATCTCCAAATTGTTCGAAAGAAATAAACCAGTTCATCGTTTTTCCCTTATTTCTATTTCTGATTGCTTGAAAGAACGGTTAAACCACAACTGCTCTAAGCGTGAATAGCTCCCCATTTGTGAGGAATTCAGGGGACTACTTCATTGTTGACTGATTTAAATTTCACCTACCGAGCAACCTGAATAACTCCATCAAAAGGTGAAGAACATCGTTAAAACTTCAATATCGATGAGAAGAAATGTGAAGCTTTTCTCCTCATTCGTACGATCGCCCAAATTCCCCTAATTAAAAATCAAACAGTCGATCGATCTCAGTCGGATAACGCCTTTGGGGTAACTCGATCGATCTCCAAAGCGACGGAACTTTATTCAGAAACGGCACTCGGCGGCGGTGTCGATGCTTCTCTAGCAAGTCTTCGTACAGCGCTTCGACTTGAGAAATATTGTTGCTCAGCGTGTAGCGCTCTTCCACTCGCTGTCTCGCTTTCTGCCCCAGCATCTTTGTCCAGCTTGCATGATCTCGAAGTTGAGGTAACAAGGCTCTCAATTGTGAAGTAACCCGCTGCGTTTCTAGGACAATTCCCGCCTCATCTTCTAAGACTTCACCATCTGCCCCCGCATCAGTCGCCACACACGCGACTCCACACGCCATTGCTTCTAGAAGAGACAGCGATAAGCCTTCGACGAGCGACGGCAAGATAAACACATCCGTATCGCGAAGGATATTAATACGATCGCGCTCATCCGCCAAAAATCCCAGCCATTTAATCCCGTGTTCCTCGCCGTAAAACGGAATCAGCGAAGCGGCTAAAGTTCCATGATTACCCACAATCACCAGCTTGCAATCCTCGCCCATATTCGCCTGCTTCCAAGCTCTTAAGAGGGATTCAACATTCTTTTCGGGTGCAATTCGACCTTGATACAAAAACAGCCGTTCTGCACCGATGCGGGCTTTAAACGACGATGCTCCCGGTGAGTATTTTTCAATATCCACTCCGTTTGGAATCACCGCGATCTTTTCGGTTGGAACACCCAGTTTGATGAGTAAATCTCGCTGGATTCTGGAGAAAATAATCACACGATCGTACTTCGCCAACGAGGGTGCATAAAGCTGGTACATCAAATGCTGAGTCCCAGAGGTGAGATTGCGAAGCTTGCGATCGAACGCGGGATGAAACGTTGCCACTAAAGGAAGGTTCAACGTCTGACAAATCTCCGGCAGCATAAAGTCAAGCGGCGAGAGTGTCAGCGATGCGTGAACCACATCGGGCTTCGGTGATAGATTTTTAAGCGCTTGTTCTAGAACCTTGGCAGATTTTAGCGTCGGGATAGTGTAGATTTGCGATTTATATAAAAACGGAATCTGAATTTCTCTGAGATCGGGGAAGTTATCGGGAACCACTTCTTCTTGAGCAAAGTGGAAGAAGCTAACTTGATGTCCTCGATCTAGCAGAGCATTCGTAACTTCTCGACTGTAGGTAACATTGCCGCAAAACGGTGTTTTCTTGCCAAGCCAAGCGATGTGCATTTGAGTTTAGTAATAGAGACTAAGGGTGATGTGAGGCTCAAGGTCGTAGAAACAACACGTCTCTGGTTCCTAAGCTCCTATTCCTGGTTATTATCATTCGTATGTGCAATATACCAGGTTAGCGATCCGCCCGCGATCGTCAAAGCGGCAAGCGCCAGAAACACAATTCTCAACCCAAAGATCGTTTCAGATACGCCCGCTAAAACTAGCGGCAACGACAATGCGATGTTAACAGCATTGTTTTGCAGACCAAAGACTTTGCCTCGCATATCTTCCGGTGTTTCTTGCTGAATGGTGGTTTGCATCGGAATTCCAATCAATGCGGCAAAGGCTCCCAGCGCCACCAGCAATCCCAGGGTAATCCAAAGATGGCTGTAGAAAAAACCAATTCCAACTAGACAGGATGCCATGCCGATCGACCCGATCGTTCCTAGTCTGGCATGAGCGAAACGCTGTCCGAAGCTCCCCAGTAATGCCGCTCCCGCTGCCATGCCGACTCCGCCTGCTGCCAAGAGAAACCCAAACTGTGAAGACTTAATTTCGGGCATTACTTCCGCGAGTCGCACTGCCAAAACTGCAAGTGCTGCGAAAATCGAGAACAGAATCACAAGCTGAATCAGAGCGCCCCGCACATGAGCGTGTTTACCGAGAAAACGCAGTCCGTCTTTGATATCTTCCCAAACGTGCGGCTGATCTTCTGGTGCAACATCCTGTGGCTTCTCGCCAGTTCGCATCAATAGCAGCAGAATGCCTGCAATTACATAGCCACCCCCCACGAGCAATTCTTTACCAAAGTCCGTGCTACCCCCAAATCGACTGGCAATCGTATCCGCCAGCGCCAACAGCGGTTCACCCACCGCAAATCCGATAATCACCGAAGCCATTGCAGTCGTGGTGTATAGCGAATTTGCTGAAAGTAGGTGCCGTTTCTCCACGACCAGCGGCATGATGGATTGTTCTGCGGGTGCGAAAAACTGCGTCAGTGTCGAAACCAAGAAAGTCACGACTAAGAGCAGACAGAACCCAACTGGTAAGTCTTTGAATGTTGTCCAGCCTTTAGTTAGCCAAAGCATCACCGGCAGCGCAAAGACTAGCGCCCCGCGCAGTAGATTGGTCGAGACTAAAACGCCTTTTTTCGACCAGCGATCGACATAGACCCCCGCGATCGAACCAAATAAAATCGCCGGAATTGTGAATGCGATCATAATCGAGGACACCCAACCGCTAATCGTCTGTCCCTCCGACTGAAAGCGACTCGCAATCAAAGCAATCATCAGCACCAGATAGACCTTATCCGACAACTGTGAGAAGACCTGACCCGACCAGAGCGTCAGAAAATTGCGGTTTCTCAAGACGGGCGCAAATCCTCGTTCTGGCTCTTCGGGCGGTTCTGGTACGGGTTGATCTGGCGATACCACCTTCCCATTTTCAGAAACCTCGCCGTCGAAGTCAGGAAACGGATTCTCTTTGGGTAGCGATCGCGGCTCGATCGATCGGCTCGGCGGCTGAGAGCGAAACGGCTCAGGATGAGAATTCAGGCGGGCTGGATCGTGGTCGAGCGCGGACATCAGAACGTAGTCGGTTGGGGAGGGTCGCATCATGGTTTAAGGCATCGAGTCGGGTGCAAAACAGCTTTCAATCAGGGCAGCAGATCGAATCGGTTGATCGAAGTGATACTGCACGTACTGACGAAGCAACTTTTCGAGAGTGAGCCAGACGGGAGCGGGATGTTGGTCTGGTGCAGGCGGTTCAGCTTGGGGGAGATGTTGAAGCGCGGCAAGTTCGGGGGCATAGAGCGGCACATTCAAAGCAGCGCGGAACTTTCGAGGGGCGGTCGAAACGTTTGAGCCTGCCACTCGATATTCTCCCACAGGTGACTGGACTCGGTAATGCGGGGACTGTTCTTCGATCAGGCGATCGAGTTCTTCAAGCTTGACCACGCCACCGATCGAGCTGCTGAATCCCGCTTGCGGCTCAGAGCTGCTCAAATCTGGCTCGATCGTGGTTCCGGTGACGCTGCACTGATGCACTTGAGGCGCAACGCCAGCGACCACCAAAAGCTGAAAAACGGCATGGATTAACCGAGGAAGCACTTCATCATCCGTGCATTGCTCGATTCGTCCCAGATGCTCATTTAATAGATAGAAGAGTTCTTCTTGAGGTTGTTCGCTGAGGGCTTGCTGAAGGGCGAGTTCTGCTAGATATTGCCCTGCGGTCAATTTTTTCAGGTTACGCCCTAAACCTGGGTAAGACTCCAGCGTTTCGGCTTGCGTGATTTTGTCGAGCGAGCGTCCTTTTGCCATCAGCAGTTCGTTCACAACAAACAAACCACTGCGCCCCCCCAGCTTAGAATTCTGTTTACGTGCTCCCATCGCTACGGCTCTGAGCAATCCGAATTCCTTCGTCAAAATCGTGACGATTCGATCTGCCTCTCCCAAGGGCATCGCTTTAAGATTGATTCCGATCGCTTTGTAGGTTCGACTCATGAAGTGGACTGATTGGGGGTCTTCTCTAGGGTATCGCGCTGACGCAGTAACTCGACACCTCTGGATGTCCCAAGCCGAGTCGCTCCTGCCACGATTAACTCTAAAGCTTGATCGATCGTGCGGATTCCCCCAGAAGCCTTAATTCCGATTCGATCTTGGGCGATTTCTTTCAAAAGGCGGACATCTGCGACAGTTGCCCCTCCGTTCCAGCCCGTACTGGTTTTGAGGAATGAGGCTCCGGCATCCATGCACATCTGGGCAGCAGTGCGTTTTTCCGCTTCAGTCAAAAGTGACATTTCCAAGATGGCTTTGATCGGACAGCCGGTGGATTCCCGAATCTCTGCAATTTCTCGATAAAGGGCATCAAGATTACCCGACTTCAACCAACCGAGATTAATCACGACATCGAGTTCTGTTGCACCGTTTTCGACGGCTTCTTCTGCCTCATAGCGCTTGATCATCGAGGTGTTTGCCCCTAATGGAAATCCAATGACCGTTGTAACCTTGGGCTGCTTGGAATGCAGCAGGTTTGTGGCTTGCTTGACGTGAACCGGAAGGACGCACACGGAGGCGAAGTGATAGCGATCGGCTTCCTCGCACCACTGCTCGACTTGGGTGGGAGTCGCGATCGGCGTGAGCAAGGAATGATCAATAAAAGCCGCAACATCGATATCTGGATAAGATTGACTCATTGCGTTCTTTTGGAAACTGCACTCTTCAGAATCGCATAAAAATCCGTAGTCCAACTTTCTGAACTACGGACATCTAGCAAATGGTTAGACACAAAGAAGCTGACTTAACGAGTACCCGACCCTCCGGTGGTACTGGGTGGGGGATTCGGTTCGGGATCGAAGGTTGAGTCTATTAATTGAGCGACAGGCTGAGAGTTAGAGAAGGTGGAATGCACCATCCCGGCTGACGGCGCATCCAAGCAGCTTGCGATCGTAACAATTTCAGCTTGAGCAAATTTTGCTAGTGAGAGCGATGCACCTAAAGCCAGAGTTGCCGTCAGTGCCATTCTGGAGAACGTACTCATTTGCAGCAACCGATGAAGATAAAGCATTTATCTTATTTAGTTCCTTCACAGTATCTTAGTTGATCTAGCAAGACAATTCCAGTGTTTATACGGTAGCTTTATCACGGTTTCATAGGATTGAAATGATACCTGAGTAATAGCGCAAGATCACGGGGATAAATCTGTACTTACGAAAGTTTTGTGAGTTAATTCTGCAACTTTTGTAAAATGTTTGTGCTAACTCGTGAGATTACTTGAGGTTTTTACGGATGGTGGGGTTTTTCTCCTAAAAAATTGTGTCATCTCGCTCTCTCTATTTGTTAACTTTTAGATCTTTATCTAAGGGTTTTTCCAAAATCTAATCTTTACTTTATAGTTTCTTCACAAAAGTTGACAATGTGCATCTAAACTTATTGAACGCAACTGTGAAACTGCTCGACTGTATAAAACCTGAAACTCTGTATAAAACCTGAAACCCTGTTCGATCGCGCCCGTGAAACCATCTAAAGCCAGCAGAAATCGTAGCGTTGAATTAAATAATCTCGACCGACAGCGCTTGAGATCGAGGCTGATTTCGATCTCTGAGCTTTCTACTAACCCAGCAATAGGGACTATTCAAGCAGATAGCTTAGCGATTTCCGCTCTACTGCCCGATAGATTTGTGGATCTTTTGATTCTCGATCCGCCCTACAACTTGTCGAAGAATTTCAATGGTTTGCGGTTCGAGCGTCGCTCTGTGGAAGCTTATACGGCTTGGTTGGAGGCTGCGATCGTTGCCTTTAAACCCTTGCTAAAACCGACCGCATCCCTTTACATCTGCGGCGATTGGCTGTCTTCGGCTTCGATTTACACGGTTGCTTCCGCTCATTTCACGGTTCACAATCGGATTACTTGGGAGCGCGAGAAAGGACGAGGGGCCAAAGCAAACTGGAAAAATTCGAGCGAAGATATTTGGTTCTGCACTGTCTCAAATCAGTACACCTTTAACTTAGATGCGGTGAAACTGCGGCGACGAGTGCTGGCACCCTATCGAACGATCGACAAAACGCCGAAAGATTGGGAAGTGACCGAGCAGGGGAATTTTCGCGATACGCATCCATCAAACTTTTGGTCAGATATCACAATTCCGTTTTGGTCGATGCCTGAGAATACGGAACACCCAACGCAAAAGAGCGAAAAACTGATCGCCAAGCTAATTTTAGCAAGCTCGAATCCGGGAGATTTTGTCTTTGATCCGTTTGTTGGCAGTGGGACGACTTCGGTGGTGGCGAAGAAGCTCGATCGACGTTATCTCGGCATCGATTTCAACGAAGAATACTGCCTGTTAACAGAGCGGCGATTGGAACTGGCGGAGAACGATCGACGGATTCAAGGCTGGTCAAACGGAGTATTTTGGGAACGCAATACTCTTGCCGCTCAGCAGAAGTTTCATTAACGAAAGTTGGGACGGGCTGGGATCAGCGATCGAACACATTCAGTTGAACAAGCAGTACTAAAAAAGATGTCATTCTCAAACTGATTATGTTGCCAAGAGAATTAAAAACAGGTTTTAGAACTGCCCGCTGACGATCGGCTTGCTTTAATAAGTGTAATTATTACCTTGCTTCAGCAAGAGAAACGAGTTGATCCAGAGAAACGCTCTGCCGCAATTCAGCGAATGCGGGGAATGTTAGTGACCAATCAGCCTGCCCCGACAGATGCAGAAGTAGACGCAATGCTGGAAGAAGCACTAGCGGAGAAATACCTTCAGTGAGAATTTTGCTAGACACCAATATTGTTCTTGATTTTCTACACTCCCCAATTCCAGCACTGACCATCGCCGATTTATTACGGCAGGAGAGACTAAATTGTTAAGCTCTGTTGCAAGTTGCCGTAGTCTGTAACAGAACCACGAAAGCCGCATGATACGATCACCCTCGTAGCTTTAAAGAAATTGGGAGAAAACCTTTGACACTCCGGGTTGCAGTTGTAGGCGGTGGTCCTGCTGGTTCTTCCGCAGCAGAGACTTTAGCAAAAGCGGGTATTGAAACCTATCTATTTGAGCGCAAGTTAGACAACGTCAAACCCTGTGGTGGGGCAATTCCCCTCTGTATGGTGGCTGAATTCGACTTGCCCGAAAACATCATCGATCGCAAAGTGCGAAAGATGAAGATGATTTCCCCCTCGAATGTCGAAGTTAGTATCGGTAGCACTTTAAAAGACGACGAATATATCGGAATGTGTCGCCGCGAAGTCCTGGATGGATTTATGCGCGATCGTGCCGTTTCCCTCGGCGCAAAGTTGATTAATGGCACCATGCACAAGCTGGAATTGCCCACCAGCGCCAACGGTTCCTACACGCTGCACTATGCCGATCACTCGGACGGCAGCTTAGAAGGAAAAGCCGCTACGCTCGAAGTCGATCTGGTAGTCGGCGCAGACGGAGCAAACTCGCGAGTCGCAAAAGCGATCGATGCTGGGGATTACAACTATGCGATCGCTTTCCAAGAGCGGATCATGCTGCCCGATGACAAGATGGCGTACTACGAAGACCTCGCTGAGATGTACGTGGGTGACGATGTTTCCACCGATTTCTACGCTTGGGTGTTTCCAAAGTACAACCACGTTGCGGTAGGAACCGGAACGATGGCTCCGAACAAGGCAGACATCAAAAAGCTACAGGCTGGAATTCGGGCAAGAGCCGCGAAAAAACTCAGAGGCGGAAAGATCATTCGCGTGGAAGCGCATCCAATTCCAGAGCATCCGAGACCTCGCCGTGTGGTGGGTCGCGTTGCTTTGGTTGGAGATGCAGCCGGAACCGTGACCAAATCTTCGGGTGAAGGAATCTACTTTGCTGCGAAATCGGCGCGGATGTGTGCAGAAACGATCGTCGAATTTTCTGAAAACGGTCGCCGCATTCCTACAGAAGCAGATCTGAAAGTGTATCTAAAGCGTTGGGATAGGAAGTACGGACTCACCTACAAAGTGCTGGACATTTTGCAAACGGTATTCTACCGAACCGATGCAACTCGCGAAGCCTTTGTCGAGATGTGTTCGGATATCGATGTGCAAAAGCTCACCTTCGATAGCTACCTTTACAAAACGGTTGTGCCTGCAAACCCGCTGGTTCAACTAAAGATCACGGCGAAGACGATCGGCAGCCTGATTCGTGGCAATGCGTTAGCGCCCTAAGTCAAATTGCCTTTGCTAAGATGCGATCGTGCAGCAATGCGCGATCGCTTTTTGTTGAGTGATCCGAATTCGCAATTGCTCGATTCTCCCTATCCCTACTTCGTTTACGATCGCAATAGAGAAACCCCAAACCGCTATTCTGAGTTCCAAACTATGATCACGCAACCGCCCAGAATCAAGCTTTTGACGATGTTCCAACTCGGTCTGTATCAGATGGGGTTGGGCATGATGTCGGTATTAACGCTTGGAGTGTTAAACCGCATCATGATCAAGGAATTGGCAATTCCAGCGACGATCGCAGCGGGAGCGATCGCGGTACATCAGTTCATGGCTCCTGCTCGATTGTGGTTCGGGCAGATGTCAGATGCGAAACCGATCGCAGGCTATCACCGGACGGGATATGTGTGGATTGCGTCGGTGTTGTTTTCGCTGACTGCGTTTTTAGCGGTTCAGGTGATGTGGCAAGTGGGCGCGAGTTTGCAGACGGCTGGATGGAGTCTACAAACTCAGATTTGGATTGGCGTATTAGGGCTGGTCTTTGCGCTGTACGGGTTGACTTTGAGCGCAGGATCGACTCCGTTTGCGGCACTATTGGTGGATGTGAGCGAAGAAGAAGAACGATCTAAACTGGTCGGAATTGTTTGGTCGATGCTGATGGTAGGTATTGTAGTCGGCGCGATCGTGACTTCGCGATTGTTACCAGCAGAAGGAGCCGCGAATCTTGCTGCACTGCGTCCAGCGGTCGATCGAGTGTTTGTGATCATTCCAGGAATTGTCTGCGGACTGTGTGTGTTAGCAACACTTGGAGTTGAAAAGAAGTATTCGCGATTTAGTACACGAACAACATTGAACGATCGCGAAGATCAAATCACGTTGAGTCGCGCAATTCGAGTGTTAACCGCTTCACCGCAAACGGGATTATTCTTCACCTTCTTGCTATTCATGACGATTAGCTTGTTTATGCAGGATGCGGTGATGGAGTCTTATGGCGGACAAGTGTTTCGGATGTCGGTTGCAGAAACGACTCGCCTAAACGCCTTTTGGGGTATGGGAACTTTGATTGGAATTAGTAGTGCTGGATTTGCGATCGTGCCTCGCCTCGGAAAAACGAGAACCGCCAAACTCGGATGTGTTCTCGTTGCAGCCTGCATGATCTTTATCATCTTCACAGGCTTTACCGCGAACCCCAAACTTCTACAAAGTGGACTCTTCCTGTTTGGCTTAGCATCGGGAGTTACAACCACGGGCGCAATTAGTTTAATGCTCGATCTTACGGCGGTTGAAACCGCAGGAACGTTTATCGGTGCGTGGGGATTAGCGCAAGCGTTGGCGAGAGCATTAGCAACGATTTTCGGCGGCGGTGCGTTAGATGTGGGTAAAGCGATTTTCTCGAATTTGACGTTATCGTATGCGGTGGTATTTGGATTGCAAGCGATCGGGATGCTCGTTGCAGTTGGATTGCTGAACCGTGTGGATGTCAAAGCCTTTCGCAATAATACAAAAGCCGCAATTTCAACGATTTTGCAAGGTGAGTTGGATTAATGACTCAAGCAAAACCTCGATTTCAGACGATCGAAGAATACGCTGCGCTAGAACCCTCTGAACTACCGGAAGGTCAGTATGAACTCGTGAATGGAGAAATCATTGAATTGCCCCCGGAAAGTGATCCCAATGTCGAAATCGCAGGATTTTTGTCCTCGGTGCTGTTACAGTTTGTCCCTCATTATCTAATCCGTCGTGGAACTGAAATCTTTGTGAGTAGTCGAACTGTGACCAGTCGCTACCCAGATTTGGTCATCCTGAGTGAGGAAGGAAGAGCCGCAATCAAAGGTGCAAGGCGTTCGACGATTACTCCAGAGATGCCACCCCCCAGATTGGTAATCGAAGTGGTTTCGCCAGGAGAGCCTGGAAGTGACAACTATAACCGCGATTACGTTGATAAGCCCAGAGAGTATGCGGCGCGAGGAATTCCAGAGTATTGGATTGTCGATCCAGAGCGATCGGTCGTACTTGTGCTGACTCTACAGGACGATCGCTACCAAACGAAAGAATTCGGAAACGGCGATCGTCTCGTTTCCCCCACGTTTCCAAACCTGCAATTAACCGCAGCGCAAATTTTAGAGGCAGGCGCATGAATTTTTCGGAGATCAAAGCCTTTTCAGAAACGCTCACGCATAAAGTTGGGGCGCAACTGCTAAAAGATTTCGGACAGGTGCAAGCAGCGGAAAAAGCGGACGGAAGCCTGGTTACACAGTCCGATCGCTGGGCGGATGAACAGATTTGCACTGCGATCGCGCAAAAGTTTCCCGATCACGGGGTTCTGAGTGAAGAAGCGGAGCATTGTTTTCCCGATCGTGAGTGGTGCTGGATTATCGATCCGCTGGATGGGACGACAAATTTTGCGCGGGGCTTGCCGTTGTGGGGAATTTCGATCGCGCTTCTCTATCAGGGAACTCCGGTGTTCGGCTATGTGCATCTGCCGCCGTTGAATCAATCGTTTCACGGATACTGGCGCGGCGAATCGGGATTAGAGTTGCCGTCTGGAGCATTTCTCAACGACAAACCGATCCACGCTAGCCAAGAAGCCCTCAACCACAATCACTTTTTTAACGTCTGCGCCCGCAGTACCTCCGTGCTGAAAAATCCCTTTCCGATCAAGATTCGGATGCTTGGAGTTGCGACCTATAACTTACTCACAGTCGCCGTCGGGGCAACGATGGGCGGTGTAGAGGCAACGCCGAAGATTTGGGACATTGCCGCAATTTGGGCGATCGTACAAGCAGCAGGCGCAGTTTGGCATCCCTTGGAATCGCCTTCGATTTTTCCGTTAGAAGTTGGCAAGGATTACAGTACGCGAGCGTTTCCGACTTTGGTAGTGAGTCGAGCGGATCTAGTGCCTGTGTTTGAACCGTTGGTGAGAACGATCGGACAAAACTCTAAAAGCTAATACCGATCGTATCTCCAACCGCTAGCTTCAAATAATTCTGAGCATTGCCGCGATTCATCGCAATCTCAACCCAACTGTGACTGCCAATCAAGCCGATGATCTCCTGGGTCGCGGCATCTGCATAAGTCGTCTTGCCTGGAAAAACTGCCTCATTGACGCGAATTCTCCAATTGAGACCGCGCACCCGCTCTCCTGGAATATTGGTGATTAAGTTACCGAAATGATCGATCGCTTGAATCACGCCGAGCAATCCTGCTTCTGTCTCAATCACATCCGGAATCGGTAACTGCACGATCGAGCTTAACTCGATCTCAGTGCCTAGCTCTTGTAAGGGAACTCCACTCGCCAAATGTGCCGCAATAGGCGCAAAAATATCGCGTCCGTGAAACGTAGTGCTTGGAGTGGGCGATCGCCAATACTGCGGATTGCTCAGTTCAATCGCTGTGATCGCCTCGCTCAAAATGCCGCTAATTAATCCATTATCCGGTGCGACCACAAATCCAGACCTGAGTTGAACGGCAATCGATCGCCGCTGACTCCCAACGCCCGGATCAACGACGACCAGATGAACAGTTCCGCGTGGGAAGTAAGGGTAAGCGTTCATTAAGTGAAATCGAGCCGTCGCAATGTCCTGCGGTGGAACTTGATGCGTGAGATCGATCGTCTGAATCTGCGAATTGATTTGGGCGATCGTGGCCTTCATCACACCGACGTAGACATCACTTAATCCGAAATCAGTCAGCAGCGTGATTAACATTTGTCCGTCGAAAGTATGAACTTTTAGTAGCATAAGCTACCGTCTGAAATGACCGATGCTAAAATCAAATGATGGTGATAAGCAAAGCTAACCTCTAGGAAAACCTAATTATGAACAGAAATCGCCTGCATTCAGCAGAAGTCGCGCGAGTCCACCGCGAAAATTTACAAAGAAACCTGCAACGTCGCATGGACGCAGCTAAAGCGCGGGGTGATCAAGCGCTGCTGCGGATGCTGGAAGCAGAAGCAAGCTACCTGAGATAATTCTTGTTCTATAAAATCTCGAATTTAGCGCGGCTTTCGCCGCGCTTTTTTGTTGCATTATAAACTCGCTGTCCGTAAATAATCGCCGGACTTGCCTCCGGTCTTGCTCAGAAGATAAATTTGCTCGATCGTAATCGACTTCTCGATCGCTTTTGCCATGTCATACAAAGTCAACGCCGCGATCGAAGCTGCCGTCAGCGCTTCCATCTCCACTCCGGTTTCTGCCTTGATCTTCACCGTCGCTTCAATCTCAAACCCCGGTCGCTCTGGTTGCGCTGTGATATTGACTTCCACTTTTTGAATCGGCAAGGGATGACACAGCGGGATTAGATTTGCCGTTTGTTTTGCCGCCATAATTCCGGCAATTCGGGCGGTTCCCAGTACGTCTCCTTTAGGTGTATCGCCGGACTCGATCGCCTGCATTGTCTCTGGTTTCATCCGAACATGCGCGACCGCAGTTGCCTGTCGCACCGTTGCCGCTTTTGCCGAGACATCTACCATTTGCGCTTGTCCAGCCGCATCAAGGTGAGAAAGCTCGATCAATTTTTCAGATTGTTTTGTCATTTAGGTCAGATCGTTGTATATTGAATAAGTGCCGATGAGGGCTTGTAGCTCAGTGGACTAGAGCACGTGGCTACGGACCACGGTGTCGGGGGTTCGAATCCCTCCTAGCCCGTTCTATATTTTAGGGATGTTCAAGCAACATCCCTTTTGTTTTTTAAATTAAAAAACCCCTCAATCAGAGTGAGGGGTTGTTAGAGCGATCAAACTCAAATCTTACATGCCGCGATTCGGCTCTACATAAGCGGTGGTTGCGCGGGGCTTGCGGGTTCCCACTGCCGCACCTGCCAACGATGCTGCCAAACCAAGCAACGAACCAATCACAAACGACCAGCCTGCGGTTGCAGTGTTGCCTGCAATATTACGAGCATCTTGAGCAGAAATATTCGGTCTTGCAGCGTTCGGATCAACATTCGGAACACCCGTTTGCGGCAGAGCTGCGCCTGCTGCGTTTGCTGCGCTCGAAACCGCCAAACCAAATGCACCCGTAACACCACTTGCCAACAGGTAAGCGCTCAGTGCCAAAGTAGTTGCCCAAAGAATTGCGCCGTTGAGCAATGCAGTGCTACGGTTCATCGGGCCACAAGCGCGTGCCATTACCCAGCTACCGATGAACAGCGAAATCAACAAGCTGATCGTTGCCCAAATTCCGACTGCGGTTCCGACACCGCCCGCCTCTGTCCGGGGCGCACCGGAGTTAGCGATCGAGGTTGCGCCGATTGCTGCACCCAACGCGCTCAGAATTAACTGAGATACCAGTGCAACCATCAAACCAGAGATAATCGGACCCCAACGAACGCGGTCATGATAGTCACCCGCAACCGGGATAACAGCGGCTTCAGCGACAGGACGATTAGTATATGCCATTGTGGATTGTCTCCCCTAACAGGATAGTTATTTGCAAAGAAATTACTCTTGCCAACACTGTAAGGTTTACAGAGATAAAATCACTCTACCGAGAGTGAGACGCTGTAGATACTCCGTTAGAGAGAAATCATTGGGGATCGCGATCGGATTCAGTTTGTGAATATGAGCCGAATCAACGGATTTTCACCGCAGTTCCAACCGCAGTAATCAAAAGGAGAACGCCAGATTGATCAATTTGGATTGTGCCAGTATTCACTTCGATTCCCACAACGGCATTTGCTCCCAGACTTTGTGCCCGTTTTTGGAGTTCTGCGAGGGCGTTTTGCTGTCCTTGTTCAAAGACGCGCTCATATCCTGCGGTGCGTCCACCAATGATGTCACGGATGCCTGCAAAGAAATCTTTAAGGGCGTTCGTTCCGTAAACCACCTCGGCAGTGACGACGCCAAGGTATGATTCGATCGCAACATCTTGTATTGTATCGGTGGTTGTCATTAGCATCGTTTCATCTCGCTCAAACTGGAGTTTCTGTAATTGTTGATCACTATGGCTACAATATCTCACCTTCGTCGATCGCTCGTTGCTGCTGGAATTTTGGTATCGGTTGCGATACCCCAGATCGCTTACGCTCAGTCAGATGAGTTAGATAAATTGCTAGAACAGGGACGCGAGTTTGTCGAGGCGCGGAATTGGTCAGGAGCGCTAGCAGCGTTTCAGCGAGCATCGACGATCGACAATCGCAATGCTCGGATTTTCTCTGGAATGGGGTTTGCCTTTGCTCAAGAAGGGCGATTTCAAGAAGCGGCAGCGGCTTATCGTCAAGCGGTGGCGCTAGAATCGACCAATGCTGATTTTTTCTATGCGTTGGGGTTTAGCTTGGCAAATCTGGGCAACGACAGCGAAGCCGAAGAGGCTTACCGTCGAGCCACCCAACTAGACAGGCGCAACGTGAATGCGTTTTTGGGATTGGGAACGGTTCTTTCTCGCCAGGGACAGTTTTCTCAGGCATTGTCAGCGTATCAGCAAGCCGCAAGGCTCGATCGCCGCAGTGCCGAAGCGCAGGAATCGATCGGTTTAATGCTGCTGCAACTGGGACGAACAACGCAGGGGATGAGTGCGCTGCAAGCGGCGACGCGGTTAAATCCAAGGCGGACGAGTTCTCATATTGCAATGGGCATTGCGCTGTTGGATCAGGGCAACTCGCAAGCGGCGCTGAATGCGTTTAGTCAAGCGGTGCGAATTGACCCGAATAATTCCAAGCTGCACCTGCAAATTGGCAAGATTCTACGCGAGAAAGGCAATAATACCGCCGCTTTAAGTGCATTTCAGCGCTCGGTGAACTTGGATCGAGAATCAGCCGAGGCACAGTTTGCGCTGGCAGAAGCGGCGCTGGCAAACAACGAAACGATGCGATCGGTGATGGCGTTTCGCGAGGTGATTAAGCTCGATCCAAATAATGCGGCGGCGCATTATCAGATGGGACGCGCCTTGAGAGCACGGAATTTTACCCAGGATGCGATCGAGGCGTTTCGCCGCGCCAAGATGCTGTTTGAGGAGCAAGGCAAGACCGACGAAATGAAAAAAGTAGAGCAAGCGCTCTCCGAAGTTAAGCCTTAACCAGTGACTTTAGGGTGGCTTCGGGCGATCGTGGGTTCCATCCGAGTTCGCGTTTTGCTTTGGAGCCATCGACGCGGACACAGCGATCGTAAACATAATGAACTCGCTCGTTGTCAATTGGCGGTTGCCAACGAGCGAGTCTGCCGATCGGATCGAGAACGTTGGCAATGAGGCGAACGATCGGTTCTGGAGCTTCGCGGGGAACAGGAATTCCGGTTTCTCGGCTGAAGATTTCAAACATTTCTTTAGTCGTTAAATCGCCTGCAGAAATGATGTAATAGTCGCCAGATTTGCCGCAATCGACCGCAAGAATCATGGCTTCAGCGAGATCATCAACGTGAACGATTCCCGTCACTCGTCCGCCGCCTGCCCAAACTTTGAGCCGCCCATTTAGAAAGGCATTTAGAACGGGCTTAAAGTGTGGATCATCGCTGCCGAAAATCCCAGAAGGCAAGACGCTAACGATCGATAATTCTTGAGTTTGATCGACTAATTGCTGCGCTTGGTATTTCGTGCGATCGTAAGCCGAGGAAAAGTCTTTTTGAGTGCGCTGGAAGGTTTCGTCGATTACTTTGCCTTGTGTGTCGCCAAAGATTCCGATCGTGCTGCAATAAATCAATTTATGCAGATTAACCGCTTTTGCCGCTTCCAGAACGGCGCGAGTACCTTCGACGTTAACGCGCTCCATTTCTGCGACATCGACAATCCCAAGTTCAACGTAAGCAGCAGTATGAAACACAACATCGACAGCTTGCATCGCTTCAATCAGAGCAGCACGATCGGTAATATCACCGTAAGCATATTGAATATTGCAACCGGATAGGCGGGAAAGATTGCTCGATCGCCGCACGAAACCGATTACAGAATCTCCTCGATGCAAAAGTGCTTTAACGAGATGCGATCCGGTAAATCCATTTGCTCCAGTGACTAAGGCTTTCATAGGGATTTTTCGTACATTCGATAGGTTTTGTAGATTTTACCGCCCGCCGCTTCGATCAATTTGCGCGATCGAGTATTGTCTTCGTAAACCCAGGAAAGTTCAGCCCGTTTATAGGGTTTTCCCTTCTTTAATCCCCCTTGTAATCCAAGGTAAATTAATCCCAATGGAACCAATTTTCTTTGAAATTCTGGAAGTGAGCATATCGCAATCACGCGACCCTGATCGATCCGGCGACGATACCACAAGAACTTCAGAATCCCGACCCAATTCAGCCGACCATTCACATATTTAAGCGGAATATTGTAGTCAGGTAATCCCATCCAAAATCCGATCATTTCTCCGTTATATTCTGCAACCGGAAATACATCGGGATCGACTAAATCTTGCAGCGATCGCGCTTCTTCTAAAAATTCTTCAAGAGTGCGAGGAGTTGAACTCCAATTACCTGAAAATGCTTTATTAAACAAGTGATATAGATTAATGCAATCTTGCTCAAATTCTTCGCCTTTTGTGTGCAAAGGTCGGAATGTCACACCAGATTTGCACGCAATTTTGTAACCTTTTTCAAATTCGGGCGAAAGCGGTTGATCTAATGGAAAATCGTAAGCATACGCATCTTTTGCCTTTGTCCAACCTAACTGCTCAATAAAAGTTGGATAGTAGGACGGATTGTAAGGCATCATCACCATCGGAGGAGAATCGAAGCCATCGACTAAGAAGAGACAACTATTATGCGTTGACAGGTCGATCGGGCCTCGAACTTCTGTAATATCTAGCGATCGTAGCCAGTTTTCTGCCGCTTCAAACAGGGCAGTTGCAACCTCGATATCCTCCACACATTCAAAGAACCCAAAGATCCCGATCGGCTTGCCTTCCCGCTCAATCAATCGATCGTTCACAGCTGCGACGATTCGACCGATCGCCGTTCCGCGTGAGATGGCAATAAACTGCTTCAGCTTGCCATATTGAAGAAATGGATTCTCTGGCTGAAACTTCTTCTGCACATCGCTGCGTAACGGGGGCACCCAATTGGGATCATTCGCATAGACGACCCAGGGAACATTGACAAACATTTCCTGTTCAGTCGCAGACGTAACTGGAAATACTTCAAAGGTTGGCATTGCTCATTTATTCATCTATCAGGTTAATGCTGACTATACCAGCCCCAACGCAAAAATCAATTAGAACTGGGCTGATGCGGCAGCGTGAAGTAGAAGATACTCCCTTCGCCACTGATCGACTCGACCCAAATCTTGCCTTCATGCCGCTCTACAATCTTTTTCGCGATCGTCAGTCCTGCCCCTGTTCCACCTCCATATTTGTTCGGGCCATGAAGCCGCTTAAAAATGCGGAAAATGCTATCGAGATGATGTTCTGGAATGCCAATGCCATTGTCTTTGACATAAAAGGTTGTGACCATTTCTGGTGCTTCTTCATCGTCTACATGGCGTTTGCGCGACGATCGCACCGGATCTAAAAAGCCAATCTCAACCCATTTCTGGGCGCGATCGTTGTATTTGATCGCATTGCTAATCAAGTTCGTAAACACTTCATCCATTTGAACCCGATCGCACATCACCATTGGCAGCGATCGAGGAATCCGAATATCAACATCAGTCTGCTCTAAACTAATCCGCAACACATCTAGAACCATGTGTACCAGTTCGTTTAAGTCCGTTTGCTTTAGTTCAAGCTCAACTCGTCCCAGACGCGAGAAATGCAGCAAAGAATTGATTAAATCTTCCATTCGCTGCGTCAATCTAACCAGCGTATGCAGCTTTGAGACTCCATCTTCATTCAAGACATCTGCATAGTCTTCGATCAGAAAGCTGGAATAGTTGTGAATTCCTCGGAGTGGCTCTTTTAAGTCGTGTGAGGCAATGTAAGCAAACGAATCAAGTTCACTGTTGCTGCGCTCTAATTCGATGTTAATTTTGGCGAGTTCATCTGCTTGGCGTAGAACAATACCCACGATCGCGCTTCTAAGTTCTAATACAGCTTCAATCTCACAGGATTTCCAAGGTAAAGACTGGCCGCGTACCGTTTCCTGCCATAGCGCAAAAGACTTACGCGGAGTTAAACGCACTTCTCCATCTTCACAGAGTTCTACGGGTTTATTAGGATTTCCGCCCCAGCTTACAGTTTGCACCACTTCAGGGCGTAACCATAAAATGTAGTTGCGATTGACGCGAGAAATAGCTAACGCTAACAGTCCTGAACCAATGTCTCGAAAGGCTTCGGCTGCTGGATAGACTTTCGAGAGTGCCGCTGTGGAAAATACATTGCTTTCAATTTGCGTTTCTATCCAGGTCAACAGATCTCTAAGCTGATCTGAGGTGGGAGTCTGACCGATCGAATAAAATTGCTCATCCCAGCAAATTACTGCACCCTGAGCATTAACGAGTTCTAGAAGATTCGATTCATTGCTAATCAAGCCATCTAGCATGTTTTTATGCTGTGGAATGACTTCAACAAAGTTCGACTGAATCTCCTTGAGCTTCATCTTGTAATCTAAGTCTTCATTCTCCTCTTTCGCTGTTAGCTCTAGCGACATCACTTGCCCCAAGAATTCACAGGCAGTCCGCACCTCATAGGTGAGATAGTTCGCAGAGGCATGATGACAGGCAATCAATCCCCATAGTTTTTTGTTCTTGATCAGCGAAATCGACATCGAAGCACCAACGCCCATGTTCTGCAAATATTCGATGTGCAGAGGTGAAACACTCCTCAACGCAGAAAGACTCAAATCTGTCATTTGATCGGTGAGCGGGTTGATAGTGGGAATTAATGCTGCGGGCTGATAGCTGACATCTGGAATGATTCGTAAACCGTTCAGCGTATAAAGCTGCTTGGCTTGCTTGGGAATATCACTAGGAGGATAGTGCAATCCCAGATAAGGGGTAAGCGCATCGCGTTTGTCTTCAGCAATCACTTGTCCTGCGCCTTCTTCATTGAACTGATAGACCATTACCCGATCGAAGTCCGTCAGTCGCCGCACTTCCTTGACGATTAAATTGCACATTTCGCTCAGGCTATGAGCATTTTGCAGCTTGTGAATGGTGCCTTTGACGAGATGATAAAACCCGAAAAAGTCGGCTCTTTGTTCACTGCGCGAAGGTTCTAGCTCCAAGATCAGCAATTCTGCGCTGCGATGAATGATGCCATCAAAAGCAAGCGTTTCTTGTGGAGTTGCGATCGATAGATGCAGCGGATTCACGCTCTCAAAATCTTCGCTTAAGCATCTTGAAATGAATTGGATCTGCTTAGAGTCGAGTAAGCAGCTTAAGGGTTGATTTAATAGTTCTTCTGGAGATTGCTTCAGTAAGGACGTACTGTTGCTGCTAACTTGTACGATCGTTAAGTCCGGCTCACTCAAAGCTAACAACACACCGTGTGGCTGAATTTTGCCGGGGATATGTATCGGTTCGCGATCGCAGTTTGTTAGATTGATTTCTTCAGGGGCAATATTTTCAGCTTGATTCGATTGCCGATCGTTGGATTGGGTCGCAGAGCTAACACGATGAACTGGCAATTGCATTACGGATCAGGGGCAGAGCGTCCTTCGTATTTTATCGAGTTCTCTTGTCTAAAGCCGAGCTAATTCTAGTAGTTATGCTGACTCTCAGCGATACTTTTCCTAAAGATTGGTCTTTGGATAGATGCAATCTATGATGTCTTTCACAGTCAAGTCATGTAATCTAATTTCGAGCAATTCTAGTCGATCAAATAATATAATCTTTGAATCTAAAGCGAGTGCTAATCAATGGGAGAACAGACTGCCATCCTGTTAGTTGTGGAAGATAGTGATGAAGATTTTGAAGCACTGCAACGAATCATTCGCAAAACTTCGATCGCCTGTCAAATTCAACGCTGTTCCGAGGGAGACGAAGCGTTAACTTTTCTCTTTTCTGGAGACTCACGAGAAACAGCGTTTCCCCTGTCTGCTTTTCCGCCCTCGTTGATTCTGCTGGATCTTAACCTGCCTGGTATGGATGGACGAGATATCTTAGCGCGGCTAAAGCAAGATGAGGTTCTAAAGATGATTCCTGTGGTGATACTATCTACCTCCAATAATCCTAAAGATATTCGAGGGTGCTACAGTCTTGGTGCAAATGCTTACCTAATTAAGCCGATCGATGCGGTTAAATTTAAGCGAACAGTTCAGCTATTTGTGGAATATTGGTTTGAAGCCGTTACCCTGCCGAATGCAGTCGATCGTGCCTGAGTGTATTGTTTTTCTCGCCATAGATACGAATTCCTATCTCTATGAATAAGTTAATAATTTCTTAATGTTGCCTACACCTAAAGAGCGATTTGTCAGGAAATCCTAACGTCCTAAGCTATGAGTGGCATCAGCAATCAGTGCGATTTATCTCATCATGGACGCTTCAAATCATTGCTTTATCTGCTCACATACATTGCTTTTACATATCCAACATCAAGAGAAATATTGGTACTGTAGCCATTGCCGTGAAAAGTTTTCAACTGATTTTCAACAGCGCACGAAGATTACAAACAGCGGATGGATTTCTCCTAGTCAACCAGAACGCCTAAGATCCCGCCCAATCCCTCAATTTGGTAGAACAACAACTCTTCCACAGATAGAGAAGAGCGATAGTTATGCAGCGACAGCAAACAGCGACATCAAGCTATGTAGCTCTGCTGCTTGAACGGATAGTCTTCTGTTCAAAAAATCAGCCTTATTAGGCTCTAAACTGCTTTCCTCAGAAGGCAATGGAAGCAATCAATTTCAAGCACAATCTTTCAATTGAGCAGGAGAGAAGCGCAGAACCGCTTCTCTCCTTAACGTTCACCAATTATTAATGATGGTGATGTCCGTGATCGTGTGCATGTTGGTGCCCGTGATCATGATGATGGTGAATTTCTCCATGAACGGGAACAACCGCTGCTGCTTGCTCTGATAAGAGCGATTCAATCTGAGGATCTGCCCACGTTGCAACCATCTTTAGAAAGTCAGGATTGTCATTCACACAGGGCATTCTGACATATTTCACATCTGAGTGCTTGCGATGCAGCTTCTCGATGATGTGTTCAACATCTAGCAGCGTCTCGTGATTTTCGGTGGCAAAGCCGATCGGCATAAAGACGATCGCTTTTGCGCCGAGATTGATCAGGTTTCTTGCAGCAAGATCAGCGTTAGGTTGCGTCCATTCAATTAGCGGCGTTTGGTGATTCAACCAGCCCACTGAAATCAGAGGATAGCGATCGATCAAGCGATCGCGCACTTTGTCGTAAAGCGCTTGGCTCTCAATGATGCCGGAGGTGAATCCTTTTGCTTTATGGGGGCAGCCGTGATTCATTAAAACAATGCCGATCTGCGAGGGGAGATAAGCTTCAGCGAGATCAGAGTGAATTTGAGATTCGACTAACCGCGCCATCAAATCGATATACTCAGGACGATCGAAAAACGAGGGAATATAGCGAGTTCCTTTCAGCCAATGTTCGCCGTCATCAACTGAATTTTCTAAAGCTTTGTTCACCTGCTCGACGGCAATCCCACTGGTGAAAATGGAATCCACGACCAGTAAGGGATAAATCAGAACTTTTGTGAATCCCTGATCTTTGACATCGGCTAATACTTGGTCGGGTAAGAACGGCTTACAGAAGTTAAACGCCTTGAAGACTTGGACGCGATCGCCCCATTTTTCTTGCAGTGCGGCTTCGACTCCGGCACGCTGCTTTTCAAAGATGGCATTATGGGGAGAAACAAACTGCCCGTGCTGATGTCCCCACTCATGCAGATCGAAGACGGCTAAAAGCTTTGCTAAAGGTGGATAGACCCAGGTAGGAACAGGTGCAAACTTTGCAGTCAGGAGATTTAAAGCTTGTTCGTTGTAATTTGCGAAGTCTTCGTAGCTTTCGACCTCGCCATATCCCATCAGCAGCACAGCTACCCGCTCTGAGTGGGAAGATACATGATGAGCGTGAGAATGTTCGAGCTTTTCTGGAGTCGCGACCACGGTGTAAAACCCCTTGCTTTCGTAAAATGTCTTGGTCTAGCTTCAGGCTAACATCCCCCACCGGGGGACGGAGCAGATTAGCGAAATATTGTTACCCAGAGTAATGGAAATTCTTATTTGTCCAGGAATGCACCTCCCTGCGCTCACTGATGCGTTTCTCTCGCAGCTATCTCTAGGGAATTGTCAAGTTTTTCCGTCCGATCGCTTCCCCGTTTACTCGCCTCAGCATCTTCTCGACTTCTTTTCTCCGCAGGATGCCACGCTGATCATTGCGTTTAGTGCAGGAGTCGTGGGCGCGATCGCGGCGGCTAGAGTGTGGCAGCGTCAAGGAATTCGGATTGCAGCGCTGATTGCGATCGATGGCTGGGGCGTTCCTTTGTTCGGGGAGTTCCCGATTCATCGAGTCAGCCACGATCAGTTTACTCACTGGAGTTCTCTGATGATGGGGGGTAACGCAACTCATTTCTACGCCGATCCACCCGTTGAACATCTGACGCTATGGCAAGCTCCCACAATAGTTAAAGGAGTTGTGGTTAAAGGAATTGTTAAACCCTCGAATGCTGTAGTGACGGCTGCAACTTTCATTAGTGAAATCGTTGAGCATTACAAGCTAGATTAAAGTTATGAACTCCAGACAGGACTCTTTCCTTAGTTCAGCCTCAATACAAGCTGGATTGATTAAGATTTTCCTGATGGGTAACGATCGATGTTACAGAGCTTGAAGCGATGTCAGGATCTTCTGACGCAGCGATCGTCTCTTAAATTTCAAACGCCTGACACACTGGGCATTCTTGAAAAGATTTCCTCAGTCTTTCTCTCGACACAGATAGGGATCAGTTCTACACTATATTTCTATCACTTGCATCCTACGATACAAAAATCTTCCAATTTATCCAATCGCGCGTACTCGAAGAGGTTACTCCAGTGCAGTTGCAGCAACGATCAGCAGTCCAAAAGGTGACGGGTGCTTTTGCTTTAATCGATAGTCTTAGTCGCCACGGTGTCAAGCATATTTTCGGATATCCAGGCGGGGCAATCCTGCCCATTTACGACGAGCTTTATCGCGCTGAACAAGCTGGAATCCTCAAGCACATTCTCGTGCGCCATGAGCAAGGAGCCGCTCACGCAGCTGATGGATACGCTCGTGCAACCGGACAAGTGGGGGTTTGCTTTGCAACCTCTGGTCCTGGCGCAACAAATCTTGTCACCGGAATCGCTACGGCTCACATGGACTCGATTCCGATGGTGATTGTTACCGGACAAGTTCCACGCCCCGCGATCGGCAGTGATGCGTTTCAAGAAACCGATATTTACGGAATTACTTTACCGATCGTTAAGCATTCCTACGTCGTGCGCGATCCGCGAGATATGGCGCAAATCGTTGCCGAAGCGTTTTACATTGCCAGCAGCGGTAGACCAGGACCTGTGCTGATTGATGTGCCGAAAGATGTCGGTGTTGAGCAATTCGATTATGTTCCGGTCGAGCCGGGATCAGTCCGGTTGACGGGTTATCGCCCGACGGTAAAAGGCAATCCCCGCCAAATTGGGCAGGCATTAAAGCTGATTCGTCAAGCGCAGCGTCCTTTGCTGTACGTCGGGGGTGGCGCGATCGCAGCAGGCGCACACGCAGAAGTCAAAGAACTGGCAGAGCGCTTCAAGCTACCTGTCACTACAACCCTGATGGGATTAGGTGCTTTTGATGAGCATCATCCGCTCTCGGTTGGAATGCTGGGAATGCACGGTACGGCTTATGCAAACTTTGCGGTAACGGAGTGCGATTTGCTGATTGCCGTGGGAGCGCGATTCGACGATCGTGTGACTGGCAAGCTGGATGAATTCGCTTCTCGCGCCAAAGTCATTCACATCGATATCGATCCGGCAGAAGTGGGTAAAGTGCGTATGCCAGATGTACCGATCGTGGGTGACGTGAAGCAAGTTCTAACGGATTTGTTGGAGCGCAGCAGTGAAGAAGGTGATCCCGCAAATCCAGCGCAGACCGAAGCGTGGTTGGCGCGAGTCGATCGCTGGCGCGAAGACTACCCACTCGTTGTGCCGCAATATCCAGGCGTGCTGTCTCCGCAAGAAGTGATCTTTGAAATCGGACAGCAAGCCCCGAACGCCTTTTATACCACCGATGTAGGACAGCATCAGATGTGGTCGGCTCAATTTCTCAAGAATAGTCCGCGCCGTTGGATTTCTAGCGCAGGGCTAGGAACGATGGGCTTTGGAATGCCTGCGGCGATGGGTGCGAAAGTAGCAGTTCCAGACGAAGAAGTGATCTGTATTAGCGGTGATTCCAGCATTCAGATGAACATTCAGGAGCTTGGAACGTTGGCGCAGTATGGCATCAACGTCAAAACCGTGATTATTAATAACGGTTGGCAAGGCATGGTGCGCCAATGGCAAGAAGCGTTCTATGATGAGCGCTACTCGAATTCTAATATGCAGGTGGGAACCCCGGATTTTGTCAAATTGGCGGAAGCGTTTGGTATCAAAGGCATGATTGTCGAGACGCGGGAAGAATTGAAAGCCGCGATCGCCGAGATGATTGCTCACCCCGGTGCGGTGCTGATGGATGTCCGCGTTAAGAAGGATGAAAACTGCTATCCGATGGTTCCATCGGGTAAGAGCAATGCTCAAATGATGGGATTGCCCGAGCGCAAGCTTTTAGAACGGGCGGCAGAAACGATCGAATGTGGAAACTGCGGTACGGAGAACGTTCCGACTCATAAGTTCTGCCCGAACTGCGGCACGAAGATCTAAAGACCTAAGCGATTTTGGCGGCGGTTTCATTCAGGCTAGTTGAGTCTGTATCTGAAACCGCCGCTTTTTAATAGCTTGAGAAGCGATCGATCACTTCCCAAACTACTGAATTGAGCGCTGGGGGCATTGAGACCCTGGAGATTGATCGAGCGACCAGATCGGCAACTGTGTAACTTGATCGATCGTTTGTTCAACGTAGGGGCGATTGTTGAGAGCGATCGCCGTTCCGAAGTAGCCTTTATCCCCACTATGCTCATGCGATCCACTACTGCATACCGTGAATCGCCCTTGCCGAAAGGCTTGATTGATCGGAGAACCCACTGTCCAATGCCAACGTGACGGGAAAAGCACATAGCTCAGCGTCGGTACTAAGTCTGATTGACCCTGAAAATGATAAACGTGGTCTACGTAATCAAATCCAGCTTTCCCGTCGAATGCTCCACCGATCGACACCACAGTTAATCGAGCATTTAACCAGTCAGCGAGATAAGGCGTGGCTCCTAATGCAACTTGAGCGCCACCACTGGTACTGATCAAAATTAAGTTAATTCGTTGCTTTGAAATGGGGTGAACTGCATTCATGCGATCGACGATCGTATCTGCAATTCCCATACTGTAGACCGGACTATAGCGATAGTCGGATGAAATCGCAAATCGCCAAAGGTTACGAAGGGGAATCAGAACGCTACCAAGCAATTCGTCGTTATCCCTTGCCAGTTTCCACAACGGTCGAAAGACTCGCTCACTGCCTAAATCCCGGTTTGCGACTGAGTAAGGAAAGATATCTTTGACAGCAACACAACTTCGATGTTGTTCGACGAGTCGATCGAGGAAGTGTTTTTCACCTGCCGTGATTTCATCGGGCGAAAAGTTGCCGACTCCGGGGAGGAACACAATGTAGCAATCGATCTTTGCTCCTGAAGCGCTTTGAGGCAAATCGGAGACTGGTTTCGACTCCGGTGCTGCGACCCAACCTAGACTTTCAGCATTTTGGTTGAGCCACCACACGATCGTACTAACGGGTGCAAACACTCCCCACAGAATCAAAAATCCACCCATTGAGACGATAAGCTTGAAGGTCGAGCCTCTTAGCTCTCGACTAATCTCTTGAACGGTGCGGTTGATCCACTGCCACATTTAAACTCTTTTATGAATGTGCGGTTATGGATCACTATCCCAGCCCTTTCTCAGTAAGTTAAGTTTCGCAGGATAGATTATGGATGAACGTGCGGCTCAGACCGGAATTTGGCAGACCATTCGAGCGGCGCTGACCTTGAATGCTCAACTTTATGAAACCGCTCAAAATACACCCAAAACGCATCGACTCGCTTTTACGATCGTTCTTCTCGCTGCCTTGTCTCGCGCTCTCGGCAGTGCGGTCATCCTGCTGCTGACGCGAACTACACCCCTCGCTTTTATCTTGGCTCTGCTGCTGAACGTTCTGAGTATTATTGCTAGCTACTATGTTTGGACGTTTACAATCTGGAAAGTTGGACAGTGGCTAAAGTCCGATGCACCCAGTTATCGTGCTTTACTTAGCCCGATCGGGTTTGCCTATTCGCCGCAAATTCTCAACTTCTTGACGCTGATTCCATTGTTGGGAAGCGCGATCGAGCTAATACTTGCAGTCTGGACATTGATGGCTGTGATTGTGGCAGTCCGTCAAGCGTTAGATGTTAACACTCGTCGGGCTGCCGTGATTTGCTTGCTTTGTTTCCCGATCATTCAGATTGCGATCGGTGTGATTCAAGCGGCACAACGGCTGATTGATTAAAACTGCTTGAGAAATCTCAAATCGCTGCTGTACAAACGGCGAATATCATCGATTTGATGCAGGACCATTGCCAGCCGCTCCACTCCAAATCCAGCCGCGAATCCGGTGTAAACTTCTGGATCGTAGCCCACGGCTTTCAGGACATTCGGATCGACCATGCCACAGCCGAGAATTTCGAGCCAGCGCCCTTTCCATTTCACGTCCACTTCTGCGGAGGGTTCGGTGAACGGGAAGAAACTTGGACGGAACCGGATTTCGACCTCGCCAAACAACTCCTGTAGGAAGACTTTGATCGTTCCTTTGAGGTCAGTAAAGGTTAGACCTTCATCGACGGCTAGAATCTCGATTTGGTGGAATACTGCCGAGTGCGTTGCATCAACGGTATCGCGGCGATAGGTTCGACCGGGAACTGCGACGCGAATGGGCGGATCATTGGCTTCCATGTAGCGAATTTGCACCGGCGACGTATGCGTTCTCAGCAAATTGCCGTCTGGCAGAAATAGCGTGTCTTGCATATCTCGCGCAGGGTGATCTGGCAAGAAGTTCAGCGCCTCGAAGTTATAGTAATCTGTCTCGATTTCAGGACCTTCTGCGACGGTGTAGCCGAGTCCTACAAAGATATCGAGGACTTGATCGATCGTGCTGTTCAAGGGATGCATCCGTCCCTGTGATCGTCCCACTCCGGGCATGGTGACATCGATCGTTTCCGCTTCGAGTTGAGCCGCGATCGCTGCCGTTTGCAGAGCCGCTTTTTTCTGATCGATCTCGATTTGGATGGCTTCTTTTACCTCGTTGGCGCGTGCCCCGATTCTGGGACGTTCTGCCGGATCGAGTTTGCCCATGCCGCCAAGCACTTGCGGAATTGGACCTTTTTTGCCGAGATACTTGACCCGCAATTGTTCAAGCTGATCGAGCGATGGGGCTTCGGCGATCGCACCTTTCGCTTCTTGCCGAATGGCATCTAATTGTGATTCAAGTTCGTTCGGTTGAGCCGCCATAATGAGTAGTTTCTAAGTCCTAATTCGCGCCAAAATGTACTCCGGACTTGTTTATTGTAGTGGATAGCATGAGACTCCTGATCAGTAACGATGATGGTGTTTACGCGCTCGGCATTCGGACGCTGGCAAATACCCTGGCAGAAGCGGGACATGAAGTGACGGTGGTGTGTCCCGATCGCGAACGATCTGCGACTGGGCATGGGTTAACGCTGCATGATCCGATCCGAGTGGTGCAGATGGATCAGGTGTTTGCTCCGGGGGTCAGAGCGTGGGCGTGTTCGGGGACTCCCTCAGATTGTGTCAAGTTAGCGATCTGGGCATTGCTGGACGAGAAACCGGATTTTGTGCTTTCCGGCATTAATCATGGGTCTAATTTGGGAACGGATGTGCTCTATTCGGGGACGGTTTCGGCGGCAATGGAAGGCGTGATCGAAGGAATTCCGAGTATTGCGTTTAGTCTCACAAGCTTCCAATCGCAAGACTTTCAGCCTGCGGCAGATTTTGCTTGTACGCTGGTGCAGCAGTTAGAAAAAGATCCCTTGCCGGAATTAATGCTGCTGAATGTGAATGTTCCGGCGATCGAGCGGGATCAAATCCGAGGCGCGATTCTCACTCGTCAAGGAGTGCGACGATATACCGATGTGTTTGAGAAGCGCGTTGATCCGCGTGGCAAGATTTATTACTGGCTTTCCGGCGAACTGCTCGAAGATGTCGAAGATCCAGATATTCCCAATGAAGGGGTTCCAACGGATGTGGAGGCAATTCGCGATCGTTATATCACCGTCACGCCCCTGCATTACAATCTCACTTCGCCACTCGGCTTAAGGCTGCTGCAACAGCGAAAATTGAGTTTTTGACACAATCATTCCGGTTTTGAAGACGATCGTTCCGGTTTTGAAGACGATCGTTCCGGTTTTGAAGACGATCGTTCTGGTTTCTAGCACGATCGTTCTCGTTTTTCACACAATCATTCCGGTTTTTCGCACGATCATTTCGATTTTGAAGACGATCGTTCTAGTTTTCAGCGCGAACGTTTCGGTTTTGAAGACGATTGTTTCTACTTTTAACTCCGATGTTTAGGTTTTTTTCGCGCTGTCCACGTTGTCAAAAACTGCCATACAAATTTTCTTCCTTACTTTACTGAGCCTGAATAGACACTACTTACAATCAATAGAGCTAATTCAACCATCCAACTCAGTCTATTTCTGAAAAGCTAACTGATCGATTGAAGTATCTGTTTGGGCACATTCCCAACTGAAGACGAATCCCGCAAAGACGCTTCATCGCTCATTACACTTTGCTCAATCCTATTAAGGTGCAATATGCCAGCAAAAATTTATCTACACTGGACTGCAACACATTACGACTGGGTTGTAAGAGATCATTACCATACCATTGTGACTGGTAATGGCAGAATTCATCGACTGCATGACTATACGATCGATTTATCTGGACACACTTACAGGCGGAACGATAACTCAATTGGCATTTCTTGTGCCTGTATGGGTGGAGAAGATCCTTGGAATTTACCACCAACCGATGCTCAAATCGAAGCCATGTGCCAAGAAGTGGCGCGAGTTGCCAGAAGCTGGAATTGGACAGAAAAAGACATCAGCGTTCAATCCATCATGACTCACGCTGAAGCCGCTTCTAATCGAGATGGATGGGTTGTACACGAAAATTACGGACCTTTAATGTGGGGAGGAACGGGAGAGCGCTGGGACTTCTTGCAATTGTCTAGAAGAGGCGCTACGAATGGGGGCGACGTTCTTCGAGGAAAAATTCTTAAATATTTTCAAGGGGCTTCCCCTGCCCCTAAACCGCTAAAGTTTGTCAGCGATCAAACGATCGAGGCAAACGGTAAACCCCTAACTGTTTCGATCGATGAAAATGGCTCATCCTGGGCGAGAGCCGGAGAGTTATTAACGCTCTATGATTTGTCCTTCTTCTGGGACAGCAATAAGCGCCGTATCCTGATTGGTAACTCAGACATTGTTCCAAAATATTTACAGGACAAAGTTCAACCTAGCGTTGGATATCCTCTATTCGAGATGAGTCTTCAAGGCGGTAATTCACCGATCATTCTCACGGGAATTGTCCGAGACGGAAGGGCACAGTGCCGTGTTCTTGAGTTTGCAGAAGAATTTGGCATTACTGCATCATTCAATCCTCTCAAGCTTGGACGCAGACTTGGAGGTTGATTTAAGTAGAATTACCTCACTCGTCGGCGTTGCGGTGGTTGCACTTGCCGACGAGGATTTGCTCTGGGTCGAGCGGGTTTAACCTGCGGTGGATTGCCATTGCGCCAAATTCCTTGCGATCGCCTGCCATTAGCAGCGATATAAGTTCCACGCCCATTCCGCTGATTATTCTGAAACGAGCCCTCATAGCGATCGCCATTTGGATATACACAAACTCCAAATCCGTTCAGTGCATTCTGCCGAAACTCCCCCTCGCACCGAGTTCCATTCGCGTAGACAAATGCCCCGCGCCCTTGCCGAACATTATTTTGAAAAGTTCCCTCGTAGCGATTTCCGCTTGAAAACGTACAGCGCCCAAATCCGTTCAATGCGTTCGATCGAAAGCTTCCTTCACAGCGCGTCCCATCTCGATAAACAAAAATTCCTTGCCCTTCTCGCACATTCTGGCGAAATTCCCCTTCATAGCGATTCCCACTGGCAAATTGACAAACACCCTGTCCATTTAAAAAGTTGTTCTGAAAATTTCCCTCACACCGAGTTCCATCAGGATAAATAAACACCCCTCGCCCTTCTCGTCTGTGCTGCCGTAGATTTCCCTGAAATCGACTCCCACTAGGAAACTGGCACAGATGAAACCCAGTTAGCCAACCTTCGTTTAACCGACCTTCACAGTAATCACTGCTTTTGGGAGCCGCAACCACAGCTTGAGATAATACTCCCAAGCCGATAAAATTCATGCTTAGGACAAAACCGAAAACACCCGGAATCGATCGCAGCTTAACGATTGAACCCCTAATATCAAAGTAACTTTGCACCATAACGAAAGGCATAGGATACGACTTTGCGACAAATTCTATGCTTCATTAACGCAAAGAATGTTCAAAATGGAGCAGTATCAGGAGTGCCATTTTTGACTTCTGCTGTATATTCACTTTGATCCAAGTCGGTTTGATAGTCTTCTCATGTTCCTGATGTTGCCTCCCTCACCTCCTGCCCAGCTTTCTGCAAGGGTTCTAGTTTCTCCTGCTCCGATCGTTTCTCCTCAGCCGACGAACCAGGAAATACTCCCTCTACAAGAAAGTGTTCCACCCCAAGAATTCGTCGAAGCTCAAGAAATCCGCGCTCTTCCCGGCAAGCTGGATGATGTTCCCGTTTTTAATAGCAATAGCCCTGAAGTCGTCTTGACCGAAGGAATTTTGCTCTCGACCTTTCCTCCCAACGGAATGCGTGTTCCTTCAGCGCATCTAAATTACGCCTTCAATGGCAGATTTGATATTTTTGCTCATCACATCTCTAGAGCCAGTAATCCTAGCCAGACACGATCGCTCTTCCAAGGTGTCGTGATCTACAATCCCAACGATCGTCCCGTTCAAGTAGACATCTCTCAAGCCGCGACCTACCTGACTCGTCCGGACGCTCTATTTGTCGATCTTCCTTCTCATGTTGAAGATCCTGTTGGAACCGTTTTTGCAGGTCCCGGCAGTCGTGTTGTCAGCGATATATTGCGCGGACGAAGACAGACGAGCCTTCCAACCGTCATGATCATTCCTCCAAAGCAGGCTCAAATGCTGATGAACTTGCCTATCCCGGCGGGAACTGTCACCCCAACTTCTAATGGTCGCTCCACATTAATGCGCCTCTTCAGCCAAGCGCCCGTTTATGTCGCTACGCTGGCAATGTTTGCTCCCCTAAATCCGAATCGCACCGAACGAGTTCCTACGATTGCAGAATGGCTAAATCTACTTGTTAACGCGGGTGTCGCAGGACCTAGAGATATTCCCCCCACTCCTCCCAACTCTAAAAGCACAAACATTACATACGGTCGAGTAGCGGGTGTCTCTAAAGGCTCCGAATGGAAAGCACAAATTACCGATAATCGCAAGGATTATCTCAGTACCCCAAGCCCCGGTCGTGCTTTTTCCTATGGTCTCAGTACCCTAGAGCAAGGCACATTTGCAACTGGACAAATTCAGAGCGCTCCGATGCTTGTTCGCTATCCCGACACTGCCTACCTCGCCAATGGGAACTACGCGACTCATTACAACTTGACGCTTCCTCTACGGAACACCACTCGTCAAACTCAAACGATTTCAATTTCGATCGAAACACCAATCAAACAAGACCGCAGCCGCAATGAACTTGTATTTCTCAATCCACCCGACCCCCGCATCTTCTTCCGTGGCACCGTTCGTCTTCGCTATCTTGACGATCGCTCCATTCCCCAAACCCGCTTTATTCACCTCGTTCAACGTCGAGGTCAAAAAGGCAGCTCTCTCCTAAACTTGACTCTCCCACCCGGCGCGACCCGGTCCGTCGAAGTTGATTTTCTCTATCCACCCGATGCCACCCCTCCCCAAGTCCTCACCATCCGAACCCTATCTAACTTCATAGGTCAATAACGTTGTGTCTAGCTCTGCTACTGTTGAACCCTGGCTTTATTGGTCGCTCTACCCAATTCATCGAGCATTTCTAAGACTTTACTTTGGCTCGATCAGAGTCCAGGGACGGGAGCATCTACCCGAACAAGGTCCCTTAATCTTGGCTTCTAAACACTTTAGCCGTTGGGACCCTCTTGTTCTCTCGCTTCTTAGCCGGGAACCCCTCAGATTTATGACTAACGCAAACCAATTTGAAGGAATTCAAGGCTGGCTGATCGAGCGGCTTGGTGCATTTCCAGTCAATCTTTCTCGTCCCAGCATTTCTAGTATTCGATGTGCCATAGACCTACTTCATGCTGGACATAAACTCGTCATTTTTCCAGAAGGCGGAATCGTGCGCGATCGTCCCCTACGAGAATTCAAAACCGGGCTGGCTCGATTAGTGCTGCAAGCGGAAGCGAGTGGAAGGGTACAAGTACCGATCGTACCGCTCTCTCTCTCCTACTCTCCCACTGCCTCACCCGGCGCAAGAATCATTATCCAAATCAGCGCCCCTCTCTACACATGCGCGTATCGACAAGAGAACGACAAGAAAACTGCCGAAGCTCTTACTCAAGTCCTCCACGCTAAAATTCTAGAAGGCTTGCCGCACAAGAACTAAAGCCGTCTTCCGAAGAATCTAGAAACTTTTTCCAAAATTCTATTGACACCCCCTGTATCTTCCGGCTATATTGATTAAGCGGTGAGGGAAGCCAAGCGAAAGCGACGCACTTCACCAGTGCCTGAACCTAAACAACAGAATAGTTTAGAAGCC
>JACJNX010000054.1 GCA_014695255.1 Cyanobacteria bacterium FACHB-63
TTCCTGAAACCTATGGGCGATACTGGATTTGAACCAGTGACCCCATCCGTGTGAAGGATGTGCGCTACCCCTGTGCCAATCGCCCGAGTCTCCATAAAGATATCACAGATTGCTTCTAATCGATCAAGCGCAATCTTTAAAAATCAAGTTTCGCAAAATTCTTTGTCCCCAGGTTGACACTGCTAATAAAACCGAATATAGTACCGATGTACTAAATACACTTGTATTGCCCTTATCTTGTTGAGGAAAACGCCATGAACGGATTAGGCACTCGCAGCAGACCTCGGAAGGAAACCATCGGAACAGTTGCTCATCGGACGATCGCGCTTGATGCGGGTAACTACGATCTCAAGTTTTGGAACGGTGCAGGACATCCAAGAGCGATTCGATCGATGAGGTTTCAATTACCGCAAGGACGTGATCCGGTGCGTTATTCTGACCAGTCGCCGCTGATTGAGTTGCCAGATGGGACTCGCTATCATTTTGGCACACAAGCGTACAAATATCGCCGCCAACAGCAAACGGTTGTAGAGAATAAAGTTGATCTAGCAAGATTGCATCTATACGCCTGTTTGGAGTCTGAACGGGATGAGGAGATGAGCCAGTTTCCGCTGCATATTTACGCCTCTACGCCTGATCCGAGTCGCAATGCAGACACAATCAAATCTCAACTGCTGGGAATGCACGAATTTAAACGCAATGGTATTCCGTTTAGAATTACAGTCGAGCACGTTGAAGTAGAGCGCGAAGGAATTGGAGCCTACCACTATGCTCAACAGTTAGGACTTATTCCCGATAGTGGTTATACGATCGTCGTTGATATCGGCGGTGGAACCTGGTTAACACGGCTAATTGATGCGGAAGGAGATGTGATCGATGAAAACGTAATGGATCGGGGGGGATCGTATGAGCTTGCGACCGCGATTAGCTTTGATCGACGGTTAATTGATGCTTTGGGAACCACAGTTGATCCAGCAATTGTGATGGATGGATTCAAATCGGGGCACACCTATGCGGATACAGGATTATCCTGGTCGCTATGGCTTGAAGAGTATCTTGATCCTTGGTTTAAGGGAATTTTTCAAACCATCAAAGCCCAGTACACGCCTTATATGCCGCGTGTGACGAGATTTTTGGTCACGGGTGGAAGTTCACATCTAATTGCAGAGCGACTTGCTGGACGAAAATTGTTTGCAGTGATGCCTGATCCGCAGTTTGCCAATGTTCGAGGATTGTACCCGATCGCTGAAGGGTGGCAGCTATGTATGACAACAAAGTAAGACTCAGCAAAGATGTGATCGAAAAGGCAGAATTGATTGCCGCAGAATGGGGATTGAAAAATGCAAGGGCTGCGATCGAAGCTGTATTTCGCAA
Source organism: Cyanobacteria bacterium FACHB-63 (assembly GCA_014695255.1). Classification (GTDB taxonomy): domain Bacteria; phylum Cyanobacteriota; class Cyanobacteriia; order Leptolyngbyales; family Leptolyngbyaceae; genus Leptolyngbya. The sequence goes on from JACJNX010000054.1 coordinate 1,375, forward strand.
GTATGCCGATGATTATTTGTATGGACGATTGCAAGGAACCTCTGTGATTCCAAAATCACAACCGATGATGGCAATTGATCGCGATAGTCAGTCGGTTCCGTGTGAAGCGATCGATGAACTAGATGACTTGTTAGGACTTTAGATCGATTGGGCTAAACGGTATCTAGAGATGCTCTAAATCTTTAGATGCCGTTTTTTATGCGGCATTGAATGATTTATGAGTCAGATTTATCTATAAATTTGATACAGGCAAATTCATAAATCGATTCATAAATCTATGTCGCAATACATTCTAAGACGACTTCTCGGCTTGATTCCTGTTCTATTTGGAATTACATTAGCGGTATTTTTATTGCTGCGGTTGATTCCGGGCGATCCGGCGATCGTGCTTGCGGGAGAACGGGCAACGCCAGAACAAATCGCCGCCTTGCGGACTCAGCTAGGACTCGATCGCCCCTTGTGGCTTCAGTATTTCGCGTTTGTTGGCAATCTATTGCAGTTGAAATTAGGCAATAGTATTTTGAGCGGTATCCCGGTGATCGATGAGATTCGATCGCGCTGGACGGCAACCTTCGAATTGTCGATCGCGGCAATTCTAGTGGCAATCATTCTCGGAATTCCAGCCGGAATCATTGCGGCGGTGCAGAAAAATCGTTGGCAGGATCAGGTGACGATCGCAGGTTCACTACTGGGTGTGTCGCTTCCGGTGTATTGGTTGGGATTGTTGCTAATTTACTTATTTTCAATCACGTTGCGATGGTTGCCTCCGAGTGGTCGGATTAGCGTTGAGACTGGATTTAACTTCCAGCCGATTACCGGATTTTATCTGCTGGATGCAGTGTTAAGGTTGAATGTTCCAGCATTGATCGATGTGATCGCGCATCTGATTCTTCCGGCGTTAACGTTAGGGACAATCCCATTGGCGATCGTTGCTCGTATTACCCGCAGTGCAATGTTAGATGTGTTGTCACAGGACTATATTCGGACAGCAAGAGCGAAAGGACTATCGAATCATCTCGTGATTCTGCGTCATGCGTTGAAGAATGCACTGTTGCCGATTAACACCACGATCGGGCTTCAGTTTGGAACCCTGTTAGGAGGTGCGATTCTGACAGAAACGATCTTTTCGTGGTCGGGGATTGGATCTTGGATCTATGAAGGCATTTTGGCGCGAGACTATCCGGTAGTTCAGGGTGGCGTTGTGTTTGTGGCGATCGTCTTCGTGTTGATTAATCTAGCCGTGGATCTGTCTTATGCGCTTATTGATCCAAGAGTTCGATATGAGTAGAAACCGCTCGCTTCTAAGATTCTGGCGATCGACCTCTGGCAGAACCGGACTAATTCTTACCCTTGTATTGTTTGCGCTTGCGCTGCTTGCACCGATTCTTAGACCTTACACTCCCGGCGGCGAGCGCGATTTTATTGCCCGATTACAGCCGCCAAGCCCTGCTCATTTACTGGGAACCGATGGACTGGGGCGCGATTTATTGACGTTGATTTGGCATGGAATTCAGACATCCCTGTTTATTAGCTTAGTTTCAGTGGGAGTGGGAGCCGCGATCGGGGTCTTTTTTGGCTTACTCGCGGGATATTTTCGGGGTTGGATCGATGCGCTGATTGTTTGGTTTACAGATATTTTGCTAGCATTTCCGTCGATTTTGTTAGCGATCGCCATTGTTACCACAATGGAGAGACTTATCTTGAGAATTAACGATGTGGTCATTTTCAACTACACCCTGACGAGTCTACAAAAAGTGGTGATTGCGGTCGCGATCGCACAAATTCCGATCTACATTCGCCTCACTCGCAGTCTGGTGTTATCGCTACGAGAGCAAGATTTCGTACAGGCGGCAACTGCGATCGGAGCGACAGCACCGCAAATCATTGTGCGACACATTCTGCCTGGAAGCTTAACTCCGATTATTGTTCAAGCCTCTTTATCATTAGGAACAGCGACGCTCGAAGCCGCAGGTTTAGGCTTTTTGGGGCTGGGAGCACAACCTCCAACCCCAGAACTTGGCACTCTGTTATCCGATGCGTTTCGCAACGGATACGCGCTGACTTCCCCCTGGACAACAATTTTTCCGGGCTTAGCGATTACGATCGTGGTTCTAGCGTTTAACTTATTGGGGGATGGATTGCGCGACGGGTTTGATCCACGATCTCAATAATCAAAAATGTTATCCTGTCATTCCATACCTGTTTCACTGCTATGAAAGAAATTGAGATTCTACTCGAAGCGCTAAAAGACCCAGACGAAGACGTGCGATCGGATGCAACTCAAGCGCTGTGGCAAATTTGGTTCTCTCAAAAAGGAGTCGCGGGACTGCAAACCTTACAGCGAGCGCAGGTGTTACTCGAATCGGGTGAAGCGACTGAAGCAGAAGCAGTGTTATCTGAGTTAATTGAACAACTACCGGATTTTGCCGAAGCTTGGAATCGACGGGCGGTGTTGTATTTTGTGCGGCAACAATACCGCAAAGCGATCGCCGATTGCCAAAAAGCGATCGAGCTAAATCCAATTCACTTTGGTGCGTGGCACGGATTGGGATTATCTTATGCAGCGCGAGGGGAATATCGAGATGCGATCGCGGCGTTTCGGCAGGCGTTAGAGATTCAGCCGTATGCGATCGAGAATCAGCGCTTAATTCTGGAATGTACCGCTAAACTAAGCTAAGTTCAACCATAAAGCGACCCTGTTTAATGCTGAAATGACAATGATTAATCGGCTTCGTGTCGATCGGCAATTTTGCGACGTTTAGAGCTTCTCCACTGCAGGCGATTTAGTAGCTCTGGCGTGACCCAACCTTGCGGGAAAAAGATACTTCCCACCACAATCAATGTTCCAAAGATAATCAATCGACTGTCTCGCAAGAATTGCGCTAATGCAGTCGGCAAATTTGGTGTATCTGCGATCGCTCTTAGCACTTCGGGTAAGGCTGTGAATGCCATACCGCCTAAAATTGCACCGAGAAACGATCGCGATCCCCCAATCAAAACAAAGGTGAGATAGATAATACTGGCATCAAACGTGCCTTGGCGAGCATTCCAAGTGTTGAGAAAATGGGCATAAACAACTCCCACAATGCCCGCCAGAATTGCTCCAAGCGTAAATGCTAACACCTTATAATAAGTTGGATTAATGCCAACTGCATCTGCTGCTAGTTCATCTTCTCGAATCGCTGTGAATGCTCGTCCGACGCGAATATTTTCAAGCCGATACACAAACGCAGCACTGAGTAAAAGTAAGGGCAAGGCAATCCAAAGATACTCGATCCGCGTGGCAAACGGTTGGGGAATGCCAAAGATTCCAACGGCTCCGCCTGTGATTTCTAAATTGAGCGACAATACGCGAAGGATCTCAACAAACGCGATCGTCGCGATCGCCAAATAAATCCCCCGTAGACGAAGGGCTGGAATGCCGATTAAAACGCCTAAGATTCCGCAAGCGATCGCAGCCAGCAGCATTTCTAACAACAACAGTGGAATCGGAAATAAGCCGCCCGAAGATGGAAAAATCTTTGTTGAGCAAATCGCTGCAATATATCCACCTAGCGCATAAAATCCAGGACTCGCTAATGAAAGTTGTCCTGCCATTAATGGTAAATACAATGACAAGCCCAAGATTGCTCCCAATACCATTGAGACAATCAGAAAATCATAAGTAGAAATAAAATCGATCATACTTTTTGAATCACTTTGCGACCGAGTAAACCTTGGGGACGCAGCATCAGCATCACAAACAAAATACCGAATGCGATCGCATCTTTGTAAGCAGAATATTCACCCGGAACAAAGGCTTCGATAATGCCAATGACTAAACCACCCACAACCGTACCGGAAATACTACCTAAACCACCTAACACAATCACGGCCAATCCTTTTAACCCGAAGCTGATGCCGAAATAAGGACCCGCAATTCCCACACTCGAAGCGACCAGCGTTCCAGCGATTCCACCTAAGAAACCACTCATAAAAAACGTGCCAACGATAAAGCGATCGCTGTCAATGCCCAGTAAGCTTGCTGTAGTTGCATCTTCCGCCACGGCTTTCATTGCCTTGCCAAATTTAGTGGCATTAATCACATAAACTAACGCCGCCAGAATGAACACCGAAACGCCGAAAATCACAATCTGAACGGTACGAATCGGAATCGGCGCTTGTTCAGTCCCAAAATTTACGGCATCGGGCAGCGTTCCATAAGTGTCAGCCGGAAACGTATAAATTTCGGCTCCGACTAGGTACTGAATCACGTTTACAATTACAACCGCTACGCCCAAACTGGAGACTACTGTGAGCAATGGATCAGCACCACGCCGCCGTAGGGGACGAAAGGCAATGCGTTCGATCGCTAAACTCACAAACCCCGTCAGAATTCCGCCCAAAATTATTGCGACCGCAAACGGCAACCGGAGCGGTAATGCAGCTAACGCAAACAATCCATTTGTTCCAAAGGACTGCCCCATGAGCGCGTAGGTGAAATAGGCACCGAGCGTGAAAATAGCACCGTGAGCAAAATTGATAATGCCGAGAATCGAGAAAACTAGCGTATAGCCCAAGGCAAAAATGGCGTACACACTACCGATCGACAAGCCGTTCAGCAAATTTTGCAGCAGAATTGTTAATGACATCGCACCCTACTTCAAAAATTCAAATCGACCTGTTTTACCATCTCCAGACATCTTGATCTGCGCAACATAAAAGGCTTGCTGGAAGATTTCACCATCGGGGCTAAAGGAGATTTGCCCCAGAGGCGTATCGTAATTTCCCTTTAACAGCGTTTGATTCAAATCACGACGAATGTCATTCAGCGACTTTTTCGTATCCACTTTTTTCAGCGCTTCAACAAATACCTGAACGGCTGCAAAGGCTTGGGCTGAGAATTGAGGGGGTTCTTTCTTAAATTGAGCTTGATAGGCAGAGCGAAAGGCTTTGTTAACGGCTCCCGGATGTTCTGGACTGTAGGCTTGAGCAATTAAAATGCCATCACACAACGCTTGGCAAACCGGAAATACATTCGAGGTATTCAAGCCATTACCGCCGATGATTTGTCCTTTGTATCCCAGTTGCCGTAACTGTTTCACCAAGTTTCCACCGTCTGCCGCTAACCCGGAGATGATGACTAAATCTGGTTTTGCATTAATGCCTGCTGTGGCTTGCGTTTGGAAATCGGTATCTGTCGTTTGAAACTTCTGCACCGTGACCAGTTCTAAACCTTTATCCTTCACGGTTTGCTGAAAGATCTCGGTTTCCGATTTGCTAAAAGCATCATTCTGAGCAAAGAACACCGCAACACGCTTGATCTTTGGATTCAGCTTTAACGCGGCTTGAACGGAGTTCGGCGCGACGACAGAGACGGGTGCAGAGACTCGCGCAATGTATTCTCCAATTTCTGGAATTCCCTTAGCAGTATTCGACGGTGCCAGCACGGGAACTTTGCCATTGTTGGCGATCGGGTCTGCGGCAAAGGCTTGTTGAGACAGCGTAGGACCAACAATTCCGACGACGCGATCGCGATTAATCAATGTTTGAAAGGCGTTAATCGCTCCTTGTTCATCGCCTGCGGTATCTTGAAACACCAACTTGATCGGTGTTCCATTCACGCCACCGTTGTCATTAAAGTATTTTTCTGCAATTTTTGCGCCTGCAACCTGTTCCTGTCCGAGCAAGGCAACGTTACTGGTTTGGGCAATTCCAATCCCGATCGGAATCGCACCGCTAATCGTTCCGCCGCCCGCATTCGAGCCACCAGAAGAACAAGCCGAAACTGCGATCGCAACAGAAAACAGTAAGATTGAGCGCCGGGACAATTTCATAAGACCGATTGAGACAAAGTTTTCTACACAGTTGATCTACCACGTTTGCAACGCACTAGATTGAATTGTTAACCTAAGTACGCTTGTTTAACGCGATCGTCGCCCAACAAATCCGACGCTTTGCCAGATAGCATAATTTGTCCCGCTTCCAAAACATAACCGCGATCGCTAATTTGTAATGCCAGAGTTGCGTTTTGCTCAACTAGAAGAATCGTGACTCCGGTGGTTTTTAACTCAGCAAGAATCGAGAAAATTTCGCGCACGATCGCAGGCGCTAACCCTAAGCTTGGTTCATCGAGTAGCAACAGTTGGGGGCGACTCATCAAGGCACGAGCGATCGCTAACATTTGCTGCTCACCGCCGCTTAGCGTTCCTGCGAGTTGATTCCGCCGTTCAGCCAGTCGCGGAAACTGTTGAAATTGCCGCTCGATGTCGCTTTTGATGCCGAGTCGATCGCTGCGGGTATAAGCTCCGAGTTCTAAGTTATCGAGTACGGTTTGACGGGCTAAGACTCGTCTTCCTTCCGGGCTGTGCGCGATGCCCAATTTGACAACTTCGCTAGCACGGCGGGAGGTAATGTCTTGACCCGCATAAATGATTCTGCCGCTACGAACGGGCACAATCCGAGAAATGGCTCTTAGAGTTGTGGTTTTTCCCGCGCCATTGGCTCCAACCAGCGTCACCACTTCCCCCGCTTTAATCCGAAGGCTGATCGCTTGTAATGCCTGAATTCCGCCGTAATTAACGCTGAGATGGGTAAGTTCGAGCAAGAAAGACATAGATCAAGAAAAGCTCAAGTAGACTGTATTGTCGCTTATTCGCTGCCTAAATACGCTTCGATCACCGCACGATCATTGCGGACGTGGGCGGGATCACCGATCGCAATTAATTGCCCAAAATTAAGAACAGCGATGCGATCGCATAGTCCCATCACTAAAGGAACGTGATGCTCAATCAGCAAAATCGTCAGATCGAAACGATCGCGAATTTGGCGAATAAAGTCACTCAATTGATGCTTTTCGGTGAGATTCATGCCTGCGGCGGGTTCGTCGAGCAGCAAAATACGGGGAGTGAGGGCTAAGGCTCTTGCGATTTCTAAGCGTCGTTGTTCGCCATACGGAAGATTGCAGGCTTTTTCTGTAGCACGATCGCTCAGTCCAACGAGTTCTAAAAGTTCTGCTGCGGCAGTCCTCGTGGTTTGTTCTTCTTGAGAAGCCATGCCGAAGACTCCTTGCAGTAATCCACTGCGGGTTTGTAGGTGTCGGGCGATCATCACATTTTCCAGGGCGGACAGGTTGCTGAACAGTCGAATATTTTGAAAGGTACGCGCAATTCCTCGTGCTGCAATCTGATGGGGGCGTAATTTAGAAATGTCTTCACCGTGATGCAACATTTGCCCGGTCGACGGTGGAATCATTCCCGTTACCAGGTTAAATAGGGTTGTTTTTCCGGCTCCATTGGGACCGATTAAACCGAAGATTTCTCCGGGCTTGACCGAGAAACAGACATTGTTGACAGCGACTAATCCACCAAAGCGGCGGGTGAGTCCTTTCGCTTCTAGAGCAACGGAAGTCTGCGGCATGAGAGCGTCTAACATCAAGGGATTTGGGAAAGGTTACTCAGGCGATCGTATCCTGAACGCTGGTCTTATTATCGTGTTAGTTGACCAATCAGAATTCGCTTCTCAGAATTCGCTTCGATGCTGCATCCGGGGTGCCCCTGTTCGGCTGAGCCATACTTCCCATTCTCACTAATTCGCGATCGCCCGTTGCTAAAATTCAAATATCCGTAGAAGAGCAAACCACTGACTCAGAACGATCGCCTGGTCTTCCGTCCTTTCTACAAGAATCGAGACTAAAAAACTCCAGACGCTCATAGCAGCCTGGAGTTTGAAATCAATTCGTCAACGAAATCAGCCACCCGCGATCGCAGGAATAATGCTCACTTCATCACCATCTTTGAGCGGCGTATTCACTCCATCTAGAAAGCGAATATCTTCGCTGTTCACATAGAAATTCACAAAGCGGCGGAGTTGTCCTTGCTCATCACAAAGACGGGCTTTGATGCCTGGACAGCTAGACTCAAGCGATTCTAACAGTGCCCCGATCGTTTCACCACTGCATTCAACAGTGGCTTGATCATGGGTGAGCTTTTGCAGAGGAGTTGGAATGAGAACTTTAACAGCCATAACATTAAACAATGTGGAAAGGAACTAAAACATTAAACCAAAACTTGTTGCCACTCTAAGCGATCGAGCGTTCTAGATCTTTCTAAGGCCCGCTCGAAGCTATCGAGTTTCGGTTCGATCGTGAACGGTTCGCCGACATAACCTTGAACCGCTTCTTGAGTCTTCAGACCGTTTCCGGTGATGTAGGCAACCGTCGTTTCATCAGGATTGATCTTGCCTGCTTCGACCAATTTCTTCAGTACCGCGATCGTCGTTCCGCCTGCGGTTTCAGTGAAAATTCCTTCGGTTTCTGCCAGTAGCTTGATGCCTTCGATGATTTCTGCATCGGTGACAGATTCGATGTTGCCGTTAGTTTTCCGAGCAATATCGACGGCGTAAACGCCATCTGCGGGATTTCCGATCGCGATCGATTTAGCGATCGTGTTCGGCTTCACCGGGGAAATAAAGTCGCGTCCTTCCTGGAAGGCTTTAGCGATCGGGGAACATCCTTCCGCTTGTGCGCCACTGAATCGAACCGCTTTTTCATCAACCAAGCCCACTTCAACGAACTCTTGGAAGCCTTTGTAGATCTTGGTGAACAGTGAACCCGATGCCAATGGTGCAACGATGTGATCCGGTAATTGCCATCCAAGCTGTTCGATCACTTCGTAGCCCAAAGTTTTTGAGCCTTCAGAATAGTAAGGGCGCAGATTGATGTTTACAAATCCCCAACCGTGAGTGTTTGCCACTTCAGAACAGAGGCGATTCACTTGGTCGTAGTTGCCGTGAACTGCCATCACAGTCGGGTTGTAGATTAGCGTTCCGAGGACTTTTCCAGCTTCGAGATCAGACGGAATGAACACACAACAATCGAGACCTGCATGAGCCGCGATCGCTGCGGTCGAGTTGGCCAGGTTTCCGGTACTGGCGCAAGAAACCGTGGTAAAGCCCAATTCACGGGCACGGCTTAATGCTACCGAAACGACACGATCTTTGAAGCTCAGAGTCGGCATGTTCACTGCATCATTTTTGATGTACAGCTTTTTCAGACCCAGACGACGCGCCAAACGATTCGCTTGCAGCAAGGGAGTCATCCCAGTTCCAACATCGATTACATTATCGGTTGCAACCGGGAGAAACGGACGATAGCGCCAAATCGAATTTGGGCCTGCTTGGATGGTTTCGCGAGTGACCGTTTTGCGGAGCCAATCGTAATCATATTTGACTTCTAACGGACCAAAACACATCTCGCACACGTGCGTTGCTTTTGGCTCGTACTCTGTGCCGCACTCTTTACACTTGAGCGCTTCAAAAGCAGATTGGCTAGAACGAATTTTGGAATGGGTAACGGTCATCTCTCGAAACTCCCTATGAGCAAGCTTTCTGTCGTTTGACTGTGATTTCGCTTGAAATCGTATCACGCGAAAAATATCGAGTCAAATAAACCCGATAATTTTCGTCGGGATTGCTCAACCGCCGCTCACCGGGGGAATGAGAACAATTTCATCACCGTTTTGGACGATCGTTTCTGCCGAAACAAATTCCAAATTTACGCCAAATTGAGTAGTGTCTTTGAGCGGCGCAAGCTGAGGACGATCGTGCAGAATGCGATCGCATACCTGTTCAACGCTCACACCTTGCGGCAGTTCTAGTGTTAATTCTGGCACTCCGTAAGCATCTTGATATGCCGCAAATAGCTTTACGGTCACGGTAATTAAGTCAGACATCTTCAGTAAAATTCAACACGCTTGTTCAAAATTAGGCGAAAAAGATCACTCTAAGGAAAAACGATCGCGCCTCCTCTGAGTATGACGTACTGTATTAACCCTGACTGCCCCCACCCTCAGAATCCAAACCGCCTTGAACGTTGTCAGAGTTGCGGCACTCTGATGAAGCTTAGAGGGCGTTATTGCGTTGTGCAGCCATTAGGACGAGGCGGATTTGGCAAGACGTTTCTGGCGATCGACGAGGATCGTCTAGGAACTCGCTGCGTGATTAAACAGTTCTTACCGCAGAGCAAAGGAACCAAGGCGCTGAATAAAGCGATTCAACTGTTTGAGCAAGAAGCTGTCCGACTCCATGAACTCGGAGAGCATCCTTACATTCCCACACTCTTAGCTTATTTTGAGCAGGAACAGCGCCTCTATTTAGTGCAGCAGTACATTGAAGGGGTGACTCTGGCGCAAGAACTAGCCCAGACCGGAGTCTTCAACGAACAGAAGATTCGAGAAGTGTTAGTGCGGCTGTTGCCGATTTTGAAGTTTGTTCACGATCGCAATGTGATTCATCGGGACATCACGCCTGCCAATATTATTCGCCGCAAGCTAGACGGGCGATTAGTGCTGATTGATTTCGGCATTGCCAAGGTGCTGACCGAGACGGATGCGATTCAGCCTGGAACCAGAATCGGAACAGAAGGCTATGCCCCCGTCGAACAACTGCGAAACGGCAAAGCCTATCCTGCAAGCGATTTATACAGCTTAGGTGCAACTTGTATCTACTTACTCACCCAAGTTAGACCTGAAGAACTGCATGATCCAATATCGGGTCGCTGGCTTTGGCGCGAACACTTAGAGCGGCGCGGCGCTGGCATTAGCCAAAGGATCGGGCAAATTCTCGATCGCTTGCTCAGGGATTTGGTGAGCGATCGGTATCAAACTGCCGATGAAGCGATGCACGATCTAAGAATGGCATTATCTGCGCCTGCGGTTGGTGTAACGAGAGAGCTTGAATTAAGCAACGAGGTGACAGCGCCAGTCCCTGCAACACAGCCGCCGGAATCGCGCCCATCGCGCCCGAATATCCCGCCTCCGCCCTCGATACCCACGAGCGCCGCCCGCTATGTTTCAAAGAGTTCACAGCCGCGAAAATGTCTCAACACCTTGAGCGGTCACAGCACTTGGGTGATATCACTCGCGATTAGTCCAGACCAACGCACGTTAGTTAGCGGGAGTTTAGACGATCGCATTGTCATGTGGGATGTAAGCACAGGCGATCGATTAGGCTCGTTCATCGGTCATACGAAATCGGTGAATTCGCTTGCGTTTAGTCCAGACGGGAAGCGATTGATCAGTTGTAGCGATGATGATTCGATTAAGATTTGGGACTTACCCAGTGGTGAGGTAATCCGATCGCTCTCCGGTCATCTGCGCGATGTCAATGCGATCGCGCTGAGTCCCGATGGACAGTTTTTCGTCAGTGGCAGCGAGGATCGCACTGTTTGCGTTTGGGGGTTGCAGACTGGAGAACTGCTGCAAAGCTTTACTACATCAGGGATGGTGCGATCGGTAGCGGTTAGCTCAAACAGTCAAATTGTTGCTAGTGGTGGGCTAGACAATCAAATTAGATTATGGAGTTTGAGAACAGGTCAGCAAATTCGGACATTAAGCGGACATCAGAATTCCATTATGTCGATCGCGCTTAATCCCCAAGGCGATCGTCTTGTGAGTGCGAGTAAAGACAAAACCATTCGGATTTGGGAGCCGAATTCTGGAGAACTGCTGCAAACCTTGACCGGACATTTCGATATTGTTTGCACGATCGCCATTAGTCCCGATGGCAAGACCTTGATTAGCGGCAGCAATGACAAAACGATTAAGCTTTGGAACCTTGCCACTGGAGATCTCCTTTGTACCTTGAGTGAGCATTCTCAAGCGGTCAATGCGATCGCGATTAGTCCAGATGACAAGTGGTTCGCCAGTGGTAGTTCAGACAACACCGTGAAAATCTGGCAATTAAGAACGTTAGAACTCGCTCCGTCGCCTTGAGCTTAGGCAAGACTGACTGAAGGTTTGAACGATTTCTGCAAACTGCGGATTCTTTTCCATTAGCACCATGTGCCCCCCTGGAGACAAAACCTTTAGTTGTGCTTGAGGGATGTCCCGACTCATACGATCGCTCGCAATCGGTCGGGTTGCAATGTCTGATCGACCCACCACAACCAAAGCCGGAACTGATATTCTCGGTAACGTTGCAGTTTCATCAAATCTCAACATTGCCAGAACACCCCGCGCTAAAATTCCCGGTGGTGCTTTGATGCCAATTAAACTAGAGAAATTAAGCTGCCCGCGTGTTTCTCTGCCTGTAAAGCCGGAGATTTCTGTGGTTAACAGCGTGGAACCATTCAGATAACTGAGCCAGCTTGTCAGATGCAGTAGCGGGGAAAGCACGATCGCAAGATACAGCAGAGGTTCTAGCAGAGGTTTTTGCAGTGCTAGCAACAGTTTACTGAGAATGGTCGTTCTTAGTGGATTGGTATAGGTTCCATTCACCAGGATTAAGCCTGAAACTCGTTGTTCAAGTTGCTCTGGAAACAATCGACAGAAAGTGAGCAGAATCATTGCTCCCATGCTGTGTCCGAGCAAAATAGCGGGCTGATCTCCTACTATCCCTAAGACTGCATTCAAATCATGGGCATATTTTTCTAAAGAGTAGTCGCGATTTTTCGGCTTTTTAGACCGACCTAACCCAGGCAGATCCCACACAATCACGCGGAACTGCTGAGCAAGCTGCTTTTTAGCGTAGTACCACACTGTACTATCAGGCCCCCAACCATGCGTCAGAATTAGCGGGGGAGCATTGTCATCTCCATAAAATTCAACTTGAATTTCGCTGCCATCCGGTCGAACTAGGCGTTGAATTCGTTGACTGCGATGAGGTTTAGGTTCATCCCGACCCGGACGACGCAGCAGTAGAATCGGTAAAAAGCCCAAGAACGACCAGAGTAAGAGTCCAATGCCCAGATATAGCCAGCGATCGTCCTGCCATTCTCCCTCGTACCACTGACGCAGAATGTAACCGCTACCACCCAGTAGAGCGACAGACAGCAAGCCTGCGAACGATCGCAATAGGAAATCGAAGGGCATGAACATCACAGGATTACTCTTTGAGAGCAGGGAATTAAACTATGCTGAGATTAAAGCAAAGTTCGAGCTAAGAGTAACCCTCTGAAGATAGAATAGCCT
>JACJNX010000055.1 GCA_014695255.1 Cyanobacteria bacterium FACHB-63
TGGGAGGAGCCTCAGCTCTTTTCTAAGGAAATCCGCGCAGCGTTCAGGTCACTGCGTTAGTTGAAGAGAGATTGCAGCTTTGGATCAATCAAGGCATTCCTAACTCTGAGTTGGAAATTATTGAAGCAGCGATCGACAGCAGAGATTTCACATTCACTAACTCACGCATGAATCGGAGTAATGTCATGACACAATCTTTCTGGCTTTTGGGCTCTCGCCTCAATATCATTGCCGATCACACCACAACTGGAGGCCAGTACGATCTGATCGAAGGCTACTTCCCACCGGGTACACAAACACCACTCCATCGTCACACGCGCTATTCCGAACAACTCTATGTGCTAGAAGGAGAGTTTACGGTCTGGGCAGGTGAACACAAGTTTATACTCAGTGCGGGTGAAAGCTTTTTGATTGCTCCTGGCACACCGCATGCGATCGGTGTACTCAGCGATCAACCTGCGCGTGGATTGGTTGTTGCTGCGCCCAGTAGCTTTGCTCAGCTGATTGCAGCAGTTGGCACCCTGGATGAAACAGCAGCACCGGATATGGCACTATTCGAACGCATTTCTGCCGAGATTGGTGACGAAATTTTGGGTCCGCCCGGAGACTTACCTTCAGCACAGGCTGTGAGAACATAACAATCCTCACAGCTCCAAACAAAAGTTTTTGAAGCCAATCAATTCTCGTGCGTTTGCGACACAATTAATTCACTACAAACAGCAGATAAGGAGAATAAGAAGACTCAATGTGATGACATCTGCATCCCAAGTGAATGTCCGAACCAATAAAAATTACAACCGGAATAGAATTTAAGGAAGTTTCTCAGCATTCATGCAATGCAATTGCTCACTCTATCAACTTTATTATTTATTAACAGAGGTAACTATGGAAACAGCAGATTTAATTGTGATTGGAAGTGGTCAGGGTGGAGTTCCACTTGCGGCTGACTTTGCTAAAGCAGGTAAAAATGTCGTTCTATTTGAGCGCGATGCGTTGGGTGGCAGTTGCATCAACTATGGCTGTACGCCTTCTAAAGCCTTTTTAGCCGCTGCTCATGCCGCAGGTCGGGCTCGACAAGCCGCAAAGCTCGGCATCCACGCGCAGGTTGAAGTCGATTTTCCGGCAGTGATGGAGCGGGTGCGGGGCATTCGCAGCCAGTTTAATCAGGGCACTAGACGGCGGCTAGAGAGTGCTGGGGTTAAAGTCGTTTGCGCTGAAGCTACTTTCACTGGGGATCGAACGGTCAGCGGAGGCGGTGTAACAGTGCAGGCTCCCATCATTATTATTAACACGGGCACATCCTCCACCATTCCTGACTTTCCTGGTTTAGCAGGAACGCCCTATCTCACTAACCGCAATTTCTTTGATCTGCAGCAGATTCCCCCTCGGCTGCTTGTAGTTGGCGGGGGCTATATTGCCTTGGAGTTAGGGCAGGGAATGGCGCGTTTAGGCAGCCAAACCGAATTAATTGTGCGGGGAGATCGCCTGCTAGCTCAAGAAGAATCCGATGTCAGTGCTGTGCTTTTAGATGCCTTCAAGCAAGACGGAATTGGACTGCATTTGAATACGAAGGTTCAGCAAGTTGCTTACACGAACGGTGTGTTTACCCTAACGCTAAGTAATGGCGAAGTCCTTAATGGCGAAGCATTGCTGATTGCAACTGGACGCAAACCAAATACTGGGGCATTGAATTCTGCGGTGACTGGTGTTGAATTAGATGCACAAGGATTTATTAAAATCGACGATCAGTTCCAGACGACCTGCTCTGGGGTTTATGCGATCGGAGACGTTGCCAAGCAGCCTGCGTTTACCCATGTTTCTTGGGAAGACTATCGCCGCTTGAAAGCGATTCTGTGCGGCGAACACCGGACACGCAATGATCGGGTGTTAGGCTATGCCGTCTACACAGAACCACAAGTGGGTCGAGTGGGCATGACGTTAGAGCAAGCTCAGCAACAGGGCATTGCGGCTCGCGAAGCCATGCTGCCAATGGCTTATATTGCCCGTAGCATTGAGTGGGGGCACGATCTGGGTTTCTATCGGATGGTCATCGACACCGAGACGAATTTGATTTTAGGAGCAACGCTGGTTGGATATGAAGCGGCTGAACTGGTGCATATCTTTTTGTCATTGATGGAAGCGAAAGCAACGTGGCAGGTACTCGAACAATCGGTTCACATTCACCCAA
>JACJNX010000056.1 GCA_014695255.1 Cyanobacteria bacterium FACHB-63
GCAAGATAATTTCAGGCAAAAAGTGCCGCCATTTGAACAGGGAGTCAGTCATCATTTAGAGCAAGGCTGGAGAAAATTAAGCCTCCACACCTTACCATTTTTGCGACACAACCGATCGAAGTGTCATCGTCCACGCTTCGTGCTTGGGAACGAGGTAAAGAGCCGTCGATGACGATCCAGCAGTGGGTTAAGTTTGCTGAAGCCGTTAACGTCCCGCTTGCAGAACTTCCCATCAAGGTTTCTGGGGCAGCTTAAGCTTTACACAGAATAATTTCAGATATTCGTTTTTCATCGTGGATGAGTCTCAAAACCTGCTTTTGAAACTCACGCAGTAATGCATCAATGAGTTTCACATTCATCGACCAGCAGAATCTTGATTAATTGCTCGATGGTGACAGCCCTTTTTAGGATCAAGTTGAGCAAAGACCGCTTCTGCTTAATCTAACCTAAAGAAGCCCATCATACTTACGAAGTGGAGGGTGAAGAGTGTCACAAGAATAACTCAGATTTTTTGCTTCACTATTTTGTCTAAGTAACCCGAACTCAGGTTACGATAGCCGAGCCAACCGCGCGGATTTTCAATTGTGGAATGTTGGGAACCATTCCACAATTGAAAATCCGCGCGGGAGAAAAACTCCGAAGCGGGGACGCAAGGCTATTTTCGATGCGGCTATTTTTCAGGAATGCTGGGAACCATCGAGCGAGTGTTTGCTTGGAAGGATAAGTTCAAGCGCTTACTGCTGCGCTTCGAGCGGCTCAGCAAGCTGTACTACGGCTTGAAAACCCTGGCATACACATAGCATCAAAACAGAGCGTTTCTCCTTGTTGAATGCTCAATCTAGACTTGTTGCTCACTATTTCGGATTAACTATTTCACAAAACCCACAACTGATTGTGGGTTAAGTTGACAATACCGCTGGTGCTGCTGAAGAACTGGGTGATGTTGCTGGGGTAGTTGGTGATGTTGCTGGGGTAGTTGGTGAAGAAGTCGGTGAGGGAGTCGCCGATGTAGGCTGTTGCCCAGAATTAGAACTTCCACGCGGTGGTCGATTCGTCGCAGCTTCTCGTCGAGCACGCTCAGCAGCACCAAGCGTATCGGGTGGACTCGCTGGAGTATGAGGCTGTAATTGTTGCCGTGGACCATCCGCACGGGCAGCATCATTGCTTGCTGACTGCTGCCGCCGCGCTTCTTCAGCACGACGAGTCGCCTCAAAGTCAGGATTTCGAGAATTTGCTTCGATTCGCTGTGCTTGTCCAGAACTAGCGAGTCGATTTAACGGCACATAATCACTATGAAAGTTCAATTCTACAGAAGAGGTCAGTTCCAAATCGGTATTTAGCTCCTCTGTCGTCCGAGATTGCTGAGTCGAAACATAGCCGATCGTATTTTGGAGCGAGGCACTTGCACCCCAGGGACCAAAGCCAAAACTACCAGAAGCACTAATTTGATTGGTCAGATCAAAGCGACTGCCCTGATCCGCTTGAGCAGCACTGTGGGTGTCGATATGAAAACGCATTGCTGCATTGATACGACCGCTATCGATCACAATTCGCTGCATTCCCATCTGCACAAGCGTTGCCAGCATTTCCTGACGATTGCGTGCTAGATAGCGACGAACCAGGGGAACTAATATCCTTTCAGGGTCACCAGACGGAACACTCTCATTGGGTTCTAGCCCTAAAGCAGTGCGGAGCGCCTGCTCCGGTGGCATTGAGCCACCTGAACGGAGTTGTAGCGTTGCATCTTGATCAGGTTCGTTGCTAAATCCAGCTTCAGAAGGCTCTTCTTCAGTACCTCCACTAATTTCAAACGAACCAGGAAAGCGCTCAACTAACCATTCTCGTGCGCGAGCAGGAGCCATATTCAGATCAACAAACCCTTCCGTTGTTGCGGCGACATTGTTCAACAGGTCAATGTATTGATGCAACTGCTGCATATTGGAATCCACGATCGCTTTGAAAACACCATTGATCAGTTCAGTCACAAAGCGAGGAAAGGAAACAGCGTTAAGAATTGCACGAGTTGTACCTGCAACTCTTTGAGCCGACACTCCGCTAAAATCGCTGCCAGCAGATTGAGCGATCGCAAAAGGCGCAGAGAATTGGTCTTGCTGCGTCCCTGTGCGATAAGTTGTATCGCTTTCGATTTCTTCTGCAACTAAGGAGGCAGCCGTATGACAAACTCGCACCATCAGTTCTGCCATCTGGCGGCGATGGTCGGGAGAAAGTTCTTGATAGGCTGGAGTCGCAAGCAGCAGATCCCGCACTGCCTGCCGTACAACGGGTAGCGGTTCTGTCGGCGTAGGGGAATGAGGTGAGAGCACCAGTGCAGTCATGTTTGACCTCCACTGTTGGAAGAAGCATCAGCGATCGCTAAACTTGCCTGTAACCAACGGGTTGCAGCAAGAACGACAGAATGATCAGGAGTGACTAAGGATGAATTTTCTTCCTCTAGGTGGGGAAGCACTTCTGCGAGCCAAGAGAGAATCTGCATTCCATTGCGTCCGCGCTGAAGATGGGAGTCGAGATCAACGTCTTCGTTGAGATAAGTTTGAGCAATGTTCCGGAGCGCCATCCACACCGATCTCGCTTGCACCGCTTGTTGAATTGCAGGCTGTTTTAGGATTTCGATCGCTTGAGACAGCGATCGCATCAGTTCTTGAGCCGCGAAAGCCGCAATCCCGCCGCTCCGGGAAATTAAATTGCCAGCTAATCGTCTCGCTGCGGTACGAGTCGAAATGTCACTGCTGATACGAGTGGTTAATCCAGGAACCGGATCGATTTTGTAGAGCGCTTCTGCAAAATCAATCATTAGCCCCTCAAACGCAGTGTTGCGTCCTCCAGAGGCGGCAAGGGTCGGGCCTGCTGGCGTTCCAAATAAGCGAGTAAAAATTGCCTGACGTTCCGGTGTTGTGAAGCGTTGATGCCGGGTTTGCCAGAAGGTTGCAATTAAAGGGGCAGCAGCACCTAAGTCAGTGCGAAGACCCCCGCTAATCGCAATGCCAACTAAAGTGTCGATCGCGGGCAAAATTCGGGCAAGTTCTAGTTCAGACGCAAGATAGAGAGATGCAACGGTTTTAAGCTGAGTGCGATCGCTTTCGGATGCCATTGCAGGCGGCAGATCAATATCGCCTAGCTCGGCTAGCTGTAGAGCGAATGCTTGGATTTGCTGAACAATCTGCCAGCCATCGTGCAATGCCTGTTCGATCGCGATCTGCTGCGGGTTCGCAATCTCATGAACAGTGGAATCATTGGCGATCGTAGGCAGGAGATTCATTGTTATTATGTTCCTTCAACTCGTTTTTCTGGAGGACGAGCATTGCCTTGAATAGCTGCAATCATTTCGGGGCTTGCCATTTTTTCCATTGGCAAATAGTCACTCTTGAAGTTGACTCTGACTTCGCCAGTGAGCTTCGCTTTGACTTCTGCTTTGGATTCCGATGTTTCATCCACTGAGGATTGCACAGTTGCCATATGATCCTGACTGGAGGTTGATTCATAGTTCGCACTGACGGGTGAAAGCCAACTGCTATAGCTCGCTCCAAATCGTTGAGTCGCACTTTCGCGTTGGGCATCATACATTGATGCAGTTGCCCGTCGCCCTGCAATATCCGAAGCTCGCATATCAAACACAACCTTGGCATGAATCAATCCATCTGTGACGACGATCCGGTTAATGCCCAACATGACCATTGATGCAAGTAATTGCTGACGACTCCGAGCAATTTGCAGCCTTGCCGCTAAGACTAAACGACGCTCTTCTGCTTCGTCTGAGAGATCGGTCACAGGCTTTGCAAGCTGTAATTCTTCAGAAATCTGCTTGAGGGCTTCCTCTGGATTTTCCTGATCTTCTCGCAACGTGACACGAGGAGTTGATGTCGATGGGTCGTTGCCTTCTGCAAAGCCACTACTCATCGCATCGGTCTTTATCTCTAACTGCCCCGGAAAGCGCTGGCTCAGCCAATCTCGCGCATTGTTCTCGGTAATATTATCTTGAGCAAATTGATCAACGGTTTTTGCGACGTTGGCTAAGAGTTCACCATACGCTCGCATTTGTTGAATCGAGGAATCTACGATCGCTTGGAATACGTTTTGGATCAGTCCAGACACAAACATGGGAAAGTCTACTTTCTTCACCAGTTCCCCGAACTGCTGGACACCCTGCCTCACTCCGCCTGCTTGAAAATCTTCTCCTGCAAATCCTGGAGCTTTGGCTAAGCGCTGCCGTACTGCATCAGTGCTGTCTGCCTGAGCCGTTGACAACACACCGCCATCCGGCGAAAGCTCTTGCGCTGCCAGCCCTTCAGGATTTGCCATATAGGCTGAGACTTTCACCATCATTTGCGCGAGTTGTCGCTGTTCTTCTGGCGATAATCGCGCAAATCCTTGAGAAGATTCTAAAACCTTGCGGACTTCTGGGCGGACGGCGTTGAGCGTTTCGGAGTCTGACCAGGGCTGTTGCATGGTAACGCTGTTCATCAAGCTAGCTCCCTAGGTTCTGGGTGTCTGGGTAGGAGGTTGAGCGGGTGGTTGAGTAGGTGCTTGCTGGATGCCTGCGCCCCGTGCGCCTTGTTTGGGTTGAGCAGCATCCTGAATCATTGCCACTTGGAAGGAGTCTGCCATTTTTTCTAAGGGCAAGTAATCACTCTTAAAGTTCACTTCCACGACTCCTGCAAGACTTGCTTTTGTTTGTAATGCCGCATCCGTTGCCTGCTGTGAGGCGCTCATCAGCGTCACAACGGGTTGGTCGGTATATTTGTAGGTTCCTTTGGCATAGTAGCTGCCTCCGCGTGAGTCAATTTCACCTTTACCCTTTTCGTAGTTGTAGGTATAACCACCACGATCGCTCTGTTCTTCAAAGTCTCTTTGCCCAGAGCGAACCGTTTGGACATTGCCGAAGTCATCTTTGGCGTAGTCAAATTGAGTCGCGCTTTTACGGAATTGGAAATTATCTCTTGCTTGGAAGTCATACATGACTTTGGCAGAGATCTTGCCGTCCGTTACTACAATGCGGTTAATTCCCATCAGTACCATCGTTGCGAGTAATTGTTGACGGCTGGTTGCAAGTTGGGTACGGGCAGCAGGAACCAATTTTTCCTCGACTGTCTCATCGTCTAAGCTGGAGATTGGTCCGCCTTCGATCGGTAAATTATTCACTCGCTTCAAGGCAGTGTCCTCATCGACTCCATCGCGCAGCCGGACTCTAGGACCTCCTCCACCATCAAACAACCCAGTATCGATATCAACTTGAAACAAATCAGGGAATTGTTCGACCAGATGATCGCGTCCTTGATTCGCGGAGACGTTTTCATCCCGGAACTGATTGAGGGTCTTGGCAACATCAGCAACTAATTTGCCATAAGCTTCCATCTGCTCGATCGACGATTGCACAATGGAATGAAACACTCCACTGATCAACCCGCTGACAAAGGAAGGAAAATTCACTTGTTGGAGTAGGAGTCCTGCAACTGCGGCTCCTTCCCGCGCTGCCTGAGCGGTAAAGACCCCTTCTTGCGCCCCTGGTCTAGCCCCACTCACCGGATCTGCGAATCCAACCGCGTAGGGATCAGTGCTAGCGGCTTGAGCCATTGGTAATCGATCTCCCCGAATTCCCTCTGGCTCCGCCAGATAGCTCGCAATTTGAACCGTGTGATTAGCAATTTCTCGCTGTTTATCGATTGGCAAAGACTGAAAGGCAGGACTTTGCAGCAGCAAATCGCGCACATTCTGCCGCGTGAGATCCAAAGTTTCTGCACTCGGTTGAGTCCGGAGATTTCCCTGCCCGTTGCGATGGCTATAGGTGTTCATAGTCGCTTCCTCTCAATTTAAGCAATGCCAGTGCCGTTCAAAATTGCTCCACCATTTTGAATGCCAGTCCTTTGATAGCCATTTGCGAATCCATCGAGCTGTTGTTGGCTCAAATCAAACTCGATCGGTCGCAAATACAAACTAACCCGCGCTGGATAGTTAGGAGTTAGACAGACACTCAGAATGGAAAAATGACCGGGCCATCCATAAGATTCGGGCGTGAAAGCTTGCAGCCAGCGTTGCATCGCTTGCAATTCACGGGGACGTTCTGAGAGTCCAAGGGTTAATAGCCTCAGAAAAGAAGGTGGCAGGTCGGGAAGCATTCCCAAGGCAACTTCCAGCTTCAGTTCTGGCTCTTGAGGGGTGCCAGAAAGACCGACAAACAGCGATCGCTCTGGTAAATCAAATCGTCCTCCCAGTGCTAAACCAAACACTTGCATTACGGCGGATAATCGGTGAGACAGTCCGAGCCTTGAAAGCAGTGCATTTAAGTCGGTTAACCGCAATCCGTTCCAGTGCAGAAAGGTAATTCGCTGTTTACCATTGTCGCGTTGGCACGTAATCGTCGTGAAGACAGGCACTAAGGCAGGCATCGATTCGAGCGCTATCCGGGCGAGGGTTGCGAGCGGAAGCGGTAGAGCGGATAGCTCATTCGGACGCAGTTCGTAATAGATTTTAGAAGAATGCAGTCCATCACGATCGTAAGCATTGCCAAACCAGGCACCATAGCTCAGATGTGGGTTGGGAAACAGTCCCCGCCATTCCTCGCTGCGTTCATCAAACCAGCGTAAAGCATTGCCACCAAATAGATGACTGACTAGCCGTCGCATTTCACGGGTTGCTTCATCCCGACGGATTACAGGTGGGGCATCGGGTCCTAGAGGTTCGATCGTGAAGCGCAGCGTATTGGGTTCCTGCTCAGAAAAAGAAGGCTCAAACGGAACAGTTCCCGGAGTCAGCGTATTCTGAGCATAGTGCATATCTCCTTGAGGGAGCCAAAACGATCGCTCAATCAAGTCACCCACATAGGGCAGTGGGCTTTCTGTTCCCATGCTTTGAGCAACTCGGTGCAACCGCTGTTTGAGGGTTTTTGCAACTGATTCTTGTGTCATAATTCTCACCGCCCCATTCCCACTGGAAAACTACCGTTTGTTGGAATGCCAACGGATTGCAGCAGATCTTTTGCTGCGGATGGAATCTGAATCGGACGAGAAGTCGTCGTTGGTGACACATAGGCATCCGCATAAGATTCGATTTGCGTTTCTGGGGTTCCCGTCACCGCTAACCAGCGTTCGCAGGCATTGACGAGATCTGAGTCAAAGGGATCGTTGGTCGCTTTGTTCCCCGCCATTCTGATCATGGGTCGGCTAATCTCGTTCACATCCAGGATGTCTACCATGTTGACAGATGCTAGTGCTTTCGATCGCTTCGCGAGCCAACGAATGATCACCGCTCCTGCGGTTGCCATCGTCCGATAGCGAATGCTGTCTTTTGGACCTCCGAGTTCAAACGCCGCAACTTGATCAATCACACCCCACATATCCTTCGCGCCGTAAGCCCCTTTGATTTCAGGATCAGACAACAAATCAATATACTCATTGATTTGGTTTTGCAGTTCTGTTGCCGCAAAGTACGCCATACCATAACCATAGAGGGATAGATTCGCTGCAAGGTCTCGCCCTGCTTTACGAACTTGTTCTTGGCTAATGCGAACGGGAATATTTGCGCGTAAGAGATTGTCCACTTGCATTTGACGCGCAAAAGAAGAAACGGCTGAGACAAAGCGGAGCCAGAGCGTATGGAAGTCGCGGTTGGGATTTCCGCCTGCTTCTCCGCCTGCCATGCCCAGCGTCCGAGCATAAAGGCTCCGCCGCTCGAACTCTGAAAAGCGAGTGACGCTCTTTTTCATGTGACCAAACAGAATGTCGCCCGCGCGTCCTTTGCCGACCGGTAACATTCCGATCTGGAAGAGTTCGACCAGCTTTTCCACCACCTGGAAGAGCTTGAGTTCTTCTAACATGGCTCCAAAGTAGATTGCCTGCATTGCGTGGAGGTTATCTTCAATGATTTCGATGCTGGCTTGTTCTTCTAGATCCGGGAGGTTAATTTGCAGCGAAGAAGGCGGCGCAGATTCATCAGCAGCCACATAGTTTGCTAATGCCTGACGCGCTTTTAGACCGAGATGAATGTCTTGAGGACTCACTCCTTGATTGACTAACGTGCGAACGACCGCAGCCCATTGTTCAGCATAGACAAACCGACCATCGCCTGTAGGTGCACAGGGATCGGGCTGACCGCCGTTGATCAAAGACTGGGGTTGGTAAGGCAGATCGCCCTCTTCTAGCAAAAATTCGAGAACTTGATCAAAGAGTTGCCGATTACCGTTATATTCACCCCGCGCTAAAGAAAGCGCATCATAGAAGCGCTGTCCCAGATCCGGATCTGTGGTGTGTTCCCGCTCCAAAATTCCGTAGACCGCAGCAAAAGCAGTTTCATCACGGCTCAGTTTTTGATCCGGTGAATGTTTCTGCTGACTGGGTAGCTTACCTCGATCGTGCTGGTCGATCGTTTGTCCGGTCTGCTGAAAGGCTTCTTGAAGCCTGATATACAACGGATCAAACAATCGTTTCGATACTTCTGGCGGTGTATCGCGCTCTTCTTTTGCATCGTCATAGAGAAGCTTGTTAATCTGCTTCAATCGATCCTCATAGATCGGCGCAAGCACGCCCCCTAAGTCTCGTCGTCGCTGGCGTAACGTAAAGCGTTCATCTTTTAATTTCTGACGCACCGCTTCGTTGCGTTGGCAGATATCGATGAACGTAATCGGTTCAAAACGAGGATTGGTTCCTGAGCCGCTTCCCGAAGAGCCATCTGAACCTGAAGACCCGTCTGGGTTATCATTGCCCGAATTCGGTCTATCAGGTCTCTCTGGCGGGGGCTGTCCTGAAGAAGTCCCACCCGAAGAGGTACTACCCGAAGCATTGATCTTACTTCCCTCAGTAACCCCGCTACTTTCCACCCACAAGATGGGCGCTTGATCATCATCTGCGTGAATACTTCTGACCGGAAGCCGATCATCATGCTTATTACCCGCAGGCTTTAGAACAGTGTTATCGTCATACACTGCGATCGGCGTAAAGGAGTCTGGCTCTTCAAAGCCGACTAGAACTTTGCCTTGATTCGTCACGACGAGCGACTTCGCAAGGATTTCTTGGGCTTTTTTCTGCACGTCGGCTAAGTCCTCGGGGGGAACGATTCCAGACTCTTTCAGAATGTCGTTCAAATGAGTGAGGTCTGCTTTGACGAAGGCTGGCAGAGAATTGATTCCTCCAGTTGCCAAGGCATGAATCGCATCAAATGACAGACCTGCCATACGCAAAGGACGCATTTTGAGAATACGTCTAGCTTGTGCTGCCCAGGTTGCAATGTTGTTGGGTGGAGACTGCCCTGCGGCTTGCAATACGTCTGTTAGGATCGCGACTGATGTCACGGTTAATTGCTCGATCGAAAATTGTTCTAGCACTTCTGCTAGTGTCTCGCCGATACCATTGATTAAGCGTAGCTCTTCCTGGTTTGACATCTGTTGACCTCCTGAAGATGGGGAAGTATTACGTGGGTTCTCTAGTTGATTGAGAGGATGGAGAAAATGCTGCAATTTCAGGTGGAGACAAACCAGAATAGCCTGCTTGATCAATTTCTCGATCCAGTCGTTGTAAAGCTGCATAAGCATCAAGAATCCCTTTTCCATTGCCCTCTGCCACCGTTGATGACCAAGCTTGAGCAGAATCCATCAAAATTCGTCGCACGGTCATACTGTCAAGGGGATAAGCCCGTCGAGCAGCACGACTCACGAGCAAAGCCGCAGCCGCCGTGACAAAAGGAGCCGCAAAACTCGTACCTGTAACTCGTGAATAGCCCTGCAATCCTGCGCTAGGAATTCCTTCACCGGGCGCACACAGCGCAACATGATCTCCTGTGGTACTAAAGCTAGTTGGCTTCCCGCTCGCATCGACTGCACCCACCGCAATCACACCCGGTAGTGCTGCGGGTAGATAGCGCTCCTGCTTTCCAGAATTGCCACTGGCAGCAATCATGATGCAACCTCGCGCTAGACCGTAGCGCACAATATCTGCATGAGGTAGAGGGTCAGCATTGTCGATCGCAGCTTCCGGTGTTCCAAAGCTCATGTTGATCACCTTTGCGCCTAAGTCGATCGCGTATTTCATACCGAGATTGATGTCTGCGATCGCACCAATTCCCACCAAGTCTTTTTTGCCCGGAAACTTAGCTGCACCCAGAACCCGCATTGGCATCAGTTCACATCCGCTTGCTAGCCCTGGAGGAAGATGTTCACCTCTAGCGCCAATGATGCCAGCACAGGAAGTACCATGCCCAACTAAGTCATCGGTATCAGTATCAATGACCGCACGATCGCCAACAAGCTGAATGCCTGTTGCTAAATCATGGGCTGTGAGATGTACTGTATCCACACCAGATCGGAGATGTCCCTGAAGTTCTGGATGGATAGTTTCGACCCCGGTATCTACGATCGCAATAATGACAGCCGGATCGCCGGGTTCATAGCCCATCGCCTCAGCCGCGCGAATTTGATTGCGAGACAACCATGCGCTGTCCAAATCATCGGGAGCCTGAGATGTGATAGTCGGAGTGGATTGAAAAGGAAGCACCGAAAGATACTGGGGCGATGCTTGTTCCACAACAGATAATTGACGCAGTGCATCAATTAAGTCGGTAATGCAAACATTCGGATCAGTCTGAATGCGGAAGGTACGAGACAACCCGGTCACATGTTCGATGTCGTCAAATCCTTGATGCTGCTGTCCGGGTTTCCCTAAGCTAGCAGCAGCCGTGTAAACCCGCGCAATCCGGTTTTGATCAGAAAATTGCCGCATGATTCGGTCTACGGAACCGATCGTTGTTCTCGTCGTTGAAGTCTGTGTTCCAGAGCGGATATCCAATGCAGTTGGGATCGCTTCTGGAGCCTCTCCGAGCGTAAGTTTTAGAATCAGGCTGCCCGGTATGCTGTAGAGACGACTGCGCGTAGACCAGGGAGTCAACAGTTGGCGAGAATTCATGCTCCACCTCCTTGAGAATCAGGGGCGAGCGCATAAGGGTCAGAAGAGACATTGAGTTGCTCTGATGGCGGATTGAGTTCGGTCGTCGCGATGATGCCTGGAGCCGTTTCGACTTCTAGCGCCCCGCTCATCTGATGCGATAGAGGAGCAACTAAAAGTTCACGATCGTTTGCTTCTAGCACGGTCACAGGTTCTCCGCCGATTCGCACACTTGGGTCTTGATCCTGCTTTAAGTTCAACCCCCGAATCCGGAGACGATCGGCACCTTCTGATACAACTCGGCTGACATGAGGACGCGAGGCTCGTTCCAATGCTGCACG
This sequence comes from Cyanobacteria bacterium FACHB-63, assembly GCA_014695255.1. Lineage (GTDB taxonomy): Bacteria > Cyanobacteriota > Cyanobacteriia > Leptolyngbyales > Leptolyngbyaceae > Leptolyngbya. Next base: position 11,225 of record JACJNX010000056.1, read on the forward strand.
TAACCGCAAGGCTGGAATTTGCGCGACTTGCTCAATCACATGCTCACTTTTCTGGTTTTGGAGTTCCTTCAGTTGCGAAACGCTGCGAATGCCTGCCCATTCTAGTCGTCGCTGTTCTTCATCTGTAATTTCGTCGCCGAGTACCTCTTTTAGCGATGGCTCGTCCGCCTGCATTTGAACGGTGTTTTCCTCAATCATGGGGCGAGTGATGGTGGTAAAAGCAAAGTGCAAAATGCTGGCATTGTCTTCATTTGCTCCAGCAGGACGAATCCGAATCTGACTTTTGACCATCTCAACCTGTGCCCGCAAGTCAATCGAAATATCTTTGACTGCAAAAGTTAGCGGTAAGCCAAACCGAGCCTTGAGACCCATCGTTGCCTGAGCACGATCGAGCTGGCTTGTCAGCGCTTGAATAAACTCTTCAATCGGTAATCCATCTTCAAAATCGCTCATCATTCCCCTCCAATCACTAGATGAATGGTTAGCCGAGTCGGACGCTCGTTGATCCCTTCGCGCCAGCGCGATCTCGGTGTATCGACTAAGAGCCGGAATCCCACTTCGGTTGACTGTGCCTGTACTTCTACAGGTAAGTTGATGTCCACGCTATTGACGCGAATGCCAGATAGCGCTGCGTCCTGGGGTGTGGTGGAGTCCAGAATGTCAGTGATCAATTCCCAAAGTTCTCGGCGCATAGTGAGTTTCTAAAATAAAGGGAACGAGAAGCGGCGGGTTTTGTGATTACGCGGGCGGAGCGGGAGGAGGAGGTGTGGCAGGAGGCGCGATCGCCGGAGGTGTGGCAGTTGAGGGTAACGCCTTACCTGTCCGAGAATTTTGCTGTAAGAGCGCCATTTGAGCCGCGTCAACAAATCGCTCCAAGGGCAGCGTCTCACTCACAAAGTTAATTTTGACTTCACCAAACAGTTCAGCCTTGAGTTCTGATTCAGATTGAACATTCGCCCCAACTGTCGAAACCATCATCGAGGACTGCACTCGCCCCCGCCCGCCCCAACCGCCGTCTCCCGGATCTTGAGAGACTGCATAATCCACGGCGGCACGATCGCGAGCGGCAGCACGAAAGCGCAACTTGGCAGAGACAGAACCATCCCGCACATTGATCCGATTCATCCCCATCAGCACCATCGTCGCGAGCATTTGCATCCGGCTCTCGCCATACCGCCGTCGCGCTGCAGGGATAAGCTGTTGTTCGATCACCTCATCGGTCAACTCAACGCCATCTAAGCCATAGTCGGCAAGCCATGAAGGTTCGCTAGCTTCTCCATCAGCAGGAGGGCGATGGTGCAATTTGGGTTGCCCGCTAGCAAAATCCAGCACTAAATCGCGGGGATATTGTTCAACTAACCAGTCCCGCACTTGATTCGAGGTGACATTCTCGCTGGTGAAGCGATCGACATCTTTCGCAACCGCACTGACTAAACTCGCGAAGGCTTCCATCTGCCGAATCGACGCATCGACGATCGCGTCAAAGGTGCCTTGAACTAAACTCGCAACAAAGGCAGGAAAGTTAATTTCGTCGCTCAATGCCCCTGCACGAGCGGCTAGCGTTTCTGTCGCTGCCGTCCGGGGACTTGGAGGATTGGACGATGGCTCAGGGGCGGGTTCATTGCCATTGCGCTGTCGAGTTAGCCCCCGCCGCCTTGCTAAATCATTGGGAGTTTCCATTGCAAGCGCATAGGGATCAGAGGATTGAGCACTAGGAGCTTCCAATGTCAGAGCATAGGGATCTGGAGCAGGAGCGGAAGGAATAAACGCTTGCTGGATCGTGTTCAAGTCACGCACGATCGCATCTCGCGTCTGGGGCGGGAGCTGTTGGAAGGAGGGCGATCGTCCCAAGACCTCACTGGCATGGGTCGTCACCTGACGGGCAGCTTTGACTTCCGGCGATTCGTGAATCATGTCATGGCACTCAGTCGATAAATGACATCTTCAAACTGTGAGAGGGTTTGTAGGCGTAGTAGCCGTTGTTTGGCAGTTCCTTGCGCGGCAGCAAGCAATCGAGCCACAGCATCGTTCGGACTTATGGTCATCACACCTTGGCGACGCAGAGCGCCGACCATCGCCGCATGGGTCAGAAGGTCGAACTGTCCAGTCTGCGGCAATCCAGGAGAAGCCGCTTGGAAAGTCGCGATCGTGTCATATCCCAAGGTGCGAAGCGCTTGTCTTCGTTGCTCCTCGGTTTGTAGAGGAGTCACGGATTGAATCACCCATCGCAGTCCACCGCCTAATCCACGGGTGACAATGCGGTCGTAGACCATTGCTAAAGCGCGATCGCTGCGGAAACCGAGTTCATAGGCAATCCCTAACATGGGGCGAAACTGATGTTCGATCGCGGCTTCGTTCTGAGCAGTTTGGAATGCAGGTAGTCCACCCGCTTGATGAAAGCGAGTGAGCCAAGGTTCTCGCCAAAGCAACTCTCCACCGACAGGCTGCAACCGCTCTTGGGCAGTGGCGGCGTTTGCTGTGGTGAGCAAGGCTTCGGAGTGGGGCGCGAATAGGCTAGTAAACGCTACTGTGTCGCGTCGCTGCATAATTCGCAGCAGTTTTCCTAACAGTCCAGATTCTTGGGGGAAAAGCACCAAGCCAAAGCCTAAGCCGAAATGACGAGTTTGATGGGCGGGTTGTCCTGGCGTTTCATACTCTCGATCAGCAGAAAGCGCGCTGTACAAGTCTGCTCCAGAATCTGCCTCAGCAACCCTCCGAATGATTCGATAAATCTCCTGAAAGCTCAGGTCTACCTGCCCATCGGATTCGATCGACATCTGAGCGAGATTACCGCTGAGATCCAGATCATCCGCATAATCTACCTCCTTGAACGATAGGAAAAGCTCAGAGGGTGGAGTTTCCGGTGTCGTCGGAGCGCTTTGAATGTGAGAAACCGGCTCTGGAGAAGTAGACTCAACGGGAGCTTCAGGACGGGGAGATGCCCAGACCTCATCCGGGTATTGTCCGATCGCGCTTGGAGGTTCGGGAACATCGGCTGTGTCACTAGCCGATTCTAGCCCTTGCGCCATTGTGGTATTTCCGGTCGTCCACAACTCATCCGGGTATTGTCCGGTTGCGCTTGGAGGTTCGGGAACTTGATTAGTCTCAGCGAAAGAACTTGCAGGCATTGCAGTTGACCACACCGCATCCGGGTATTGTCCGGTTGGGCTAGCTGGCTCTGGTATCGCTTCTTCAGCCATTAAAGGATGCGTCCATACCTGACCAAGCTGCTGTCTGGAAGGATTAGAAACGATAGTATTCGGAACGATGGTGTTTAGGGTTTGAGTCATCATCGGTCTCACCTCAGCAACTAGAGATTGTTAATCCACTGAATTAATGGATCAGTTAGACGGAGACCTCGATTTTCCTGAGCATTGTAGGTTGTCACATTCAGACCCACGACGCGAATTGTGTTTTCATCCAATGCGTAAAAGACAGGACCTCCACTTGAGCCTTGGCGCACCTGAGCGGCATAGGTAAAGGTGCCATTTTGAACTTGGCGAATCGTATCGACATCCAGGTGCTGAAGCGTTGGATCAACTCCTACAGCCGCATAACCGCAAGTGATCATGCCTGTATTTGGCGACATTCGCAATTCTTCCATCTCAAAGAACTGTCCGTTGGGTGCGTCTGGCGCGCTTGTGATCACAGCAATATCTGTGTTGGGGTCATAGCTAGCAGGGTTGTAGTGGTGATGAATGGTGAAGCCCGAACTGCCCACGCTGGCACCGCCAAACGGCATATTCGTTCCATTGAGTCCCGGAATCACCTCGACACCAACCGCGCGGGTTGTATTGTTGAACCAGAGGACATGAGCCGCAGTGACAATTTTGTTGCGTCCAACATAGAAGCCAGTCCCTTCCAGAATTCTGTTGCCGCTAGCATCCGTGCCATAGAGTTTCGCGATCGCCGAATGCGGAAAGAAAGTTGTATTAGGCACTCCAGTCCGGAACTTCAACTGGCGACGTAACCAATCAAAGAACATTCGGAGCGCATCAAAGGTAGAATTCGCCTGAGCATAATTGGGTGTCACCTCGCCCGGATCGCTGAAGCTACGAGCCACCGTTGCAGTTCGTCGCCGCCGATCCCAACGCGCCCGCCGTCCCCGCACATCGTAGTGAACAAACGTATCGTATAAGCCCAGCCCACCTTGCTGCATTCGTCCCGCTGCAATCAGTCGCTCGATCGTGCTGTGAACTATTCCCGGATCTACGCCTTCTACCTGAATGTCAGCCGCTTGCCCGCAGAGATGTCGGCTTTTTTCTGCCCCTTCTACGCGCGTGTTTTGGGTGCAACTGCGATAGCCAGAAATAATGCGGAGCGGACGATCGCCCAATTCATGACGCAGCACTTCTAGATTATCCATGACCTGCTGGATGTTGCCTCGAAATTGCTCTGGCACGACTGTTCCATCGCGGCTCGTAAATTCAGAAAGGCTAAAATGGGCACTGCTAGCCGTTGACGCTGCATTGGTTGGGCAAAAGGCATCACTACAAGTCAGAGACAGTCCCTGACTGTTGACATAAACTTCCTCTTCGTAGCCCTCAATCCCCTCGGTATCATCCGCAAGCTCTGGAGCCGTAGTTAGTCCCCGACTGGAGTACGACAAGCCCTGAGTCAGGCTAGTACCGGGCAAAAGTTGCCAAAGCGTAACGCGAGTACGAGCTTTGCGATCAACCGGAAGCGGGTCCCACCAAGTTTGAGTGCGCTCAGTAATGCGAGCATCCAACTGTCCCGTTACATTATCCCAACCACTGTAAATCTGGTCTGCCCAGAATAATCGGGTGGCTGAATCGCCAATACCGTTAAAGGACAGCGCCAGAACAACGCTATGATAGCCATCCATGATTGACAATCCGAACGCATACCAACCTGATGCTTGGTTCGCCTGGGCTTGGTTTAGCAACCAAGATTCGATCGAAGTCTGTAAGCGATCGGGGCGGATGACTCCTTTGGTCAACTTTCCACTAGCATCGAGAAACTCAAAGACTGTTCCTTCCGGGGTCAATCCGTACTGCCGCAACGCTGCCATCGTGCCCTGAATCGTGCTTCCAAGCGCTTTGTTAGAACCATCTGGATTTTTCAGAGCATTGCCATAAAGCTGTCGCAGTCCGGCATTCGTGATCGTGATACAGTTGCGCCGTGCAGATCCGGCAGCAGCATTGCTGACGAATTCCTGACGCATTCGCTCAATTCCATCTGTTGGCAGAGGCGAACCTGCCAAAGCCCGCGAATAGGACTGAGCTGCCACGCCGAATTGCATCGAGCGCAAGCTTTGGGAACTGCTGGCTTGCGATCGTCCACCTGCATGAAGAACTTGGATGTTGACGGCTGAAGGGTTGGTTGCGGCTCCTTCATATTCTTGAACAAACTGCTGCAGCGTCAGAACATACTCACTACCTTGACCCGGTGTTGGATTGTAGTTTCCTGGAGCGCCCGGTGTCCCTGATGCTCGTCCCCATGGGTCTTTAATTCGTACATAAGTTTGATCAACTGTGCTATCTCCATACATGCCCGTGACGACGATCGCATGTAATGTGGGAACAGCCGCCGTAACCCAGAGCGGACCATTGCGCTCGAGCAGTTGTCTGAGTCCTTCCACGGTATAAGACTGAGGAGGCTCCATGACTAATTGCCATGCCTGTGCAAGCGATGGCACATCAGCAGGATTTAGCCCTGCGGTATAAGCTGCCCATTGTCCCGCACCTTGAGCGATCTCGGTCGGATCAATCGAAATACGATCGCGCCATCCCACCACCATCGCTGCTGCTGCTGCCCAACAGGACATATCTGTCAGTTGCGGCACTAGCTGAACATCGCTCCACTGAACATCAAAGGACTGTTGAGCCAAGGGACGAACCGCAGTATATCGGGAGCCGTTGCCATTTCGATAACCATTGTTCACGCCGAAATTGCTCACGCCGAAATTGTTCACACTGAAGCTCTGACTCGCTGCGACTTCTGCTTTCAGATGTCCGACATATCCGAGCCGTCCTGAGAACCGCAGGTCGGCAAGATCACCAGGGCTGTTCCAGTTCGGTGGGCTGCTGGTGAGAGGAACACCTGCATCCGCATAAGCGGCTAGAACAAGCTGAGAGCAGAAGAAAGTATCATTGCTATCCGTGCCTAAATTGACCCTGCCGATCCAGCGAATACAGCGATCGTACTCTTCACCACTCTTGCCATCGCACCAAACCGCCCGATCCAACTGGAACAACGCTTGTCGTACAATCCCCCAATAGCTGTAACTGCGATCGAGTTGACGACCGACAAAATCGCGAACGCGAAGCCCTTGTTCTGAGGTCAACCCTGGAACTCGAAAGGCGACTGCCACGGTTGCACCTGAAACCGCCTCTGTCAGTGACCTCAAAGTCACCCCTGAGCCGATCGCCTCGACGACCTGATCGTTGCCAATGTAAATCATGGCATGGCTAATCGGTGCCTGCGTCACCTGCCGAATCGCATCAGAGATCCAGGAATTTGTAGTCGAGAGGATAATATCTCCGATTTTCAGAGCAGATTCAGCGATCGACCTTCCTCCCTGCCCAGGATCAAGCGGAATCTCCGTGGAGAGAGGAGTCGCGAGTGTTCTTTGGGCTGAAGCATACGAGAATCCAGCGGCAATGGACATTGGATAACAAGAACCGCTCGTTACCAATCCCATGAAGTAATCCCAATTCCACACTGCATTCGGGCAACTGCGGTGACTGGTGTGAGGATCAGCCTCCGCATGTCCCAAGATGTGAGTTCGATCCATTGGAATGCTGTATTGCTGACATAACCAATTCACCAACGCAGCAGAAGCACAGTATTCTGCCTCAGTGGGATTTAAGCCGCGAGTATTGGCAACATGCTCTATGCCGATGCTGTCGCCGTTGGCGGAACCCGCGTGCCATGCCACATCGTTGTGAGGAACCATCTGCACCACTTCGCCATCTTGACCCACAATGTAGTGAGCACTGACTCGTGCAGACGGATTTTTGAACCAGCTAATGGGTCCTGCGATGTTAGCGCCGCCATCGGTGATATGAATAATAATTCGGTTAATCGTGCGAGCCGTGGGGGAAACTCTGTAGTTAGAAGATGCTGCAGGCTCGAATCGACTTGCTTGAGGATATTCAGGGGAAATGCTGAGCGGATGACTGTATACCAGTCCTTGTGCAATACTGCCCAATGAGTCAGGAATGGGTCCCTCAATCCCGTGTTGAGCATCTTCGTTGGATGTCTCGCTTTCAGCAGCTTGCGATCGTGATTCAACAGGACCATACCGCTCCTCATACCCATCTGTATAATCTTTATAGATAAAGCCTTGCATAGTGGGTGCAGGAGTCGCTGAAGCGAGAGGCGTGTGTCCGTTGTGTGGAGCGGTTGCAGCAGGGGATGGCGCGACTTGGGAGGGCGGTGCGATCGGTGCCATTTCACCAGGCATTGCCATATCGCCGCCCCATTCTAGAGCCGCTTGGCTACTCTGAACATAACCACTTCCACGTCCGGTCAAGCCGCCTGCGCGATTGGGGCTATCCATCAGGCTGCGTCTTGCTCCGGTAAAAGAGCTAGACAACTGCACGTAAGGCATCATTTCTGGAGAGAGTCGGGCAATTTGGGGATTCCGAAAATCACCCTGTGGATAAACGGCTAAGGCGTAATAAATCTTAGTTTGTCCAGCAAATCGAGCAATCACTTCCGGGGGAACGAGATAGACCACTTCACCCCGTTCTGCGGGCAGTAGTCCGACGGTTCGACTGGAGTAGAAATTATTGGGAGTACGTTTGGCTTTTGCCTCTGCACCGTAGAAAAGCTTTGGATCCGTGGCGATCGCGACTTCTACCCAAGATGGGCTAACCCCAGTGCGGATCGTGAACCCTAAAACAGGAAACTGCCTGCTTACTTCTGGGCGATTAGCTCGAATTAAAGCGGTCATGGGGCTTCCTCCATCATCAGGGAATCATCGAGATTAAACAGACACCGATTAGAAACGCTGTAATGAACTGAGTGTGTGAAATTGACGAATCGAATCGACTAACATTTGTCTTGAAATAATCAGTAGAGGATAGTGGTATAGACTGAGCCAACAACCTACTCCAGAGTCGTCGTGAGTGGTTAGCGTCAGAATTTTCAAGTGGGGAAAGGTGTGAAGTAACCGAACGCAAGACTCTGGTACGAACTCGATCAGTTCGACCTTGATGACCAAAACATCAGCCTGAAGTCCTAGTGCAGCCGGAATCTCAGTCCAGTTCTGTGTGTGTCCGAGCAACACCATATCCGGCTGAGTTTGAATTACTTCAGAGATGGATTCTGCTAATACACCCGTTAAACCCACTATCAGGACATGAATAGCTCTTCTCTGCTCGATTTGAGTACTCATTGAAGATGCCTTACTTGTGGAGCGAGCAGTATGGAAAATCTAATTTCCCACTCTTTAATTTTGATATGACTGTCTTTGCAGTGAGTATGGATCGTCGAGGGGTTTTGGCATGAAATTAGGAGGATCTTGAGATGGATCTTGTTAGATAAGTTTATGGATCTGCTTAGCAAATGAGGAGCGATCGTTTGACTCGTGCTAGCAAAATTTCCTCTCTTGAGCGCTGTTTCATACAGTCAGGCGAAAAGATTCGGCGATGACCGAGCAACGCACTGTGTAGACAAAGCTGCTTTGTCTTAGGCGGAGTTAACCTCATGCAGGCTTGAACAGCATGAAACAGCCCTGCACGTTTCCGTAGAGATCATCAATTCAATCAGCCCGCAAAGTCTGCAAAGATGGATCATTCAGGATGGAGCCAGCCCTGTTCCATTGCAATCCGGGCTGCATCCCAACGATGTCTTACATCAAGCTTATGAAGAAGATTGTGAACATGATGCTTTACAGTACAGATTTCGATCACGAGTTCACACGCGATCGCACGATCGCTATACCCTTTAGCAATCAATCTCAATACATCCAGTTCGCGAGGAGTGAGTGGAGGACTGATATGACGGCTGCGCGATTTTTGTAAGTTTGCTAAGCGTGTAAACAATTTCGCCGTAACTTCTGGAGAACATTGAGCAACCCCCTGACGGGCTTGAGAAATCACTTGATGAATCTCCTCGCTAGATGCACCCTTCAAAGCATAGCCACTGGTACCTGCTTCAATACAAGCAAGGATCAAGTCAATATCATTCTCCAGTTCCAAGACGATGACAGAAGGAGACGGCTCGAATTCACACCATTGCTGGATTCGAGCGATCGCGCGCTCAAAGCCAATGCCACTATCCACTAGAACAACGTGATTAAAGGGATTGGGTACACCTTCTGTGGCATCTACATCGCCGCGATAATGCTCGATTAGATCAACAGTCTGATGAACTTGCAATAGCAACAAGAGCGCTTCACACATCAAGCGACTATTGCTAACAATACTAATTGAGATGCTCGGCTGTGGGATCAGGCAATCTTCAACAGGTATCCGGCGTGTACTGCTATTTATCATTGATTCAACTCCTTACATCAGATCTGAAGAAAGGAAAGCCTGAACCTTGAATTCGTAACGCTTGCTTAGTAAAACTTCAAGCGTACCGTTCAATACTTTAGACATCACACGATTTCTTGCTTTTAGTTATTGGTCGTAAAGAAAATTAGCGAATTCTTCAGAATTGAGCGTTCAGTTTCTAAGATGATTGCTGTCAAGCTTTAAGAGACTGTTCAAGCAGAGATGAGAGTTCAAGCAGAGATGAGATGTAACGATACTGTCGCTATTTGATTTACTTTAAGGTCTTATTTGACACGCACCACAAATTTTACTTTCTTCGCGATCGTGTTAACAGATAAGAACCTTGATATCGAAAAAGCTTGAAATGGGGCGAATTCATTTTATCACGCTCGCACAGCAGAGAAAACAGGCAATAAATCAGTAGAGCTATGTTCTTTGTTCTTTTCTAGGCAATACACAGCTTCAAGAAAATTGATTTATGTTTGCTTCTAGCAATATAAACGAATTTTTTCTAGAGCGTATCTGCCAATAGTCCGGACAGTTTTTTGACAGGAAAGCTATTCATCGCTTAGGGTGCAGATAATCACAAAAGCACCGAATGGATAGCTATGGAAGCCATTGTACAAAGCCTACTGAGCGAAGTGGGTTGTGTCGCAAAAATGGTAAGGTGTGGAGGCTTAATTTTCTCCAGCCTTGCTCTAAATGATGACTGACTCCCTGTTCAAATGGCGGCACTTTTTGCCTGAAATTATCTTGC
>JACJNX010000057.1 GCA_014695255.1 Cyanobacteria bacterium FACHB-63
TTTAACGGTGATATCCATGCTATTCTGCGCCCAATTCAGCGAGGGATGCTGCAATTCGTTGGTTTTGACGTTCTTGCTCCGCAGATTGTTTATGCCCCCGTTCGCCAAACAGACGCAGTTCGTCAACGTATCTTGAATGATTTTTCGCAACGATTGCGAACCATTGAACGTGAGTTGCCGATCGCCGTAGGTCAGTATTGATCGGCATGGAACTGGCGGGACTGGATTTATGGGGCACGCAGCCAGGATCGTACTCATCCTGGTTGTAGAGGCGCTTCTTATTGCTGGCTCCTACACGTATTGCTGCACATTGAGTTTTTGACGCGAGTAACATAACCATTCACAACAAGAGGTAACTGTCATGATGCTGAAAGACAAGGTTGCTTTAGTGACGGGAGGGACATCGGGAATTGGCAGAGCAACTGCGATCGCTTATGCCCAACAACAAGCAAAAGTGGTGGTGGTGGGTCGTCGAATGGATGAAGGTGAAGAAACTGTTCGATTGATCAAGGAAGTTGGCGGAGAGGCAATTTTTGTGCAAGCAGATGTCACGAAAGAAGCCGATGTTCAAGCAATGGTTGATAAAGCGGTTGACGTTTTTGGTCGGTTAGATATTGCTTCTAACAATGCAGGAACGATCGGCGAAAATCCTTCACTGATTGAGCAAACAGAAGCGGAATACGATCGCACGATGAACGTCAATGTCAAAGGCATTTGGTTGTCGATGAAATATGAAATCGCTCAGATGTTGAAACAGGGAAGCGGTTCAATCGTCAATATGGCATCTGCGAATGGAGTCGTTGCATTTCCTACCTTCCCCCTCTACACCGCGAGTAAAAGTGCAGTAATAGGCTTGACAAAAGCGGCTGCGCTTCAATATGCCAAAGCGGGGATTCGCATCAATGTCGTTGCACCAGCGGTAATCGAAACAGATATGTTTGAAGCAGCGACAGGTGGGCAGGATGAAGTTAGAGCTTACATGGCAGGACTTCACCCGAGCGGACGAATTGGCACACCGCTTGAAGTTGCAAATGCAGTCCTGTTTTTATCATCTGACCTGGCATCGTTCACAACAGGTACAACATTGATGGTAGATGGTGGGTTTGTAGCGCAATAGTCGAAAGGCAGTGCGAAATGTTTGACACAGCGCTTCAAGCGACTCACTAAAGCAACACTGAAATCGGTTCGCTAACTCCATAGGAATCTGCAAGAAGTTGAGTGTTGGAACTGACTACACTCAAGTGAACTAAGACCAAGAGAACTTAGTATGTCCCCCAATTCTCGTCGTTCTGTAAGTCTGTTTCCCTGTTCAATAGCTCTCTACCTTTATCACTGCTGTTTGTAGGTTATATGACAAAATCCTCAACGCCTGCCGAGGTTCACATTACAACATCAACAGGCACTCTCTATGGCACACAGATTATTCCAACGTCTAATCTGCCAGAGCCAATGGTGCTGATCATCGCGGGTTCAGGTCCGACTGATCGCAATGGGAACGCGCCTCTAGCTGGAGAGAATAACAGCCTCAAACAACTAGCTGAAGGATTAGCCGATCACGGCATTGCCTCGATACGATATGACAAGCGCGGGATTGGAGAAAGCTCAGCCGCAGGGCCTGAAGAAGTTGATATGCGTTTCGATACCTATGTTGAAGATGCTGCACTTTGGATTCAGCAATTGCAGGCAGATTCTCGTTTCTCAAGCGTCACCGTAATTGGTCACAGTGAAGGCTCTCTGATTGGAATGCTAGCGACCCAAAAAACTAAAGCAGATGCTTTTGTATCAATCGCCGGACCTGCCCAAACTGCATCACAAATTTTACGAGATCAACTGCAACCTAGATTGCCAGATGCATTATGGCAACAGAATGAGCAGATTCTTGCTGCTCTAGAGCAAGGTAACATAGTGCCCTCTGTTCCACTAGAACTAAACATGCTCTACAGATCGAGCGTCCAACCCTACCTCATTTCCTGGTTCCGCTATACCCCTGCCCAAGAGATTAGGCGTCTCACTGTCCCTGTTCTAATTGTTCAAGGAACAACGGATATCCAAGTGCCTGTCAGTGAGGCGCAAGCCCTGAAAATGGCTAAGCCGGATGCGGAGCTTAGAATTATTGAGGGGATGAATCACGTCTTAAAAGCTGTTTCATTAGACCCTGAACAGCAAAATGCTGCCTATTCTGACCCAACGCTGCCAGTTGTGCCTGAACTCGTTGAAGGGATAAGTCAATTTATTCATACCAGTGAGATGCGCCGTGAGTCTAACCAGTCGCTGCACCAGAACGTGCCAAATTGATTGATTGAGTGGCAAAGGTTATTTGCGTCCGGTGAGCTTGGTCGTTAGGCAGCGAGGGTGAAGAATAAACTTAATCGGAACTAAGAAAAGCAATCAATTCTTAAACCGATTCCAAATCTTCTTGCAGCCTATTTGTCCATTGAGATGCTAAGCACTTTATTACCAATAAGGTCTGATGAAAAGAGAGTTAGCGATAAGTTTGTTGTTCTCGTTTGTGGGCGGTGCAATGGTCTGGGCCTTGTCACCATCTTTATCCGGGCAGGTCGAACCGTGGGATGCGAAAGGTTTTTATTATTCCGCAGCACTTCTTATTGTTGGCCTTATCGTTGGCCTGACTCGGCCTAAACATGTTTGGTCGCACTATGCCGGTATTATTCTTGGTCAACTGACGTATATGCTTTGTTTTCTGCCCGGCGGTCTGTTAATTCCTGTTGGAGTCGCTTTTGTAGCGGCTTACTCCATAATCGCTTTAGCAGGAGCAGCAAGTGGGGCCTGGTTTCGTCGCGTCAGCCGGGGTGCGCGGTGATTTTGCTGCCTAACAAGGCACTGCAGCAAACCCGGCTCTCGCGCTCCGGTTGCAATCCACGCTGTCACCGCGGGCCGGGTCGCTGAGCTTGGTCGTTATAGACCGTATGAATCTCGATGCTGGTGTGCGTACCGCAGCAGATCAAAACTTCTACATGCGCAATCAAAGGAAAAGAGATGAAAATACGCTACGGGTTTCAACAGGTTGGCGATGTCGAAGTGTTCTAATCGTGAGGCTGGCAGGAGGGGCGATCGTTGATGGCATCTTTGGTGCGGCCACAGCGTCTGCAGTACGCGATCTCCAGCAACAATACAGAATCCCAGTTACAGGGCGAGTCAATCCAACCACTTGGGAAGTCCTGGATATGCACGAAAACCCCTATCGATCGCCGCTTCCCTGGAAACAATAGAACATTACACAACCACAAGCCAGAGATTTCTAATGAACCGAAAGATTCTTTCAACCAAAATCACAACTACAACCATGATCGCAATCACAATTCTGTTCGGCGTACTTTTACTGTTCAATTTTCCATCCCTGGCTCAAGTCAGCTCACAAGTGATTCCCAGAATCGAAGTGATCGAAAGTGCTGAAGGGATTCCACCCAGTTACCGTTTAGTCATCAGCCGATCTCAGGACAATGTTTATGTCTTCTGTCCGACTGACTTCGAGCCACAGTTGAACTATCTGCGAAATGTGAAGGCGATTCAATGTAAGCCGTTTACCAGTCCTTAGAAGTAAACCAGTGAGGGGCAACAGCATAACAACTCACACCATTTTTTTGCTTTGAACAGAGGGAAAATTCAGATGTCAGAGAACAATAAAGCCATTTTAGAAGCGGCAAATGCGGCGAACGCTGCAGGCAACTATGAAGAATTTTTGTCATTCTGCACTGACGACACGAAATGGACGTTTGTCGGCGACAAGACCCTTAACGGAAAAGAAGCTGTTCGCCAATATATGGCAGAGACATACATAGAGCCGCCAAAATTTACGGTCACCAACTTAATCGCTGAGGGTGATTTCGTCACGGCAATCGGCGACATCACACTGAAGGACGAAGACGGGAAGGCGGCTCATTACTCGTACTGCGATGTCTGGCGCTTTCGCGGCGACAAGATGGTCGAGTTAAGGGCTTTCGTCATCAAAACCGAAGTCAAGGATGAAACTAGCAGCACGGCGTAATTAGAAGCCCATAGATTTGTCTTTTGAATCCACCACAAGCTAGAGGGTATAACTTTAATCTTGTCCGTGGTGTGATCGCTGAAGCAAGGGAAATGGCGTTTGAGTAGCAATGGAACAGAAAGTTACGCTAAAGCTGAAACGCTTATGGCATAGGCGTTCTAAAGATGATGCTTCAGTCTTAATGAGACGTACCAATTAGCCTAAAGACTAATTGGTACAGAAATCTAGAACGGAATATCAGGGATTTCAGGCTCATAAATTTTGGCAGGTTCAGTTGGTACATCCCTTAGCGTAACTTTCTGTTCCGTTACTACTTAGACCCCAGCTATCAGCAAAAACTTGATTGATTTATAACTCATAGTGAGCAACTTTAACACCACCTAAGAGGTTTTTTATGCAAGAGACAAAATACTCTTCCTCAGTGTCTTTTGAGACTACGCACAGGCTCTCAAGCCGTGAATTGGAAGTTTTGAAACTCATGGCGGAAGGTCAAAGTAATCCTGAAATTGCAGCCCATCTATATCTGAGTCACAACACTATAAAAACTTATGTACGTGGTATCTTCAACAAACTTGGAGTTGATCATCGTGTACAGGCTGCCGTAGTTGCTTTACGTCAAGGGCTGATTTAGGAGGTTCAATGATGACTTCTGAAGAAGCACTGGAAGTTGTAGAGCAAATTTTACCACCAGGAACACTAACCTCTGTCAAGGTAGTGGTGTTTCATCACTCTTGGAATGGTAAAGAATATAGAACCTGTTTCAGATCTTAAGGAGAGGCTGCAAGCCGCTTAACTATTAGCCGAATGAAGCAAAGGTTGAGTTTGGTTGTGGCAATGTCAAGCGTTCGCTCAAAGTTCTTGACCAAGATTTTACAACGCTCCATCCAGGCATTGGAACGCTCATAGGGCTCGCCCCGTCAAAGGCGTACACCCACCTAGCAATTGCCGGAACAAATCCAGATTTTCCCTGTTCTGCCTTTTCTTGTTTCGAGGGCTTGGTCGAAAGCTCAAACCTGATTTTCATCATAATTTGTGGATAAACCTGCTCAAGCTGATTCATTAAATAGTCAAGGTGATATCCGTGAGGTGTAATCAGGATAAGTGCGTTTTAGTGCCACCAATTCTTAAAACCTTTACCTGATAATCTTTCTGGAATTTCCTGTCTCATCTGTAAGTTTGGTTGAGGAGGTACGTAGAATTAAGAGTTTTCAGCTTCTGTGACACTAAATTACAAGCATCCTGATTACACCCCCTTTTAGTTACGAGGACTGATTTTCAGACGATGATCACGTTTCCTAAGGCATGGGATACTGCCTCTCCTAAGAAGGAAATGATTATGGGGTAGAACACTGAAGACTTATAGCCGGAAACTCAATGTTGCGATCGCCATTTCCTTATCCTTCTCCGTCACATCGATATACCGCTGCAACGCCGACAGGCTCTTGTGTCCAGAGATTGATTGAATGTGCTTGATCGGCACTCGCTCATTGTGCATCCAAGTAATTGCCGTGCGCCGGAAGCTGTGAGTGCTAGCTCCCTCAATTCCCAACCGCTTAAAGGCTGCTCGTAAAATGGCATCGGCTGATTCTGGACAAATATGTCCTCGCCCCCACCGCCCTGGAAATAGATAGGGACGCTCACTCCGATACCCCGCCAACAATTTCCTCAACTCTGGTGACACTGGAACGGATCGAGTTTCCTGTTTCCCCTTGGTTGTTGCTCGCCGGAAGGTAATGCGATCGCGCACCCGCCCATCTGACCCATACACATCAGCGGTATGCAACGAACATGCCTCGTTGACTCGCGCAGTTGTACTGTGGATGGTCATGGCTGAACGTTCCTCTAGATTTTGGTTTCGGCATGGGTTCAGTGTGCAAGAGAACGCCAAATTTCATCACTTAAGATCCGCAAGTTAAGCACAGAGTTAAGATTTTCGCGTCGCGTGCTCAAAGATCATTCGCTTCACTATGCGATCGCTCCTAATGCTTTCAACGTCGCTGCTTGAGCGTGCGTTAATCCAGTTGTACCTTGAATATTCATGCCTTCAAGCATGGAACCGTACAATTTACTTGCTCGATCCCTTTGCATGGCTGTTTGCATAAATTCAATATAGTTGGTCGCCTTTAAGCTGTCGCCTATAGCAAGTTGAATTTTTTACAGTACAAATTGATAGATTAACCATGCCATCGCGGAGTAGAAGGCCGGCTCTAACTTAAATTAGAATCCGAATTTGATCAAAAGTACATTCATGCGACCGATCGACCATCAATGTCTGAATGCAAAATCCGGTAGCGATGTCCCACACCTTTGGCAAGCGATATACTTTGGGAAACGGATGACAGTCCTTCATCGGGGAGAATTCAATGATTACCCTGCCTGGAATTACGATCCACAGCAAAATCTATGAGAGCTTAGCTTCTTTGGTGTATCGGGGCATCAGAGAGCAAGATAACTGTGCAGTGATTGCCAAAGTTCTCAAACAGGATTATCCCTCTCCTCAGGAATTAACTCGTTATCGGCAGGAGTATGAAATTACTCGCTTGCTCAACATTGAAGGCGTAGTCAAAGCATACAGCCAACAAGACTACCAGCGCACGCTGGTTCTTCTTTTGGAAGACTTTGGTGGAGAGTCTTTAGAATGCTGGATGCGGCAACAATTAGACTTCTCTCCCATGCCGCTGTCGGTTTTTCTGAGACTGGCGATCGCCATTACTGATACTCTAGGCAAAATCCATGCGGCTCATGTCATCCACAAAGATATTAATCCTGGCAACATTGTCTTTAATCCGAAGACTGGCGTTGTCAAAATCATTGATTTTGGCATTGCTACTCGCTTCAGTCGTACCAATCCCACCTTCAAAAGTCTCCATCTTCTAGAAGGAACCCCCGCCTATTTGTCGCCAGAGCAAACCGGACGAATGAACCGGATGCTCGACTATCGCACCGACTTTTATTCACTGGGTGCAACCTTCTACAAACTGTTGACGGGACAATTGCCGTTTCCCACCCGTGATCTCCTGGAACTAGTTCACTGTCACATTGCTACACCGCCGATTCCCCCGCATGAATTGAACACAACGATTCCCCAACCTGTTTCAAACCTGATTTTGAAACTGATGGCAAAGAATGCGGAGGATCGTTATCAAAGTGCCTGGGGCATCAAAGCGGATCTAGAGCGCTGTGCCCAACAACTGGCGGAAATGGGTCAGATTAACACCATATCGTTGGGACTGCAAGATGTTTCCGAGCAGTTCCGCATTCCTCAAAAACTGTATGGGCGAGAAGCGGAGATTGCAGCATTATGGGTAGCGTTTGACAGAGTGGCAGGGAGTAAGGCAGTCCGTGAAATGTTGCTGGTCTCCGGTTATTCTGGCATCGGCAAAACGGCATTGGTGCAGGAACTTCATAAACCGATCACCGCAAAGCACGGCTATTTTATCTCTGGCAAATTTGACCAATTCCGGCGCAATATTCCCTACAGCGCGATCGTCGATGCCCTGCAAAAGTTGGTGCAGCAACTCTTGGGTGAACCCAATGAACAGGTGGAAGTATGGCGATCGCGTCTACTCACGGCTTTGGGAAGCAACGGGCGAATTATCATAGATGTCATTCCCGAAGTTGAATTCATTATTGGCAAGCAGCCCCCTGTGCCCGAAGTTGGAGCAACAGAAGCACAGAATCGCTTCAATCTTACGTTTCAAAGGTTTGTGCGGGCGTTTTGTGCAAAAGAGCATCCCCTGGTCATCTTTTTAGACGATCTACAGTGGATCGATTCTGCGACGTTGAAGTTAATCGAACTCATCTTACTTGATGAGCAAATCCAGTATCTGTTTTTGATCGGAGCCTATCGAGATCATGAAGTGTCTTCAACGCATTCATTAATTTTGATGCTGGAGAGCTTGCGAAAGCAGGGTGCAGTACTTCAGGAAATCATCCTGACTCCCTTAACCCTGGAACCGTTGAGTCAACTGGTGGCTGAGACATTACATTGCAATCCTGATACCGTTCGTTCCCTAGCCCAAGCTGTGTCACGTAAAACCGAGGGCAACCCCTTCTTTGTGGGTGAGTTTTTGAAGCTGCTGCATAGCGAAAACCTGTTGACCTTTGATGCCCAACAGTTGAGTTGGCAGTGGAACCTGGCAGAGATTGAAGCTCAAGATATCACTGATAATGTGGTGGAGTTGCTGCTGCGTCAGTTGCAGAAATTGCCGGAAGCGACACAGCAAGTTCTCTCCATCGCGGCTTGTGTTGGGTCTGAATTTGATTTAGAAACATTGTCGATTGTTTGCGAAAAATCACCGAAAGCAATTTTCCAGGATCTACTAGCAGCAATACAAGCGGGATTAATTCAACCTCTGTCTGAATTGGACGAAGATTTGTTAGTTCAAGAGTATAAGTTTCTGCACGATCGCGTGCAGCAAGCGGCTTATGCCCTAATTGATGAATCGCAGAAACAATTGGTTCATCTCCAAATCGGTCGCAATTTGCTCGAAAAAACTTCACCAGAGCAACGATCCGATCGACTGTTTACTATTGTGGATCATCTCGATCAAGGAACGGAGCTTGTCACTGCTCAACTAGAACGAACTGAAATTGCCAGATTGAATTTAACGGCAGGTCGGAAAGCAAAGGCAGCAACGGCTTATGAAGCCGCCTTTAAATATTTCACTACAGGTCTTCAACTTCTCGATACAAAGAGTTGGCAGAGTGAGTATGACCTGACCTTAGCGCTGTATTCAGAAGCAGCAGAAGCGGCGTATCTCCAGGGTTGCTTTGATGAGATGGAACAGTTGGTAGAAGTGGTACTCGCTCGTGCCAAAACAGTGGTTGACAAAGTGCAGGTTTACGATAGCAGAATTCAAGGATATTTGTCACAGGGCAACCTGAAAGAAGCACTAAAAACTGGATCGGAAGCGTTAAAGCTTTTGGGAATAGATTTAATAGAAAATCCAAGTCAGGCAGATATTCAAAGGGAATTGGAGTCAACGGCTACACTACTCGCCCAACGAGAAATCGAAAACTTGATTA
Source organism: Cyanobacteria bacterium FACHB-63 (assembly GCA_014695255.1). Taxonomy (GTDB): domain Bacteria; phylum Cyanobacteriota; class Cyanobacteriia; order Leptolyngbyales; family Leptolyngbyaceae; genus Leptolyngbya. Next base: position 9,035 of record JACJNX010000057.1, read on the forward strand.
ATTTACCAGAGATGACTGCACCAGAACCGCTGGCAGCTATGTCAATCTTGGCAAGTATGAGGTCTGCTGCATTTATCAGGTCACCAGCACTATTCATGCTGATTACTTGCAAAGCGGTAAATTTATCAATTAACTACGGGAATGCCGTCTGGTCATCAGTGTTTTATGCTGGCTACGGGTTTGTTCTATGTGGAGTTGTTCAAGACATTGAATTCGGTTATGAGTTCGGCAAATTGGCTCTGGGTTTGGCAGAACGATTGAATACCAGAGGAAATGCTAGAACCTTAATGTTTTCGAATGTCCATATTATGCACTGGAAGGTGCATCTTAGGAGCACAATACCCATGCTGGTTGATGCCTATCAAAATGGAGTGAAAACTGGAGACTTTGAAACTGCTGGTTATACTGCATATTACGTGTGCTATTACTCGTTTTTTGCTGGAGAAGAACTCACCCAACTGGAACAAAAAACAGCAGTTTACAGCAAAGCGGTTGACCAAATTAGACGAGAAAGTCCCTCGAATTGGCTGGCAATATTGCGACAAACTATTCTTAATTTGCAAGATAGACCTGAGGATTCCAGCCGCTTACTTAGTAGGCTACATCATGAAGAGCAGGCGTTATCACACGCTATTGCAGTTAAAGATGGAACTGCAATCCAAATACTCTATTTGCACAAAGTCATGTTGTGTTATCTATTTGGAGAACACCATCAAGTTGAACAGACTGCTATTTTGGCAAGGCAACATTTTGAAGAGGCGACAGCAATAACGGTTCTACCTATATTCTGTTTCTATCATTCGCTGGCGCTTTTGAGCCTATCGCTCGATGCTTCAAACTCTGAAAAAGCAGCTTGGCTAAGTTGTGTTAGCTCCAACCAAGAAAAGATGCAGAAATGGGCAAGTCATGCCCCAATGAATTATCTTCATAAATTTTATCTAGTCGAGGCAGAGAAAGCGCGAGTCTTAGGGCAATTTCTTGAGGCTGAGGAGTTTTATGAACGAGCGATCGCAGGTGCTGCTGAGAATGAGTATATCCAGGAAGAAGCATTAGCTTATGAATTAGCGGCTAAACACTATATAGCGCGAGGTCGGGAAAAGATTGCTCAGACCTACATGAAAGAGGCGCACTACTGCTACGATCGCTGGGGCGCAACCGCTAAAGTTAAAGACTTAGAAACTCGCTATCCACAGTTCTTTTCTCAGTCGTCTAGAGTCGCTTCCACATCAATTCCTATTACTGCTGAAACTATCACTAATCCCTTCCATAACGCTTTCGATTTAGCAGCAGTGATGAAAGCTTCACAGGCGATTTCTCGTGAAATTGAACTGAAGCAATTGCTGCGATCTCTGATGCAAACTTTAATTGAGAATGCTGGCGCACAAACCGGATATCTGATTTTAGAAAACTCAGGAGAGTGGTCGATTGAAGCGGCTTGTGAACTCAATGCCGATGAGAATGCTTGCGCGACTCAGGTGTTACAGTCTATTCCAATTGCCGATCAATTGCCAGAATCAATCATTCAATATGTGATTCGGACTCTGAAGCCTGTCGCCTTAAATGATGCGACTCGTGAAGGTGATTTTATTAATGAGCCATACATTCAACAGAACCAGCCTCAATCTATTTTCTGTTTGCCGCTGCTGAATCAAGCCAAGCTGGTCGGTGTATTGTATTTAGAAAATCGGTTAGCAGCTGGAGTATTTACACCAGAGCGATCGCAGGTCTTGCAGCTATTATCGACTCAAGCAGCAATCGCCATCGAAAATGCCAACCTTTACTCAGAACTGCAGGCTAAGGAAAGCAAGATCACCCAGTTCCTTGAAGCGATTCCGGTGGGAATTGCGATCGTGGATGCAACGGGTTGCCCTTACTATGCCAACCAATGCAGCAATCAACTCCTGGGCAAAGAAACTGATACTTCCATCGCACCGGAGCAGATCTCAGAGGCTTATCAGCTTTATGTAGCGGGAACAGATCAAATCTATCCAGCGGAGAGCTTGCCTAATGTGCGGGCATTAAAGGGCGAACGCATTAGGACTGAGGATATAGAAATTCGTCGAGATCATGTCACAATTCTACTTGAGGCACGGGGAACACCCGTTTTTGATCAACAGGGCAATATCACTTATGCGATCGCTACCTTTCAGGACATTACAGAGCGCAAACAAGCCGAGAAACTCCTAGCCGACTACAACTGCACTTTAGAGCAACAGGTCGCAGAACGAACTGCTGCGTTACGACAAAGTGAAGCTAAGTTCCGAGCTATCTTTGCAAACTCCCAGGTTGGCATCTACCGCACCCGCATCGGTGATGGATTAATTCTCGATGCCAATCAACGCTTTGCCAATCTGTATGGCTTTGACTCACCAGAGGAGATCATTGGGATTGAACACACCGCAGGCTACTATGTTAATCCCAGCGATCGCCAACAATTCCTTGAGTTGCTGAAGCGGGATGGGGAAGTGCGAAGCTTTGAAGCACAGCTGCGAAAACGAGATGGGACAGTATTTTGGGGACTTTTTTCTTCTTATCTGAATGCAGCTGATGACTACATCGAAGGGGTGATTGCGGATATTAGCGATCGCAAACAAGCAGAAGTCGCTCTACAAATGAGTGAAGAACGACTACGCTTAGCATTAACCGCTTCAAATCAAGGACTCTACGATCACAATATCAAAACTGAAGAAATCGTGGTTAACCCAGAATACGCTTTAATGCTGGGTTACGATCCGGCAATATTTCACGAGACCAAATCTAGGTGGATTGAGAGTTTGCATCCTGATGACAGAGAATCAATGGTTGCAATTTGCAATGCTTTTAATACTGGAGAAGTCCCCAACTATCGAGCAGAGTATCGCCTACGTACCCGGGATGGTCAGTGGAAATGGATTCTTTCTGTCGGCAAAATTGTTGCCTGGAATGAATCCGGTGAACCCATCCGATCGTTGGGAGTTTATACGGATATCGATGATTACAAGCGGGCAGAAGCAGCGTTGCAAGCCTCTGAAGCAGAACTGCGGGCGCTTTTTTCAGCCATTCCCGATCCGCTTTTCATCTTCACCACTGAAGGGCAATTGGTCTGTGCAATCAAAGGGAATCCATTCTATGGAGAGTTGTTATGTAGGGAGGAGGGCATTGGCAAAACACTGCATCAGCTTTATGCCAAGGAACAAGCTGATGAATACTTAAGTTATATTCAGCAGGTGGTGAAAACCCAACAGATACTCACCGTTGAATACAGTCTGTGGATCGCTGGACGAGAGATCTGGTTTTCGGCTCGCATTGCCCCGATTCGGCAGAAACAGGTGCTTTGGTTAGCGCGAGATATTACGCTGCAAAAACAAGCAGAAGCAGCCTCAATTTTAGAGGAGCGCAACCGCATGGCACGCGAAATTCACGACACACTCGCTCAGTCCTTTACAGGCATTCTGGCTCAGGTCGGAGCGGCAAACCAGGTGCTAACGGATGATGTAGAAGCAACTGGGGCACACCTGGATCTGATCAAAGAATTGGCGCGAACTGGACTGACTGAAGCACGGCGATCGGTCGTCGCACTCCGTCCTCAGCTTTTGGAAGAAGGCAATTTACAGAGCGCTCTCCATCGTCTCATCGCTC
>JACJNX010000058.1 GCA_014695255.1 Cyanobacteria bacterium FACHB-63
CGCTTCACAGACAAGCTCAACGACCAAATGCGGCATCTCGCACAAGTTTTCAGACACACACCACCAGGAACACCCGTGAGAGTTGTATCACCGGAAGGCAATGTCTTTTACGGTGTTGTTTCGCGGATTAGTCAGAAAGGACAAAAAGGAAGCCCGATCGCACCCACAAACTGGAAAGCTCAAGTTCTAGTCGATCATCGCTGTCAACAATTAACGATTCCGCTTTCAAAATTTAATCGCGGCAAGCAGGATGCAATGACGCAAGTAATGCGGCAGGCAACGAACTGGAGCGGGGAAGATATCTACGAAGCCTTCGACTTGCGCCAACAGCAGAATCAGCGCACCGAGATGCAGATTTTTACAGGCAATCCGATTCGAGCATACGAGAAGTATCCGAACGGAAGGTTTCTAAACTACACCAACGATCGCGGCGATGTCGTCCAAGGGTTAATTATGCCTGCGGGATTCGACATTCAAGAAGCACTCCGATCTGAACCTGTTGCATTCAAAGAACCCGCTCACGTAAAAGCATTTCTCACCGATGCAACCCAGTATCAAGCATCAGTCAAAACATTAGATGAACTCTTTACAGTTCGCACTCAGGCATCTATGCGATTAGGAAATAGCAGTGCAACTGGATTTGTTTTGCAAACGCTGAAGTCCGGAGCCGGAGACCAGTATTCCCTGGATTCAGACATTATTGCAGCCGCAGGCAACGAGTTTTACTCAGTTCATGAGCGAATGGAATTGATTGTGCCAGAAGAGCATATTGATCAAGTTCTCTCAGTCATTCTTCAGCAGAAGCGGTGGACGTTGGCAGCCTTCGACTACAAAGACCAAGCACGAGATTTATTAAATATCAAATTGCCAGAGCTAACGATCGTACAACCCGTTCGTAGTCAAACTCAGCAAGAACAGATTGCCACACCGGAGAAATTAGAACAGCAGACAGCAAACTCCCAAACTGAACAAACCATTCCACTAATTCTGGTTGAGCCAGATCTCGATGATTTCTCACACCAACCGCAACCGATGCTGGAACAGGAGAATTCCGCATCGCTTCGAGTCGCTGCTACAAAATATCAGTCTGGACGAGCAGAGAAAAACGTTGCAAGATTTCTGGAGCAAGCTGAGCTGAGTGAGGCAGTGATGGCAGACTCAGAGTTTTATCTGCAAATTGAAAACACTCCTTACATTCCACTGACGATCGAGCGGCACGATGGAGTTCTTCATTTCATTCATTGGCTAGAAGATAGCTATGGCGATCTTTTCATTGATACTGAAATGGTTTTTACCCTAGCTTCAACAGGACATCTAACCCTACAGGAAGTAGCGGTACAGAATCCGGTGAGGGGTGGGGAGTTGAGATCCTACGATCGAAACTTTGCTCAGTTGTTTTCCCGCAACATTCTCGAACAAGGATTCGCAGAGGCGGCTCGTCAAGCAAGAGAGGTTCAACCCATCCAGCCTACCGAAGTTGTAGCAGAAGACCCAATGAAGGTAGTTGAAGCAAGGCAAGATGACTCACTGCTTGAGTTCGGGGACAGCAACATCATTCGTCTAGAGCCGGAAGAGGTCAATGCAATCACAAGGGCTTTTTATACCTATACTTCTCATTCACTCTTGCAGGAGCGGTTAGCCGAAATCTTAGAACCCGTTGTTGGACGAAGAAATACAGGGGTAGCAGTCCAATCCGCGATCGAGAAGTATCAACAACCATCGAGAACTGAGGCAAAAACAGAAGATGCCACTCTACAAACGCCGGAGCCCGTCAGCAATAAGATTGATCGCACCGATCTTGCTGCATTTGCGATCGACTACCTGAGCGTTAAAGACCAACATCCCGATGCTTTAGTCTTTCAGCGCTCTGCTTCTGGTGATTTTTACACGGCTTACTTTGAGGATGCGGATACGATCGCGACCGCATTAAATTTAACCTTAACAAGCCGAGATGCTGGCGGAACTGTTGGACGAATCCCCTCCATATCAATTCCAGCTTGGTCAGGAGCGATCGAGCGATTCACAACCTATTTGGAATCACAAGGGCATAATGTTTTTGTCGCTCAAGGAATGCACCAGCCAGAAGAGGCATTAGTTCACGCTGAACTATCGACGAGTGGACATTTACTAGAGACTGAATCGAGTCAAGCATCTGAACCAAAGCAATCATCCGAAACTAGCGCCGAAGTAGAAACCACTCTCTTTGATGTAAACGGTTATTCTGAGGTCGAGAGGGACTATCAGGTGGATGTTCAAGGACACGATCCAACTTGGGAAAACGATTACGCAATCCCGCAGATTTCTGAGACATTGACTTCAACAGAACGCGATTCGGGGGTTCAACCTACCATTGCCAGGAATCAACCTGAATCTTCTACTCTCCCCCCTCAATCTCGCCTAGACATCAATCAAACAAACCTGATCGATGGTTCAGCACTCACCAAAGAGATAAGAAATCTTGACCTAGAAGCCGTAGCAGTTAGTTTAGGTCTTCAGAAAGATCAACGTGACAAAAATAAGTGGAAGGATGCAGGACATATCATCAGCATCAACGATGGCAAATTTATGGATTGGTTAGCCGACAAAGGGGGTGGAGGCGCGATCGATTTAGTTATGCACGTCCGCCAAGTCGAGTTCAAAGAAGCGGTGCAATGGCTTTCAGGACAAACGCTTCCTGCTTCTGTCCAGTCCGAATCATCCTTAGCGCAAAAAGAACTCCGTTCACTGGAATTGCCGTCTTGTAACAAAGAACACTGGGTAACGGTGCGACAGTACCTCATTGAAACGCGAGGACTCCCTGCAACCTGGATTGATCGCTTTCATGACACAGGGTTAATCTACGCAGATGACTATCGCAATGCAGTTTTTCTCCGGTACGGTGACCGGCACAATGATCAAGTATGGTCACGCCATGAAGTTACAGGTGCAAGTCTACGAGGTACACGCGACTCAGAACACGCCTTTTATGGATTAGCCCCTGGCTCCTGTCGTGAAAACGGGTGGTTCTGGTTGAGATCAGCAAATGGCGAAGTTAATCGTGTTGTTCTGACTGAATCACCGATCGATGCCATTTCTCTAGCAGTGCTGGAAAAAGAAAAGTCGCCTAATGCAACAACCGTATCGATTTATTTATCAACGGATGGTTCTGGCGCAATTCCAACAACTGCTCTCCAGGCAATTCTCGATCAGGGTGGACAGGTGATCGCGGCATTTGACGCAGACAAAGCAGGCGAGAAAATGGCGTGGCGCTTCGCAGAAATGCTTCCTGGTATTACACGGATGACTCCAGCGCAGGGAAAGGATTGGAACGATAGACTTTTAATTGAGCATCATTCCGACAAAGTAAAAGCCGAGGAATACGAGCGTGGCGATAAGCAGACCCTGCGATCGCTCTGGAAGTGGCATCGAGTTGCTGGGGAATTAGGACGAGCACCAAACTACCTCAAGCGCATCACCGAGGTTGCGAGAGCATTTGTCGATGGTGAACCTTTATCGGATAAAGCGACATCTGCAATGCAGCAAGACTTTCAGACCCACAAGCAGCAAGCCCATACCCATGTAGCTACTCGTCAGAATTCGCAAGCCTCAGAAGTGCAACCAGCGCAATCAGTCCCACCAAAAAAGCCCTGCCAGGGAGTTGAAATAGGATAAATGCCCTTCAACTCCCTAAGGGATATAGATTAAATAAGACCGGAGGAGATGATAGGCTGGAGAGATTCAGATTAAAACGGTAACTCAATGCAGCCCTATCCGCCTGAAGTGGAACAACAAATGCGACGCTT
>JACJNX010000059.1 GCA_014695255.1 Cyanobacteria bacterium FACHB-63
ATTTTCAAGGTCTCCATAATATGGTTCCCCAGAGAATTTATGTATAACTTTCTGAGGAAACCTTATAGATGAACGTATTTGAATTGCTATCGCTGCTAAACTCCTGCTAAGACCTGTCGCTTTTGAGCAGCAAATTCGAGCGAGGCAGAAGCATGAACGCCAGAATCAGCCATGCCTTGATCAACATGGGCGCGATCGCGGGGTCAGAGTTCATTAATAGATCACTCTCTTCCATTGCCACTGGGAATAAGGGACGGGTTTAGAGTTCCCCGGTGAGGCGCGATCGCTGTCACGCTAGATTAAGTGTTCTTCTAGAGGGACTTTAATCTGGCACAGCCCCAAGTTTCGACTTAAGCGGTTAGAAAATAAGATCGCGCAAATTAACGGGCATCGATCGCGTTCTCTAAAACCACTGCATTCGGAACCGTAGAGAATTCCTTCTTTACCGCTTTAGGCTTTCACCAAAAAGTGCTCTCTACGATTACACCATCGAGATTCGCGCCGTTGAGATCGGCACCGCTGAGGTCGGCGCCCCGGAGATTGGCACCGCTGAGATCAGCACCGCTGAGGTCGGTATTGAAGAGGTAGGCACCTCGGAGATTAGCCCTGCTGAGATCAGCACCACTGAGGTCGGTCGTGTTGCTCAGCTCGGGGAAGTTGCGTTGGCTCATCCACCTGTTCCAAGCTTGAATTTGTCCTCGCTGCAAGAGGTGAAAAGACACATCCCCTGCAATATAAGTCGGAAGTGCGGAGCAGTCTGAGGACTTTCTTTAAGTCCTCCAGAGTAAACCAAAGAGCCTTTTTTCCGCCCCATGAACCCAGACCAATCGAGCAGCGCTAGGTGATTCAATCTTATTGTTCAAGCGGGTTAATTTCGTTCGGGACTGAGAAAGAGGAACTGGTTTAGGCGGCGGGGAGGGTTGCTGCAAAAAATAGCTTTGGTTCTAGATGGACAATTCAGGGTACATCAAATCCCGCTGCTCTGCCAGAAGTCCCTAACCCCCTAGCCCAAGCATGAACACCAGAAGCAGCAAAGCTGAGATCGTCACGGGCGCGATCGCGGGTTCAAAATTCATCAGCAAATCGACTAAAGATTCTTCCATTGTTCAAGCCTTGAGAGGATGGCTTTAGTGTTCTGACCACTTTTCAACTGCTGACACATCCTCTAAGCTATAAAACTGGCTCGCTAACACGTGCGCTAACTCAACGAATGCTTAGGAGAAAGGACATGAATCATTGGAAACTCATGCTGGGACTGCTCCTGACCACTGTTATGCTTCCGATGCCGATCGTGCGAGCAGAATCAACCCCGACGAATGCAACGACTGCTCCCGTTGCGACAACGGCAGCCGTTCCGTCCCTAACGCCATATGATTTAGTGTATGCTGCATACCAGGGTCGCCTCCGGGCGCAGGGCTTGCGCAGCTATGGAGCCTTTGCGGATGGATGTAACCAAGGGACTCTCACTGCAAACGATGTGGCGCAAGCGGCAATCAAGGCGAATCTACTACCACAGAGCATTTTGCAAGACCAAGGTTACATGAATGCTGTGGATGCACAGATGAAATCGTTCAAGAATAATTCAGGTAGATGAGCACAGGAGCGATCGCCCTGAATCCAAAGTAGGCATCGACAGATGGATGGTGCAGGTTCTCTGTCATCCACGCTTGCACCTCGACCTGTTTGGAATCGGTCAATCCGGGTAGGATATCTTGCTTCAACGATTTAAGCAGGGAGAAGTTACAACCCTTCGAGAGCGCTAGGTAGGAGTCACCAAAGCGGCGCTTGAGGCGATATTAAGAGCGCGGACGGTTGTACATTCAGATCTTTAGCGAGTGACCGGACGGAGACTTGTTCAGCGGAGAGCCGGGCGAAGGACTGCTGAACCTGTTCGGGATTGAGTTTCATTGGGCAGGGCGAAGCACAACGTCCCTCTAAAGCTATTCTGTAGGTGTGCGATTTAGGTGACACCGCGCCCGCTCAAAGGTCATCTGCTGCACTCGTTGCCGTACCGAAATTCTTCACGACCATCAGGGTAGAGGCGCACACACCACTTCCCGCCTGCCTGCCACAGTCGAAACTCATCAGACACCCGCGCGATTACATAGTTGAGCGGGATGATACCGAGCGCGATGACGAGAATCATTTTGGGAATACGATCGCGCCGGATTCGCCATTGGGGTTTATTCATTACAGCTATTTATGTGGGACAGGCTCAAGGGTTCCCAAAGTTGGGCTTGGATTGCCGCTTTGAATTGCTACGGACAATAATTAAAGACCTACGTGAAATCTCATTTGTAAGTTGTAATAGTTTTAAGCAAGATTACTCAATTCTACGCTTCTGTACCCTGGTCTATGGTACTAGTATGGATATAGAAAAAAGAGTCTAGGTTTAGCAGAACCCAGACTCAGTAGTATGTTTGTCTTTGATTTTATCCAAGGAATAGCCTATTAAGGCTATTTTTCCTTGGTATTAGTCTTAAAGTAGTACCGCACCACCAAAGTCAGCAACGCTGCTTGAGATGTAGTAACCGCTGCCAGGAACTTGGTAAGTTGATCCGCATCAACCTTCGGGTTCGGCATGACGATAGCCGATGCGAAGATAATGAAACTAGCTGCCGACGAAATGGCGAAGGTCTTAGTCAGAAATACAACAAGACCAGTTCGCGTCACCTCGCGGTGCTGCACGATCGACCAAGAGTTTTTCTGATTCTCCAACACTATCTGAGTACGAACTTCTTGAGAAAGTTCTTGAGATCCGATATAGGGCGAAGTGAGTTCTTCAAGCCGTTGGATCTGCTGTTCAGGTGTTACAGGGGAGAAAGACTCAATATCTTTATCTTTCTTAGTCGAGTTGTTGACGTGGACAGTGGTCATAGTGGTACCTAGTAGGATGAACGGTTCCTCTCCGGAGAACCAGAGACGATCCCGACCCACTGCTCTTACCTAAACACCACTTCACGAATTTCCCCATCAGATTTCTGAAGGAGGACTTTCGAGCCTTGCATTCTCTCCTTGTAAACGTAAGCTTCCGTAGCAATTGCTTTTCGGATTGCTTCGTTTTGAGAGATGCCTTGGTGAGAGGTAAGAACCTCCAGCATTTCAGCAATGTCGGCAGGCAAGCTGATCGACATTCTCTTCAAGCTTGGAGTGGGTTGGGAAAGGGCTCCGGAATCGGAACCGACGATGTACGAAGTGTTTACGTTCATGTTTGCTTACTGCCTGTGTTAGTCTCTCTGCCTGATGGTTGTCGCGTAACATTGCTCGAAGCGTGGTTTAGAGCAAGCTAAGCGCTAGCTTCTTTGAGCGGGGTTTATGCAGATGTCACCGCTGTAAGGGTAGCTGCTTGTTAGTTTTGTTAGCATTTGTCGAATCTCCTTCCTTTGATTGATTGATTCCTATCTGAGAAGAACATTCAAAGGGTAGGAAGCCTCCTATGCTCTTCTCAGATATACACACTATACACTAAACATATAAAATATGCACCAATTTGGTGAAGCACTGGTGCAGAATCTCAACATACTGACTCAAGCTACCTGCCGGAGTGTGGGATGGAGGCTCTTCAGTTCGCGGATTCGAGCGACACAGTGATTACCTTCTGCCGTTGCTCGTGTTTTGAAGAGCCAGTGCACGAGCAGATATAGCTAACCTGAAGCGAGAATAACCCCGGCTGCATTAGCTTTTTAACGGGTTCTCTACTCTGGTACTTCCTGGATCAATGGATCTTCTCATCCAGCAATCACGTAGGTTAGATTTGCGTTGAGAAATAAAGAGTCCCGATAATGAAACCGAAACGCCGCGCCGCGAAATATAGACGCTATACCCTTACAAAGGAGCAGATTATCGAGCGGGCCCGTGAGCTTTGGGAGCAAGGCGGGCAAAAAGGTACACTGGGGGACTACATAAAAGCGGCAACCTGGATGCTAAAGCAAGAGCAATCGCTCGTATGGAAGACCAAGCAATTCTTGCGTTTTGCCTTTACCGCGAAGACACCTGTTGAAGCCCTGGAAATCGTCAAAGTGATAATCTCAGCGTTCGGTGTCCTTGCAACCCTCTTTGCAGGAGTCGGACTGTTTTTGACTTATCAGAATTCTCAGGCGGAGCGACAACTCAATACGGAGCGGATGGTAACCGATCGCTTTGCCAAAGCCGTTGAGCAGCTAGGCAGCCCGGATATCCATGTGCGACTGGGTGCCATCTATGCTTTAGAACGCATTGCTAAGGACTCACCCAAAGACCACGGGACGGTAATGGAGGTATTAACCGCGTATATAAGGAACAAATCCCCGGTGCCAGAGGAATGGCAGTACGCTAAGCCAGAGGAACGCAAGCCGTTACCAAAGGTGACTACAGACGTACAGTCTGCGTTAACAGTGCTCGGCAGACGAGACGTGCAGAACGATACAACGGGTATTGGGCCGGACTTGAGTGACACTAATTTAAGCGAGGCTAGCCTTGACAACGCCAATTTCAGCAGAGCTAGCTTCAATAGAGCTAATCTCACTGGAGCCAGAATCCTTGGAGGAGACTTCCGTGGCACGTATTTTAGAAAGGCCGACCTTACCGTTGCCCGACTTGATAGCAAATTTGAAAGTGCCAACTTCACGGAAGCCGATCTCTACGGAGCCAATCTTAGTGAGGGAGACTTTACTAAAGCAAACTTTCATAGTGTCAACTTCACCCTTGCTCGTCTTTATGACGAGGATGGTAGCGCCAACCTCCAAGGGGCTAACCTCACTAGAGCTGACCTTTCCGGTGTTGACTTCGAAAAGGCAAAGAACATTACTCCAGAGCAAATTAAACAGGCTAAGAACTGGAACGAAGCTTACTACAGTGACGACTTCTCGAAGCAGTTAGGGATAACACCGACCGAGCGGATAGGAGTAGGAGTCCCGCCCCCTGTACAAAAATCCCCCAAACCTCAGCAGCCGAAGCGCCCAGCTACTCCTAAAAAAACACAGCCGTCTCCGTAAAACGCTACCAATACACTCAAGCCCGCGGGCGATCAGGCATAGCCAACTTGGAGCGAGAATAATCCCGGCTACGTTAGTTTTTTGACGCGCGCTCTACTCTGGTGCTGACTGGATCACTTGAACTACAGTTGTAGTTTATTCCATTCAGGAGGCACGGCGATGGATGCAGAGTTCCGGGAGTTACTCGACCAACATATCGATTTGCAAATCCAAGCAGACGCGGCACTGCGATACTACGAAACGCTCCGGGATAGCCTACTCGGGGTTGAGAATCGAATCAGCACACGATTTGAACCGCAAGAGCGAGTCGAAGGTACCGACCAGGGTTACTCGATCTACAACCTTGAAACAGAGACCAAGCGGATTTCTTACAGCGTGGCTAAGCGCGGCTCACCGAATCGACACGGGGGCATGTGGATGATCAGACGCGATGCTAATCCGATCAATAAGAACAAAACGCTCAGCCAGCATCTCGATGAAGCGATTGAACGTTGGGAAGCAGAGCATGGGATTGAATCCAGCCCGTCGACCGAAACCGAGTCAGAGTCGTAGTTTCAGCATGTGGGGATAAACCACAGCGCGTATTAAACTCTCTAGAGGATCGACGGGCGCAAGAACAATGAGATTTGCGTCCGATTTCTTTGTTTATTAAGTTTATTAACATTATCAACAAGACGCGAAGGGCGAATAGCGCTTCACAACTGATTCAGGTCGTAGGATCGCTAGATATCAATTCCAACAACAGAAGCAGAGTACAACTCTATAGGGACAAAACCATGCTCGATCGCACCCTGACGCTCCTAGCCCGTTACGACCTCAGCCGATCGACGCGCTTGCACTTCAAGATAAACCAGCAGGGCATTTACATCAGCTGGATTCACGCCCCCAATCCGAGAGGCTTGCCCGATCGTTAGAGGACGCACTTTAGACAGCTTTTCACGCGCCTCCTTGGAAAGCGTCTCAATCTCGTTGTAGTTGAGCGTTTCTGGAAGTTTGCGATTCTCTTGTCGGCTGATTTGTTCAATCTGATGTTGCTGGCGTTGGATATAGCCTGAATATTTGATATCAATTTCAGCGCCTTCTTTCTCAAAGTCGTTTAAGTTCGGATTTCCTAAACCATAACGATCGAGATCAACATAGTGAAATCCAGGGCGGCGCAAAAGATCGGCAAGTGTGATTGATCCTTTGATTGCTTGCTGTGTATTTTGTACGATCGCTTTCCCGGTTTCGTCATGTTCTTTGATTCGCGTTTCATGCAGGCGTTCTTTCTCTGCGGCGATGTTTTCTTGCTTTTGAGTAAACAATGCCCAGCGTCGATCGTCGATTAATCCAATGTCGCGTCCTAACGGGGTTAAACGCTGATCCGCGTTGTCTGAACGTAGAATCAAGCGATACTCCGATCGAGAAGTCAGCATCCGATAAGGTTCACGCAGATCCTTTGTGCAAAGATCATCGATCAAAGTTCCGATGTAGCTTTGTTCACGCGGGAAGATTACCATTTCTTGATGGTGGCAGAATCGTGCGGCATTGATTCCAGCCACTAAGCCTTGAGTCGCCGCCTCTTCGTAACCCGTTGTGCCGTTGATTTGACCCGCACAAAATAGACCGTTGATCTTCTTGGTCATCAAGGTCGGATAGCACTGCGTTGCTGGAAGATAGTCATACTCCACCGCATAAGCAGGACGCAGCATCGCGCAGTTTTCTAAACCGGGGAGCGATCGTAGCATTTGCAGTTGAATTTTCTCAGGCAGTCCCGTTGAAAACCCTTGAATGTATAGCTCTGGAATGTCGCGTCCTTCTGGCTCGATAAAGATTTGATGGCTCTCTTTGTCGGCAAACCGCACGATCTTATCTTCGATGCTAGGACAGTATCGAGGTCCCTTTGCATCCACCCAACCTCCATACACAGGGGATAGATGCAAATTCTCGCGGATAATCCGATGAGTTTCGGCAGTCGTGCGCGTCAAATGACAATCCATCGGTTCACGCTCGACCCAAACTTCTGGATCGAAGCTGAACCAGCGCACTTCTGGATCGCTCGGTTGGCGTTCTAGAACGTCGAAGTTTACCGATCGTCGATCGACCCGCGCTGGTGTGCCTGTTTTTAAGCGTCCGGTTTCAAAGCCGAATCGATTCAGCGTCTCGGTTAAGCCGATCGCGGCAAATTCTCCCGCACGTCCCGCATCCATCGACTTGTTGCCGACCCAAATCTTTCCGCCAAGAAACGTTCCGGTCGTTAGCACAACTGCTCTGCACTCAAACGCCACACCAAAGTAAGTCTCAACGCCGATCACTTCATCGTTGGCGTTCAACACTAAATCCGTCGCCATGCCTTCTCGGATCGTCAGGTTTTCCTGATTCTCAACGATATTTTTCATCACGGCAGCATATTCGCGCTTGTCGGTTTGCGCTCGTAATGCCCACACCGCAGGACCTCGCGACGAATTGAGAATCCGCTTTTGCAGATACGTGCGATCGGCGATTTTGCCAATCTCGCCCCCCAAAGCATCCGCTTCATGGACAAGCTGAGATTTTGCCGGGCCGCCAACGGCCGGATTGCAAGGTTGCCAAGCGATTTTGTCGAGATTCAATGTGAGCAGCAATGTCCGACAGCCTAAGCGTGCAGTCGCAAGCGCCGCCTCACAGCCCGCATGTCCGGCTCCTACAACGACAACATCATACGCATCAAGAAACTCTACGCTCATAACTCTCTCGGACGATCGGTGCAATCTCTATTCTAGAGGGCAAGTTGAAACTCAAGCAGGATACCGGAAATCTTAGGGAAATCTAGAATTAGACATAAAAATAAGATACCGTATAAGTACAAGTGTCCTATGAATATCATGGCTGACCTCTCTCCTCCTAAACAAAAGCTGTTAGATTGGCTCGAAGACTACATCGATCGCTATCATTCTGTACCGTCTTACGATGAAATGGCAGCCGCGTTAGGCTACAAGTCAAAAGACACGATTCGCTATCATCTAACAGATTTGAGAGATGCGGGCTATGTGGCTTGGAGAGAAGGAGCCGTAAAGTCACTCGTGATTTGTAAACCCCGATCGCGTAACATTCCGATTCTGGGTGTGATTGCAGCAGGCGGACTGCTCGAAGCTTTTGCAGAGTCAGAAGTTGAAGAATATATTGATGTTTCTACCCTGCCGCATTTTGCTGGAAAACGACGGCAGCAAATGAGCCAGTATTTTGCGCTACGAGTTCGAGGAGACAGCATGATCGGAGCGGCGATCGCAGACGGCGATGTGGTGATTCTTAGAAAAGAACCGGAGCCACACCTGATCAAAAACGGTGAGATTGTCGCAGCCCGATTTGAAACGCAAACTACTTTGAAGCATTTGTTCTGGAGCGGTGATCAAATTTTCTTGCAGCCTGCAAATCCAACCTATCCGGTGATCGAGAAACAGGCGGATGAAGTGACGATCGAAGGCGTATTTGTTGGCTTGGTACGCGGTTTAGTCTGACTGGAAATCACCTTCCGTTTAGCTCCCAGGGTAGAGATTCCTCTAATTTGAAACTGAAACAATAGAACCATCTCTCTCAAAGTGAATTCTATGACTTTCAGTTTCTTTGATTTAATTTGGGTGTTTTTCATTTTTTCTTCATTACAACCGCTCTGGCAACGGCGGCAAACTGAAACGAGACGGTACAACACGCTCAAAGACATTGAACGCAAGCGCAATAGCCGAGTAATCTTACTGGTGCATCGTCAAGAGTCAATTAGCTTGTTGGGAATTCCGCTCTCTCGCTACATCACGATCGAAGATTCTGAACAAATCCTGCGGGCGATTCGCCTCACGCCGCCGGATGTGCCGATCGATTTAATTCTGCATACGCCCGGTGGGCTGGTACTTGCAACCGAACAGATCGCTCGCGCTCTGATTCGCCATCCTGCAAAAGTCACCGTGTATGTGCCGCACTATGCAATGAGCGGTGGAACGATGTTGGCGTTGGCAGCAGACGAAATTGTAATGGATGCAAACGCGGTCTTAGGTCCTGTTGATCCGCAGTTGGGCAACTTCCCCGCCGCTAGCGTTTTGAAAGTTGTAGAAGATAAGCCGATCGGAGACATCGACGATCAAACATTAATCATGGCGGACTTGTCGCGTAAAGCGATCGCGCAAGTTCAGCGCTTTGTTCGCACCTTGCTCAACGATACAGTTCCGAATCCAAAGATTGCGCCTGAGAAGGTAGAAGCGGTGATCGATGCGCTTACCACTGGAAGAGTTACGCATGATTATCCGATTACCGTGGAAGAGGCTTCAGAGCTTGGATTGCCGATTACGGTGGGACTCGATCGCGAAATCTACGATCTGATGGAACTGTATCCGCAACCTCAAGGCGGTCGTCCTTCGGTGCAATATATTCCGCTACCGTATGAGCGCCGTCCTTCCTTGCCAGAGCCGAAAGGAAGACCGCTCCCAGAAGCAGCACGGCTGCGTGATTAATCGAACTTACGCTTGCTCACCTGTTCCGCCTTGGTTTGGTCAGATAATTCTTGCCGTTCCAGTTGCCGCGATCGTTGTGCAGGATCGAAAGTCAACTGCATTGGGTGGAGGCTGTGATCCAACCCGAAGATGCGTTCCTGATTCGAGCCGCAACCCCAGCGAAAGTCATGTCTTTATTGCCTAAGAGCGCAGCAAGGACATGGCTTTCGCTTAGCGGGATAAATTAACGATCGCCACCGCCATTAGCACCCTCTCCCTACTCACCTGTATCCAACTCCTCTCCAGCGCCCGCAAACACCTCGAATTCACCACTCAACGACTCAATCAAGTTCTTCGACAACCTGCAAGACTAATACCGCAACTTACTTGTCAGAACGATCCAACAAGTCTGCGGAAGGATCACACGAAGCTGCGGGAAGATCACACGAAGCTGCGGAAAGGTTAAACGATCCTGCGGAAAGGTTAAACGATCCTGCGGAATCCTACAGCGAGTCTGCGAACAGATCACATCAACCTGCGAAAAGATCACACCCGATCGCGCTTTACACAAACTCCATCGTTGCTCACTTCACTTTAAAGATTGCAAAAACCGCAACGATCGTCTTTCATGCGTGACTGTAGTCGGGAATTTTGTCTTCAGATACCTGATTGACTGACGAAGCCCTGAAAGTCCTTTCGCTGCGTTGTGGTTCGCCCGTGAATTGCATTCACGGGCGGGGCAATGCGATGAACGAAGATTTGTCAGTCAACCAGCTTCAGATACTCAGATCAACAACATCCTAACTATGACGACACAGAATACCAGCAACCGAATCAGACCAGAATACATAGAACAAGGAGAAGCCGTTCTTCACGGATTGCGTACCTTGATCGATTATCAGCCTTTGCGCCAAGAAGCTTCGATCGTAGGCATCGAAGAAGCCTATGCAAAGATGCAAGCCGCACAAGAGAAAGAAGCCCGACTCAAAGCAGAATCTCGCATTGCCCTCGAAGAAGCCCGCATTGCAGAATGGGAGTTTCACAACTGCATTCTTGAAGCCAAGGCAGCGGTGATTGCTCAATATGGTGCAGACAGTCCTCAACTGCAAACCGTCGGACTGAAGCGCAAATCGACGTACAAGCGCCCCACTCGCCAAGCGAAAACCGCCGAACCCGTTTAATTCTTTGATCAGGTGCTTCGTGCGACCGCATCAGACATTGATGACGATCGCATTTTTTACCCAAACATTACTCGCTGCAAATTCAAGCACTCACCTTGAACGCTTGCACCGATTGTTCCAGCGACTTCGCAACGCTGACCGTTTCTCTGAGTGAACTGGAAACTTCAAGCGAGGAACTTGAGGTATGTTTTGCCACCTCAGCGATCGTCGTCATCAACTGCGACACCGTGTTTGAGGTACTCACCTGTGACACCGTTGCTTCCGAAATCGAATGCACAATCTGATCAATCTGTTGCGACACCTGCATAATCTGCTCTAAGCTCTGTTTTGCCGACTCCACCGATTGAGTTCCATTCACCACCTGAGCGGTACTCTTCTCCATTGCGTCCACCATCTCGACCGCTTCTTTCTGAATCGTCGTCACCAACTGCGAAATCTCATGCGTTGCCGCAGAAGCCCGACTCGCCAACGCGCTGACTTCCTCTGCGATCGTGGCAAATCCCTGATGTTCCTCGCTACGGCTCGCTTCAATGCCAGCATTCACCGCCAACACATTCGTCTGCGTTTCGATCTGATTGATTAACAACACAGCTTTTGAGATTTGTTGAGCCGATTCTCCCAGCCGTTTAACCTTCTTCGCCGCTTCGCTAATCGATTGCCGTAGCTCGTCCATGCTCTCAGAAGTTTGATTCACAGCGAACTTACCCGCTTGTGCCGTCAGCGCTGCTGTATGGCTCACTTCCGCGGCTTGCTTGGCGCGCTCTGCAACGGTGTGAATCGATCGTACCATCTGATCAAGACAGTTCAGCGTCACTTGAGTTTCTTCTGCTTGCTTGAGGGCATCTTCAGACAACGATCGCACCGCCCCCTCATGCTGGCTCAACGAAGCGTTCACTTCGAGAGCGCTTTGTTTGACCTGCTGCACAATGCGCTGGAGGCTTTCAACGATCGTATTAAAAAAGTCGGCAACGGTACCAATCTCTGCATCGCTCACGGTTGCCCGGATGGTTAAATCGCCGTGTGCCGCTTTTTCTGCTTGCTGCATCAGTTCGAGAAGCTGCGTTTGCAGCGATTCTCGTTGCGCTTGGCGGTCTTGTGCTAGGGCGGCTTGGGCTTGCGCTGCTTCCCGTTGAGCCGCTAAATTGACTTGCTCGATCGCGTATGCCAAATGCAGGGCAACTTGCATAAATAAACTGATCTCCGAGGGTTGCCACTGACGCGGCGCGCTGCATTGATGCGCCACCAGCAATCCGATTAAGTTGCCTTCCACCACCATCGGCGCAACAATATTCGCTTTCACCTCGAAGGGTTCTAACTGTCCCCGGTAACACGGATCAAGATCCGCTTCAGCAATGTTCGGAATCGCATGAACCCGACCTGCGCGATACTTTTCGACATAGTGTTCTGCAAAACAAGGATCAGCGATTCTCGCTCCGAGCGCTGCTGGAAACTGCATTGCCACCGACTCAGCAATCACGCTGCCTTGCCAGTTCTCATCAAAGAGATAGACGATCGCACGATCGACATTCAGCAGATAGCGAACTTCTCGAACGCCAGTTTGGACAATCTGATCAAAATCAATCGATTTGCGAATATTGAAGGCGACTTGATTAAGCTGCTGTAGCTGATCTACGTTTTTCGATTGTTCGCGCATCGAGTGTTCGATCGTCTCTGCCATGTGATCAATCACTTGACCAAATGCTGCAATCTCGTCGCTGCCTTTGACGTTTAATCGGGTGCTGAAATCGCCGTCTGACAGCTTCTGCACCCGATTTTTCATCAGATGGATGCGACGAGTTAAAGCATTGGCAAGCAGGATGGCGATGAATCCAGAGGCGATCGCGGTTCCGCTACTCATGAGTAAAACCCACAGGCGCGAAGGTTCCGAAATCTGCTCAGCAGGAGCGCTGAGAATAATGCGCCAGTTCAGTTCTGGTAGCTGCTCGATTGGGGCGATCGGGGCTTGAGTCAGAAACAAACGGCGCTGCGTTTGGTCGTTTGTCCAGAACTTACTTTGTAGAGTGCGTGAATCGGCAAAGCTGTTTAGGGCGCTTGAGTTTGAGTTGGAAGCGATCACAAAGCGATTAGCGCTATCTATGATGCTATAGGGTTGAGACGCTGTGGGAATCAGGTCTGCAAGGTTACGAGTCGGCAGAGTGGCTCGGACGATCGCAGTGGTTTTTCCGGTCGTACTATCTTGGATAGACTGGCTGAAATACAACACCGTCTGGTTTTCATTTTCGATCGCAGCACTCAGGCTCACTCGATCCGCTTTGAGTGCTGCCTGAAAGTAAGACTCTTGCGCTTGGTTGGGAATGATCTGCGGCTGAGTTTGCAGAAGCGCAGTTCCGTTTGGATCGAAGATCACAATATTGCTATAAATGCCATAAGCCTGAGTTGCTCGATCGAGAGCAATGGCGCGATCTGCGGGAGACATGCTATCCCACACTTGCACATCATTCAGCATAGGAAGCGTTGCGATCGTGCTGAGTTCTGCGTGTCTCTGCTTAATGTAGTATCGGACAGCATCACTCGTCATTCTGGCGCTAAGTTGCTGAAGCTCTATTGCTTGATTGACAGTACGCTCGTTTAATCGATAGCTCACAATACCCACTGCTAAAGTCGGCAGCATTCCCAGCGCGATCGCGATCGCAGCAACTTGATGTCTAAAGCTCAGGGGTCTAAAGCGGGATGACAGCCGACTGGATGGCGTTGAAGATTGAGTAGACTCTTCTGCTGCATCAACTGACGCAGCAGGAACAAAGCGCTGGAGCGAATCAATTTTGAACATAGTACAGGCATTTCTTAGAACGAATTCAGGAACAGAATCCACGTCAGAGTTTGAAGTGACGAATTGAATTCAGTATTTCTACGGTTTTCATCCGTTAGCAGAAATTGTGTCACTAATGCCTTACTCTGTCGAGAGTGTTTAGCGCATTTTTTTCCAACTTCACTCTATAGACAATTTAGAAAAAACCTGTTATGTGATCTCGATCGTTCGTCGCAGGATCTTGGGTTCAGTCACGTTGAAATCGCAGCATGGCGAAGCCTGCCCCAGCCCGCTCCGTGTACACACAAGTCTGAAATCTGTGTACACGATAGCTCACAGGAGAGGATTGAAGTGAGGGCGGATCGGGGGCTTATGTTAGTTAGCCTTGTCTACTTAGCTTCACTCGAATCAAAGCATCTTATGGACTGAGTAAAATCAATTGCTGTGATTGCAGCGATCGTATCTGCTCCAACGAAAGCGAAACTTCGGAGAGAATGTCTTTCACCGATCGCGTTTGATTGCCATCGCAAGCCTTGAGAAACGCAAACTCATCCTCGGACAAGTTGATGATTTGGTAGTCGTAGTTAAACAAACAGCGACTTTCCCAACCATCCATACAAGGACTCCGCTCAGGAATAGCATTTAACAGCGCTTCGTCAGAACTCCAGTCCGATCGCGGTAGCTCTCCTTTACTCAGAAAGAATTCATAGTGAGTGACGGACTCTGGATCGAGCAGTTCAATCAGGCGATATCGTTCTCGATCGCTCAGTTGTTCTGCCCGTTCCAATAGTTCAGGGTGATTGAACAATCGCGACGCTTCCCACTGACGCGGATTAGAAAAGCCCAAGAATTCTAAGCCCGAAGCATCAATCAACTCAAACAGCGTATGAATGTTGTAATCGACTTCTTGCGGATGCACATACATATCGGCAAAACATTCATCTCGCGTGTTTTCCATCGACCAGCGCTCCTGCTCCCGGCGCACCAAGCGATTATTTGGAGGCAACGACGCGAACAGTTGTCGCCCGATCGCGACTCCTTCCCGATAGTTGGAGCGATCAGACTGCAACAGCGCGATCGCTTCCTGCATGAGTTGAATTTCATGTCGTCCCAATTCTGAATACACAAAGATGTGCATCAATCCACCGGGCGCAAGTTTGGCAGAGAGAGATTGAATCCCCCGAATCGGATCGGGTAAATGATGCAGAACGCCAACGCAATTAATCAGGTCAAACTGCCCTGACAATTGATCCGCATCGTAAAGGCTGAGGTGATGGAACTCGACGCGATCGGCTCCCGATCGTTGACAGCGTTCTTGTGCAACCGACAAGGCTCCCGAACTCAGATCGATTCCAGTCACATGAGCCTGCGGATTCAAGTGAACGAGATATTCAGTCCCTACCCCTGTTCCACAGCCCGCGTCTAAAATTCGGACATCTTGGCGAGTTGGCTTCTGTCCGGTGCAAAAACTGTAAGCAGCAAGCCAATTCCAGCGCCAGTTATATCCGGGCGGTGGCTCATCTAATAAAGGCTCTGGGGGAAAAGGATAGGTATTATAAAGCGCAGCAACCGCAGCACTAATCGTTTGAGAGTCTGACATAGTTAGGAAAAATCACAGCAAGCCGGTATAGATCTAGTCTCTCATCCGATGCGCCCCTGTGACGGGAAACCGTCCTGTTGCGAATCGATCGAGATTTGCCACAATGGACGAAGCGGAACCGATCAGGCTACACAAAAAATCATGGATAACAATAATTGGATCACGCAGCTTCTGATGTTGGGTGTGGGAACAACTTCTCTGGTTGCCGAAAGACTCAAACAAGTGGGTGATCAGTGGGTAAAAGACGGCAAGCTAGACCCTGAGCAGGCAAAGGGTTTTGTCGATGATTTGATGGCTCAATTGAAAACGGAGCAGGGCGGATTTGAAGCTCAGATGCAGCGTCAGCTTCGCAATATGCTGATGGATCTCGGTGTACCGCGCCAAGCCGAGATGGATGAATTGCGGGGACGACTCGATCGCCTAGAACGCCAACTGCGCGATTTAGAAAATAAGCTCTGGAAATAGTGTCAGAATTAGAAAGCACATTCGAGAGGACTGATCGATGAGAGAGATTTTGATCAGTTTCGGCGTGATGGTGGTTTGCGTAGTGCTGCTGATTGTGGCACAAGTGACGGGTTCGCGGGACAGTGCGATCGCGGCAAACCTAACCGAAACCGAGACTGCTCCTGTTGTTCAAGTGGCTCAAGCTGCTGATCTTAAACCTATGACAACTCCTAACGCAGAGAATAAAGAAACGGTCACAACAGCTTCTGGACTGAAATACACCGAGGTTGTTGAAGGAACGGGTGCAACGCCCCAAGAAGGTCAAGTCGTGACAGTGCATTATACGGGCACGTTAACTGACGGAACGAAGTTTGATAGTTCCCGCGATCGAGGTCAGCCATTTAAGTTCAAGATTGGCGTGGGTCAAGTGATCAAGGGCTGGGATGAAGGAGTCGGCACGATGAAAGTCGGCGGACGACGAATGCTGGAGATTCCGCCAGACTTAGGTTATGGCAGTCGCGGTATTGGTCCGATTCCACCGAATGCGACGCTGCTCTTTGATGTGGAATTGCTTAAAGTTGGCTAAGTCGAAACTTAGTGATTTTTTCAGGCTCTCCAGGGTTAGTGCTGGAGGGCTTATTTTTATGGCGAAGTGCTTGATGGGACAGAGGCATCGAAGCGCTTTAATCGTTCGTCTTTATATCCCTCATTTGTCACTTTGGCAGGAGCAAAAGCTGAAAACCTTGCCATACCTACGTTTTACTATTTTGTCATTTTCGAGCCGTCAAAACTGGAAACACGCGCTGTGACTATGTTCCAGAATTTGCTCCTGCCAAAGTGACAAATGAGGGATATTTGGTGATGGTCAAATCTTTTAAGAAGTGTTAACTTATGTATCGTAATCTTTCTTTTGAAAGAGGGAATGGACATGGAGAAAAAGGCAAAGTTTGGGTTTACCAATTTCGCTGAAAGCTGGAACGGTCGCTTGGCTATGCTTGGCTTGGCGATCGGTCTTGCGACTGAGCTAATGACCGGAAAAGGCATTTTGGCTCAGTTGGGCTTGATGTAATTCTCACTGGGTTTATCGTTATGCGCCTGGGGTAACTTTACCCCAGGTTTTTTAGCGCCTTTGCCACCAAACCACACCAGCAGTCACAAAGCCCAATAACGGCACAATTCCTAACGCTAAAAATCCAATCAGCATGGCTTGTTCAGTAGTGAGAACAATGCGGCGATTCTTTACTTCTTTTGAACGAATGGAGAGCGGCTGGAGTTGGTCTTGGCTCAGCCAGGCGACGGAATTGAGGAAAACATCGCCATTAAGCTGCTGGTTGAAAAAGCCGTTGACGATAAAGGTGGAATTGCCGAAAATGACCATTCTTGCGGGTTTAGTAGGGGAGGCAGTCGGGCTAGGAGCAGGGGAGGCAGTCGGCGTAACGATGCGCTCCAGCGCAACACCGATCGCCAAAGGTCCCGGACGATCGCCGCCGTCTAGCTTAAGAGGTTGTTGCTTGATGTTGGATTCTGCCCAACTTTGGGGATCGGTTAGCAGAAGTGGGGTCGCTTGAATGCTGGGGGTTTGGGTAATGTCGATCGGGCGTGCGATCGGGTAGAACGAAATGCCGTTGCCAAAGTCTTTGGTAATCGGGTGAGCGCCATATTGCGTAACGACAGCTACAGCGGGACCTGCGTTGGTTAATCGCTGATCAGGTGCGTTAATGGCAATGCGATCGTCAAGTTTGACTCCCCAAGTTCCAAGCAGGGCATCGAGTCCCGGTTTAATGTTGGGGTCGATCGCGATGAGCAAATTTCCACCCTGATTTGAGTAATCTTGGAGGGCTTTCACTTCACCTTCTGCCAGGGCGCGAGTCGCACCAACGACGAGAACTGCAGAAGCATCGGATGGAACTTTCCCCAGTTGGGCGAGATTGAGCGGTTCGCTGGTGAAGTTCTTCTCTTCTAAAGCTTTGACTGAGTTAGAAATTGCGCCTTCTCCGTCTGTGAGTGCTTTTTCTCCATGACCTTGAAGGAAATAGGCTTTCGACCGTCGATCGCTCGTAATCTGCAAAATTCCATTCGTGACTCGATTTTCAGAAAGTCGAGCTTGCGAGGAAATGCTTTGCAGAAATTGGCGGCGCTTACTCGATTGCAGTTCGATAAACACATCGCGATTATCACCTGCATTCTTAATGCCAAACGTTTGCGCTAGACCCGGATTCGTCTGCGGATCAACGTACTCAAAGGTAAATTTCGGTGTTCTGCGCTGATAGTTTTCCAGCAAATCAACATCTTGAGGATTGCGATCGCCAGAGAACACCCAAACTTTTACGCCTTGCTGCATTTCTCGCAAAACTTGCTGAGATTCGGGCGATAACGTGAACAGCCGAGATTCGGTTAAATCAATTCGTTGTGCCGATCGCACTGCAAGTAAATTAATCAAACCGAGAATCACAAGAACCGCGATCGTACTGATCAGCGCATTAGTGCTGGCTTGCGTCGCTCGTCGTCTCCAGAAGCTCGGCTCTAACGGATCTTCAAATCTTCCAATCAGCAGCATCCACAAGCCGATCGCCACAATTCCAGCAATAATCAATCCGGTTGGAATCGCTCCCCAAACACCAGAAACAATCCCAGCAGAGATGCCTGCAATAATCAGCATTGCACCCGGAAGAATCAGAAATTTTACGAAATTTAAGCGTCTTTTCATAACACTAGGAACGCTGGAAACGGAAGGTATCGATCGATTGAGCCGTCAGAAAAATTCCAAGAAAAATGTAGCTTGCAAACACGACAAGACTACTGGTATCAACAATGCCTTGGATCAGGTTTGTATAGTGTTTTAGCAACGATAAATGTCCGATCGCTTCTCCAACCGCACCTCCAAAATTTTTTGCCACTAAATCCACAACCCACAACGCCATCACTAACGCAAACGTGAAAATTGCGGCAACGATCGTACTATCCGTTAGAGATGACATAAACATTCCTAACGACAAGACTGCTCCAGCCAGTAGAAGCAACCCAACATGACCCAGCAATAGAACATTAATTTGAATCGGTGGATTAATAGTTGAGAGCGCGATCGCCTCATATAGTAGTAACGGTAATGACATCGTAAAGAAAAACGTCATCACACCCAGTAATTTCCCCACTGCAACCGCCCAATTGGTTAAGGGTGATGTTGCCAGCAATTCTAAGGTGCCGCGCTTGCGTTCTTCTGCGTATAGCCCCATCGATAGAACGGGTAATACAAACAGTGATAGCGAACCAATCACACCTAAGATTGTGCGGATGAATTCATAGGGAATGTCGATCGGAGCCGTTCTAATTCCTGCGGCGGCGGCTTGATCGTACTGGGCTGCTTGCTGAATCACTCCATCGAGCGTTACTGTAAACAGAAAGCCAGAAATCAGCCAGAACACGGCTGCGATCGTATACGCTAAGGGCGACGTGAAGTAGCTGAGCAATTCTCGCCGATAGATCGCCAAAGTGTTGAATAGAACTGTCTTCATGCTTCTGGCTCTCCCTCAATCGAGTCTTCTACAGATTTCTCTTCGGTCGTTAGCTCTAAAAACACATCTTCTAAGCTGGCCTGCATTCGCCGCATTTCATACAATCCAACTCCGTTTCGCACCAACACACTCGCAATCTCCCGTCCCGGTTCTGTATTGGATTGCGATATTACACGAATGCGATAACGTTGATCTGAACCTGAAAGTTGCTCGATCGATTGCACGTCTTGAATCAAGTTTAAGCACTGCTCGATCGCGTTCCAATTGCCCTCAACATCTAACTCGTAGCCCGAACCGCGATTCAGTTGCGCCATTAACTGATCCGGCGTATTGGTTGCGACGACTTGACCGCGATTAATAATCGTGACGCGATCGCAGGTCATACTCACTTCCGGCAGAATGTGCGTTGAGAGAATAACGGTGTGATCGCCCGCGAGTTGCTTGATCAAATTCCGCACTTCGATAATCTGGCGTGGATCAAGTCCGACCGTGGGTTCGTCGAGAATAATCACAGGGGGATCGTGTACGATCGCTTGAGCAATTCCGACCCGTTGCCGATACCCTTTAGACAGCTTACGAATCAGCGTTTTGCGCTTGTCTATTAATCCGGTTTTTTCCAATGCAGTTTGAATTCGAGTCGAACGATCGCCCGCACTCACGCCCTTAATCTGCGCGACAAAATTGAGAAATCCCTGAACCGTCATCTCAGGATAAAGCGGTGGCGTTTCAGGCAAATATCCGATCTTCTGCCGTACCGCCATCAAATTCTCATGCACCTCAAACCCTGCAACTTTTGCCGTTCCTCGGCTCGCTGGCAGATAGCCCGACAGAATTCGCATTGTTGTGGTTTTTCCAGCACCGTTAGGACCTAAAAAACCGAGGATTTCACCCGCTTCGACCGAAAAAGTTACATCCTCGATCGCGGCTGTTGAACCATAAACTTTGCTGAGATGCTCAACTTCGATCATAAACCTGAGAGAACTAGGGTCGCAGTCTCGTAGAGTAGCAAAGTTTTGTCGCGACTGCCTGCATTTTGACGCAAACCGATACGATTTGCTCCCAGTCTTTTCAGTGCTCGCGCTCCTTCCTAAACTTCTTCTCAAACTCTGGCAAATCGCCGCACTGCTAACACACTACCCACAAACCCAACCATTGCGCCAAACGTCAACAGAATCAACGGCAGCGCGATCGCCTCGATCGGTCTAACTGCCCCGGTCGTCAAAAACTGCACAAACTCCGCTTGCCCGCTCAATTGATGCCGGATAAATTTCTCGATTGCCTGAATCAGCATAAAAGCGATCGCCGATCCTGCAATTCCAAACACCACCCCCTGAGTCAGAAACGGCAAATAAATCCAGCTTCGAGTTGCGCCGACAAGCTGCATCACTTCAATCTCTTTACGACGCGCCAGCACAATCAATCGAATCGTCGTATTAATCACCGCGATCGCCGTTGCCGTCAGCAACCCAATAATGGCGGTACTCATCGAGTTAAATCCCCGACTCAGTTGAGCCATTCTCTGAACCGCCTCGCTCACATACTGAACCTCTTCAACCCCGCGAATGTTCTTTAATTTCTCCGCCAAAGCCGGAACCGCCTCAGACGATCGCGCCTTCACCCGTAGCTCATCCACCAGCGGATTGCCTTGAAGCTGTTGCGTCGCATCTTTTAAGTTTGACAAGCCCAATTCTTGCACCAAACGACTCCAAGCTTGCTCTTTAGAAACATCCTGCACCGAAGCCACTTCTGGCAGTTTTTCCACCACCGATCGCAGCACATCCGCCGACACCCCAGTTTCCAAATAAGCCGAAACCTCAAGCTGGCTGCCAAACTGAGTCAGCAAGCTCTCCAACTGCCAAGAAGCCTGTAAACTCATCCCAAACAAAAACAGCAGCACCGTCACCATACTCACCGCTGCCCAATTCATCCAGCCGCCGCGCCGTAAGCCTAGCCATGTCTCACGCCACAAATAATCAAACTTGGTAAAGAACCGAAGCATCCTCTTCCTCCCACAAAACAATCCTCACAGTGCGACCCCCCTTGTAACATTCAGAATCAAAACCAGCATCCGGATTACCCACTGAATTCGCCACGCATTCGCTAAAATAGAACCAACACGGAATCACTCCGACCTTTGAATCTCAGTTTTAGGTGACACATCCCATGCCCTCCTCAGTTTTGGTCGAGAAGAAAAAATTAGACAATCCCCCGTTACAGATGCACCATATGGGCGATCGCGTGCTGCGTCAGCCTGCAAAACGAGTGGCGAAGGTGGATGATGAAGTGCGCGAAATCGTCCGGCAAATGCTGCAAACCATGTACAGCGAAGACGGTATTGGGCTTGCCGCTCCCCAAGTCGGCATTCACAAGCAAATCATCGTCGTAGACCTTGAGCCAGAGAAACCCGAAGTTCCGCCGTTAGTGCTGATTAATCCCGTCATTAAAAAATCAGGCGCGACAACCTGTAGCGGTCAAGAAGGCTGTCTCAGCATTCCCGGTGTGTATCTCGATGTCGAGCGCCCAGAGGAAATCGAAGTTTCTTTCAAAGACGAAACCGGGCGGATGAGAACCTTGGCGGCTGATGGATTACTGTCTCGCTGCATTCAACACGAAATCGATCATCTGAACGGCGTTTTGTTTGTCGATCGTGTCGAAAATAAGCTTGCTCTGACCCAAGAACTGAAAAAACGCGGCTTCTCATCAAATGATGTCCGTCCCGTCGGATAATAAAGACTAAACAAACCGTCAGCAACCCCTGACGGTTTTTCAGTCTTAGAGGCAAGAATTATGATAATGACACCGAAAAGCGGTTTATTTCTGGGCGTGTCCTGTGTTGCCGCGATCGCCGCAGTCGGCTGCGTGTTTGAACTCACATCCGGAAATCCTGAATACGGAACTGTAGTAACTGGAGCGATTTTGGCAATTAGCGCACCGTTGACGATCGTCAGCTTTATTGCCGCAGTCGCCGATGCCAGAGCCAATAATCAATAAAACGATAAAAACTCTAGAATCTCCCGATTGCTCAGACCCAAACGCGATCGGAATGCTGAAGCCCTCTCTTGAATAGCGTGCTGGAAATTATCATCGTTTCCCTGGTTTTACTGTATGGTTCTAGCGAACGTTCACTGCTTGAACTCCTTCCATGACGGGCGACATTAGCGCGATCGCTTGCCTGCGGCAACTGTCGATCAGCGATCCTGCGAATCCCAACTTACTGGTACATTCCCTACCGATCGACGAAGTAATCACGATCGGGCGTGATCTTCGCTGTCAAATCGTCGTCGATCCCCTGCGGTTTGCCTCGGTTTCACGTCGTCATGCTGAAGTGCGACCCAGTGACCCGAACACCGGAGACCGCCCGACCTGGTGGATTTGTGACCTCAATAGTTCTAACGGCACTTATTTAAACGGACAGCAATTGCGAGGATGTCAGCTTTTGCAGTCGGGCGATCGCGTGTCTTTAGGTAATGATGGACCTGAATATATTTTTGAGTATTTGGTAGAGTTCAATCGCGAGGTTGCAGTTGCGACGCAGCGAGAAGCAACCTCTTCCACACCCGATGCTGTAACTCTGACCCAACTCTTCCCGATCGTTTCCACCGGACGAGAACTAACTCGCAAAGCCTTCCTAGTTCCAAGTGTGGTGACGATCGTCTTTGTCGTGGGTCTATTCGTTGCGGTCGGACAGCCTTTATTATTTAACCGTTTATTAGCAGGCTACATTGCCCTAGTCGGATTTTATTTTGTCTACCGACTGTGCGGAAAGCGCAAACCCTGGTGGGTAATGGCTCTCTCGGCAATGGGAACCTATTTCTTGCTCCGTAGCCCCGTCTTACCGCTATTTGTCGCACTGTTTCGAGAAGTGCTACCCGGACAAGTTCCAACCCCCGGAGAACCGATCAATCCGCTGACGTTATTCATTCGGATGTTCTTTGGCGCGGGACTCATGGAAGAACTGCTCAAAGCACTGCCGTTAGGGGCGTTGTTTCTGATTGGGCACGTTCTGCCAGCCCCGTGGAACGATCGAGTCGGCATCCGGGAACCCCTTGACGGCATCCTCCTGGGAGCAGCATCCGCCGTTGGCTTTACCTTGGTAGAAACTTTGGGGCAATACGTTCCCGACATGATTCAAACGACATCGCTGCAACTTGGCACCGGATGGGATCAATTGCGTGGCTTGCAAGTGCTGATCCCGCGATTATTGGGCGCAATTGCAGGGCACATGGCGTATAGCGGTTACTTTGGATACTTCATCGGGCTGGCAGTCCTAAAATCGCGTCAAAGCTGGCTCATTCTGTTGATCGGCTATTTAACCGCGTCTGGACTCCACGCGCTTTGGAACGTTATGGGAAGCGTCAGCGAAATTCTTTTGGCATTAGTGGGAATGGTGTCTTACGCTTTTCTTGCTGCCGCAATCCTTAAAGCCCGAAGTTTATCACCCACACGATCGCAGAACTTCGCCACTCGCCTAAAATCCTAGCGCGACAAAAAACTCTATCCTGCGACATACAGCGAACTTGCCTGACTTGGACTTAAGTAAGAAGTTGTTTACAAGTTTGAGCATTACGCTCAGATCAGCAGGTATATCTAATGCCTGCATCACCATTAAACTCAAACGATAATCATTCGACTATGACTTTGAATCCACGACTTGGCGCAAGTGCGCCAAAAGCAGCGCTAAAACTCTTTTTACCGCTGTCACTTATTTCGATCGCGCTCGTTGCAGGCGAACTCAAAGCGAATGCACAAGAACCAAGCACAGTTAAAGCTGCTACCCGTTCCGTTGCTTCAAATGGTGCAGCATCATTGGGTCAACCTGCGATCGGCATCAATCAGCTTCCTGTAAGCCAGGGATTTGCGGCTGATGCTCGCTTTACGGTTGCACAAACGACACCTTCTACGCCAAGCGAAATTGCTCCGGGTCGATCAGTTCCGGGAAACACCCCTGCGGGCAATCCAACAAACCCCGCAGATACAACACCGAGCAATACCACTCCGAGCACGACACAAGATGCAACACCC
This sequence comes from Cyanobacteria bacterium FACHB-63, assembly GCA_014695255.1. Classification (GTDB taxonomy): domain Bacteria; phylum Cyanobacteriota; class Cyanobacteriia; order Leptolyngbyales; family Leptolyngbyaceae; genus Leptolyngbya. The sequence goes on from JACJNX010000059.1 coordinate 23,942, forward strand.
GTTGCACCTGCCACCACGCCTTCTGGTACGACCACAACACCAGGCACGACTACGCCTGAAACAACGCCTTCAGGCACGACCACCACGCCTTCTGGTACGACCACAACACCAGGCACGACCACGCCCGAAACCACTCCGGGCACGACCACCACGCCTGACACCACAACACCTGGAACAACACCTGGAACAACGCCAACTACCGAGTTTGCGCCTGGGCGTGCAACCCGTTCTGGTTCTAGCTACTTCGGAGTCGGCGGTAACATTGGAATTGGCGATGGTGACATTGCTCTAGGTGAGGGTAGCTTTGCGTTATTAAGCAAGATTGGCTTAACGCGGAATATATCGGTTCGTCCATCTGTGTTATTTGCTGACGATGTGGCGATTCTTCTGCCTATCACTTATGACTTTAGCTTCGGTGAAAGTGTGACAGGTGACTTAGGATTTACAGCGGCTCCCTTTTTGGGAGTTGGTGCAGCCATTTCGACGGGTCGCGGCGGTGATGTCGGTCTGCTGCTGACGGGTGGAATTGATGTGCCAATTTCGTCGCAATTTACGGCAACGGCTTCGGTGAATGCTTCTGTGACGGGTCAAGCCGCAGTAGGCGTTCTTCTGGGAATTGGCTATAACTTTGCAGGGTTCTAGTCGCAACGGCTAATGCTTGATCGCTCTCTAGATTTTCCCTAAAATTTAGAGAGCGAATTTTTTTATTTAAAGCGTGAATTCAGCAAATTCGTCATCTGGTGCGGGTTGTGTTGCTCTGCCTGTGGCAGATTGATATTGCTGAGTATTAATTAGTTCGTTGAATTTGAAATGCGGATTTTGCTGGATCAAATTCAATGCGGTCATAAAATCGCGAATAATTTCGCCTGGAGTGAGCCGCGTTTCGGTTCCGACTTTGCCGCTCCGTACTGCTGCAATAAATCGAGAAATTTCATCCGAAGTGAACTGCTTATTCAGCTCATAGTGAGTAAAAAAGACGATCGCAATTCGCTGCAATAACGCTTGAAGTTCAGAATCATTCAGCGGGTCAAGATGAATCACTGGAGCGCTAGTGTCGATCGCATCCGATTGCACCACGCGACTCTGAGCCGTTCGACGCTGCCAAGCGGGATCGCTATACAATCCGCGTCTCGGATCTTCTAAAAATTGCGGTGTTCCACCGATCAAGGTTCCTAAATGGCTGACCTTACCTTGCATCACATCATTGAACATTGCCAGCAGTTTGTCGTAATTGTTTTGACGAGCGATCGCAGTTGGAATCTTCGATAAATGCACCACTTCATCGAGAATCACGATCAAGCCTTTGTAATCAATATCTGCCGCAAATCGAGCGATTAATTTAACGTAGTCATACCAGGAGTCGTCATCAATAATTACTCGAACTCCTAATGCCGCTTTTGCTTCGGTCTTGGTTGAAAACTCTCCTCGTAGCCAACGCAGTGCCGATTCTTTTTTGGTATCATCACTCGATCGATAGCCCATCCAATACGCAATAATCACCGTCGCGAAATCAAACCCATTCACCAAATCCGCAACATCCTGAGTCACCAATCGAATTCGCGCTTCGACCTGCTGATCAAACCCTTCTTCATTCGGCTTCATTCCCGTTTCTTGTGCCACTTGTGCTTGAATTGCTGCAATCCAACGTTCCAGAATAATCGTCAATGCACCGCCTTCAGGGCGGCTTTTGGTTGCCAAATTTCGCATCAGTTCGCGATAAGTTGCGACTCCTGCCCCTTGGCTTCCCGCTAAGCGTCGATCGGGTGTAATATCCGCATCTGCGACTACAAATCCGCTTTCCATCGCCAAATTGCGAATCAGTTGCAGCGTAAAACTTTTCCCGGCTCCATACCGCCCAATCACAAACCGAAACGCCGCGCCACCATTTGCGATATGCTCAAAATCTTGTCGAATTGCAGCAATTTCCTTTTCGCGTCCAACTGCGATCTGCTCTAAACCGACTCGCGGCACAACCCCTGCACTTAGAGCATTAACTAAGGCAGTTGAAACACGCTTTGTAAGTTTAGGCTGAGACATAAGACTAGGATAGGAATTCAGAGTCTTAGAGTAGCACTAAAGCCTACGATCGGTGAATTGCGGATCAGAACAACTTACTCGCTGCAAATCTCAATCTGACGTAATCTGCAAACCACTGTCCCGAATCGTCGCATAAGTCCGGCTGCAACCGGGCGATCACTTCATTCAAAAAGCCCTCACGTTCGGAGGGTGAGATCGCTTGTGTAAACGGATCAGCAAAAGTTGCAAGCCATCCCCGAATCCCAGTCGGAAGCGGAGTCGGGCGGGGAATCAGAGCGATTCTGTTCACGATAAATCCCTGTGCCTCTAATCGGAATTGATAGTCTTTGACCATGGGAAAGTACCAGGGATTGATTTGGTCTGGATCAATTCCGCGCTGTTGCAATGCAGCGTGTAGAGCGGTGACGATCGTGACGACATTGCGATCGCCGCCAAACTCGGCGACAAATCTTCCTCCTGGTTTCAATGCTTGCCATACTCCCTGAATCACTCGATCTGGTTGCTTCATCCAGTGCAAGGCAGCGTTACTAAATACCGCATCAAACTCACCGATAAAATTAAGCTGGTGAGCATCGATAAGATGAGCCTCTAATCCTAGCGATCGTGCTGCATCAACAAAGTCTGCACTAGCGTCTACACCAACGACCTCACAGCCCAACTCTTGCAGCTTCAGCGTTAAAGCCCCATCACCACATCCCAAATCTAGAATTCTTTCTCCTGCTTTCGGGTCTAGCCATTCCACAACAGGCATTCCTAGATCAGAAACAAAACGAGCGTTCTCGGCATATCTCTCAGAATTCCAAATTTGATTCATTACACCTCAGATAAATCTCTTGATTGCTACATTCAATCAGGCAAAAAGTCATCATCGAGAATTGATGCAACATCGTAAGGGCAATCAGTCGGAAACGTCTCTAAGGGTAAACCTGTCTCGGCTTTCGCCTGTTTTGTTGCCGCGGAGTATGATTCAGCAACAATATTTTCCAGATAAGGCTCAAGACTGGGAGAGGTTTGGAGCGCTTTTCTAATTCGTCGTCGGTGTTCCAAAAGACTTGCTTCCCAACTTCCGCTGCGTTTTCCTGGCTGATACTGCCATTTGAGCAAATGGAGCAACACAATTACTAAATTACTTTCCAATCGGTGTCGCTCACTTCGTCCCATGTCCTCAATCTCATCAATTAAATTATCCCAATCAATAGTGTCATAGTCGCGATCGCGCAACCGATGAACCGTTGTCTCAATCCATCGCAGATAATCTGTCTCGTAAAGCAGTCGTTGTGTTGCCTGAGTCATGAGTTACTCCGGTTGTTGAAGTTGGCGCTGAATTCGATCGCTTAACTGACTATGTTTTGAAGCAAGCCGCGCTTTTCCGGCTGCTGCCCAATCTTGCAGGAAATCAATCTGCTCTTTGGCAGTTCGAGCCAGCGGCACAATCTGACTCGCCGCTTCGAGAATGTCATCAGTCATAAAGTCGCGATTTTGACTAAAGCCAATGTGCATCGCTTCGATCAAGGTTTGCTCGATTTCGGCTCCTGAAAAATCAGGGGTTTCGTATGCTAATCGATCGAGATCATATTGCTTCAAATTGTGTGGACGCAGGCGAGAAAGATGCACGGAAAAGATCGATCGACGTTCTTCCTGGGTCGGCAGTCCTACAAAGAAAATTTCATCAAATCGCCCTTTTCTCAGCATTTCTGGCGGGAGCGCTTGAATGTTGTTGGCAGTTGCAACCACAAACACTGGCGATTTCTTCTCTGCCATCCAGGTAATAAAGGTTCCGAACACTCGACTGGTCGTACCTGAATCGCTGCGACCATCCACACCAGAGAACGCTTTATCAATTTCATCGATCCACAGCACACAAGGCGCAAGCGCTTCGGCAAGCTGAATCATTTGGCGTGTCCGCGATTCTGATTCTCCGACCAAGCCGCCGAACAATCGCCCCACATCCAAACGCAGTAACGGTAAATGCCAATGATGCGCGATCGCTTTTGCCGTCAATGATTTACCCGTCCCCTGAATTCCAACCAGCATCAAGCCTTTCGGGTGCGGCAGACCGTATTGACGGGCACGATCGCTAAACGATCCTCCCCGTCTCAGCAGCCAATCTTTTAAGTTATCGAGTCCGCCGATATCCGAAATATCTTCTTTAGCCGGATAGAAATCTAGAATCTGAGTTTGGCGGATGGTTTGGCGCTTTTCTTCAAGGATCAGTTCAACATCGTCGGGGCGAAGTTCACCGTGAAGCGCAAAAGCCCTCGCGAGAACGCGACGAATTCGCTCGATCGACAATCCTTGGCACGATCGCACCAATTCATCGAGTGTTTTACTATCAAGTCGCTGACCTGTCGCACTAAGAAGTCGTTCAATTTCAGTCTTAATCTCTGTTGCGCCTGGAAGCGGAAACTCTAGCACTGTCAGCACTTCACTCAAATCATCAGGAATCGAAATCTGAGACGATAGCAGCACTAAATTCTTAGGCTGAGATTTGAGCAATCGGGCTAAATTTCGTAGCTTTCGCGAAATCGAGATGTCGTCTAGAAATCGATGAAAGTCCCGCAGAATGAAAATTGCGGGCGCACTCATCGGTAGTTTTTCAACGAATTCAAGCGCCTGAAGCGGATTCCGCTTGCCAAATCCGGCATCGTTCGGATTGCCTTGATAACCATCAACAAAATCCCAGATATAGACAGCACGATCGCCCTGTGCTTTAGCAGATTGGGCGATCGCAGCTTCGACTCGTTCTTCTTCGCGAGTCGGAATGTAGATAATCGGATACCGCGCCCGGATTAGTAAGTTGAATTCGTCGCTAAAACTCATAAATAACTGCTTTTAAAGTACGGTCTTCTTTCTACCGTACCAGAAGCTATAGCAATCCTAAATCAGTTGTGAAGTGGGGTGTGGGGTGTTGCTTCCGTTTTTCCTACTCCCTACTCCCCACTCTTTCTAGCGTTCACGACTCAAACCAAATCACTTAGTTGAGGTGTCCTTTCAAAGCTTGCAAGGCTGCCCAGCGCTGATCAATTCCAGGATTTTTGATATCGTCTGCAACTTCGATCCCTTGACAGTCTTGCTCACAAAGTTGACGTTGGGGAATTTCAAGCGAAAACTGCTCGTATAGCCAAGTTGCCGGATCAAAATAGCCGTTTGGTGGTAGCGTCTCCACTAAATCATCCATTGAGAGATCGCGATCGAGCGGCAATTCCTCTAGTTGGTCAGCCGTCTCATCGAGCCAAATCATCTCGCTCGGCTCGATCGCTAATCGATGATTAAACTGCTGCAAACAGCGATGACAGGTTAACGTGATGATCGTTTCTGCTTTGGCGGACACTTCGAGAAAATTGCCTTGATGCGTAATTTTGATCCAGCCTTGAACCGGAGTCAGAGTTTTCAGATCTTCGAGGAGCGTCTTAAACTCGATCGTCTTGGTGTGGTCAGGGCAGTGAATCAGGCGGGGAATATGAATAGCTTCCATACGGCTTAGTGCTGAAGGGAACGATCGCAATTGAGCGATTCACATGGAAAAAGCGGAAAACTTGCTTGTACAAATCTCCCGCTTCCTTAGTCTAACGAATTTTGTCCGAACTATGCTTCATCTGAGCCGGAGCCAGCAAGACGAACCACCAATCGCCGATCGGGTTCTTGACCCCGACTGTAAGTTTCAATGTCTTCGCTGCTTTGAAGAATCGAATGTACCTGACGGCGTTCGGCTGAAGAAAGCGATTTGATTTCGTACTCTTCACCCGTTTCTCGCACTCGATTGGCAGCAGATTCGGCGATCGCAGTCAGTTCCTTCAGTCGTCGATCGCGATAACCATCGATCTCGATCGTGTAAGCAATCTGCTCTTCTTGACCGATATTCAGAATCGAACTTGCCAAATACTGAATCGAATCAAGAACTGCGCCATTGCTACCGAGTAGTGCTTCGACTTGAGCAGGCTGGAGGGAAGTATGGTCGATCGTCAACCAGCAACTTTTCTCAGCAAAGGTATTTCGCACTTCCGGGGTTACGGTTGCGGGAAAAGCAGCCAGCTTGAGAAAAGTTTCGAGCCACTGCTGTCCGCGTTGCTGCAATTGAGTTTCAGCCATACGTCCCCACTATGCCTTCTTCTTACGACCAGGTTCAAATGGGAGCGGATCATCACCATCCGACTTTGCCCCACCGCTAGCTTTCGCAGTTGCCCCAGCTTCCGCTTCGACTAACTTCTGAAGATTTTCAGGTAACGGTTCACGCGACAGAAGGAAGGTTTGAGCCGTCTGGAAAATGTTCGCGATTACCATATACATCAGCACACCCGCAGGCAAGGGGAAGAACAAGAACATTCCAGAGAAGATCACAGGCGTAACTTTGTTGATCGTGTCTTGCTGAGGATTGCCTGTCGAACCTTGTCCCGAAATCAACTGGCTGATGTAAAGGCTGAGTCCAAAGAAAACCACCATGCCGATGATGTCCCAATGGAAAGTGCCATCCGGATCAACTGCGCCGACCCGCCCAAGCTGATCGATAAACAAGAAGCCTTTGTCCGCAGCCAATCCAGGAATAAATGCCTGAACCGTTGCGTCTCCCGGCTGAAGCGCTTCGATCGTGCCGTCTTCATTGATCTTGATGCGCTCCGCGCCAGTCGTAGCTTTCAGTCTCGGCGTTAGGCTGCCACTATATTGCGCTTCTAGCTCCGTAAATGGCTTGCCGTCCAAGGTTTGAAATTCAATCTTGGTTTTCTCACCGACAGCCAACTTCGTACCACTCGGCGCGATCGCGCTAATTTTCGCGTGAATGCCATCTGCCACGTAAATGTTTTGTGGCGGAGTGACAAACGCCTGCGGTGCAACTTGCTCAACTTGAGCTTGAGGCGCAATCTGAAAGTTCACCGTGTAAGGCACATCCGAAAAGGGTGAGCCTCTAAGCGTCGCAAACAGCGCAAACAAAATCGGCATCTGCAAGACGACCGGGAAGCATCCCGCTAACGGATTGCCAAACTCCTTGTAGATCGCGCTCATTTCTTCCTGCTGTTTTGCAGGATCGCTTTTATATCGTTCCTGAATTTCTTTAACGCGCTTCTGCATCACAGGTTGAGTCACCTTCATGCGGCGCATACTGCGAATTGAACCTGCGCTAAGCGGATAGAGGGCAAAGCGAATGACTAGAGTCAACGCTACGATCGCCAACCCATAGCTCGGTACGATCCCGTAGAAAAAATCCAGGATCGGCAGCATCACATTATTGGATAAGAAGCCTACACCAAAGTCCATTCGCTTTACGTCTACCTAATAGGGTCTAAAGTGATCAAGGCATTCTGATCAGAATCAAAAATGCCAAATCCAGTGTAGCGCTCAGGACGGCAACTTTAAGGTTGACTTCCGAGACTGCCACTAACTTTTTTGGCTCTGTCTGAAAGCCGCTCGTTGATAAAGTCATACACTTCCCGGAACTTGGGAATCGCTCGTAATTCGATGCGGCTTCCGTCGCGGAGAGTTAACACCATATCGCCATAGGCTCCAATCCCACGCGGGACAGTGACGACTTTCGTGATTTCCGAATAGATGACATCTGCCCGGTCGCGTCCTTGCCAACCGCCCACGACACTAATGCGACGATTAGTAATGCGATAGCGCAGCCAAAGCGCTCGGACGATCGAACCGACCGTGAGAGGCAAGCAAATCACGGTAAAACCTAGAAGAACGTTGATAATCAAGTCCCCAATGTGCGGCCCACCTTCATAGAAGACTTCTTCTTTAATTGCCATTCAGCACCTCAGCTTTAACCAATAGCTGCTCTAATTCTTGCAGATATTGAGAATAATCACACTCGGTCGCTTCGATTCGCACTCCGATGACGATCGCATATCCCGGTTTCGTTCGAGGGAGAAAACTTCGCAAAATTGATCGTACCTGGCGTTTAATCCGATTCCGAACGACTGCGCGTTTGCTCACCTTTTTACTAATCGAGATCCCAATACGGGTCGGTTGCTCAGGGCATTTCAGCGCTCTTAAGGTGAAACAACGTGAACCGCGACGAAATCCTCGCTGATAAACGGCATCAAAATCTCGTCGATGTTTCAGGCGATTTTCTTGAGGCAGCAAAGCCGGGATCAGGAACTTGAAACAGAGAGGCGCAACCGTCCTTTTCTGCGACGTGCTTGAATCACTTTTTGTCCATTTTTCGTCCGCATCCGGGCGCGAAATCCTGATACCCGTCTCCGTTTGCGGCTTGTTCCGCCTAAAGTGCGCTTTGTCATAGGTGTGGCTCCAGTAAATTAATCCCAAGCAAAAAAAATAAGTAGACCGTGGGAAAAGTCACAGTCTACTAGCGTATCACGATTTTCGATTACTGAATCGTCACAATCCAGGTGCCGATGTCACGCAGTAAGGGGACATCTCCAGGCGACAGAACGCGACAGTTGAAGTAGAACATACCGCCATTATTGGGATTGCGGACGTTTGAGAAAATCATTTCAATGTTAGAACCCGCCGGAACCGGTTCTTGGGGGAAAATTTCGATCACGTAGTTGTCTTTTTCCCACTTCACTTCTTGAATCGCAACTTTTTTGTCGTTGACCAACAGTTCGACTTCTTTTGGGTCGAATGTGCCTTTGAAGTAGTCGGGATAATCGATCGAGAACTGAGCGATCGCGACTTTTACTTTGTCACGCGGAACCCGGAAGCGATAGCGATCCCAGGAGCCTGTGTTGCCGCCAAAGTCGAGTCGATAGTTAAGTTGTTTGCCTGCGCCAACGCCACTGAAGAGCGTCAGACCCGGTAGACCTTGAGCGATCGCACCCAAGGGCACACTTGCGAGGAGGCTACCCGCGATCGCAAGGGCTGAAACGGCGCGACGCATTGAACTTCTTTTCAGTAGCATAAAGAAAAAGATGAGTAAGGGTTAGTGAATTAATACTGAGAGTAGCAGGAACCTGCGTTGGGGGATACGGTGCAGGGACGCGATCGGCGATCGTTTTGTTCCTGATTAACAAATTTGATCCGGGTCAATTCCTAACTCATGCAGTTTAGGTTAGATTTCCAGCCACATAGACATTACTGCGCCCACCAATTCCATCAGGGCGAAAAATCCAGCGAATCAGGCGAACGAGAAGATCAAATCAATTTGATCGCGATGGAGATCACTTTCCAAGGGATGCTCATCACTCCATAAGTCGGGCGGTGGTAAAGAGAGGGTGTCGTCAGCTAGAAGTGCTGCTTCTGGAGTTGCTTGAGTCATGGCAGGAAAGTCCGTACCGAATCGATTCAATTCTAACAGAGCACTTGTTCTGCAAAGAATTTGCAGGAATGTTAAACAGATTGAACTTAGATTTCAATTTATAAAAACTGTTGATTCTTGTGGCATTTCTTAACTAAATCTTTGAGAAACTAAACTTGAGAAAACCCCTGTTTCATCAGCATTTTTTGAATCTATAATTTCTGAAAATCTGTCTGTTTGATTACTTTTTGAAACACAAAGGATTTATTGTCTTGTGTTTTCGAGTATGACTGAATAAAAGCCTAGAACTGTAATGAATCGCTGTTACAAAACGCCATAATGAGGAGACAGCATGACGATCGCGATCGACAAGGAATCAGAGGCGGGACAACCTGAACAGTCTCCCGCTATTTATAGAAAAATTGGGATTCCAAAAGAAATTTATGCTGGAGAATGCCGGGTTGCTGCAACACCGGATACTGTAAAGATTTTACAGAAATATGGTTTTGAGATATTGATTGAATCTGGAGCCGGAGAAGCCGCTAATTTTTCAGATGAAGCCTATTTACAAGCGGGATGTCGAATCGTTGTCGATACTGAAACGCTCTGGTCTTATGCCGATTTGATTCTAAAAGTTCGACCCCCTATCTGGAATTCGCACCTTAACAAACATGAAGCAGATTTGTTACATGAAGGCGCGACACTGATTAGTTTTATTTGGGCAGCACAGAACCCAGAATTAGTCGAACATCTAGCGAATCGTAAGGCGACTGTATTGGCAATGGATGCAGTTCCGCGAATTAGTCGCGCTCAGAAATTAGATGCACTGAGTTCGATGGCAAATATTGCTGGATATCGAGCCGTAATCGAGGCAGCACATCAATTTGGGCGATTTTTTACAGGACAAATCACCGCAGCGGGCAAGGTTCCTCCTGCGAAAGTGCTGGTAATTGGAGCTGGAGTTGCAGGATTGGCGGCAGTGGGAACCGCACGATCGCTCGGTGCCATTGTTCGCGCATTTGATACTCGCCCGGCGGTAAAAGAGCAGGTGCAAAGCTTGGGAGCCGAGTTCCTGGAGTTAGAGTTTGAGGAGGACGGTACGGGGCAGGGTGGCTATGCAAAAACCATGAGTCCTGAGTTTATCAAAGCCGAGATGGAACTCTTTGCTGCTCAGGCGGAAGAAGTCGATATCATCATTACGACGGCATTGATTCCAGGCAAGAAAGCTCCAACTTTAATCACTAAAGCAATGGTTGAGAGCATGAAACAAGGTTCTGTCATTGTCGATCTAGCAGCAGAGCAAGGCGGCAACTGTGAGGTGACACACCCTGGAGAAATTGCTCAACATCACGGTGTAACTATCATTGGTCTAACGGATTTACCCAGTCGAATGGCAGCGCAGGCAAGCCAGCTTTATGGCAAAAATCTCTGCCATCTGCTCGATGATATGGGTAGAAATGATCACTACCACATTGATCTAGAAGATGAAGTGATTCGAGGGGCATTGGTGCTGCATCAGGGCGAAACGGTTGTACCCCTACCGAAGGTTGTCACACCTGCACCACAGAAACCTGAAACGCCCATCGCTGAAGTTGCGACTGTTCGACAGAGATCGATTCCCTCTTGGGTGTGGACAATGCTTTTAGGAGTGGGATTGTTGGGACTTGGAATGATCGCGCCTTCCACATTTCTCAGTCACTTCACCGTGTTTGTCTTAGCTTGCTTTGTCGGATGGCAGGTGATTTGGAATGTGAAACCTGCATTGCATACTCCTTTGATGAGTGTGACGAATGCGATTAGCGGCATCATTATTCTGGGTGGAATGCTGCAAATTTCGGGAACACCAACTTCTGCCACCACAATTTTAGGCGCGATCGCAGTTCTGATCGGCACGATTAACATTGCTGGAGGCTTTTTAGTGACTCAGCGAATGCTTAAGATGTTTCAAAAACAATAGAGGTGTGCAATGTTTGACAGTCTTTCTAATGTGGCTTACATTGCCGCCAGTGCATTGTTTATTTTAAGCTTGAGCGGACTTTCTAATCAGGAAACCGCAACCAAGGGGAATTGGTATGGAATTGCAGGAATGTCGATCGCATTTCTCGCAACTGTGCTTCGCAGTGATGTCACCGGATACGGAGTTCTGGCAACCGTCATTCTACCCGGTGCAATCATTGGTGCAATATTGGCGAGCCGAGTTGCCATGACCGAGATGCCTGAGCTAGTTGCAATGCTGCATAGCTTTGTTGGAATGGCTGCGGTACTGGTGGGAATTGCTAACCATCTACAACCGCAAACTTTAATTGGAGCAGAAGCAACCATTCATCAAGCTGAAATTTTTATCGGTGCGTTTATTGGGGCGGTAACATTTACGGGATCGATCGTGGCGTTTGGAAAGCTGCGAGGATTAATCAGCAGTAAGTCGCTATTGCTTCCAGGACGGCATCTATTAAACATTGGATTGTTAGGGGCTTGTGTAGCATTAGGAGCACAGTTCTTAGCGCATCAATCAACCACAGCACTGTTAATCATGTGTGTACTGGCGGGTGTTCTGGGTGTGCATCTAGTTATGGCGATCGGTGGTGCAGATATGCCCGTTGTGATTTCCATGTTGAATAGCTACTCTGGCTGGGCTGCGGCTGCGGCTGGATTTATGCTGTCGAATGATCTGTTGATCATCACAGGTGCACTAGTCGGAAGTAGTGGCGCGATTCTAAGCTACATCATGTGTAAGGCGATGAATCGATCGTTTATCAGTGTCATCTTAGGTGGATTTGGAACAGGCAATAGTTCTAACGCTAGAGAGATCACCGGAGAAGCTAAATCGATTTCAATTGAGGAAACCGTTGAGCAATTAGAAAATGCTAACAGTGTCATCATTGTTCCAGGCTACGGTATGGCGGTAGCGCAAGCACAGCACCCGATCTCTGAGATTACAAAAATCTTGCGAAGTCGCGGTATTAATGTTCGGTTCGGCATTCATCCCGTCGCCGGAAGGCTTCCAGGACATATGAATGTGTTACTCGCTGAAGCGAAAGTACCTTATGACATTGTTCTAGAAATGGAGGAGATCAATGATGATTTTGCTGAAACGGATGTCGTGCTAGTAATTGGTGCGAATGATACCGTCAACCCTAGCGCAGTGGAAGATCCAAGCTGCTCGATCGCAGGAATGCCCGTTCTAGAGGTATGGAAGGCGAAGACGACGATCGTGCTGAAGCGCAGTCTTGGAAGTGGATATGCAGGCGTGGAAAATCCACTGTTTTACAAGGAAAACACCCATATGCTTTTTGGCGATGCGAAGAAAAACACGGATGCGATTCTGAATCAACTTAACGCATTGGTTGTCGCCTAAACCCCGTTGCATCTCGCAACCGTAGAAGCTTAGCGCTTTTACGTCTTTTCAAGGTCAAACGTCATGGTAATCGCCTCATTGGAGTTATTCAGTGGGCGATTTTTTATTTCAGAGGGTTTGTAACGCGATCGCTATCCTCTCTGAACTACGATCGCACTCAAACTACTTGGACTCTGGATTGACGATCGAACCCATGAACAAAATCTCCCCGGTTCGATTGTCCCGAATTGCACAGAAGAAGGGTCGATCGACAATTATCTTAAACGGCTCTTGTTCGATCGGAAGCGAAGTTGGAACAATTCCAATCGAAGTCACTGCGGCTGCCTCAGTTCCTTCCTCGTTCACTTCAACAAACGTCTTATGTTTGACTTGATCAATTTTAGTAGTGGCTTTACTTAAACCAGAGAAATCCGCAGCATCATCAAACGCAATCCCCATACCGATCGCTGACAGTGCCGTTTTCAGTTCGACCTCATAATCCATCTTGAAGCGGGGCAGTTGAATTTCTCCGTCACGGCTACTAAATTGCCTCATCCAAGTCTGCCAATTCTGAGCCGTTAAAGTCTTCTGAAACTCAGCTAAATTCGACTTGGGCAGAAACACATACATGCTTAGCCGTCGATCGCCGTAAGGTAAGCTAATCGCCTGAAATTGATTCGTTTCAGCATAGCGATACTTGCCTTGCCGCTTCATCAAAGGCACTTGTTTTTTTGAGCCATTCGTTAGCGAAAAGGGTCGGGTTTGGGTATTGTTTTTATCAAATTCATCTGTCCATTGACCTTTGAAGTAAATCGCATTGATCAGAAACATCACATCGTCTGGATTAATGCGATCGATAATCTTCGGAATTTTGCCGCGTGTACTTTCCTCCACCCAGCTATTAATCTCATCAGGCGCACTAGGCTGATTGAAATTTAAGGACTTAACCTTCGCATCATAAAATTTTGCATTTCTCTCTAAGAAACCTGGATTAAACGCAACTCCTTGTTTTGCCCAAAGCGAATTTGCGATCGACAGTTGAACTTTTGGATCAGCTTTTTCAAGAGTCGCTCTCAAATCACTGTGCGCTTGGTTAACTTGTTCAAGCGTCATACCCTGAAACTCTAGCGCTTTCGCCATTGCTGCCTTCGTTTCACCGTTAGCACCGTTGTACGCCATCGAAAGCGCGATCGCCACACTTGAAGGCGAGACAAACACATTCTTGTTGCGGTCTTGCTTCAGAACCTCAGAAAACAACTTAAACCCAAACTTTGTATTGGCTTCCACAATTTTCGGATTAACGGCTTGAACGGGTTTAGATCGCTCTGCTACACGGGTACGTGCTCGTGTAGCCGGACTAATTTCTAGTTTAGGATTTTGTGAACTTGCAGAACTAGAACAAGAAATCGCGCTAATCGCAATCAGGGTAACGATCAGTGCAACTCCAACTTTAAGATATTTCGCGCGTTGAACGATGACCATACTCCTCTCCAAGAAAATTTGGAATTGATCGATCGACCAATTCCAATAGACCTCAATTGTGTAGCGCCAATTGTGTAGCGCCTCGATGAATTCGCTATCTATGGCTACATTAATCAATTCCACAATTGCGTAGAGCGCGCGTTACTATTTTTGAGACGGAGCCGTCCACCATGCCAGCGCATACGATTGTACTGGCTGATTCACTTGCTGACGGAAAACGACCCGAATTTTATAACGTCCGGTTGCTGGCACCGGGTAAAAAATATGCTGGACACTATCAATGTCGCTGATTGATGACCAGATGCTTTTGCCAATGTCATTATCTTCCGCCCGCATCAGGTAAAGATCCAGCTTATTCAGTCCCCGATCGCGAAAGCTCTCCCCAATCTCAAATTCCCCGTTGCGATTGCGATCGTTTAATTCAACCAATCGATTCCAGGCTAAGGTTGCAGAAACATAGCTTCCTTGCAGCAAAGGCTTCTCGATCAGATAGTCTTGTACTGATTTTTTTTCGATTTTGCCGTAATTCCAGCCGATCGCCGGGACTGCTCGATTTGGTGTCCATTGTCCGGTACTAAACTGCTGATACGCGCGAAACGCATTCAGTTGTCCCGCGCCCATCTGAATGTTTAAGGGAATTTTGCGGTCTTTGTACGCATCAGAATCCACCCAGGTTTTATTGTCTTTCTCTAAAATCGTGCGCGTCATTCCAAGCGATCGCCCATCCCCTTTATCTTTAATCTTGTCAGCAGAATTCATCAGCACTGCTTTCATCACTTCATGCCGACGGGCATCGGTTGTCCAGGGTAACTTACACCCCCCTTTACAACCCGCTCGGAGTTGCCGATCGCCAAATTCCTGCAACAACGCCACGGTTGCGGTCACATGAGGAGCTGCGAAACTTGAGCCAACGGCGGTCGTTTGTTTACCCCTGAGATTTGCGACGTTAATCTTACTTCCCGGAGCCGTGAGCGAGAGCGATCGACGACCTCCTAAGCTCGTCTCAATGCCATCGTTGCGCTTAAAAATGCGCGGATAGGTATCTCCAATATTTGAGAAATCAATCTTTGCATACTCCGCTCCGACTCGCCGCGTGAACGAAACGGTCATGCCGTTATAGCTATCAGTTGGAATTGGAATGCCGCCTTTTCCTTGATTCCCTGCCACGATGAACAAAGAATTATGCTTCATTGATAACCAATCAATACATTGGGTTAGAAGTGCATTTCCGTCTAATCGAGCATTCGGGCGTGGATCTTGCTGCAATGCTTCCCCAAAGCTGAAATTAATCGCCCTCACATCTCCCCCATTTTGCAAAGTGACCTGCTGGGCTGAAAGACATTCCTCAGATTGTCCGCTGCGCTGTGGAGTGGCTGCGGCAGAAGAATAAAGCCGAGCCTCTGGCGCAACTCCTCGCACCGCTTTACTATCCCCAATCATCACACTCGCAACCTGAGCCGCGTGAGTATCCAAATTTGTATTCGTTTTTGCGGGCTGATTGCGGAAAAACACCCGCGTTAAGTCGATCGTCTGGTTCGTTGTACTGGCTTTATCCACACCAAATCGAGGAGGTCGTCCGATTTCCACTTGCCCGATCGCAATCTTTTTTCCAGTGAGATTGTAGGGAGCTTGCTGAAGTCGGAGTGCATCAATGCCAGAGGCACCGATCGAGCTTTCCGCTATCGGCATCGCTTGTGCGGCGACCGCAATCCACATTCCACCAAATCCCACCAGCCACTTCATCTTTACACTCCGTTTTTGAGTATTTATTCCTAAAATTTGTGCAAACCCTGACCAAAATCTGAGAGAAAGCCTTCACAATTTGTTAAACTGATCACAAAATCATGCTCTCCAAGGAGAACACACCGTCATGTCCAATAAACCGATCGTCATTGCACCTTCGATTCTCTCTGCTGATTTTAGTCGGTTAGGCGACGAAATTCGTGCGGTGGATGCCGCCGGAGCCGACTGGATTCACGTTGATGTGATGGATGGTCGGTTTGTGCCGAACATTACGATCGGCCCCCTGATCGTTGAAGCAATCCGCCCTGTGACCCAGAAGCCGCTGGATGTTCACTTGATGATTGTAGAGCCAGAGAAGTACGTCGGTGATTTTGCCAAAGCTGGAGCGGATCACATCTACGTTCACGCGGAACACAATGCCTCGCCGCACCTGCATCGCACTCTGGGACAGATCAAAGAGTACGGCAAAAAAGCAGGAGTTGTACTCAATCCAGGTAGCCCCTTGGAACTGATCGATTATGTTCTAGAACTCTGCGATCTAGTTCTGATTATGAGCGTTAACCCTGGATTTGGTGGACAAAGCTTTATTCCCGGTGTGTTGCCGAAAATTCGTAAGCTGCGCCAAATGTGCGATGAGCGCGGACTCGATCCCTGGATCGAAGTCGATGGTGGCTTGAAAGCGAACAACACCTGGCAAGTCATCGAAGCTGGTGCAAACGCGATCGTCGCGGGTTCTGCGGTGTTTAATGCCCCCGATTATGCAGCGGCGATCGAAGGCATTCGCAACAGCAAGCGCCCCGCACCGGAACTCGCAACCGTTTAATTGATTCAATTCCGATTAAGCCAAAAAAGCCGATCGCAGTAGTGCGATCGGCTTTTTGCATTCCATCCCTTGATCAAACTGAGTCTTCGCTCATAATCCGAGCTAAATTACAGTTTCGCAGCAGTTCAGCGCTCTCTGGAATCAGATGCTCCTGAAGCTGATATACCGCTTGCAGCACCGCCAACTCCCGTCCGTAGTCACGCTCCACGATGTCGATCGCTGATTCCTGTCCAGTTTGCCCTAACCTCAATAAATGCAGCGCCATATTGATATTAGAAAGCGGATTGCGAAGCTCCTGGTAGAAATGGTTCAGCAAACCATCGCGGGTTCCAGAAACTTGTGGCGCAGTTTCAGGCAGAGAAACTGGCTGACTTTTCGCTTTTTCTGGTTTGGCTGGCTCAACCTGGCGCGAATAGCTCTCCGCTAACGCCTCATATTTTGCCAAGCGACCAGCCACTGCCCCTAGCAAATCCGTCGCCGTGCAGGGCTTAGTCAGATAGTCGTCCGCACCGAGTTCCATCCCTTGACGCTGGTCAGTTTTGGCGCTGCGAGCAGAGAGAAAAATAAACGGAATTCCAGCCGTATCGGGCGAGGTGCGGAGTTGAGTCAGCACAGAGAAGCCATCACAGTCGGGCATCGTCACGTCGCACAAGATCAAATCTGGATGATGATCGTGTGCCAGTTGCACCCCAACCTGACCATTCTCGCTGCCAATTCCCCGAAATCCCTCAGCTTCCAGTAAATCTAAAATCGACTCTCGAACGGTTTGTTCGTCTTCAATCACGAGGATCGTTTTCATACGTGGACTGTCTATCTATCGGTAGCGTGACTGTCACTAGAGTTCCCTGATTTTCCTCGCTCTCAACGGTAATCGTGCCGCCGTGCAGATCGACGCATTGTTTCACGATCGACAAGCCTAAGCCTGTTCCTGGAATTGATTTTGCATTGCTGGCGCGATGGAAGGACTGAAATAAATCCGTTTGCTCCGATTTTGGAATTCCAATGCCATGATCGCGAATCTGAAACACAGCGCTACGATCGCTTAGCTCTAAGTTGAAGTCGATCGACTCACCGCTAGGGGAGTATTTCACTGCATTCGATAATAAATTGGTCAAAATGTGACGCAGTAACCGCTCATCAAGGCGGGAATAACTCCCATTCGTCTCATTGTAAGAAAAAGCGATCGAGCTTTTGCGCTTGTCGGTGAGGTGAAATTCGTCAACAAGCTCTTTACAAAATCGAATCAGATCTAACGACTGCGGTATAAACTGTAGCTTTCCTGCCTCGGTTTCTCCGATCGTTAACACATCAGTTAAAAGCTGGTGCATTCGTTTAACAGAATCTTGAATGCGTTCGAGATACGTTTCCTTTTTTTGCTCAGTAATCTGAGTTCCGTAGCGTTGCAGCAGTTCCGTTGAAAACAAAATTGTATTCAATGGATTGCGAAATTCGTGCGATACAACTGACACAAATCTCGATTTTAATTCGCTAATTTCTTTCTCTTTCTTCAGCGCAGATTGAATCATTTTCTCTGCTTTGTGTCGCGACAGAGCAATCTCAACCGCTGTGACTAATTCCCGGTCTTCAAAGGGCTTTAGAATATAGCCGAAGGGCTGGACATCTTTAGCTCGCGCTAAGGTTGGTTCATCGGCATGAGCCGTCAGAAAAACGACAGGCAACTGCCAATTTGTACGGATTTGTTCTGCTGTCTCGACTCCATCCATTTCACCCGATAAGCGAATGTCCATTAATACCAAGTCGGGTTGCAGGTGAGCAATATCACTCAGCGCTTCCTCTGCGGTTGTTGCGATCGAAACGACTTGATATCCGGAATTCTGTAAACTTGTTTGGATATCCAAAGCGATAATACTTTCATCCTCAACGATGAGTATTTTGGCAGTAGACATAATTCAGCCCTGAATTGAATCTTGATTAAACCTTGAGCTTTTGTTCTGTAAAAGAGATTATAAATTGAACCCCTGATTCAAGATTAAGGGTGATCTCCCCTCGCAATTGGCGAATCAACATGCAGACAAGCTGCAATCCCAGAGATTTGGTTTGGCGAAAATTGAGGTTCGGCGGAAAGCCGTGCCCATTATCTTGCACTATCAGTTGATAGCGGGTAAATTCACGTAAATCGTTGTAAAAATTTTCTTCAGCATGAAGCTGAACTGAAATAGTTCCTGTTTCTCCGGCGGGAAAAGCGTACTTAAGCGAGTTGGAAATAAGTTCATTAATAATTAGTCCGCAAGGGATCGCGGTATCGATACTTAACCGCACATCTTCAACATCAAGATGAAGCTGAATCGATCGAGCATTCGCTGAATAAGAGCGAAATAAAGCATTCGTTAAACCATGAATATACTCTGAAAAATGAGTTTTCGCGAGATCCTCAGACTGGTAAAGCTTCTCGTGAATTAGCGCCATTGCACTCACTCGATTTTGACTTTCTTTAAACACTTCAATGATTTGCTGGTCCTGAATATGTCCTGCTTGTAATTTGAGCAAACTAGAGACGACCTGGAGATTATTTTTGACGCGATGATGAATCTCTTTCAGCATTACTTCTTTTTCTTGTAGCGATGCCCGAATTTGATTTTCTGCCCACTTACGTTCACTAATATCAACAACAGAACCGATCACCTCGATCGATTGATCGCTCAGCCATTTCATGCTGTCTCGCAGCCATCGGTAAGAGCCATCCTGATGTAGAAATCGATATTCGCAGGTAATTTCTCCGGCTTGTGGCAAATCACGCAAATGCTCTAGCACGAACGATCGATCTTCTGGGTGAATGTGATCGATCCAAAACTGCGGATCTTTGAGGTATTGCCAAACTTCATATCCGAGTTGTTGAGTGATATTTTCACTGACAAATGTACAGGCGCGATGGCGATCAGGTTGACAAGTATAAATCACCGCAGGACTGGAAGAAAGCAGATATTTTAACCGAGCTTGAGTGGCGATTAAGGCTTTTTCTGAGTATTTGCGATCGGTAATATCGCGCTGTACGGCAACAAAATGGGTGACTTTTCCTTGCAAATTTGCGATCGGCACTACATTCAAATCCGCCCAATATTCGGAGCCATCTATGCGGTAATTCATCAGTTCAAATCGAATGGATCTGCCTTGGCTGAGTGCAGTTTTGATTCTTTTGAGCAGAGCATCACTGATTTTTTCACCTTTTCTTTCCCCTTGGCTGAGAATGGTGGCCGTTTCTCCGATGACTTCTTCAGCCGTATATCCTGTCATTCGCTCGAAGGCAGCGTTGACATATGTGATTTTCGGAGTTTCTAGATCTGCGTCGGTAATAATTACGGCATCATTCCCATTGACAACTACAGATTCAAATAATTTCAGGCGTTCTTCTGCGGCTTGGCGTTCTTCTTGTGCCCGGACTTTTTGCAGCACGATCGAGAGATAATCGCCGAGTTCTTGAAGAATTTCAACTTCAGAGGAAGTCCAAGGCTTAGCATACGGAGCATTCAGCGCCAAAATACCGATTTCATGGGTGGAATGTTGGACGACCACCATCGCGATCGCACGGGTTCTACGGCTCAGCATGTCGGCTGACATTGTTGCGAATGCGGGGTCAGACAGGATATCTTCCACAATCGCAGGTTCGCGTCGCTGCATCATCTCAAAATAAAAGGGAGTCAGGTGGAATCTCTCCACTTCTCCTTGCATAGACGGCATCATTGGCGGTTGAACCGAGTAAATGACCTTGAATCGACGATTTTCGATTATGCTATAAAGCACCCGCAAATCTGGAAACTGTTGAGCAGTTTGATCGATCGTCAGTTTGATTAATTCGTTGACTGATAATCCAGCCGCAACGCCTTGCGAAATTTGATTCAAAATTTGCAGGCAGCGTTGCTTTTCGCGCAGATTTTGCTCGATTAATCGTCGTTGTGAAACTTCTTTTTGCAGCTTTGCGTTGGCGGCTCTAAGTTCTACGGTTCGCAATTCGACGCGAATTTCCAGGTCTTGTTTGGTCTGCTGGAGTTCGATTTCAGCTTGGCGCTGGGCAGTGACATCAGTGGCAACGCCGATCAGCCCAATCACTTCACCTTCTGTACTGCGAATCGGAGTGGCACGATTGTCATAAAACGCGCCGTCGAACTCCAAAACCGATCGATGTTCCTCACCCTGAAGAACACGATCGAAGTCTCGAATCACCTGCGGATGGTCGCGGTAAAATTCATAAATCGATTGCCCAACCAACCCCCCTGGCTGTACTCCAAACGTTTCAAGCCCTTTACCTTCGCATAAAGTATAGACTCCGTTTTTATCGAGCGCGTAAAGAATTGTGGGAGTGTTAATGACAACGGTGCGTAACAGCTTTTCGCTGGCGACTAGGCTTTTCTGGGTGTGACTTTGCTCAGTAATGTCGCGCATGCTAATTACCCGACCCCAGAGTGTATTGTTGAACCGTAACGGCTTTGAAAATCGCTCTAGAACTCGCCCGTCTTTCAGATAAAGCAGAGCATGTCCCTCGATCGTGGGCTGTTCGGTTTCGAGTTGTATCTGCTGACGGAATGGATTTGGATCAACCAGCAGTTGAGCTATCTGCTCTATTAGGCGAATGTCTTCGCTCAGCACAGATGCTTCAATGTTCCACTGTTGGCGAAAGGTTTGATTGATGCTGAGGATTTTGCCCTGCGAATCGATTGCTAGAATTCCATCTGCGGCAGATTCGATCGTCATCTCTAGCAGCATTTTGGCGTTTTCTGCTTGCTGGCGAGCGGTGCGTTCCTGATAGAGTTCTTGCTGGAGGGCAGAAACCGTCGTTTTTAGATCTGCGAGGGCAGACTGAAGTTGTAAGTGGGTAGATGCTTCAGGATCAGAATCGCACTGACACCGACTGAGAAGCGCTTGAAGTTGAGCAATTCTGGGCAGTGCGTCATTCTCGTACATTGATCGTCATTAAGAGTAGGAAAACCGAATGATTGGGATTGTGACCTAGGGTTTACGGTTCTCGTATATTCCCTTTCGTCCCGAATATAAGCGTATTATTCCCTAGGTGATAGGATCTGAATCGAAATCTTTCATAAGGCTTCCGCAATTCTTCATCCGCTTTGATTCGCTTATTTTGCTCTTTTCCCTACATTCTCGGATGCAAACTGTTCTTCAAACGCTCTCAACCACGATCGCACCCGCAGAAATACGGACGTGGGATGCTCTATCTGATTTTCAACAAGCGCAGCTAACCCGATCGATTCGTCATCCTGATCGAATCGTGTGGGTGACTCCGACTTCGATCGAGGAATTAAGCACGATCGTTGCCTGTGCTCATCGCAATCAATGGCGCATTCTTCCTTGTGGTCATGCGAGTAAGTTGCACTGGGGCGGCATGATTGATGCGGTAACACTGGTGGTGAGTACGGAAAAGCTCGATCGCTTGGTTGAACATGCTGAAGGAGATTTAACCGTGACGGCTGAAGCGGGAATTTCCTTTGCCAAGCTGCAATCGATCGTCGGCGAAGTGGGGCAATTCTGCGCGATCGACCCAACAGGGCGCAATCGGGCAACGTTGGGCGGGGTGATTGCAACGGCGGATACTGGATCGCTGCGGCATCGCTACAACAGTGTGCGGGATATGCTGCTCGGTGTGACGTTTGTGCGCTGTGATGGTGAGATCGTCAAAGCGGGCGGACGAGTGGTGAAAAACGTTGCGGGCTACGATTTGATGAAGCTGCTCACTGGATCGTATGGAACGCTAGGGATTTTGGTGCAGGCAACAGTGCGGGTATATCCGATTCCGCCTGTTTCTCGATCAATGATTCTCAGTGGCGATCCAGTTGCGTTAGAGAAAGCGACACAAACCTTATTAAGTTCAGCATTAACGCCTGTGAGTATAGATTTGCTGTCGAATGCAATCACTACAGCGTTAGGATTCGCGAATGCTCCAAGTTTGTTAGTCCGATTCCAGAGCATTGCGGAAAGCGTTGATCAACAAATTGAACGATTTACTGAAGTTGGAAAAACGCTGAATTTAAGCGTTTCTGAACCCGCAGACTCGGATCTGTGGCAGCAGTTGACAGAACAAATCAATTTATCTGCCCAAAGTGACCAGATCATTTGCAAAATAGGAGTAAAGCCGTCTGAAGCAGTGTCAGTTCTGAATCAGATTTCTGCACTTTTACCGACTGCGGAAGTATTGATTCACGCTGGGAGCGGCATCGGGCGATTGAGCGTCAAAGAGGCGCGATCGACGCAACTTTTAGAAGCACGATCGATCTGTGAAACCACAGGCGGATATCTTTCTGTGCTGCAAGCCTCGATCGAATTCAAACAACAGCTTGAAGTGTGGGGCTATTCTGGCAATGCGCTCGACTGGATGAAGCGTATTAAAGCGCAATTTGATCCTCAAACTCTGTTTAGTCCTCACCGTTTTGTAGGCGGAATTTAAAAAATGCAAACCTCTGATCCTGTCACAAATCCCGGTTTTGATGCCCAAAATCCCCCCGATCCAAAGCTGATCGATTCTTGTGTCCATTGCGGTTTCTGTTTATCGACCTGTCCGAGTTATCGCGTCATCGGTAAAGAAATGGATTCGCCGCGAGGACGGATTTACCTGATGGACGGCATTAATGAAGGTGAAATTCCGCTCAATGCCACGACAGTGCAGCATTTTGATTCTTGCTTAGGGTGTCTTGCCTGTGTCACGACTTGTCCCTCTGGAGTGCAGTACGACAAGTTAATTGCTGCAACCCGTCCACAAATTGAACGCAAAGAGCCGCGATCGATCCCTCAAAAGCTCTTACGCCAGTTTATTTTCTCGGTGTTTCCTTATCCGAATCGGATGCGGGCATTGTTGCGACCGTTGGGACTGTATCAGAAGTCGGGATTGCAGAAAGTAGTGCGATCGATGGGATTTTTGAGTGCGATCGCGCCGCAATTATCTGCAATGGAAGCAATCTTACCAGAGATTCCTGCTAAAGCCTTTACTGATTCCATTCCGGCGCTGATTCCTGCCCAAGGTGAAAAGCGGTATCGAGTGGGGATGCTTCTGGGTTGTGTGCAGCGTTTGTTTAATCCAGACGTGAATGATGCAACGGTTCGAGTCCTAACGGCGAACGGTTGTGAAGTCGTTGTACCACAGGTTCAAGGTTGCTGTGGGGCATTGTCGCATCACCAGGGACAAGAAGAGGAAGCAAAACAATTTGCGCGGCGAATGATTGATACGTTTGCCGATACCGGAGTCGATGCAATCTTGGTCAATGCTTCCGGGTGTGGTCATACGATGAAAGAATACGGTCATCTATTGCAGGATGATCCGAACTATTGCACTAAAGCAGAAGCCTTTGTTCGCAAGGTAAAAGATGTGCAAGAGTTTCTGGCTGAAGTTGGGCTAACTGCACCGTTGTCCCCGTTGCAAGATCAACCTTTAACGCTGGTTTATCAAGATGCGTGTCATATGCTGCATGGTCAGAAAATCAGTGTTCAACCGCGTCAATTGTTGCGGAAAATTCCAGGAGTCCAATTACGTGAACCTGTAGATGCAGCATTATGCTGTGGCAGTGCGGGAATTTATAACATTCTTCAGCCAGAAGTGGCGAATGAGTTAGGGCAGCAGAAAGTGGAGAACTTAACCAATACCGGAGCAGAGATCATTGCCTCTGCGAACATTGGTTGCTATGTGCAAATTTCTCGACACCTGAAGCTGCAAGATAAATCCATTCCAGTGTTGCACCCGATGCAATTGTTGGATTATTCGATTCGCGGGATTCGGTTGAAGGATCTACAAACTCTTTAATAGCTTGTTGTAATTGCTAGGTGAGCCAATCCAGAACCCTACGATCGTCTCTGGATCTTTCATTACTTCTATAGACTGACAACCGATTCTTGCTCTCATCGAGCCGATCGGTTGAGTCATACTGAGCTGCTTGAACTCTAGGCCTTGAACTCTAGGCCTTGAACTCTAAGCCTTGAACTCTGAACCTTGATTTCACAGACTGCTTAGAGTCTTATCAGAGTCTTAATTTTTTACATTTAGGCCTGCTTAGGGCGGATTTGGCTTACCGCAGTTAAAGCCAATCGTCTCTGCCTAAATAGTGAACTTTTCTGAAGCATTTGTCAGAATCAGTCCCAAGACATACTTACAATAAGTCTCGAATTCTTTTTGTTCTCTTCAGAATCATTAGGAAAAATTAAGATATGGCTGACGAGCTTATCAAACCCTATAACGGCGATCCGTTTGCCGGACACCTCTCGACCCCTATCAGTGATTCTGCCTTCACCCGCGCCTTCATTGGCAACCTACCCGCTTACCGCAAAGGGCTTTCTCCCTTGCTGCGCGGACTGGAAATCGGAATGGCACATGGTTACTTCTTGGTTGGTCCTTGGACATTGCTCGGACCGTTGCGGGATTCACAAGAAGCCGCGATCGGTGGACTCATCTCCGCTGTCGCACTCATCTTGATTGCAACCGCTTGTCTTTCGATCTACGGTTTAGCAACCTTCCAAGGAGAAAAACCCTCCTCGGATTCGCTGCAAACCTCCGAAGGTTGGAGCCAATTTACAGGCGGATTCTTCGTTGGTGCAACCGGTGGCGCATTCGTCGCTTACCTGCTGATCGCCAACTTCTCGATCGTAGACAAGATCTTTACAGGCGCATTCAACTGAATCCGGTTGAACTGAAATTTCTTGCCAACAGGCTCGATCGTCATATCGAGCCTTTTTTATATTTTTGCGGCGAACTCAGCACAAACGGATAAAATCGCCAAAAGTGGGTTGACATGAAGTACCCTATTAACTGCAAAACGTGGTAAATGCCCTCCCGACCTATGCCCGAACCACAAACCTGGGAATTTTTGATACAGCTAGACGGCGATCGAGCTTGGCTTCCGTTGGACACTTCCGAAATTCTGGAAGGTCGGTATCGCATTGCCGCAAAATCAGGCTATAAAAACGCGCCCGTCGAAGTTCGCATTCAATATGACGCGATCGACGAAGTTCCACCCAAGCGCCGCTCTCAAACCCGAACCTATCAAACCAATCCAAGCGGCTTAATGGCGGTGATTCCCTTCACGCATCTCCAGTCTGGGATTTGGGAGTTTCACTGTTCACCCCAAGAAGGCAGTCCGCAGTCGCTGCGGTTTCGGGTGTTGTCACTTGAGTCGGACACGATAGATGATTGGAGTCCAGTTTGGGATATTGAAGAGTTTGAAGCGATCGGGGTTGAGCCAGTAGAAGCAAAGGCAATCGAAGCCGATCGTCCGTTGGTTGAGGAAGCGTTAAAAGCAGAACCAGAGCGCGTCTCAGTCGAGGAGATTTTGCAGCAGGCAGAGCAGGAATCGACCACGATCGCAGACGAAATCTTGACCGAATACGGCTTAATCGCAGAAACACCGTATCCAGATTACAGTTTGCCAGAGACAGTCGTTGCAGCAGCACCACTGGTTGCGATCGATCTCGCTCAAAATACTTATATTGCTCGTTGGGGCGATTCTTTGAGCATTACTGGACAAATTACTTCGGCTCAAACGACGCATTTCGATGCAGAATTGCGGATTTGCCTACGCGATCCCCAAACTTCTGAACTATTGTTAGAAACTTGCAGAACGTTGGATCAAGCCGCGTTACCGTTTGAATTGTCTTATCAGGTCACGCTACCTGCTGGACTTGAGACGCAGCTAGTGTTGGGAGAGATTACGCTACACGATCCCAAAGTTGAGGGACATCCGATCGTTGCAACCGAATTCTTTACGCTGCTAGCAGAGCTTGATCAGCTACTTGAAGCGATGTATCAGGCGAAGGAAGGCGATCGGGCAATGGCGGAAGATATGTTAGATTTGCCTGCTCCTCAGTCTGCGGTGCAGCCACCGCTCAATCTTGCTTTTCTCGACTTTGTTGCGGCTCCAAAAGATCCTGAAGCGGTGAACTTCACGCCAAAAGAAACGCAAGCACTTCCGCCGCAACTGCATCCACCGAGTCCGTACCGCCGCAAATCGCTGAATCTACCCAACTTCGGCATTCAGCCCGATGGAGCCATTCCTGAATACGCTCCCCCAGAAGCGACTCAGCTAGAAATTCCACTATCTGAGATTTCTGTGTCTGAGATTTCAGTATCTGAGATTTCAGTATCTGAGATTCCTGCGTCCGAGGTTTCTGAACTGACTGAACCGCTAATCGAAACCCCCGAAGAACCTACCGAAGAAGCTTTGCTCGATCGGCTTACCCCGGTTGAAGAACCCGAAGCAAGCGAACTCAAGGTTCAAGCCGACGATCGAGAGATCACTCCCTTAGAAGCGCCTGAACTTCAGGCTGAACCATCGAGCAGCGAAGTGGTAGTCGATGACGAGCCGATCTTGCCGTTCGCTGAATTAATCGTGTCGCGTCGTCAAAATAAGGGACAGTCCGATCGCGCTCAAAATCCTTTACTGCTGCCGGAGCATGAATCTGTTCCTGATCCGATCGTGACGATCGCAGAAGATGAACTAACCGGAGGCAAAACGACGACAGTTCGGATCAAGCTGCCGGACATTGTGCCGAAAATCTACGTCAAACTGTGGGTGAGCGATCGACAAAGCCGCTCTATGATTGAGCCGTCGCGCTGGATCATCGACTTTAAACCGGATGGACACGGGAATTTAGAAGCAACAACCGAGGTAAAAGTCCCATTTGAGAGCGTAGAGATTCAGATCGAGGCGATCGCGATAGAAGTGATGACCAATCGTGAAAGCCATAAAGTGACCGTCGATCGACGAGTCACTCCGGAAGAACTTCCTGACTTATGGATTGATCCACTTGATGATTCGATTGTTTCGTACTGAAGATGCTGAACAAATCGCTCAGCTATTTCACGATACGGTTCGTGAGGTGAATGTGCGCGATTATTCGATCGCTCAAGTACAAGCCTGGTCGCCGGATGATCTACATTTTCGAGATTGGGTGGCAGTGTGTTCTAGTCGCTTTACTTATGTTGCAGAGGAAGCAGGGCTGATTCTGGGGTTTGGTGAACTAGAAGCCAATGGGCACATTGATTGTTTTTACTGCCACAAAGACTATCAGCGACAAGGGATTGGACGGGCAATTTACCAAGCCATCGAAGCAAAAGCCAGAGAATTAGAACTCGATCGCCTCTTTACCGAAGCGAGCATCACTGCAAAACCGTTTTTTCAGAAGGTGGGCTTTACTATGATTGCAGAGCAACAGGTTCTTCGTCAGGGTGAAACCTTTACAAACTATCGTATGGAGAAAAAGCTGAAAGTTGAGCGATCGACCTAAGCTGTAGATCTTTTTAGCAAATTCGCTCATCTTACGATTACACTCAATATACGAGTGCTGGTGTACTTTCGTGCATCCGTACTGTGCGTTCTGCAATTGCCGCGATGATTCCGCAACGTCTCACACTCCGACACTTCTTAAGCTACCAGGAAGCGACGCTCGACTTCCGGGGGCTTCATACTGCCTGTGTGTGCGGCGCAAATGGAGCAGGAAAGTCTTCGCTGTTAGAAGCAATTTCTTGGGCGCTTTGGGGAGAGAGTCGGGCAGCTTCTGAAGATGATGTGATTCACATGGGCGCGAAGGAAGCTCAGGTTGAATTTATCTTTCAGATGCACCAGCAGACTTATCGAGTGCTGAGAACCCGCCAACGGGGACAAGGCGGTAGCCTAGAGTTTCAGGTTATGCAGGGCGGTGGATTTAAATCACTCACCGCGAAAGGCATTCGATCGACCCAGCAGTTAATCCTGACGCATCTCCGACTCGATTACGAAACCTTTGTCAATTCTGCTTATCTGCGTCAAGGTCGGGCAGATGAGTTTATGCTGAAGCGTCCGGCTGAACGCAAGCAAATCCTAGCGGATCTCCTCAAGCTGCATCAGTACGATGAACTTTCTGAGCAAGCAAAAGATAAATCGCGTCAGTTCAAAGCTCAAGTCGATTTACTAGAACGGCATTTAGAAAGCATTCGGGAGCAGCTACAACAGCGAGAGGCGATCGCACAAGAGCGCTCCGAACTCGAAGCTGTGTTAGAACAAATGCAGTTACAACAATCCACAAATCATCATCAACTGCAACAGTTTCAAGCCGTTCAACACCAACGGCAAACTTGGCAACAGCAATTAAGCTGGCAACAACAGCAACAGCGCAACCTGAATCAAGACTGTCAGCGATTGCAAAAAGAACGATCGCAAACCGATCAACAACGCCAAACTCTAGAGTACCTTTTGCAGCAAGAAAGCACTATTATTGCTGGCTATCAACAATGGCAAGCTCTCCAAGCCCAAGAAGAGCTATTCTCTGCAAAGTTCCAATCTCATCAGGTTGCCCAATCTCAACGTCAACACTACGAGCAGCAGCACTCTGAAAAACTGCAAGAGCTACAAAATCAACTCCAGAAAGTTCAAGCCCAAGAAATTGCTTTGCAAGAACAATTGCAAGAAGTTCAAAAGGCATTGAGCAAGGAAGCAGAGATTGAATCTGCGATCGAGCAACTCAACCTAGCGCGTCAAGACCTGCAACGGCTCGATCGTCTCCAGCTTCAAGCCTCACCCCTACTTCAACGTAAACAACAACTGCAACAGAAGCTTGATCGTTCTTTCACTCGTCTTTCTGCCCGATTGGAGGAACTCCGAACTTCTGCACATCAACTACAAACCCAACAACAACGACAACCAACTCTACAAAAAGCGGCAGTCGAAGTTACCGTCAAAATCGAAGAACTGGAAAAGCTCAGAGCCTATCAAGATCAAGTCCGCGAGAAAGGCTTAGAGCGCCGCAGCTTCATGGAGCAACTTCAGGCGCATCAACGCAACTATGAAGCTCAGCTAGCTGAAATTGATCACAAAATTCGGATGCTAGAACAAGAGCGAGCAGCAACGGTTACAACCACCGAGGAATTTTCGGGCACAACTTTAGTGCAAGTCAAGCATCAAGAATTTCCGCCTTGTCCCTTGTGCGATCGACCTTTAGATGAACATCATTGGCGCTTAGTTCTAGAGAAACAACAACTACAAAAAGAAGAAATTCTGACTGAAATCTGGGTGATTCGAGAACAGTTAACCGTATCAGAACGGGAAATTCAGGTACTTCGCGACGAATACACCAGCATTGAGCAACAGTTAGCTCAATACGGAGATGCTTTACAACGTCGCGGACAACTGCAAGAACAATTACAAAACACCGCAGAAGTTCAAGGTCAACTATCGCAAATTACTAACGACGCACTCAAGCTAGAAGCACAACTCAAAACCAGAGCTTTTGAGCCAGAACTCCACGAAGAACTGAACATTCTCGATCGCAGTCTACAACAACTCAACTATGACGAGCGCGATCACGCACTAGCACGAGGAAGTGTCGATCGCTGGCGTTGGGCAGAAATTCGCCAAGCTGAAGTCAAACAAGCAAAACGCAGACAAGCGAACATCTCGCAGCGTCAACCTTCAGTTAGAATGCAGATCGAACAATTAGAACAACAACGTAATAGTTCGATCGCAAGTCTGGAACAAGGTTTACAACAGTACGATCGCCAACTTCAAGACATTGGATACAACTTAGACCAACACAACGCGATACGATCGGCATTGCGTCAATCACAAGCTTGGCAACTCCGCTATCAAGAACTCAGACAAGCTCAACAGAACTATCCTCAAGTTCAACATCGCCTCTACGAACTAACACACACATTGCAAGCGCGATTCAACGATCTGCAAACGATCACACACAACTGTCAAGAACTGATTCACGCCCTAGAACAAACTCCCGATCTCACCGCGCACATTCAAACCCTTGAACAGCAAATCCAGCAGCAGCGCACTCAACTCGATGAACATCTAGCCAAGCTCGGACGACTGCAACAACAACAACAACAGCAAGAACTCCTCAGCCAGCAATTTGAAGCGGTCAATACCCAACTCAAAACCGCTCGTCAACAATGCCGTATCTATCAAGAACTTGCCCAAGCCTTCGGGAAAAACGGCATTCAAGCATTGATGATCGAGAACATCCTGCCACAGCTTGAAGCCACAACGAATCAAATCTTGTCGCGCCTCAGCGCCAATCAGCTTCATGTTCAATTTGTCACCCAGCGCAACCGCAAAACCAAAACCGCGAAAGCAATGGAAACACTGGACATTCTAATCGCAGATGCTTACGGGACTCGACCCTATGAAACTTATTCTGGTGGAGAAGCATTCCGGGTGAACTTTGCCATTCGATTAGCGTTAGCGCGATTGTTAGCCCAGCGATCGGGCACTGCCCTACAAATGCTCGTTGTCGATGAAGGCTTCGGCACTCAAGATCAAGAAGGGTGCGATCGCCTGATTGCCGCAATTAATGCGATCGCGCCAGAATTCGCTTGCATCCTCACCATTACGCATATGCCGCACTTTAGAGAAGCCTTCCAAGCGCGAATCGAAGTCACCAAAACCCAAAACGGCTCAGCCCTAACACTGTGCCTATAGATCAAAACGGCTCAGACTCCTGTAGAATAGGGGGGTTGTTTAAATCCGCCGCTCCTATGGCAGTTCCTAAGAAGAAAACCTCCAACGCCAAGCGCGACCAGCGTAAAGCGACTTGGAAACGCAAAGCCAATCTGCAAGCCCAACGTGCTCTGTCTCTCGGCAAATCGATTCTCACCGGACGGGCAAAAGGGTTCGTCTACCCGACTGAAGAAGAAAGCGAAGAAGAATAAGTAAAATGCGTGATTCCGTCTAATTGAAGAGTCACGCATTTTTCTGGCTCTGCTATATTTTCAGAGTCACGTCTCTCTCAAGAGCTACGATTATGCTAGGCAAATATTTCAAAAAGCCAGAACCGCAACAGGGCGATCGCGTTCCCCCCGGTCAGAGATTAGCAACAGGATTTCCCGTTCTGACCTACGGCGACACTCCACACATCGATCGTTCTAGCTGGCAATTCCGCGTCTGGGGACTGGCTCAGGAAAAGATTTTTTCCTGGGATGATTTCATGGCGCTGCCACAAAGCGAATTTACCGCCGATTTCCACTGTGTTACCACTTGGTCAAAGCTTGACGTGCAGTGGGTCGGCGTGAAAGTGACTGACTTTATGAACGCGATCGAAGTCGATCCGAAAGCCGTACATATCATGGAACATTGCTACGGCGGTTATACAACAAATATCTCAATAGAAGATTTCGTCCGTGAAGAAAACTTTTTTGCTCATACGCTATTTGGTGAGCCGTTACCAGTCGATCACGGTGGACCCTTGCGCTTAGTCGTTCCCCACCTGTACGCCTGGAAAAGCGCAAAATGGATTAATGGTTTAGAGTTTCTGTCAAAAGAAGACTTAGGATTTTGGGAGCGCAACGGCTATCATCACCGAGGTGACCCCTGGAAAGAAGAACGCTACAGTGGAAGGTTTTAAATAAGAGCCGAGGCATTACACCTCGGCTTTTTTGGTCTAATGAGTCGGTAGATAAACCGTAAAGGTACTTCCCTTCCCAAGCTCTGTTGAGACGTTGATTCTGCCGTTGTGCGCCTCAACAATTCGACGAGTGAGATGCAATCCCAGACCGCTACCCGATCGCTTGTGCTTGCCCGGAACAAAGCTTTCAAACAGGTTCTCTCGATCGCTCTCCGAAATTCCAGGACCTGTATCCTGCACTTCGAGCTTCACCGCAGGCACTAACCCTGTGTCTACCCTCGTCAAACGCACAGAAACAGAACCTTCGTCAGTAAATTTGATGGCATTGCCAACCAAATTTGTCATCACTCGGTAAAGTTCCAGACGATCGCCTTTCGCATTGAAGTTATCATTCTCATTGAACTCTAGCTTCAACGTTAAATGCTTATCGATCGCAAGCGGTGAGAGTTCCTTAACCA
Source organism: Cyanobacteria bacterium FACHB-63 (assembly GCA_014695255.1). Classification (GTDB taxonomy): domain Bacteria; phylum Cyanobacteriota; class Cyanobacteriia; order Leptolyngbyales; family Leptolyngbyaceae; genus Leptolyngbya. The sequence goes on from JACJNX010000059.1 coordinate 56,347, forward strand.
CTTCTTGCGCCAGTTCCGCTAAGTCAACAGGCGAAAATACTAGCGTCTTCCGTCCTGCCTCGTAACGATAGACTTCCAGCAACGTGTTCACCATTGTCAGCAGATTCGCATTACTCCGAATCATAGTCGAGATTGCATCTTGAACATCGCCAGACAGGTCACCCAACGCCCCTTGAGACATTAGATTCAACATGCGATCGGCAGCCACTAACGGCGTTCTCAAGTCATGCGTCAATCGTGAAACAAAGTCCTCTCGCTGACGCGCAATCTGGTCGCGCTCATCGACACTATGTTTCAAGCGAAGCAGCGCTCGAACTCTTGCTAACAATTCATCAAAATGCACAGGCTTACGGATGAAATCATCCGCGCCAGTGTCTAAACCCTGCGCCACACTCGGCTGATCGTAAGCCGTTGTCAGCAAAATCGGCATAAAGGGCAGCGAGGGATTCGCTCGAATCCGGCGCGTGACTTCATACCCATCCATACCCGGCATCATCACATCTAGCAGCACCAAATCAGGCGGAGACTGCTCGATCAGGCGTAAGGCTTCTTTGCCACTATCCGCAAGTTCAACCTGATAACCTTCATCCTGCAGAATGGCTTGAATCAGCAGACAGTTATCAGGCGTGTCGTCCACCACAAGGATGCGATCAACGGTGCGGGATCGATTGAAAGGGGAGTGATTCATGCAATCCACCTATGAAAGGCAAAGTCAGTCAGTATTCTGAATAAACACGACTTACGTCACACTCTACCTCATTCTTCTGATGGATTTTTTCTGTGCAGTTCAACGTACCGCACGACGATCGGAGTTATCTTTTCGACAATCTCGCCAAACGTTGCTCGTTCCTCGTCTGTCCAATGGCGCGGCTCAGCCATCAAACAAGGCTGCAAAACGCCCCAAAGCTGATGATCATGACAAAGATGCCCATGAATCAGCGCCCGATGTCCGAAATTCTCGCGCTCGAACTGTGAATTTAAGACTTCAGAGCTTGCCGTCGTCACATCTTCCACGAAGATCGAAGGTTTAGTGGCAAGTGCAGCCGCAAACATCGGATCTTCATCAGCAAGCGATTCAGGCTCAGGTTTCCAGTCCTCATCGTAGACTGTAGGAATTTCTGAGTTGCGCGTCCAGCAGAAGGGAACTCGACCTAGACGAGTTTGGGGATCACGCAGATAAACAAAACACCGATCGGTGTTCAAATACTGCCCGATCGCCTCCATCAATGCTGGAAGTGCGTCAGCGGAGTTTGTTTGCAGTAGTTCAGCTATCTCAAGCGGCATCTTTCACAAGCGTCCATTCAATCAGCTTACGCGGCGCATTTTTAAGAGCTTCGGTCAGTTCTGCATTACTGTCAAACTTGACCTGTGACAAAACGGTTGTTTCAACATTGACCGTAAATTTGTCATCTTGGAAGCACCAAGGAATTACCGTAACTAAACCGTTTTCAAGCTGTTTAATGTCATACTCCTGACCATCATGCGCTTTACTGATTTCGAGGCGGCGCTCGTCGGCTGGAAGCTCCTGCTGGCAAAGGATCAAAGAGCAACGATCACACCATTGCAAAAAGTCATAAGCTTGCGTTGCTTCTTCTTCGGAAATGCCTAAGTTCTCGCGCCAAACTTTCTGCTTTTCAATCTGCTCATCTAGAAACTTGTCAGCTTCAGGGGAGGTGCCACGCTTCGCTGAGTTCAACCGCAGCAGGTGCATTGAAACAAGCAAAGCCACCCAACGACCCCGATATAGCGATCCTTCGATGTGTTTTCTGAGACTATGATAATCAGTTTCTTGATCTGTGTCTTGAGTAAAGTCTTTAGGCGCACCCGCTTTATTAAGGTTATTTTCTTCCCATTCGCGCTCTAAGTCATCATGATGTGAGATAGCAGCGATCGTTTCATACAATCGGGGTGGAGCATCTTTTCTGCACCATTGTCCACCAATCTGAGCTGCAAGCAGAGCATGAGCACGATGATAGATAATTTGCCAACCGTTTTGGGTTGCATTAACGATCATTACAGTTATATGTATATAACAACATGATAAATAGTAGTGGACTGCACAGTTTGGACGAATCTATCTGACGATCGAATATTCGACATTGACATTCTCAGTTGAATAATAGACTTCATCGGAAATAAAGTAAGCTAAACAGCAAGGATGCACTTGTGGAGGCACGAGGATGTTGAGCTATCAAAGCCTGCGAAATAAGCCGCGTATGCTTCAAAGCTTGACCGGAATGAGTCCGAGCGAGTTCGAGAAATTGCTGCCGTCGTTTGAGCAAGCCTGGCAAGCCTATGTGGTCAAACATCGTATTGAAGAGAAGTCACGCCACCGTCGCTACGGGGGTGGACGACCTAGGCAACTGAAAGCAGATTGCGACAGGCTGCTGTTTATCTTGGTGTAGTTCCGGTTGTATCCGACGTAAGAGGTACAAGGGGATCTGTTTGGCATTGGACAACCGCAGGCGAACGAGTGGATACATAAGCTCAGTGGAGTGCTGAATCAAGCGTTGGGCTATGAAAAACAGTTGCCAGAACGCGATGTCCAGAAGTTAGAAGCAATTCTGACTGTCCTGCCCTCGAATTCGGGCATTGCATAATAGAGAGATGAATTAATAGAAAAAGACAATGCAATGTCCCGACTGTCAATCCACGCATATTCGGAAGAATGGCAAGAGAAAAGGCAAGCAAAATCATATCTGTGTGAACTGTGGACGACAGTTCATTGACAACTACGCTCCACCCCAAGGCTATTCGGAGGAAGTCAAACGCGAATGCTTGAAGATGTACGTTAATGGCATGGGATTTCGAGCCATCGAACGGGTCAAAGGCGTGCATCACACGACCGTCATCTACTGGGTCAAACAAGTCGGGTTGCTGCTGCCCGATGCCTATGCACCTGACACCGTCCCCGAAGTCGGAGAACTCGACGAACTCGAAACCTTTGTCGGCTCGAAAAAACCAAAATCTGGTTGTGGACAGCCGTCAATCACTTCGCGCCCGGAATCTGAGGATGGGTGATTGGCGACCCCAGTGCAAAGACATTTGCACCCTTATGGAGGCTCGTGATGCTGTGGAACTGTTACTTCTATGTCAGCGATGGCAATCGCGTCTATCCACTGTTTATCCCCGATGCGGATCACATTGTCAGCAAAACTTATGTGATTCGAGTCGAAGGAGAAAACACCCGCTTGAGACATTACCTCGCTTGACTGCGGCGCAAGACGCTTTGCTATTCCAAGTCGATAGAAATGTTGCCGCATTCAGTCCGGCTGCTGATTCACTATCTCAAATTTTGGGATGTGCCGGTTCCAGGATCATTCATCTTCTCATTCAGCAACGCCCGAATTTGTGATTGAGGGCACAGACCGTCCAATCAATCGTCCGAAAGACAAGCAGGGGCGAAAAAAGTACTATGGTGGCAAACGGAAAGCTCACGCGGTGAAGAACAATGTGATTGCTGAGCGTCGAGGCAAAGTGAAGTACCGCAGCCAGACGTATGAAGGCAAGAAGCATGATAAAGCCATTGCTGATAAAGAGAACTATCAATTTCCAGAGGGGAGTCGCTTGTGGCAGGATACAGGCTTCCAAGGATTCGCACCCGTGGGCGTAATCGCCCCTTTATTGTGCGACGATTACCTTGACCAGGTGAGAGGAGAAGACTTGACTGGATAGCGATCTGCATCGCGTGAGATGAGGTGAGGAGAGCGCACCCCCAAAAGTTAGGGAATCCG
>JACJNX010000006.1 GCA_014695255.1 Cyanobacteria bacterium FACHB-63
GTAATAACCGTTGTACCGTTTCCGGTTTGAATTTGGCTATTAGAACGAGTAAACAACTGCGCCGATCGCCGCACTGCTCCTAATAGAAATTGCCCTGCGTCCATTGCTGCAATCTCTTTACCTCGATCTTCCAATTGTTTTGCAACCAGTGGTTTGCCGTTCTCCCCACGTATCTGAATTGCACCAGTGGGTAAGGTAAGTTCTTTTTGCAACCCGTTTTCATCCCAAACAGCCGTTGTCGCTGAGAGTTGAACTTGACCATTTTGCGAGAACTGATCCACCTGAGCCAGCAAATGCGCTCCCCTGGGAACCGCTACTTGTCCTGTTGAGTCTTTAAGAGGTTGCGTGAGTACAATTGTAAATCGATCAGCATTAGTCTTTCTAGTCGCCTCTGTGCTCCTAGAATTACTCAAGGTTACAGGAGTTGCTAAAATCCCTGGTGTACTCTCTCCTGCAATCAAAGAGTGTTGCCGAATCTGTTCTTGTAGAATTGCTGCTTCAGCGTCTTTCAAGATAGAAATCTCTGAGACTGGAAGCTGAGTTGCAACCTGAGTTCCTGGTTGTGTTTCTGCGATCGTTCTTCTCGGTGCTGTCTGTTCTTGTACTAGTTGATCAGTTTGCTCGGCATCAAGTTGATCAGTCGTTTCTGCAATTTGATCCCCATCTATTGCCATTTCAGCATTTGCTTGTACGGCTGATGTCGGCGGGATTCGAGCAGTTGGAATCGATTGCAAGGAATCTTCAGAGTTTTCTTGAGCCACCTGCGATCCAGCTTCACGCAAGTTGCTGTGAGAACCACTCGCATTCGACCACTTGCTATCAGATGAGTCTGAACGAGAAGAGCCATAGCTGCCTAATTGAGCAAGCTGTTGCCACTGCTGCATTGAATCTTCGGGCTGGACATCGGCTTTAGCCTGAATCGTTGGTTCTTTTGCTGCCACCGATCGCGCAATAGGGGTGTAGCTGCTAGGCAAACTGAGCGGAGCAGATACCAATCTAGGTGGACTTGTTTGGCTAACGATTCGAGGTGGCGCAGAGGCAACAGTGACGGGTTTAGATGAATCAGTTGTGTTGGCTGTTGGTTTAACCGGAATGCGAGGTAATTTCTGCGGCTTCCCGTTTTTCGCTAAACGATTCTGTAGATTAGTTTGATCGCCGATCGCTGCATTTGCCTTGAGCTTGCCATTTTCTTCTCGCAGTCTTGATAGTTCATCTGAAGGAGTTTCTGGCTGTGATGCTGTTTCGGTCGTGGGTTGCGGTGAACTCTTCTGAGCTTGTTTGAACCGTCCGCCACCCGCTAAAAATAGGGCGGCAAAGCCGAATACAGGAATGAGAAGCAATCCGATGAGGGCGAGTTTTGGAACAGGTTTTGTCCAAACCGGACGGCTTGATCGTGCTAATTCAACCGGAAACTCTCCCTTATGTACCAATGGTTCTTCAACTGTGGGAGCTTGGGTAATTGCTTTCAAATCTTCAGTCGTAATCTTTTCGTGTGATTGTCCATTCATTTTGCTAAGTCCTCACGCTCTAGGGGGCGAATCTCTTGAATCTGTAAGCCGCTTTCCAACATCGAATACACCAAACGCTGATAATCGGTTGTGTTTTGTCCGAGCGGATTCTGTGGCGGTTCAACGGCTTTAACGTAAATCGTGCGATTAAACGGAATGGTTTGTCCTGCGGGATTTGCATCATTGAAAACAATGCGAGTCGCAATCATGTGAATCCGCCAATGTCCTCCTCCGGTTAACTCTGGGGCTGAGAAGTTCTGGGGAACGAGAACGGCGGCAACTTGTCCGCGAAACACGCCTTCAGGCACAATATCGGCTGCAAGTTTTTGTAAAAACGCATCTCGAAAGTCAGGGGCTAAGAGGAAGGAAGCTTCCCAAGCACTGGTTGGAATTCGATGACGATCGCTATGCCGACTGGCTGAATCTGCCCCAACTTCTTTGCCTGCATCAATTTGTGCTTTGTTTTGTCCTGGTAGCTTGCCCCAAGTGAAGGTCATCACTGCCCAGTTTGATACTGTGCGCCGAATGACTTCGGGTTCACGGTATTGATAATCTGCGGAACGGGCTGTAAAAGCGTGTCCATCGACTTGCTGTACAAGCGTCGGTGGTTTTTGGTTCGATAGCTTCGAGAATGAAACCGCTAACCAGAACGTGACGATCGCAAGAATGAAAACACTGATCGAGAGTCCTGCAAATGCCAGCGGCAGGATGTCCGTAGAGTCCAGTTTAAATTGCTGACTTTTTCGCTTCAAATCAGAAATTTGCATAACTGTGTTAATGAATGCGTGAATTATTTGATGGGCAGAGTTGAAGTACCGATCGCAATGATTCGAGAAACACCACCAGAAACGGCGCGAAACACTGCCATGCCACCACCACCCGCAAGAGCTAATGCTAAGACAGGCGATAAAACACCGAT
>JACJNX010000060.1 GCA_014695255.1 Cyanobacteria bacterium FACHB-63
TTGTGGCTTGCACAATTTTCGTCTTGAGCATCGCCAGTTGAGATTTGCCTAATTTGACGAGAACTAGGAACACAGGTCTCAATTCTTTTGACTGCTATTTCCGATAAAGTTTAATACACTGTTTCGTCTTCTTTGCGCCAAGCCGGATCAACGATGCAAATAAAAACGATCGCTTCATCCCCCACATTCCGAATAAACTGCCGCGCATTTGGCGGAATATATACAGCATCGCCTGCCCGAACCGTCTGCACCTCATTATCAATGTGCATTTCGCCAATTCCACTCAGAATGTAATACACCTCAGAAGTCTTGAGAGAATGCGCGATCGACACCTGACCCACAGGCACGATCGCGTGAGCCAAACTGTAGCGCAACTTGATCGCTTGCTTGTCTGGATGCAGCAATTCCCGCAGCAGTGTACCGTCTCCTGCCACAAACTCCGGGCAATCCGCCAAACTTCTCACCAACATTAATTAACGCTCGTAATAATCGGGGCACGCGATCGCATCTTCGGAAAGCGCGGTCATCGGATGCACTGGACACTTGAGATTATAATCTCCCGTGAAAAACTGGCAATCCGCGCAGGGAATTTCGTGCATCTGTTTGGCTTGCTTTACCGTATCTCGTGTGACCTCAAACGTCCGCCAAGCCATGCTCAAAACCAGCGCCCAAGCCGCAATAAAACAAGTCGGAACCAAGAAGGGCTGAAACCAATGAATCAGACTTACTAAAACTTTAAAGAACATCTCACGAAATCAACCAGATCGTTATGGGCAATTTAGGTTAAATAATAGTAGACCCCTTGGCATCTAACCCCGGACTTAAGGGTGATTTACCAAACTTGCGATTGCCCATTTAATCAACACCATCATGAGAGTTTCTCTGGCTGCTAGCCCCGCTCAATCCCAACAAACCCGCCACCAGCTTGCCAACCCCGAAGACTCCCTATCCTATGAGTTAGGCAAAGCGGTACAAGAATTGCCCCCAGTTTATACACGAGTTTTAGCAGGCAGCATCAGCGTTCTAGTGCTGGGAACGATCAGCTGGGCACACTTTAGCGAAGTTGAAGAAGTCGCCAATGCCAACGGAAAAATTGTTCCTTCGACCGAAGTTCGGCCGTTTCGTGCTCCTAGCGTCGGAACGATCACAAAAATCAACGTCAAGCCAGGAATGACTGTTGAAAAAGGACAAACCCTGATGGAAATCGATCCGGGGGCAACCGAAACGAACGTCGATAGCTTGAAGCAGGACGCGAAAAAAATTCAGGAAGACATTCAGCGACTCCAAGCAGAGAGCCAAGGACAAGGTGCAACCGGAAATGCGTTACAAGATCAACTGACTGCCTCACGCCAACGAGAATTTGTTGATAAGCAAAATGCTGCCATTGCCGAAGCCAATCGGCAAAACGCGACGATCGGCGAAGCCCAAGCCCGTCTAGAGCGCTTCCAAGAAAACTTGGTTAATGCCCGTGCAACTTTAACAAACGCGACTACAAGTAAAGCAGATGCCCGCAAAAACCTAGAAATTGCCCAAGAGCGACAAAGACGACTCAAAACTCTAGAAGATACCGGAGCCGTTCCGCACTTAGAATTGCTGAACGCAGCCGCACAGGTAACGCAAGCTAGCCAACAACTCACAAGCGCTATTAATCAAATTAATGAGGCGGAAGGTCAAATCACTTCCCTCGAAAGAGAAATTGAGGCGCAACAACAGCGGATTAATCAGGCTCGACAGGCTTTTGAATCGGCACGCAGCACCGCACAAGGACTCACCCCCCAGCGTCAATCAGAAATTTTGACGCAGCTAAAACAACGTCGGGAAGAGTTGACCAAGAAACAAGGCGAAATTGCGGTTGCAACCCAGCAGCGTAAAGACCGCGAATCGATCACGGCTCCTTTTGCGGGAATAATCTATAACCTCAAAGCTACAGAAGGATTGGTACAGCAGGGTGAAGAACTCCTCTCGCTGCTACCAAAAGATCGCGACTTGGTGCTAGAAGTTAAAGTCTCTAACCAAGATATCGGCTTTGTGCGTCCGGGAATGAAAGCAAAAGTGAAGCTGGCAACCTTCCCGTACCAAGAATTCGGCGTGATCGAGGGAGAGCTGATTTCGATTAGCCCAGACGCAGTGGTCGAAAGAGATGAAAACGGGCGCGAATTAGGACCTGTTTTCCCGGCAAAGGTGAGACTTGATCGTGATGCGATTCCCGTTCGGGGCCGCGATGTCGAGCTTTCTCCAGGGATGGCAGGAACAGCAGACATCGTGACTCGTAAGCGATCAATTCTCTCCTTCCTAGTTGAGCCGATTACGCGCCGATTCAGCGAAGCCTTCTCGGTGCGATAAAGCGAAAGAAGATTGGGTGTTTTTGGACATCCAATCTTTTTTGAAAAAATCTGATTTACACAATGTAATAATTCACATCTGCGCTATGATAGAGCATAGTGTAGCGAAACGATTGCATCTGACCGCACCGCATCTTCGAGTGGTGAGTAAAGTGAGGAAACTCCGGGAGCGATCGAGCTAATTCTTTAGGCTTCGCTGCGATCGAAGATTTCTGTTTTATTCTCTTTACTTATCCGAAGTTCTACATGGGCAACAAGCCAACGATCGCCTTCTCTCATTTGGGCTGCGAAAAAAATCGAATCGATACAGAGCATATGCTCGGTCTTTTAGTTCAAGCAGGCTACCAGGTCGATGCAGACGAAGAACTCGCCGACTACGTCATTGTCAATACCTGTAGTTTTATCCAAGCTGCCCGCGAAGAATCGGTGCGAACCTTGGTCGAGTTAGCTGAGTCTGACAAAAAGATTGTGATTACAGGCTGCATGGCGCAGCACTTCCAAGAACAATTACTCGATGAATTACCGGAAGCAGTGGCGCTTGTGGGCACAGGCGACTATCATAAGATAGTAGATGTGATTAAGCGCGCAGAATCTGGAGAGCGCGTCAAAGAGGTTTCTGAAGAGCCGACTTATATCGCTGACGAAACCACTCCCCGATACCGCACGACGACCGAGGGCGTTGCATATATGCGGATTTCAGAAGGCTGCGATTATCGATGCGCCTTTTGTATTATCCCGCACTTGCGAGGAAACCAGCGATCGCGCACAATAGAGTCGATCGTCCAAGAAGCGGAACATTTGGCTTCAGAAGGCGTGAAAGAGATTATCTTAATCTCGCAGATTACGACGAACTACGGATTAGACCTTTACGGAGAACCCAAGCTTGCCGAACTGCTTCGCGCTTTAGGCAAAGTTGATGTTCCCTGGATTCGGATGCACTACGCTTATCCGACCGGACTCACTCCTAAAGTCATCGAAGCAATTCGAGAAACGCCCAACGTTCTACCCTATCTGGATTTACCGCTCCAGCATTCCCACCCGGAAATGCTGCGATCGATGAGTCGCCCCTGGCAAGGTCGGGTAAATGACAGCATTATCGAACGGCTGAAAGCAGAGATTCCCAATGCAGTGTTGAGAACGACGCTGATTGTGGGCTTTCCTGGTGAAACAGAAGAGCATTTTGAGCATCTCAAGCAGTTTCTTGAGCGACACGAGTTCGATCACGTTGGCGTGTTTACTTTTTCGGCTGAAGAAGGCACACCCGCCTACAGTCTGCCCAATCAACTGCCTCAATCGGTGATGGATGCGCGTCGAGATGCCTTGATGCAGCTTCAACAGCCGATTTCCCTCAAAAAGAATCGCGCTCAGATCGGCAAAGTTGTAGACGTGCTGATCGAGCAAGAGAATCCCCAGACCGGAGAACGCATCGGACGATCGGCGCGATTTTCCCCGGATGTGGACGGACTTGTATACGTCGAAGGCGATGCTGCACTCGGTACGATTGTGCCTGTGCTAATCGTCGATGCGGATGTGTACGACCTATACGGACGAATTGCGAATGCTGCGGATCTGATCCAGCACTCCGCGATCGCCGTTCCTGCTAGTGCTGTGTTGAAATGACGATGTACTCCGTTTGCTCTGAATGCTAGACCCTCACCGCTTCTAATTTCTTACCCTTTCCGCGCCTTTAGTGGCAATGTTGTAGGAGCAAATTGCTTCTATGTCCGATTCAGACGGTTTGGCTGTGATTGCAAAGACCGTCCCTGAGTTCGAGATTGTCGCTCCGGCGCAAGACCCTTACTTTTTACTAGGAGACTCAATGACCCTTTCTTTTCATAGCCTTGGACTGTCTGAAGACCGGATTCGCCACTTAGAAGACCTTGGATTTACAGCTCCGACTGCAATTCAGGCGCAAGCGATTCCGCATCTGCTGGCGGGACGTGATGTTGTCGGTCAAGCCCAGACCGGAACCGGAAAAACGGCAGCATTTGGTCTGCCGATTCTGGAGCGCATCGACCCAAAATCTCCCAATGTCCAAGCGCTAATTCTGACCCCGACTCGCGAATTGGCAATGCAAGTTTGCCAAGCGATTCGCTCGTTTACAGACGATCGTCGAGTCAAAGTCGTGACAATCTACGGCGGACAATCGATTGATTTGCAAGTCGATCGCTTACGTCGTGGTGCTCAAATCGTTGTGGGAACCCCCGGCCGAGTGATCGATTTGCTCGGTCGCGGCGACCTCAGACTCAATGATCTCAATTGGCTCGTCTTAGATGAAGCCGATGAGATGTTGAATATGGGCTTTATTCAAGATGTTGAAAAAATTCTGAACCAAGCCCCGGCTGATCGTCAGACCACGTTCTTCTCAGCAACGATGGAGCCTTCGGTTCGCAAGCTGGTGACGAAATTCTTGCGATCGCCGATTACCGTGACGATCGAACAGCCGAAGGCTGCACCCTCGCGAATCAATCAGGTCGCTTACACGATTCCACGTGGTTGGACGAAAGCCAGAGCCATTTTGCCGATTCTGGAACTTGAAGATCCGGAGGCAGCAATTATCTTTGTGCGGACTCGTCGCGCTGCGGCAGAACTCACCAGTCAACTACAAGCGGCAGGACACAGCGTGGATGAATACCACGGAGACCTGAGCCAAAGTCAGCGAGAGCGTTTGTTGCTGCGGTTCCGTCAGCAGCAGATCAAGTGGGTTGTAGCAACTGACATTGCGGCACGCGGAATTCACGTTGATGACTTGACCCATGTGATCAACTACGACTTACCGGATAGCGTTGAAAGCTATGTTCACCGGATCGGTCGGACGGGTCGTGCAGGTAAAGAAGGGACTGCGATTTCACTCGTGCATCCCCTCGATCGTCGCAAGCTGCGTGACATTGAAAACCATGTGCGTCAGCGCTTAGAAATCAAACCGATTCCGACTCGTGCGGAAATCGAAGCCCGCTACTTGGATAAACTGCAATCTCAAGTGCGTGAAGCTTTAGCAGGTGAGCGTGTGGCATCGTTCTTGCCGATCGTTTCTCAGTTAGCTGAAGACTACGAACCGCATACGATCGCGGCTGCTGCGCTGCAAATGATCTACGATCGCACTCGACCCGCGTGGATTACGATGGGCACTGATCCAACTCCTGAAGAGTCCTCTGGTGGACGGATGAACGGAGGAGGGGGAGCTAAGTCTAAGCCTGTGAAGCGATCGAGACCTTCGGGATCGTCGGGTCATCGTCGTCAGCCTGCTCAGTCTAAGTAACGCTCTGCTCTTTGTATGATTAGAACTCCGACTTCTTTAAGAGGTCGGAGTTTTCCAGCTTTCGGACTCACACTATGCCAACTCTTTCAACAGATCTGCTTGCGTTTTACCGGGATATCTGTTCGCGTCCGCTGACAGTAGTTGATTTAGAGACTTCTGGACATAAACCGCCGCGTAGTCGAGCGATCGAAGTCTCTGTTTTAAATGCAAGCTTGAAAGATGGCATTCTCAATCAAGAAACCTATCTAATTAATCCTAATGTGGTGATTCCTCCGATCATCACCAACATTACGGGAATCTCTCAGGAGATGCTAGAAGATGCGCCTGCGCCCGAAGAGGTTTGGCTGAAGTGTTTGCCCTTGCTAGAGCAGGGAACATTGACGGCGCATAATATTGGCTTTGACTATCCGTTTATTCGATCGGAGTATGCGCGACTGGGTATTCCGTTTTATCGACCGAAGTCAGAGCAGCTTTGTACAGTGAAGCTGGCGCGATTGATGCTGTCTGAGTTGCCATCACGCAGCTTGCCGAACTTAGTCAAACACTTTGAATTTCCGGTGGGAGAGTCGCATCGCGCTGAAGCCGATACGATGGCGTGTTGGCTTCTAGCGGAAATGTTGCTGAAGCAGATTGCGAATGAAGACGACGAAACGGTTTTAACTAGAATCGGACAGCAGCTTTTGTCGCTGGGTGATGCTGCAAAAATTATGGGGGGTTCACACAAAACGGTGCGGACTCGGATGGATGCCGCAGGGATTGAACCTTATGTTTCTCGGACGGGCGCTCCTTTGTATCGTCGTGTTGATGTTGAGTGGATGTATTGGCAAAAACATCAGCTCTCGCTCACTTAGTTGGTGATCTAAGTGCGATCGTAGAGGCTTGCATTTGTGCGGGACTGATATCAGTTCCCAAAAGTCCTGCTGCTAGTACCCTCGTAGACACATCAGTACCCTCGGAAAGACGCGAACACTGTAGGTGCAGCGAGGCTCCTAATCGCGTTTTTACCCGGATTTGTCGCAAGTATTCACGGATTTGGTATGAGGCACTATTTCTGCCTGAAGCCGTCCCAGTAATTGATAAGATTCCGGCGATCGATGGAGATTTCGCTGCGGTTTAGTTGGATCATGCTCCCTAAACTTTCCAAATATAGGATACTTCGATCCGGTATTGGTCAAGGTTCCTCAGTATGAGGAATTTAGAAATTAGTGCCTCTTAAATCGCGCCGAAGAACGCTATCGTACTGACGCTAGGATTGTTTTTTGCGTATCTACCGAGGTCAACATGAGTCAGCTTAGCAACACTACACATGATATTCGAGTCGAATTGCTGCCCGGATTGCACGAATGTAGAGATTAAGTCCTGTAAACCATTCATCGTTTCAGAGCGAAAACGACCTGGCGATCGTGCGGTTGCTCCAGAACGGATGGCTCTGCCTGACTCAACCGGTAGTGTTTCTAACCGACGTGATCGCCTCGAAACGATTCGACCTGCAACTCAACCGATCAAGCGAGTATTTCTTGTTGTTAACTTAGCTGAGTTGGCGCAACCCTCGATCGCAGCAAGCCTAACCAGTCTCCGGAGTCAAACGGCAGCAGCGTTAAGGGTGCAAGGTTTTACGGTTGTGGAGGTTCCGATAGAGATTCGATCAGAAGCCGCGATCGCTTGGATCAATCGACGTGCGGTTCCTGGAGATGCAGCTTTATCGATCCAATCTGACGCATTTTCTAATCCTGATGCGCGAGGCATTGCAGCGTTCTACCGGGCAGGAAGTTTGGAGCGCCGTCAACAGGCGAAGCAACTGATCGATCAAATTTTAATGAACGTGCCGAACTGGATCGATCGTGGAATCAAACCTGATACTGAAACCGCATTTGGTAGCCTTCCGTTTGTGCGCCAAATGCGAATTCCGGCGATCGCGCTAAATGTAGGTTTTGCAACGAGTCCACAGGATCGAGCGATCGTTCGGTCTCGCTCCTTGGCGATCGCTAAAGGCATTGCGGCTGGGTTAGCGCGTTGGAACCAAACTCCCAAGCCGATTAATCTCAGCATCAATGGCAAGGTTTTCAATCGCAAAGGGGCGATTATCGAAGGCAGCGCTTACCTGCCGATCGAGGTGTTAAATCAACTCAAGATTGATGCCCAGCGCTCTAAAACGGCGCGGCTGATCACAAACAACAATAGCACTTACATTCGGGCGATCGATTTACAAACCTTGGGCGTTTTAGTGGGGTGGAATTCGAGCCGTCGAACGGTTGTTTTACGAACAACGCTGCCTTTAACCTTGAATAAATTAAGCCGCATTATGGGACGCGGTTATTTGTCAAAAAACACCTTAAAAGCATTTCTTCAGCAGAACAATCCCCAAGCATTTAGAGCCTTTCCCGAAATTGCCGATTTATATATCGAAGAAGCGACGATCGAAGGCGTGAACCCGGATATTGCCTTTACGCAGGCTTTAATCGAAACCAATTTTTTTCGCTTTGGAAGTGTGTTTCAGCCGAGCCGCAACAACTTTGCTGCACTCAAGGATGTGGGCAGCGCTTCAGACGGCGCGGTTTTTCCTAACACTAGAACCGGAGTTCGTGCCCATATTCAACTATTGAAAACTTACGCCAGCTTAGAGCCATTCAATCGAGCGATCGTTACTCCGCGATTTCGCTTTATCGAACGAGGAATCGCTCCTCAAATCGAGCAGTTAGGGCGTTATTACTCAGATGATCCTTCTTATGCAGAAAAAATTCTGGGATTGCTGAGACAGCTTTATGAGTATCAACTGGCTCAAACCCTGTGAATTGCTCTGAGCGATCGAAAAGGTCGACCAAGAAAACTTCCTGATCGACCTTTTTGCGGACGTTCCCAAGCTAGTTGGCTTTAAGTGTAACTGACTAACGATTAGTCTGCACTTCTTTTATTTCAACATCTTCTACACCCGGACGCGGTTGGTCTGCCACAAGCTTCTGCGGAGTCGAGAAGCTGGAAGCAGATTCCTGCGCCAAAGTCGTCCATTCCGTGTGGAATACACCCTCTTTATCGGTGCGGAGATACGTGTGTGCGCCGAAGTAGTCGCGCTGTGCTTGTGTTAAGTTTTGTGGCAAGCGATCGCGGCGGTAGCTGTCGAAATAGTCGAGTGATGCGCTGAATGCAGGAACAGCGATCCCGTGACGAGCGGCAGCCATAATCACCTCGCGCCATGCACCTTGGCGATCGAGAATCGTTTGCCTGAATTCAGGAGCCAAAAGCAAGTTCGGTAGCGTTGGATTTTCGATAAAGGCATTTTGAATTTTGCCTAAGAACCCTGCCCTAATAATGCAGCCGCCTTTCCAGATTCGCGCACATTCCGCCAAATTCAACTCATAACCGTAGTTTTGGGACGCCACATTAAGCAGCGCCATGCCTTGAGCGTAGGAGCAGATTTTTGAGCAATAAAGCGCATCACGAACCGCGTCGATAAACACCTTGCGATCGCCCTCGAACTTCGGACTCTGGAAGCTTAATTGTTGGGAGGCTTCGACCCGCTCGGATTTGTACGAAGACATAATTCGAGCATTCACCGCAGCAATGATCGTGGGGATCGCAACGCCCTGTTCAAGTGCATCCGTAACTGTCCAGCGCCCTGTTCCTTTCTGTCCAGCAGCATCAAGAATGAAATCAACGAGCGGCTTTTGCGTATCGGGATCAAGAATCTTAAAGATATCTGCGGTAATCTCGACCAGGTAAGAATTCAGCTCTGGAGTAGTGTTCCATTCGCTGAACACTTCATGCAGTTCGTTGTGATCGAGTCCACCGACATTCTTTAATAGGTCATAGGCTTCTGCAATTAACTGCATGTCGCCGTACTCGATCCCGTTGTGAACCATTTTGACATAGTGACCTGCGCCACCTGGACCAATATAGGTTACGCAAGCCCCATCCTCAACTTGAGCCGCAATCTTTGTAAAAATTGGCTCTAAGAATTCGTAAGCGGACTTTGTACCCCCTGGCATCAAGCTCGGACCGTTTAGCGCGCCTTCTTCACCGCCGCTCACGCCCATACCAATAAAGGTAAATTTTGCGGCTTCAAGGTCACGCGCTCGACGTGCAGTATCGCTGAATAGGGAGTTCCCGCCATCGATCAGAATATCGCCTTCATCAAGGAGCGGCTTGAGTTGTTCGATCATGGCATCTACAGGCGCGCCTGCTTTTACCATGATTAGGATTTTGCGGGGGCGTTCGAGCGAGGCGACGAATTCTTCGATCGTATACGCTGCCTTGACATTCTTTCCGCCTGCTCGATGCTCCATGAAGGCATCCGTCTTCTCGCGGCTTCGGTTGTAGACAGCGACGGGAAAGCCATTGCGCTCGACGTTTAACGCAAGGTTCTCGCCCATAACAGCGAGACCAATTACACCAAAACTTTGTGCCATATAAATTCTCTGCTAACTCTGTAACGGCAAGGAAGCGATCGTTTCTTCAAGGTAGCTCGATCGACTCAAGATAACGTGGAAGATTAGATTAAGACTCTGGCTATGGGGTGAAGGAGTAGGGAGTGGGGAGTGGGGAGATTAAGCGGTGAGGCGTTGGAGTAAACCCCGCAGGAGTGCGGCTTCTAGGCTGATTGTTTTGTAGCCCACTTCGTCGAATAGAATCACAATTTTATCGCCTTCATAGCGCATGACTGTGCCTTCACCCCAAGATTTGTGAAGGATGCGACTATTGAGGGGATAGGGTTTGCGACGATCGTCTTGCTGGATTGCGACTCCCGAGTGGCAGTTGTCACAGTATCCACATAATTCTTCACGGGGATCGCCGAAATAGTTGAGTAAGTATTTGCGGCGGCAGTCTTGAACTTCAGCATAACCGCGCATCATTTCGAGCCGCGATCGTTCCACTTTGATTTTGCGTTCTTGGGCTTGTAACACTTCTTGCGCGGCTTGTATTAACTCTGGTGCGTCTTTGCTTGCTCTTACCTCTCCGGTTGGCAGCGTTTCAATCACCCCTAAAAGCTCTAGATGGCTTAAGGTTGTCTTTAACTTCGATTGCGATAGATCGATCAGAGATTTTAGAGCTTTTGGGTGAATCGGCTCTGATTGTTGTCGAACAATGTTTGCCAGTTCAATAATCTGATCGGCATCAAGCTTTCCGCCTCCTGAAAAGAACTTGCGTAAGTTCAAATCCTGGGGCGTATAAAACAAAATAATATTTGCAGGATCACCATCGCGTCCAGCACGTCCGATTTCTTGGTAGTAACTATCGATCGAATCACTAATGTTATAGTGCAGCACAAATCGAACATTCGGCTTATCTACACCCATGCCAAATGCAGTGGTCGCCACAATCACTTCTACTTCATCGGACATGAACGCATTTTGAGCTTGTTCGCGCTCTTTGGTTTTGAGTCCAGCATGGTAAGCGATCGCTCGCACTCCCGCTTGATTCAGTACCTCAGTTAATGCCTCAGTTGCTTTGCGAGTCGCAACATACACAATCCCTGGCTTGGTTAACTGTTGAATGCGTTTAACAAAAATCTCTTGCTTTTCGGCTTCATCATCATAGTTCTCAACTGCTAAACGTAGATTTGGGCGATCGAAGCCTCGAACAATGATTCTCGGATTGTTCATACCTAAGCGTTGAATGATTTCTTCACGCACAGGCGGCGATGCGGTTGCGGTTAAAGCTAATGTTGTGGGATGTCCTAATGCTTCGACCACAGTTCCTAATCGAAGATAATCTGGGCGGAAACTATGTCCCCACTCACTAATGCAATGAGCCTCATCAATCACAAACAGCGAAGGTGGAGCTGCTTGTAGATGTTCGATCGTGTCTGCATTGTTGAATTGTTCGGGTGCAAGAAACAGGAATTCAATCTTGCCATTGTGCCAGCGATCGAAAATTTCAGCCCGTTCTGATGCTGTGATAGTTGAATTAATGACTGCTGCATTTCCGACATTGATGTCTTCTTTGTCGATCGACTCCACTTGGTCTTTCTGTAGCGCTAATAGTGGAGAAACAACAATGGTTGATCCAGGAATTCTGGTGGCGGCGAGCTGATAGATTGCTGATTTACCTGATCCGGTTGGCATCACAGCTAAAGTATCACAATGTTCTAGAACGGATGCGATCGCTGCTTCTTGTCCAGGTCGAAGATCACCGTAGCCTAGATGAGTTTGAGCGAGTTTTTGAATTGAAACCGAGCGTTTTCTTGCCATTGGAGTGATAGTTAGAAAAGAAAATGCAGGACAAGTTAGACTTGCCCCACATTTGAGAGGTTGAACAGCATGAGAAGTTGAATGCTTAACTACGATCGTTGAATCCGCTGAAGAATGCTAATCCACCAAGAACAGCCGCAGCGAGTACGCCGAGCGAGAACAATGGAGTTTTATCAATATGATCGAGGAAGCTTGGAATTTCAAGATTGCTGTAGTCGCCATCGACGCGATCGTATCCTGGCTCTTGGATTGCTTCGTACAGATTGTTCGGATCGTCTTCGCCCTTTTCTTCTTTAGTACGCTGCGAAACAAAGCCGATCGCTAACAATGCAGTATCGACCAATCCTGGCGAAATCCGTTGAACCACATCTAAGACCTTGCCTACATCACTCACAATGTAATCCCGAACTGGATGTTCAGCAGCATAAAGGATTGCATCCGTCACTAAGCTGGCATTGTAAAAAGGCGGTGTTGCCATCGGTTTAACACCAAGCTTTGTTTTACCTTTGCTGTAGAACGGGGTATTGATTACTCCTGGCATAATGTTAGCAACATTAATCGGATAGCCTTGATGCTTTAGCTCTAAGCGGAGCGCATCAATCATTCCCATTGTTCCGTGCTTTGAGGCAGAATATGGGCTTTGATATGGCAACGATCGGCGCGCCTCAACCGAAGTAATGTGAATCAGCGATCCACGTCCCTCTTTTTTCAAGTGGGGTAGCGCAACCATTGCACCATACACTTGACCCATCAGGTTGACATCAATCACCCGCTTAAATTCTTCCGGTGTGATGCGATCGAAAGTCGAAAACAATCCGGTTGCAGCGGCATGAACCCAAGTATCAAGCCGACCAAAGCGATCCACTGCTTTGTCTGCGATCGCTTTGACTTGCTCGTAATCTGCCACATCTGCGATGACGGCGATCGCTTCACCGCCGCGCTGATGAATTTCTTCGACCAAGCTTGCTAAACCCTGTTGACTCCGTGCAGCCACAATAACCTTAGCACCCCGTTCTGCAAACTTCAGAGCTGCATCGCGACCAATACCGCTAGAAGCTCCAACGACTGCTACAACTTGTTCATTAATCGGTTTTAAGTTCATTGTTCAAAAAAGAATTAAATTTCATCATCTCTACGGTCTTCGTAGTCTTCAGAAGAGGAAGGCTCAAGCTCCCATCTGCGGTCATCGCGCCCTTCTAAAATCTCATTGGTGTGCAGATAGTTGTAGTCACTCATCTCTAAGCCGACTGCACGTCCTATCTCGTCCACAATGTCCATGTCAGGAGTTGATACTGTTCCCCCAACGGATTCATCTCCAACCGCGTTGGCTTGCTCATAGTTCGCATCAATATCGCCACCCGTTAACACCGCAGAAGCTTCATTCAGTTCACTTTCTCGATCGTGCATAGTTCGACCGCCGATCGTATACCCTGGCATTTCTACAACACCTGTGCCATATGACTCGGTGTATTCTTGGGGAATATCGCCAAAGTCCTGCTCGTCTTCGAGGTCGTTCTCATCCTCGTCGGAGACATCGCCGCCTAGATTGTGTAACGCTGCCTCTAGATCGGCATCATCAGAGATGTCTTGATATCCTGGATTGCTTTTGCTGTAAGTCATCGTGTTCTCCCGCTCATAAGGCATCGCACAATCATTAACTTAACGAATCGCAATCTCAGTAGTCTCCTCATATAGAAAGTTCCTTGATCCGCCTCAGGAGGGACTTTTGCCTCTGTCATTTGAGTGAGGAGCGATCAGAAATTTCTTTCTAGTCTATAAAAAGCCTGTTTAAGCCGAGAATTGCGAATTTTTGGGACATAAAGGATAAGTCTAGACACAAGGAGAAGCGGCAATGGTGATGGACACGCAGCCAAAGCGGGTTGCAATTCTAATCGAGCAAGGGGTTGAAGATGCCGAATTTCAGCTTCCCTACAATGCGCTGAAAAAAGCAGGAGCCGAAGTAGTGGTACTCGGTTCACGAGTGAATGAAGAATACAAAGGCAAGCAAGGCAAACTCAACATCAAAGCCGATGCTACGACCACTGAGTCGATCGCAGCCGACTTTGATGCTGTAATCATTCCGGGTGGTCATGCACCCGACAAAATGCGAACGAACCTGAAAACGGTTCAATTTGTAGAAGATGCACTTGAGAATGGTGTGTTAGTTGCATCGGTTTGTCATGGTCCTCAAGTTCTGATTGAGGGCGATATGTTAGATGGCGTTCGCGCAACGGGATTCCGTGCAATTCGCAAAGATATGCAAAATGCGGGTGCAGAGTTCGTCGATGAACCTTTGGTGATTGATGATAATCTCATTACCTCTCGTCGTCCGGGTGATCTACCGATCTTTGTGACTGCGATTCTTCAGCAGTTAAATCTCAACATTCCCGATACTACACTCCCTCCGATCAGCGACCTCGACGCGGGTTGGTGGAAGCTTGGCGAAGAATGGGGTGGTTCTAGCAAAAGCGAGATTGTGCAGACATTGAATACTGCACTTCAAGGTGAGCGTTATAGCTTAGAAACATTCCAGCATTATTCAGATAACGCGGCTGATGATGCAATGAAGGAACTGTTTCAAGAGATTTTGCAGCACAAACAACAACATATTCAACAGTTAGAAGCAAGATTGGGTTTGTTTAACGAAACGCCTTCGCTTCCTGCTGCTGTGAGCAATCTATATGCCAGCATTAAATCATTTTTCCAAAACAATCAAACCGATGTTGAAATCTTGCGCCGTGCATTAGGTGATTTACAAACGGGTGTTGTCGATACTTACAATCTTCGTAATAAGCTCACAGATCCTGCGACGGTTGAGATTTTGGATCAAATGGAAGTGACTTTGGCAAGAGATGAGCAACGCATCGCGAATCTCTACAAAGACCGATTGGGCGATCGCGCTCCCGGATCTCCCAGACCCTCTAGCCGCGCTGCTACCACAGGCGCATAGTTCCACTTGCTGAAGTCGAAGGTCTTGTTACTTTCGACTTCACTGTTTCAATCTACGTGAGTCTTATGGAAACTGAATCAAACAAAACAATCAATTCCTCTGAATCTCAACCGCAATCGATGACCGATACCGAAAAGTGGGCATCGATCGTCGGCGGTAGCGCAATGGTGCTATTTGGTCTGCAAAAACGATCGCTTCGAGGCGTATTGACAGCGATCGCAGGTGGAAGCCTTGCTTATCATGGCGCAACGGCTGAGAAAAGCTTAACCGACAAAGTGAGTGATGCGGTCGGACTCAATAAAGCCATGAAAGTTGAGAAGACTGTCACCATCAATAAGTCCGCAGAAGAGCTTTACAGCTATTGGCGTAACTTTGGAAACTTACCAACCTTCATGAAGCACGTCAAGTCGATTACCGTCAGCGAAGGTGGAAAGCGATCGCACTGGGTTGCAAATGCGCCCTTGGGTCAAGAGGTCGAATGGGATGCAGAACTGATCAAAGATGAGCCGAATCATTTGATTGCTTGGGCATCGATTGAAGGTGCAGATGTCGATAATTCGGGATTTGTGCGGTTTACGCCTGCGCCGGGCGATCGTGGGACTGAAGTGAAAGTGGTAATGGAGTATGAGATTGCGGGTGGTCGATTGACTGCTGCTTTAGCAAAGTTGTTTGGTGAAGAACCAGAGCAGCAAATCGGGGATGAACTTCGCCGCTTTAAGCAGTTGATGGAAGCAGGCGAGATTGCAACCACTGAAGGACAACCTCGCTGTCACGGATAGTTCTCTAGATTGCTTAGCTTCGGTGTTGAATTCGGAATCAATTTCCTAAATTTTCAGTGAGCGGCAAAGTCTTTTCTGCCCTCACCCCGACCCTCTCCCTCAGGGAGAGGGAGCAAGAGTCCGGTTCCCCTTCTCCCCAGGGAGAAGGGGCTAGAGGATGAGGGCAACCAACCGCCCAAACTGAAGCAAACAATCCTCATCTCTCAGTCCACCTAACACACAATTAACGATGAAAGCTGTATGCTGGCATGGCGCGAATGATGTTCGCGTCGATAACGTTCCTGATCCAACCATTCTGAATCCGAGAGATGCCATTCTCAAAGTAACAGCCACGACTATCTGCGGATCAGATCTGCACATTTATGATGGTTACATTCCCTCGATGCAGCCTGGTGACATCATCGGGCACGAATTCATGGGGGAGATTGTTGACATTGGGCGCGAAGTTAGAAAGCTAAAGAAGGGCGATCGCGTCGTCGTCTCTTCGATCATTGGTTGTGGTCAGTGTCACTTTTGCTCACACAAACAATGGTCACTCTGTGATAACTCAAACCCCGGTGGCGCCCTGCAAGAACCTATCTTCGGTTACAGCACCGCCGGAATTTTTGGATACTCACACCTATTTGGTGGATATGCTGGCGCACAAGCGGAATATGTTCGCATTCCATTCGCGGATCATGGTTGCGTTAAGATTCCCGATGGCATGACGGATGAGCAAGCATTACCGATTTCGGATGCTTTCCCGACTGGATATATGGGCGCAGATCTGTGTGATATCAAGCCCGGAGATGTCGTTGCAGTTTGGGGATGCGGTCCGGTTGGATTGTTTGCGATTAGAAGCGCGTATCTATTGGGTGCAGAGAAAGTGATTGGTATCGATCGCTTCCCCGAACGCCTAGCAATGGCAAAAGTCCAATGTGGTGCAGAAATCATTAACTACGAAGAAGTTGATGCAGGCGATGCACTGAAAGAAATGACAGGCGGACGCGGACCCGATGCCTGTATCGATGCAGTTGGGCTAGAAGCGCACGGAACCGGATTGATGGGACTGTACGACGAAGTGAAACAGTCTGTTCGACTGGAAACCGATCGACCTCATATTCTGCGTCAAATGATTGTTGCCTGTCGCAAAGGCGGCGTGATTTCGGTGATGGGTGTGTATGCCGGATTTATCGATAAGCTGCCGATGGGAGCTGCCTTTAACAAGGGTCTCACCTTCAAAATGGGACAAATGCACGGACAGCGCTATATGCCCAAGCTGATTGATCACGTCCTCAAGGGTGACATTGATCCAGCATTTGCTTTCTCCCATCATATGCCGCTCACTGACGCGAAGCAGGCTTATGAAATGTTCAAGCACAAGACCGATAAATGTATCAAAATTCTTCTGAGACCGTAATTATGAACTATCTACGCAAGATTTTCTCCACTGTAATTCTAAGTGTCTTACTATCGCTGACACTGCTGAGTGTTCCGGCTCACGCTGCGATCGCACCTCAAGAAGCTCAAAACATCATGCGCGATGCCAATAGCCTTCAAGAAGCGGGTCAAAAGCTCCGAGAAGCAGATTCTTCTGAAAAGCTTCGCAACAATGAAGCGCTAAACACTGCAAAGGAAGTCCGTAAAGGTAGCCCCGCGATCGATGCGAAAGGCAACACTGATCCGGTTGGTGAAACCAAAGAAGGCTTAAAAGGCATCGTTGAGAACGTCAAGGACAAGCTGAACTTAGATGAGCCGCTTCCTCCTGCGACCAAAGAGTTTCTCCATGATCCTCAATCCAAAGTTCCTGAAGGGAGAAATTAAATGAAAGCGTTGTGCTGGCATGGTGCGCTCGATGTTCGCGTGGACAATGTTCCTGATCCGAAGATTCTGAATCCACGGGATGCGATCGTCAAAATTACATCGACCGCGATCTGTGGCTCTGATCTCCATCTCTATGATGGTTTCATTCCCACCGTGCAATCCGGTGACATTCTCGGTCACGAATTCATGGGCGAGATTGTTGAACTCGGACCTGCGGTAAAGAATCTGAAGATCGGCGATCGTGTGGTAGTTCCGTTTACGATCGCGTGTGGCAACTGCTATTTCTGCCAAACAGATTTGTGGTCGCTTTGTGATAACTCAAATCCAAATGCTTGGATGATTGAGCCTTTGTATGGCACTTCTCCGGCTGGATTGTTTGGATATTCGCATTTCTTTGGTGGCTATGCAGGCGGACAAGCTGAATATGCGCGGGTTCCGTTTGCGGATACCGGATTGTTCAAGATTCCGCCGGAACTGACCGATGAACAAGTGCTGTTCTTGACTGACATTTTCCCAACTGGGTACATGGCAGCAGAACATTGCGATATCAAACCGGGTCATGTCGTTGCGGTTTGGGGTTGTGGTCCTGTCGGTCAGTTTGCAATTAAGAGTGCTTTTCTCTTAGGTGCAGAGCGAGTGATCGCGATCGACCGAGTGCCCGAACGTTTGGAAATGGCGAAAACTCAGTGCGGCGCGGAAGTGCTGAACTATGAGGAAGTCGATGTCGGGGATGCGCTGAAAGAAATGACAGGCGGACGTGGACCTGATTCGGTGATTGATGCCGTGGGCTTAGAGTCACATGGAACCAGCATCGATTACTGGGCGGATCGAGTCAAGCAAGCCGCTCGGCTGGAAACCGATCGACCGATCGCGCTGCGTCAAGCGCTAGTTGCTTGTAGCAAAGGTGGAACGGTTTCGATTCCGGGTGTGTATGGGGGTTTCCTCGATAAAATTCCGATGGGAGCCGCATTTAACAAAGGGCTGACGTTCAAAATGGGACAAACCCACGTGCATCGTTATCTCAAGCCTTTGATCGAACACATTCAGCGCGGTGACATTGATCCGTCTTTTGTGATCACACACACGCTACCTCTGGATCAAGCTCCGCATGGTTATGAGATCTTCAAACAGAAGAAAGATAACTGTATCAAAGTGGTGCTGAAGCCTTAATAGGTGATTAATTGAGTTCGCTGCTCGATTGCGCTAACAAGCGATTGATCGCATCGAGCATTTCCGAACGGGGGCAGGGCTTTACCATGTAAGCATCTGCCCCTTGTTTTATGCCCCAGTAGCGATCGAACTCTTCTCCTTTGGCTGAACAAAAGATGACGGGAATGTTTTGATAGTAGGTCTTGATCCAGCGACAAAGCTCGTAGCCGTTCATTTGCGGCATGACAACATCGGTAATCACCAGGTCGGGCGGATAGTTCTGAATGGCTAAAATGGCATCAAGTCCGTTGTTTGCTACGACAACATCAAATCCGCAAAGCCGCAATTCAGTTGAAACCATTTCTCGGACGATCTCGCTATCATCAACGACTAAAACCCAACTCATCGCAATCTCGACTTTCAATCTAGTATCCATCTTTACATTGAAAGTTTCGCAGATACTTATGCGTTTTCCGAGAGAAATAGATGAAGATCTAATGAACTTTAGCAGCGATCGCCCGCAAACGAATGCGTCATACCAAGTCTCTAAATACTTGCTATATCTCCCCGTAGAGACACGATTCATCGCGTCTCTACGAGGGCACTAAGCTACTGAGGATGCTGATCTACTACTGATACGATCGCGTCAACAAATCAATCTGCGTCACTTCTTCTGGCTCCAACTCCCAACCGATCGCACCTGCGTTCTGTTTTGCCTGACTCGCATTTTTCGCCCCCGGAATCGGAATGACATTCCCCTGAGCAATCAACCAATTCAGGGCAACTTGCGCTGGAGTGCGATCGTGGTTTGCGCCGATTTCAGTGAGACGATCAATCACAGGCATCAGTTTTTCCAAGCCTTGACGACTAAACTTCGGATCAAGCTTTCGCGCTCCGGTGACAGAATCCGCATTTTCAGGCGTGTATTTTCCAGTAAGTAAGCCTTGTGCAAGTGGACTATACGCCAGAATTGTTACACCCAATTCTTTAGCGGTCACCAGAATTCCGTTGACTTCAATTCCCCGGTGCAGCAGAGAATAGCGTACCTGATTCACTGCTAACGGAACCCCTTTTGCCGCTAAATACCCTTGTGCCTCCCGCATTTGATCGGCGGAATAGTTGCTCACGCCGATCGAACCAATCCTTCCTTGCTTGACTTCCTCGGCGAGTGCTTCCATCAGGGTTTTCTTACTCATGAAAAAGTCAAACGGCATATGCACCTGATACAGTGCGACCGAACTAACTCCCAGGCGCTTAAGGCTTTCTGTCACCGCATCATGCACCGCTTGAGCATTAAACCGCCACGGCAATGGCATATATTTAGTCGCAACTTGAACAGGCTGATCAGTCTGCCGCATAAACTGACCTAAAAATTGCTCAGACTTCCCTAACCCGTAAATCTCAGCCGTATCAAAGAAAGTCACGCCCGACGCGATCGCATTTTCAAATGCCTGCTTCAAATCAGCTTCGGTGTAATCTTTGCCATAACTCCAGAACAGCGAATCGCCCCAAGCCCAAGTTCCAATACAGAGCGGTGGAACCGTCAGGTTTGTTCTGCCTAATGAAATCGATTCAGTCACCACAAGACTTCCCCTTGTAACATTTCTTTAAGTCTAACGATGGCGATCAGTTCTGACATTCTTCTTGCGATTGACTCATCTCGATTCCCTGTCCCACGGTAAACTGGTGAAATTGATTGTTGCGATCGCGCCCCTTTGTTATGCCGTCATTTTTACTCGAAGTTGGAACCGAAGAACTCCCCGCAAGCTTTGTCGATGAAGCGTTGTCACAATGGCGATCGCGCATTCCGAAACAGCTTACCGAGTTGAATTTGGCATCTGATTCGATTCAGTTTTACGGGACACCGCGACGATTGGCGATCGTGATTGAGGGATTGCCCGCGCAACAGCCGGATCAAGAAGAAGAAATCAAAGGGCCTCCCGCACAAGCCGCGTTCAAAGATGGCAAACCCACCAAAGCCGCAGAAGGATTTGCTCAAAAACAAGGAGTGTCGATCGACTCGTTTGAGATTCGTCCAACTGAAAAAGGCGAATTCATTTTTGTGAAGAAAACGATCAAAGGTCGCCCCATTTCAGAAATTCTCCCAGAACTGATTCCGCAATGGATTACGCAACTTGAAGGGAAGCGCTTTATGCGGTGGGGCGATGGGGATTTACGGTTCTCGCGTCCGATTCGCTGGCTGGTGACGCTACTCGATCGCGAAGTCCTCCCAATCGAGATCACAAGCAATTCGATTCAATACAAGAGCGATCGTATTTCCTGGGGTCATCGCGTTCTGTATCCCGATTCAATTTCGATTCCGAATCCAGAATCCTATGTTTCAGCGTTAAAGTCTGCGTTTGTGGAAGTGAATCCAGACGATCGTCAAATCTTAATCAAACAGCAAGCGGAAGATGCTGCAAAACAAATCAATGGTGTTGCCATTATTGATCCTGATTTGTTGCGCGAAGTGACTAACTTAGTGGAATATCCTTCTGCTGTCGTGGGTAAATTTGATGCAGAATTCTTAGAACTTCCTGCAGAAGTGATCACAACCGAAATGGAAAGCCATCAGCGCTACTTCCCGGTTCGCAAATCGGATAGCCCTGAACTCTTGCCTTATTTCATTACTGCTTCCAACGGTGATCCAAAGAAAGCAGACATCATTGCAGCCGGAAATGAGCGAGTCATCCGGGCGCGACTCTCAGATGGAAAGTTTTTCTTTGATGCCGATCGCAAACTGCCACTCGAAGCATATCTCCCCAAACTCGAAACCGTCACCTTCCAAGCAGATCTCGGATCAGTGCGATCGAAAGTCGATCGCATCATCGGAATCGCGGCTCAAATCTGCACTCAGCTAAACGTTACCGATCGCGCCCCAGTTGAGCAAGCTGCACTTCTTTGCAAAGCCGATCTTGTCACTCAGATGGTGGGCGAATTTCCAGAGCTACAAGGTGTAATGGGGCAGAAATATGCGATCGCCTGTGGTGAATCTGAAACAGTCGCGACTGCAATCTATGAACATTACTTACCGCGTGGCGCAGGTGACGACTTGCCGCAGACTTTGGCAGGACAGATTGTGGGAATTAGCGATCGTCTCGATACCTTAGTCTGTATTTTCGGCTTAGGGTTGATTCCCTCTGGTTCGTCTGATCCGTTTGCATTGAGACGAGCGGCAACTGCAATCGTAAATATTACTTGGGCAGCAAACCTCAAGCTTGACCTCAATCAGCTATTAGAACAGACTGTTTCTAGCTTCAGCGCGAACTATGCTCAAGTTCAGAAGCTTTCATCAGTAGATCTGCTCAAACAACTAAAAGACTTCTTCTTACAGCGCATTGAAACACTGCTAAAAGATGAGCGAGGCATCGATTACGACCTAGTAAATGCTGTTTTGGGTGAAAATGATCCAGATTACACCGCACGAGCCTTACAGAACTTACTAGATGTGCGCGATCGAGCCGAATTTCTGCCAGCAATCCGCACCGATCAACGCCTTGCTGCTATCTACGAAACTGTCAATCGCGCTTCGCGTCTCGCAGTGCAAGGAACCCTAGATAAGCAGCAGCTTGATCCGGTTCCGGTCATTCGTCCTGAACTGTTTGAGAAGAACTCAGAGAAAGCCTTCTTTGCAGCACTTCAACAGTTAAATCAGACGATGCAAGGTCAAGCCGACTATGCCAAGCTGGTTGAAGCCTTGAGCCAAATTGCACCCACAGTCAGCGCATTCTTCGATGGTGAAGACAGCGTACTGGTGATGGACTCTAATCCTGAGATTAAACAGAATCGTTTAAACCTGTTAGGAGTGTTGCGGAACCATGCCAGAGTCTTAGCCGACTTTGGAGCGGTCGTCAAAAGCTAACTACACAGCCAAATAATCTCTGATTAGAAACACCAATCCTTCATCAATCAAGCCTCACAGATGAAAATTCTGCAAGGCACTTACCTCTGTTGTTAGGTCGATCGTAATTGCGGGCACTGCTTTATACACACGCCTCAATCCACCACTATGCCAGTTCTATCGAATTCTCACACTGACCCCGCTCCGATTAAACCCCCTTCTCGCATCGAAGCTTCAGTCAACGTCATGGAAACCTTAGTTGCCGAAGAAGTTACAAATCAGCTCGGCTCCCTCCCGCACAAAGTTGCTCGTCAGACGAACCCCTCTGAAGTTGCCGCTTTCGCCCTGAATCGTCTCCCAGCTTTGTATGCTACAAGCAAGCGGGGATGGCAGCGCCAGTGGAAGCGAGGCAAAGGAGAAATGCAAGCGCAAATTGCCACGGCTGTCCGTCAGGGAATCATGGCAGTTCAGCGCGACCCTCTCTATGCGGATAGTCCTCTTGCCTTTGACAATCCCGCTGAAACAGCCCTGCAAGAACTCAGACAGCTACTCCGCTGTGAGGATCTGTCCTGGCAAAATCTACCCAGCGTCGTCAGGCTCACCTTGATGGATACGCTACGCGGCAAGATCACTTGGGCTGCACCTCAGCGCAATGAAGTCTTCGATTGGGAGAATCATCCCCATCATCAACGAAGCTAGCGATCGCTCTTAATTTCCTACGCCACTTGAGAACGATCGCGCCCTACGCTCTTAATTCAGGGGCAGTAAGATCTCAAACACGGTACCGCGTAACTCTGACTCGATACTAGAGTAGACGCGGAACTTCCCGCCATGTCTACCTGTAACGATGCGGTAGCTCATCGCCAAACTGGTTTCTTGTGCCAAGTCTGTTGAAAACGCATTCAGTAATTGATTTTGCGTCTCGATCGACATCTCAGTAGTGCTATCAGAAATCTGAATCGAAACCCAACGCTGCCCCGATCCGTCGAGCGAACACACTTCCGTCAAAATTGTAATTTTCGGCGATTCGCAAGACTCTAGGTCACATCGAGCCGCTTGATTGAGCAGAGCATCGATCGAGCGGTTCAAAATATTCATGAACACTTGGCTAAGCTGACTGATAAAGCAAGGAATTGGCGGCAAATGTCCGTAATGCTTCACAATCTGAATGCTACCAGTCAGGCGGCTCTTCAACAGAAGTAACACCGAATCCAGACAATCATGTAAATTTGCGGGACGCGGATACACCTCATCAATGTGACAGAAATTTTGCAGACTATTTGCTAGTCGAGAAAGGCGTTCTGCCCCTGTCCTAATGCTTTCAAGCGTTTTCGGCAAATCTTCGCAAATGTAATCGAACTCGATCTCTTCCTTCAAATCTGTGACCTTCTGCGGAACTTGAGTCACATATTTCTCATACACCTGGATAATCTCAAGCAAACTCCGACTGTAGTCGGCGATGTGGCTCAAGTTCCCCCAGATAAAACTCACCGGATCGAGAATTTCGTGCGAAACCCCATCGACAAGCCGCCCCAAGCTTGCCATTTTCTCACTCTGCACCATTTGAAGCTGGAGGCGCTCAATTCTTACCTGCGTCTCAATTCCGCGTAATTGCCAGTACGCAATATTCAATTCGTGGACATCGAGAATGCGGTACTCATCAGAATCGAGATGCACAACGATCGGATCACTCAAGCGATCAAACGGACGACGCAATGCCTGCTGTGCTGCACTCAGAATCGGAGTATCACCGCTCAGAATCAGGGGTACAGTACGATCGTAGCTGTGCAAAACCCGAAGCGGTTTATCAAGAAAAAGATCAATTCCGTAAGGGCGCAGCAAATATTCCAGCAGTCGGTGGCGCGGTAACATTCCCACAAAGCGCCCTTGTTCGGTTAAAATGACCCCCGGAAGTAGCGAATGCTGCTCGAAGACTTGTGCTACCTCCGTTCCCAAAATGTCTAATTCTGCCGCAAAATCATACAGAGGCAGATCCTTCAGTGTCGATTCAAGCTGGATCGATTGCGTGTTCCCACGAGTCAAACTGGGGGCGTTCAGGTGCGATCGAGCCGTAGAGGTTGGTTTTGTAAACACAAGGGCAGTCGTCCAAGTTACAAACTTGCTGAATCTACACTGCCCAAATTTGCGTCTACTTCATCAGCCTTAACCCAACTTCCTGCTATGCAATTGATTTCTTTCTTGCTCCGGTCTTCTCCCAAATTAGTCGCGATCGCGATTTTTATGGGGCTTCTCAGTGGGGTGAGTAGTGCGGGATTAATTGCATTAATCAGTCGGGCGCTGGGTAGTCCGAACGCGGCGATCGGGCAAATTGAAGGGGCGTTTGTTGGACTGGCGCTTCTATCTCTAGTGACGAGCGTGATTTCTCAAGTGGTGCTGGTTCGTTTAGCGCAGGATGCAGTGTTTCATCTGCGATTGCAGCTAAGCCGTCAGATTCTAGCGTCTGAGCTGCGGCATCTAGAACAGCTTGGAAACGCCCGGATGATGGCAACTTTAACCGAAGATGTGCAGGCGGTGGCAACGGCTGTTTCGTCGTTCCCGTTTCTTTGCATTGAGCTGGCAACTGTTGTTGGCTGTTTTGTATTCATCGGCTCATTGTCCTGGGTTGTGTTTGCAATGGTAATGGGCTTGTTTGTATTCACATTTTTAACTTGTCAATGGTTGCTGAATCAAGCGCGTCATCGGATGGTTAATGCGCGTGAGGATCAAGATGCTCTGTTTCGGCATTTTCAATCCATTACTGATGGCATCAAGGAGCTGAAGCTGCATTCTCCCCGCCGTCAAGTCTTCCTCAATCAAGAACTAGAAGCAACTTCAGCCTCATTTCGTCGCCATAACATTTATGCACTGATTCTGTATGGGTCTGCCGGGAGTTGGGGCAAACTGATTTTCTTCTTTGCGATCGGCTTTTTGCTGTTTGCGCTGCCTAGTCTTTTATCGATTCCGATCGAAATGCTGTCAGGCTATGTTTTGACGTTTACTTATCTAACGTTGCCGTTGGATAAGTTGATTCTAAAGCTGCCAATTCTTAGCCAAGCGAGTGTTTCACTTCAGAAGATTGAAGCTTTGGGACTATCACTCAAAAATCGTGCAGAAGCTGCAAATAGTCCGGCGGCGATCATGCTTACAGGTGGGAGCATTGCCCAAAGCTGGAGACAGATTGAGCTTTATGGTGTGACTCACAGTTACTATCAGTCTCAAGATACACAGTTCAAACTAGGTGACATTAATCTCACTCTAAATGCAGGCGAAATTGTGTTTATTGTAGGTGGAAACGGTAGCGGTAAATCAACCTTAGCAAAGCTTTTAACTGGATTATACGCACCAGAATCAGGGACTATTCTGCTCGATGGCACTCCGATTACAAACGAGAATCGAGAATGGTATCGGCAGCACTTTTCGATTGTGTTCGCTGACTTTCATCTGTTCGATCGCTTACTCGGTTTAGATGCGACAGACCAAGAAGCACAGAACTATCTGCAACAGTTGCAATTAGACCATAAAGTTCAGGTTCGCAATGGTCAGTTTTCAACAACTGAACTTTCTCAAGGACAACGAAAGCGGCTGGCATTGTTGACCGCATATCTTGAGGATCGCCCCATCTATCTGTTTGATGAATGGGCATCGGATCAAGATCCTACGTTTCGTGAATTGTTCTACACCGAGTTCTTGCCAAAGCTAAAGCATCGGGGTAAGACTGTGTGGGTGATTAGTCATGATGATCATTACTTTGGGTGTTGCGATCGTCTGATCAAACTTGATTATGGGCAGGTTGAGTACGATCGCCGCAGTGAGTCCTGAATCGCAACGATCGTTCTCTACGATACAAATGTGATTCTTTTGAGAAAAATCGCCTCTAGTCGCATCAAATCATCAGCTTTAGGGAACTCTGAGCACAGTTGCTGATTGTGATTTCGCGTCGGTTCACTGCGTTTTCTAAAACCGTGAGCCTGTACAAGTTCCTCTAGCAGATTTCCCCATTCTATGACCTCTTTTTCCTCGCATCTACCCGACTCGCCCCGCTCCGTAACGATGCAGCCTGATGATCGTGACCGCACGATCGTGCCCCCCGCCAGCGAATCGCGGCTTGTCGTCGCCTCAAACCATGCCTTAGCTCCCAAAGGAAGGTTTTCTTCATTTCTCGCGCCGTTGACTCAGGAGAAATTCAAAGAAGTTGTTCACGAGGTTGAACACAAGCTCAAAATCGTCAATCAAACCCTATCAATGCTGGATATGCAGGGGTTTGACACGATTTTGGAGGAGATGCTGAATTCGATTACCGCAAAAACCGGGGAATTGCTCAACGCCGATCGCACGACAATTTATTTGCTGGATGAGGAAAAGCACGAACTTTACACGACTGTGACAGAGGGATCAGGAGGACGCTCGATCGAAATCCGTTTTCCCGCCGATCAGGGGATCGCTGGAGAAGTTGCAACCTTTAAGCATCCAGTCAATATTCCCTACGATTTCTTTGATGATCCCCGATCGACCCAATCTAAAATTCAGTTCAACAAAACGGGCTATCGAACTTACACGATGCTAACGATGCCCTTGCTGAATGATGAGGGGGGCTTGGTTGCGGTGGTTCAGTTAATTAATAAGCTCCAATCACGTTGCAACCGCACTCTTCCACTCGATCAGCGAATTGCGCTTGAAGGCTTTACCCCGAAAGATGAAGAACTATTCCGAGAGTTTGCGCCTTCGATCCGACTGATTTTAGAATCTTCGCGATCGTTCTACCTTGCAACCCAAAAACAACGGGCTGCCAATGCCCTAATCAAAGCAACTCAATCGCTGAGTCAGAGCAGCTTAGACCTCGATGACACTCTGAAACGAGTGATGGACGAGGCAAAAACTTTAATGAACGCCGATCGCAGTACACTTTGGCTGATTGATCGCGATCGCGATGAAATTTGGACGCGCATTCCCACAGTAGAAGGCGCAATGAAAGAATTGCGCTTACCGATCGGTGTGGGATTCGCCGGACAAGTTGCGGCTTCGGGCGAAGTCATCAATATTCCTTTCGATCTGTACGAGCAAGCCGGAGCCGAAACCGCCAAAAAAACTGACCAAGACAACGGCTATCGCACCTGTAGCCTGCTTTGTATGCCCGTTCGCAATGCCGACGGTGAATTAATCGGTGTGACTCAATTGGTGAATAAAACCAAGCAAGGTGACCTCCCTCCCTACGATCCCAAAGACTTCCCCAAAGCACCGGAGCGCTGGAAAGCGAGCTTCAACCGCAGCGATCAGGAATTCATGGAAACGTTCAATATTCAAGCTGGGGTTGCCCTGCAAAATGCCCGACTGTTTGAAACCGTCAAGCAGCAGGAACAAATGCAGCGCGACATTTTGCGATCGTTGACCAATGGCGTGATCTCCACCGACAAAGAAGGCAGGATTATTGCCGCGAATGAAAGCGCCAAAAAACTGCTTGGATTGAGTGAAGAAGACGCGATCGAAGGACACCTGATTACTCAACTGATCCAACTCGAAAAAGGCAGCTTCTACAACTGGTTCAATCAAGCCATTACAGGCAACCGTCAGCAATATTATCCGGATCAAACCCTACAACCTGTTCGAGGCGAAGAACAGCACAGCATTAATTTGTCGATTAACACGATCGCCGATGCCAATGATCACCATCGCATATCGGGTGCGCTCGTTGTGATGGACGACATCAGTGACGAAAAGCGGCTCAAAAGCACGATGTACCGCTACATGACTCAGGAACTCGCAGAACAGCTCCTCGAAAATCCTGATGCCGCGAAAATGGGCGGCGATCGCAAAGAGGTTTCTGTGCTGTTCTCGGATATTCGCAGCTATACAACGCTGACCGAAACGCTCAAAGCCGAAGAAGTCGTCGAGATGCTAAATCAGTATTTTGAATCGATGGTTGAAGCGGTCTTCATGCACAAAGGCATTCTCGATAAATACATCGGTGATGCGATTATGGCGGTGTTTGGATCACCCTTGCCGTTGGATGATCATGAATGGATGGCAGTTCAAACCGCACTAGAGATGCGGCATCGGTTAACGGCATTCAATCGAGCTAGAAGCGCGTGTAACCAACAAACCATCTCGATCGGGATCGGGATCAATTCAGATACGGTGATTAGCGGCAATATTGGGTGCAGTAAACGCATGGAATTTACCGCGATCGGGGATGGAGTCAATCTTGGTTCTCGGCTCGAAGGCGCAAGTAAACTGTATGGAACCGATATCGTTATGAGCGAGACAACCTATCGCCCTTGCGCTGATCGCGTTTGGGCGCGAGAACTCGATTTCATCAAAGTCAAGGGTAAAAACAAGCCTGTTGCTGTTTACGAACTGGTGGGACTGCGCTCGGACAAAATTCCCGACGACAAGCAGCGCATTATCGACCATTATCACAGCGCCCGCCAGCACTATTTGAACCGTAAGTTTGCCTTTGCTGTGGCAGAATTTGCAACAGTTCTAGAAATTGACCATACGGATAAAGCGGCATCTCTGCATATGGAGCGTTGCCAGCACTGGCTCAGAACGCCTCCGCCGGATGACTGGGACGGCTCTTGGTCACTCACTGAGAAATAAACTTCACAATTCAATTAAATTTTCATATATAGGTAGCATACCTAGAAGGACGATGCTATCCTTAACCCAGGAATTAGCAGACAGCTCAAAATACTTACCGGACACTACGCCCGTGGGGATGCGATTTCGCAGTTGCGAAAGGTATACTAGAAGTATTAAGAGCATGACGCTCATGCCATCAATGACCTCGATGTGTCGAGCCACCATTGACAGAGTTTGTATTGCTCCTGCTTGTATTCCTTCTGCTGTAGTTATTCACCCCCCACTTTGAATCATGTCTTCCTTCCACCACAACGGTCAAGCTACTTCCATCGCTGTAGCAAGCCCACTACATCAGCAGTCACCGGATCTCCTCAGCGATCTTCAAGCGCTGATTCCGCAGAATTTAAGCAATAACAAGCGTGCTGTGATCAACGCCTTAATCGCACGCCATCTAAAGAACTCTAGCGATCGCTAGATCTTATTCTTCCTGAAGCAGTGGCTCGATATGGCCTTGCCCCAAGCAAGGTATAAGAAATTTGGCTATACTACATTATAATTCCTAACTTTTCGCGAGTTTGGGATTGTCTTTACCACCACTGAGACGGGCAATCCTTTACAAATCTTGATAGCTTTCCTAAGCTTTGTGCGAAATGCACTAGAGCCGGTTTGTATTCCTAACTGTGCAACGTCCTGTGTCCCCAGATGGTCTCAGTTAGGCAAGGCAAATATGATGACCAAAGATCAATCTCTTCAACTTCTCTCGGATTTAATTGAGCGAGTTAAAAACGCTGAAACCGACGACTTTCTACTTCTTGCGGAAATCGCCGGACTGAACCCGCTTCAAGACTTTTCAGGCATCGATTTGAGCGGGGTCGATCTTCGATCGAAGAGTATGGCACGGGCAGATCTAATCGAAGCAACGCTGGTGAGAGCCAGCCTGATTAGTACAGATTTAACCGATGCGCGACTCATTAGCAGCAATCTGGCTCATGCAAATCTGACCGATGCGACGCTGACGGGAGCAAACTTAATCAATGCAGATTTAACGGGTGCGGTCTTGGTGAACGCCACTTTAGATGGTGCAAATTTGACGGGTGCAATTTTGACCGAGGCGAAGTTGAGTTATGCAGATGTACGACGATCAACGTTAACGAGTGCCAATTTGAATGGAACGAAGCTGAGTGAAACGAACTTAAGCTACGCAACGTTACGGCGGGCGCACTTGATTAACGCAGATTTAAGTGGGGCAAGTCTGTATGGAGCCGACTTAACTGGAGCAGATCTACGGGGTGCAGTATTGTCTGATACGAATCTTGTGGGCGCAAAGGTTGAGAGAACGCGGTTTAATGATTCCCGCTGGTTTTCGAGAGATGCAAAGCGTGATTTGATCCAGCGCGGCGCGATGTTTGAAGCGTAAAGGTGCCAATCCACCACTTCTTGTCCGGCAGGCGGCTGAACTTCCTTTGCCTCAACTGCATACAGCGCCAACTCTGGTAGCCTGTATGGCGAGAGTGCAACGGTAATCAGCCGCTTAGAGAAACTGCGTGCCCTACATTGATGGTGGCAATTCGCTCGAATCCTGAATTGTTGATGATGAAGGAGCAGCGAATGTACTACGACTGAGTTTCGGGCATAAGGTCAGCAAGGCGGAGTCAATCGGATCAATTCGGAGCAACATAGTGCGTATGTCTCATGATAGAGGCTTCTAGCCTCAGAAACGAGACCGCTTAAAAACACGCTAGGATCAAGAACACACCTCGATTTCGGAAACTTGATCATGGCGCAAGAGAAACCTCCTCAGTCTGGCGGTGGAATGGCAGTCGTGCAATATTGGGCGGAACAAACGTTATCGCCGGATGGAGCCAAGATTTGGCAAACGCTGTTTCATAAAAGCGCTTGCTTGTCCTGTGCGTGGGGAACGGGCGGACAGAAAGGTGGGTTTGTCAACGAAGACGGGGAAGTGTTGCAGCGGTGCGCCAAGAGTGTGGAAGCGATCGCATCTGAGCTACAGCCTGCCACAACTTTTGAGCAAGAGTATACGATCGCTCAATTGCAAGCTTTAACTTCTCAAGAAGCAAACAATCTAGGGCGTTTAAGTCATCCCCTGATTCTGAGAAAGGGTAGTAACCGCTATGAGCGCATCAGTTGGGATGAGGTTTATCAGATTGCAGAAGCAGCCTTTCAGAAAGCTCCAGAGCGAGTTGCGTCATATAGTTCGGGACGGTCTTCAAATGAAGCTGCTTATTTATTGCAGTTGATGATGCGAGCATTAGGATCGAACAACTTAGCCGATTGTTCAGATCTGTGCCATTCTGCCTCGACAGTGGGACTGAAAGATATGTTTGGCTCTGGTACATCAATGGTGAGCTTAGAGAGTCTGAAAAAAGCGGATTGTGTTGTGCTGATTGGCTCAAATGCACCTGCGAACCATCCGCGATTGATGAATGAACTAATTCAACTGCGCGATCGTGGTGGCAAGGTGATTGTGATCAATCCAACGATCGAGGTGGGATTAGTCAAATTTGGCTCTCCTGCATTTCCGATCAAATCAATGTTGAAGGGCGGTTCTGACATTTCTTCACTGTATCTACAACCCATTCCCGGAAGTGATGTTGCATTGTTCGTTGGATTGCAAAAAGCATTGATTGAGCAGAATTTAGTTCAACAAGACTTTCTTGAGGCTTATGCCGAACAATGGGAGGCTGTGATTGACTATGCTAAATTGACCCCTTGGGAAACTATCACAGAAGTCTGCGGAGTGTCTAAACCTGAGATTGATCTCGCTGCTAATTTCATTGGCACTTCAGAAGGAGTCGTTTTCGCTTGGGCAATGGGTGTGACTCAGCAAGAAAATGGAGTCGATAACATCTATAGCATTGCCAATACAGCCCTGATCAGTGGCAATGTGGGGAAAGAAGGGGCAGGAACTATGCCGATTCGGGGACACTCCAATGTGCAGGGCTTTGGATCAATGGGTGTCACCATTCACCTGAAGAAAGAGATTCAGCAAGCACTAGAAAAACTTTTGCAGAAGCCTTTGAGCCGCGTTCAGGGCCATGATACTCGCGCCTTGATTGAGGCCGCCGATGCAGGTCAGGTTGATACTCTAATCTGCTTGGGTGGTAATCTCTATGCTGCAAACCCTGATTTAACTCAGGCAAAGCGCGCCTTGGGCAACATTGAAACAATCTTTTATGTTGCAACCAAGCCAAACTTAGGACATTTTCACGGACTCGCTCGCCACAATACGATCGTCATTCCTGTGTTAGCTCGGTTTGAGAATCCTCATAAAACGACGGCTGAATCAGGTAACAATTTTGTACGGCTTAATGATGAAGGTCAAACTCATCTGAAAACTGCGGAGTTGATTTCTGAAGTGGAATTCTTAACGGAGATTGCCGATCGCATCCTCAAAGATTCTCCAGTCCAGTGGCGCAAGCTTCAAGATACAAAGTATGTGCGGCAGTTGATCGCTCAAACAATTCCAGGCTATGAAAAGATCGGCGAAATCGATGATACCGAAGAAGAGTTTACGATCTCCGATCGTGT
Organism: Cyanobacteria bacterium FACHB-63; assembly: GCA_014695255.1. Lineage (GTDB taxonomy): Bacteria > Cyanobacteriota > Cyanobacteriia > Leptolyngbyales > Leptolyngbyaceae > Leptolyngbya. Next base: position 32,434 of record JACJNX010000060.1, read on the forward strand.
ATTCACAACGCCGAAGTTCCCAACTGCAACCGGAAAAGCTTCAATGTTCGTTACCCCTTTACCGAGGCTCTCAATCCCAACAAAACAAGATTTTGGTCTACCGGATTCAACTCCCGGACTGACGCTAATTTTAGGCACAGGACGCAGCTATACCCAGCACAATACTGTAGTGTACAAGCCTGGTGATAAGTATCGCGCTATGCCCCACCGCAATTGCATTCTGATGAATCAAGCGGATGCAGAGCGGGTAGGATTTCGAGAACATCAGCGCGTCACGGTGCAAGGCGATGCAGGTAAGCTCGAACAAGTTGAAATCATCTACGGCATGGTTCGATCGGGAGCCGCAATGATGTTTTATCCCGAAGTCAACGCCATTTTCAAAGCGAAGATTGATCCGCGATCGGGCACTCCCGCTTACAAACGAGTTCCAGTCGTTGTCTATGCGCCTGAAGCTGTAGCAGCACTCTAGCTGCATAAAGTAATTTACGCTCAAAGTTCTCCGCTCGTGGGAGATTTCGGGGCATCAACCCGCCCAAACGTAGCGAAACAAGAAAAAGGGACATCGATCGATGTCCCTTTTCATCTGATGTGAGAAACGAAACTAACTAGCAATATACTCGCGAACGCTTGCTTTGCGACGACGTAGATGATCTAACGCTTGCCGCTCAAGCTGACGAACCCGCTCACGGCTCAGATTCAAACGATCGCCCACCTTAGCAAGCGATAGCTCGTAACCATCCTGCAAACCGTAGCGCAAGCTCAGAACTTCACGCTGCTGTGGAGTCAGATCAGTCATCAACGTCTCAAGATCCTGACGCAGAAGATCTTGAGTCAGATGCATATCCGGCGAAGGGCCGTCATCCTCTAGCAACTCCTGAAGCTCAGTATCCTGATTGTCGCCAACGCGCAGATCGAGCGAAACCGGCTGACGCGACATCATCAGAAACTCACGAATCTGATCCGGCTCAAGCTCTAACTCGGTGGCAATCTCAGCCGCAGTCGCAGCACGACCGAGCTTCTGAGCTAACTCGCGCTGAACGCGCTTGATCTTATTGAGCTTCTCGGTGATGTGAATCGGGAGACGGATCGTGCGGGCTTGCTGAGCGATCGCACGGGTGATCGCCTGACGAATCCACCAGTACGCATAAGTCGAGAACTTATAGCCACGAGTCGGGTCGAACTTCTCGACTCCACGCTCTAAGCCGAGCGAACCTTCTTGAATCAGATCTAAGAACTCAAGATTGCGCTTCTGGTACTTCTTGGCGATCGACACTACCAGGCGCAGATTCGCTTCGATCATCTTCTGCTTGGCACGACGACCCCGCGTAAAGATGCCAGTCAACTCAGCATCGCTGAGATGAACATGCTCAGAGAACTCTTGCTGCGTCGGCTCGTGACCTAGCTTCTTAGCAAGCTTCTCTTTCTTCTCTTGCAGCGTCATCATCTGCTGCACTTGCTTGCCGTAGAGAATCTCTTGCTCGTGGGTCAGCATCGGCACACGACCAATCTCATGCAGGTAAGTACGCACCATGTCGGCGCTGTAGGTGGACTTGGGAGCGGATTTAGATTTGGTGTTGGCAGTAGCCATGTGCAGTCAACTCCATGAAATGAAAACGATTGGGGCGGCGAAACTCTGATGGATTAAGGGTAAAGACTAAGAAGCAGGTGCGCTCAAAAGTGAGGCATCACGAAGACAATCGCTTAAACACAGAATGTGGAAGAGAACAACCTGAACTGAAGGGAAATAGGGTGGAGGTCTACGCTGTAAACCTGACGACAGAAGTAAGAGCTAGGTTCCTATGTCGAAGTCAATTCGACTTTAATTTAATAATAGGACGAACTCGAACAAAAGTAAAGAGCCTCGCAAGACTTTCTGGGAAAATCTCAGAAAATATATCGCTTGGGAGAACAGAACGCGAGGCATAGAGCGATCCAAAATAGAACTAAAGGTCTGTTAAATTCTTCTCTTATCATGACGGGTCTGTGAGGGAATGAATAGACGATCGTGTGGGGGATAACCGTACCATTTTTGACAGCAGGAGTCTTGACTTCTATCAGTTAGGTTGTTCAGCGATTCAAAACTCTTCAAAGCATCGCCACGTCTAGCTTTGAAGAGTTTGAGAAAATTTGTTCTGACAGTTTTAGGACGGCTTTATGTTAGTTAAATTGTGGCTGTTCTAACCTAATTTTTGAATGTGAAAATGCAGTGACATTTAGATGACGATCGCATAAAAAAATAACGATCCTTAATACCCTCAATCGTAAGCAGATTGATTAATCATTCGTCTCCAATTTGATAGAAATAGCACTTATACTCAACGCGATTTTGTATCCGTTCGTTAAGCTGACAGGTAAGTTGTTTCAACATGAGGAAAAAGGCTTATGCTGACTGTCGCTCAATCTCGACCGACAGAGCGTGCCCAGTTCATCCAGAAGACTTATCTACACTTAGCTGGAGCCGTAGGCGCGTTCATTGTTCTTGAAGTACTGTTGTTTCAGTCTGGAATCGCTGCCGCCATTACTGGGTTTATCGCATCGAGCCGATTTACCTGGCTGGCAATTTTGGGAGCGTTTGCGCTGTTGGGTTGGTTGTCTCGATCGCTCGCTGCACAAGCGGATTCTGTACAAACGCAATACACAGGTTTGGCAATCTACGTCATTGCACAAGCCCTAATTTTTGCGCCGATTCTTTACATCGCCGCGACGTTTTCTGATCCCAGCGTAATTCCGACTGCCGCAATTTTGACCTTGCTCTTGTTTGCAGGTCTGACTACGGTTGCTCTGACTACGAAAAGAGACTTCTCGTTTTTGGGGGGTATTTTGACGATCGGCGGATTTATCGCGCTGGGTCTGATTCTTTGCAGCGTGATCTTCGGCTTTACGTTAGGGCTGATCTTCTCGGTTGTAATGGTGGTCTTTGCCTCGATTGCAATCCTGTATGACACCTCGAAAGTCATGCACCATTACGCGACCCATCAATATGTCGCAGCCTCCCTAGAGCTATTTGCATCAGTGGCATTGCTCTTTTGGTACGTGCTACAGATTGTCATGTCGCTATCTTCGCGTCGATAGGCTCCGAACGCTCAACACCGATCGCCTGAGCGCTGCCTTATTCCAGTTCAGAAATCGCCCGATTACTTGCAGCTTGCAGCATGGCTTTCAGGCTTTGGGGTTCTGGATAGGCAGGAGTCGGGCGCTCGAACTTCAGCGGCAGATTTGTGAATTTCGGCAAAATCTCCCGGCAGAACGCATCCGCAGCCTTCGATCGATACCGAGTCGGATTAATAATCACTGAGAGATTGCGCTTCACGACCACATCTTCAATTTTGGCGCGATGCAGCATTCCCATTTGCAACTCTTTTTCGATCGCAGACACCGACACAAACGACGCGCCTAAACCAGACTGAACTGCATTTTTAATCGCTTCGATCGAGTTCAGTTCCATCTCAATTTTGAGGCGGCGGGTTTCAATGCCACATCGTCCTAGAACTTGGTCAATCACCTTGCGAATCGTCGATTGAGAATCCAGCGCAATAAACTGCAAGCGATACAAATCGTCTTTCTGAATCGTTTCTAAGCGGGATAGAGAGTGAGACGGAGGCAAGATCAGCGCGAGTTCGTCTTCGGCATAGGGAATAATTTCAAGTGAGTCTTGAAGCTCAGGAGAAATCTCGCCGCCAATAATCGCCAGATCGATCTGACCATTCGCCACGCTCCAAGAGGTTCGCCGTGTGGAGTGGACGTGCAACTGAACCGCTACATCCGGATACTGCTGTCGAAACAACCCAATCATGCGCGGCAACAAATAGGTTCCCGTCGTTTGACTTGCGCCAATAATCAGCGTCCCGCCTTGAAGATTCTGCAAATCTTCGATCGCGCGGCAAGTCTCCTGACACAGCGTTAGAATTTTCTCCCCATAACTTAGAAGCAAATGTCCGGCTTCGGTCAATTGCGCTCGTCGTCCACCCCGATCAAATAAGGGCACGTCAAGCTGGCGTTCTAAATTCTGAACCTGTAGACTTACCGCTGGCTGAGAAACGTATAAGCTATCAGCAGCCCGCTTAAAGCTGCCCTCAGACGCGATCGCCTTCAAAATACGTAACTGATCGAGAGTGAAAGGAAGGTCAGACATACGGTAAGCCTAATGTGTGAGGAGCTTGAATTACACCGGGAGATCAATGCGTTCACTCTAAACTGGGAAGCCAGCTAGAGAGTGTGAACAATTATAAAGAACAATCAAAAATGGAAAAAAATAAGCAAAGTTTAATTGCGTGATCGCGCTGAGTCAAATTTCCTCCAGCAATTAATCTGGCAAGTATTGTATAGAAGGACGAGCAAATCAACCTATGAACCAGGAAGTGATTCAGGACTTTCTGAATGTACCAGGAATCACGGGAATCGCCTTACTCAGTAGACAGTCTGAGCCAGTTTTTTACAGCAGTCATCCTGAGAGTTTTCAGGAGCGATTGAAATTCCTATCTGAAGGCATTCTACAAGTTGTCGAAACCATCCCAACTGAATATGAAGTTCTTGAGTTTCAGTGCGCTCAAACTCAAGTGGTGCTGTGCCGCCTGCTCCAAAACATGATTCTCCTGGCGCTCAAAGATCAGTCCTGCATCACCGAGCAGTTCACTCACGTCGTTGAAGCCTTGAGATCGCACATTGTCGTCGAGCCGATCGCTTCTGAATCCGTTGACTCACTCACTGATTCTTCCCGTCCAACCCGACAAGACCTGCTAGATGCCTTTAATCAATTGAATCAATTCACCCGGCAATCTTTGGGTGTCGCTGTAATCGTGAACTATCTAAAGAAAACTTGTCCCATGCGCGACGGGTTCGAGCAATTTCAGGTAGAGAGATCGGGACAAATCCGCTTTGTTGGGGAATCCTCAACCTTAGAACAGGCGGTGAGCGCTCAAGAATACGACTGGTTTCGCGCTTGGGTGGCTCAGTTTATTCGTCGCTGCTCTCAAGCGGTGCGTAATTATGCTGTCCTTGTTGAGCAACACGCTCTCACCGATACCCAAAAAGCTCTTTTATTGCCCTAACCACTATTGCCCTAACCCTATGGTGAAAACGGTACGCCTTGAACCGATCGCCCAAGACAGTGCGATCGAAACGATGGGGAATCTCCTCTCGGTTCTCCTTAACAAAGATTTAGACGTCTTAAAAGAATGTGGCGGGCGTGGAATGTGCGCGACTTGTCATATCTACGTCAAGGATGGAATGGCTTCTTTGACTCCAATTGATCGACGCGAGCAGCGCACTTTAGAAGTGATCACCTCTTGTAAGTCGAATTCACGATTGGCGTGTCAAGCGAGAGTGATTGGGAGCGGAGTCGTAGTGGAGCTACCTCCAGGAATGTATGTCAACTCCATCAAAGACATCGAAGCGCTAATTGGACGTAGAGCCGAACAGGATCTACTGCATCCTTTGACTGGGCAAGTTCTTGTGGAAGCAGGAAAATTAATTACCCGATCAATGCTGAAAAAAATCGAAGATACAACCCCCTTCAATCCGTCAAATTATTTCTCGAATTCGTCTGGCGTTTAGATTCACAAAGAAACAGGGAACGCTTCAAACAACGCTAAATCGATAACGCCTATGTTGAGTCAGATCCAGCGGTTAACGCAAGAAACCGAAGGACGCTACGCCACCGATGAGGAACTCCGTTTTTTAATTGAGTATGCTCGATCGTATGAGCTGCGCGTCCAAACCTATCAGAAGCTACAAGCCTGCGAAGCGGTAATCATACAGCAGGTACAAGCGAAAATGAGAGCAATCGATCCGATGCTGTTTCGTCAGGGCAACGAGGATTTAACAAATAAATGGAAGCGCGATACAGTGCGAGTTCTGCGCTACTCTGCCGCTGCCATGCTGATTGACGATCCAGAGTCGATGCGGGAACGATTTCTCTTTTGGTTTCAGACGATGATGCGGGCGTTTAATGCTCAAAAAAGCTGTGGTGTCACTTACACAGTAATGCAGGAAGTGATTAAACAAGTTTTAACTGTCAATGAAGCAAATTTAATTTTACCGATTCTAGACGTGAATCGCCGAATGCTTGGAACAGCTTAGCAGTCGGATTTTTGCTTCGTTCTGGATGGGTAGATGCTGCTTGAATTCCCCGTGCGTCGAAGACTTAAAGCAAGAAAGTTTCAAAACTCCGAATCTGGGCACACTGAAACCCATCAGCGCATCTGTTATCGCTTCACTTATTGCCTTGACCCCCCTAGAAAACTTATGCCCATTGCACTTTCTCATCAAACCCCTGCAAAGCTCAAGAATCCGAAAAAACATAACCACTACGGATTCAAAGACTTTTATCAATTCAACTCGGATACGGGCACGATCGTTGATTGGAACAACAGTCAGAACATTCTCACATCTGAAGATTTCATCATTGGTTTAGTTGAAGGACTCGAAGAAGAAGTGGGTGATGCTTCAGCGGCAACGATGTACACGATCGGCTGTGAGTGGGGTCAAAAAGATGCGTTCTTTTTCGAGAAATGGTTTGAAAAAGAATACGATCGCCCGATGCGTCAAACCAATCTGATGTTCTTGCTCGAAACCTGGTGGTGGTCGCTTACTGCCCAGGGTTGGGGACGCTGGGAAGTGGATTTGGGCGATCGCAAACAAGGATTTATGTTCATCAATGTGTTTGACTCAGCTGTGGCGCGGACGCTGGGAGATGTGGGTAAACCAGTTTGCTTTTTATATGCTGGATTGTTTGCTGGCTTTTTTACGGAATTGGTGAAAAAACAGCTTAGCTGTATCGAAATTCAGTGCTATTCGATGGGCGAAACCTACTGTAAGTTTCTCCTCGGTGGACAAGAACGGATCGATGCAGCATCGTTTTGGCTGAATGAAGGCGCGACTGCAAGAGACATCGAAAAACGGCTCAGAGCAGGAGAACTCCGATGACTCTAATGCTGGAACAGAATGACCTCCAAGAAACTCAGAATTGGCTACATTCTTCGGTTCAAACGTTTTTCACAACCTGCAATTGGAACGATCAACTCATTGATCCAACTCCACAGATGGTTCAACAGTTAGAACAAGCAGCGGCGATCGGGCCATTGACAGAACTTTCATTCAACTTACCAGTCGGTCAATTTTTCGCCGCAATTCACTGGGAAGGAACCGCCGTTCGACTTCCCCTAGTTGACTCTCTCGAACTTCTATCAGAACCGACAGATGACTTTACCTTGACTGATTTTTCTGATTTGTTTTGATTTGACAGGAACGCTTATGCAATCTCCCATCCACGGAATTTTTGATGAAGCCGAACACCGCTACCTCAAACCCGAAGAACTTCAATTAATCGGGCACTATGTTGGCTCAATCACAGACCGCATCCATGCTTATCGAGCCTTACGCGATCGAGAGCTTGACTTAGTTCAGCAAGCTGCCGATCAGCTCCAATTCGACCTGCCAGATGCAGAACTCGCCGTATTAGAGCGAGCAATTAAAAACGGAATGCTGATCTTGCGTCATTGTGGAATGGCGATGCTGCTAAATGACCCGAACTTTGTGCAATCTCGGCTTCTAGATTGGCTCAAAGACTCGATCGAACTACATCAAGCGCAAGGTGCAGATGCCGCTTTCTTTGAATTGATGAAACAGCAACTGCGTCTGTCACTAACTCCACAACAGATGGCGCTTCTAGAACCGTTTCTCAATCAAGCTGAAGCGATCATGCCAGCACAACCCGAAGAAATGCTCACCGTCGCAGGGATTTTCTAATCATGATTTCTGTTAGCGATTTATTGGTTCGCGATCGTCTGCCCGCGAACTACTACGCCAGCGATGTTTATGTGCGCGGCGATCTAGAAATGGGGCTGCTTGAAAGCCGGCGGGGCGATCGATTGCTCTCGCTGCCTGAAACACTCATTCAGGGAGTTTACTCTGGACTGAACAAAGAAACAGGTCAAGCTTCGCGATTGGTTTTATTTAACTGCGGTCGCTGGTGGGGCAAAAACTTCTTTAATCGCTTCCGGGACGAAATGAGCGATTATTATGGGGTGCCGCTAGTTGACATGCCAATGGCAGACTTTTTGCAAGCTTTGAAGCAATGCTGGATTACTTACGGTTTAGGCAAACTGAGCTTGGATCAGACTTATCACGATCGCGGATTTCTGATTGTGGAGACAACGAATTCGCCGTTTGCGCGACTGGCAATTGATCCGGAGTTGCCATCTTGTCATCTAGAAGCAGGAATGTTTGCCGCAATCTTTAGTCAGCTTGCAGATCGAGAGTTACACTGTGTGCAAACGCGCTGTGAATCTTTGGGAGCCGCAAGTAATTTGTTTGTGGTTGGGCTGCAAAAGCGACTAGAGCAGGCTGAGAGCTTGGTGGAAAAACAACTTGACCACGAATCAATTCTGCCTCGTTTATTGGTCTAGCATGGAATCGATTGAGAGGTGTCTACGCTATCAAGCGCTAAGTTCAAGCAATTCAAGTATCGGCTTCTAGGATTGGTGGGTCGAGGGCAGTTTGGGCGGGTCTACTGTGCGCTGCATCGCCAGACGGGTGAGTTCGTTGCACTTAAAGCACTGGATCGAACCCTTTCGACTCATCAGTTTTTGCGAGAACTACGATTTCTCGTGGCGTTAGAGCATCCCAATATTGTCACTTGTCGAGCGATCGAGCATCTGCACGGAAAGCGGTATCTCGTTCTCGACTATTGCGAAGGCGGAACGCTGCGCCAATTCATGGAAAATCATCAGCAGTTGCATCCGGCGCTCAGTGTGCAATTAGTTTGCGATGTGCTGACGGGATTAGAATACGCCCATGATCGGGGTGTGATTCACTGTGACATCAAGCCGGAGAACATTTTGCTGGGCTTAAGTCCAGAGGGATGGACAGCGCGGATCTCTGATTTTGGCATTTCGCGGCTCAGTCAAGAAGTTACGCCGTCTCCCTCAAATTTAACTGGGTCGCCTGCATACATGGCTCCAGAGCGGTTTTATGGACAATATTCGTATTCGACCGATTTGTATGCGGTTGGGATTTTGTTGTTTGAGCTATTAACGGGGTATCGCCCGTTTTCGGGTCTGCACACAGAAATCATAGCGGCGCATCTCAATCAACCTGTGCGGATTCCAGCGCATATTCCAACACCGCTGCAAACTGTAATTTCTACAGCGCTTGAGAAGTTAAAGGCGCGAAGATATCAGTCTGCGGCTCAAATGCGGACTGCGCTTCAGTCTGCGGGTGCACAGACATTTCAAATAGATGCTCAAACTCTAACGACTCCGATCGTTCCGTTATTCTATCTGCCTGAGATTCTGCGGAACGAACGGTTATCCACTCAAGCTGAGCAGATTGGAATCGTAGAGACGGCTACCCTTCCCCAGTACGATCGCTATGTTCGTCAATCCGCCTTAATTTTTCTCAGTCATACCAAAACGCTGCAAACTCGCTCGTATCCGATGGGATTCCTCGATCGTCGAAGTGGAAAAGCTTTACCCATTGCTACCCTTGCAGAGCCGATTCGGGAATTGATTGTGCGATCGCAAGGCTGTTTTGCGGTGACAGAGCGCTCCGTTTATCAACTTTCTGAGCAAGCGCCGCAATTGTTAACTCGACTGCATCAACCATCGCGAATTGCGATCGAGCCACAGGGACGCTGGATGGTGATTGCAACGCTGGGAAACCAGGAGAGCGCAAAGCTTTTAAGCTTTTGGACGCTGCCGCAGCCGAAATTAATTCAGCGTCCGACTATTTGTGAGGCAAGTTTGGGAGGCGTGATTGCATTAGTTGCGGTGACTTCTCGTTATGCGGTGCTAATTTCGCAGGCTGAACGATCGACTCGATTGAATGGATACAACCGCCGAGGACAAGCATTGGGCAGACTGAATCTGCCTGTGCAACTGAAACAAGTTTTTCCATCTCCTCGCCCTTATTGCCTTGCTGCAACCGAAGTTGGACATGAACGATCGCTGCTGTTCATACATCTCAAACCGTATCGATTAATTCGGATCGCGATCGCAATTCGTCCTCAATTTGTTGCGGCTTTTCCTTGGGGAGTAGTTGTTTGCGACGAAGAGCAACTGATAGCGATAGATTACAACGGGCAGCAAATTGGACAGTCAGAAATTCCGCCAGGCGTTTGCGCGATCGCGGCGCATGGAGAAACGGGACTCGCGATCGCAACGTGGCATCAAGCAGAAAGCACACTTTACACCTTGAATCTTGAGACGATGCGCTCCGCAAGCTTGTAAGCTAGATTTATTCTTCAAAGTTCGGTTAGGTATGGCTTTTGACTGGTTGACTTCCAGCCATTTCATTATGTTTGGATGGCTTGTCGGGTTTGCGATCGCGCATAGTGGTCTAGCATCACTGCGAATGGCAGCAGAAAAACGGATCGGAGCACGACTGTATCGGGTGATTTTTGCGCTCGTGAGCCTGAGTATTGCAGTACCGATGCTGATTTACTTTTTCAATCATCGCTATGACGGCTTACAGCTTTGGAATGTCCAGGGCGTTCCAGGCGTTTCTACGATCGTTTGGATTTTGTCAGCGATTTCGTTTTTGTTTCTCTATCCTGCGACGTTCAATCTGTTAGAAATCGCAGCGATTCAAAAACCGCAAGTGCATTTATACGAAACGGGAATTATTCGGATTACGCGACATCCGCAAATGGTCGGACAGATTATCTGGTGCGTTGCTCATACCTTGTGGGTGGGTAGCAGTTTTATGGTTGTTACTTCGATCGGGTTAATTCTGCATCACTTGTTCGGAGTCTGGAACGGCGATCGACGCCTGATGGCGCGATATGGGGAAGCGTTTGCAGCGGTGAAAGCGAGAACTTCGATCGTGCCGTTTGCCGCGATCGTCCAAGGTAAGCAGACACTTGAACTCAAAGAGTTTTTACGGGTTGCTTATCTCGGAGTGGGGGCATTTACCCTATTTTTTTGGTGGCTTCACCCGATCGTAATTCGTGCATCTGGGAACTTAGACTGGTAGCATGATCCCAAGCCTTAGTAAAAGCAGATAATAATTTTTGGAGAACTATGCAAGCAGGAATTAGCGAAGGGGCGTTTAACCAAGAAGTTCTTGAATCAATGACCCCGGTTCTTGTGCATTTCTGGGCACCTTGGTGTGGAATCTGCCGCTTGATCGAGCCATCGCTGAATTTGCTACTGAAGCAGTATGGCGATCGACTGAAACTGGTCGGAATCAACGCAGACGAAAATTTGAAGCTAGCAAGTCGCTATCGAATTACCACATTGCCAACAGTGTTGCTGTTTGAAGGGGGTCAGGTGCTGCATCGGTTAGATAGTTATCAGCGGCGTGAAGAGCTACGATCAATTCTCCAAGAGCTTCTGGTTGCGCCTGTGAGATCTCGGTAAAGACGCGCCCCACTTGACTAGAAGCTTGCAACCTGTGGTCGTCTGCGCCTGAGAGCTAAATCAGATTTTTCCTTGAAACATCAAAATTTCGATCGTGTCTTTCAACTGGTAGATGCGAACTTGCAGACCTATGTTCTTTGATAGATGGAAATGGCTCGACTAGGACGAGGCTCTCATTGCATGTAGATCGAGTATGAATCCAAACCGGGATTGACTCGTCACACGCAAAGGAGAGAGTCGCCGCTGCAAAGTGCAGAGTGCATGAGTTAAAACCGCCCATGATGACTTTGAGTTTGCCTGTATGACCCATAACCTCATGCGGAATCTGTCCTTTGATCCTCAGCCACGCAATCTGTTAACCAATTCGACCTCTCATTCAGTGAGCGGAGTGCTGCAACTGGTAGAAGGCAGAATTCAGGGATGCGATGCGATCGCCGCTCAGCTACTCGGCTACTCAGTGGAAACGCTACTCGGTCGCCGATTGTTTGATCAAACTTGGCAAGTTACGCATCTAGATGGCTCACCCTTGCCGCTCGAAACCGCGATCGACTACAGGTATCACCGTGAGATTCGCATAGGGTTGAATCGACCCGATGGCAAATATCCCTGGCTGCATCTCGCTCTCACACCCTTATTTCAAGCAACAACAACCGATACAGTCATTGCAACACTCACTCCTATCACTTCACCTCAAGCCCTAACTGATCAGCAACCGCAGTTTCAGCAACTAATCCAGCAGATCGCCGCTACCGTTCCCGGTATGTTGTATGTGTATGACCTGATTGAGCAGCGCAATGTTTATATCAATCGCCAAGTCCGTGAGATCTTGGGTTACACACCCGAACAATTCGAGCAACTGGGCGATCGCGTACTCGCGCTGCTGATCCATCCAGAGGATTCAGTGCGATTACCCGCTCACTTGGGTCGGTTTCAAACCGCGATCGATTCTGAAGTGCTGGAATTTGAATATCGAATGCGCCGATCGGATGGCGAATGGTGCTGGCTGTTGTCAAAAGAGACCATCTTCAGCCGGACTGATGCAGGTGCGCCCAGACAGATTCTCGGCATAGCTCAAGAAATTACCGCTTTGAAGCAGCGAGAAACCGAACGCCAACAAGCAGAGGCAAGTTTACGCGAGAGTGAAGCGCGATTTCGTCTCATGACTGAACTCTTGCCCCAAATTTTCTGGACAACGACGATAGACGGCTCGTTTGATTACTTTAGCCCGCACTGGGAGGAGTATGGCGGCATCGATCAGACCCTAACGATGGGATGGAATTGGAGTCCGATCGTTCACCCAGACGATTTGCAAGCTACAGTCGATCGCTGGACAGAAGCACTGCAAACCGGACAGTTTTACGAGTGTGAACACCGACTGAGACGCTATGACGGCGAATATCGCTGGCATCTCAGTCGAGCCATGCCCCTGCGCGATCAAGCCGGGCAAATCATCCAATGGTATGGAACCGCGATCGACATTCACGACCTGAAACAAACGACAGCCGCACTGCACCAAAGTAATGCCATTCTAAATACGATTAACGAATCGACTCCGACGCTGGTTTATGTTAAAGACCGAGCCGGACGAATGCTCGTGGTCAATCCGGCAGTTCTCGCTCTCATCGGCAAACCCGTAGAGAAAATCGTGGGTAAAACTGCGCTGGAATTTGTTGAGCCGCTCGACGAAGCTGAGAAAATCATGGACAACGATCGCGTTGTCATGCGGACTGGAGAGCCACAACAGTTTGAGGAGATTGTCGAAGCATTTGGGGAGCGAAGAGTCTTTCTCTCAGTGAAAGCGCCTTATCGGGATGAGCGAGGCGCGATTATCGGCATTATTGGGGTTTCGAGTGACATCACTGATCGCAAGCAAGCGGAACTAAAGCGAGAACAACTTTTAGCACTCGAACGGCAATACACGAACCAATTGCAAGGGTTGACTGCTGCCTCGATCGCGATCAATTCTGCGTTCTCGGTTGAACAAGTGCTGCAAACGATCACGGATCAAGCGGCAGCGATCATCGGGACGCATCAATCGGTGACGAGTTTGACGATCGATCAAAACTGGTCGCAGGCGATTAGTGCCGTTTATCTTTCAGAAAAATACGCGCAGTGGCGGAGTTATCATGCTCCATCTGATGGCTCTGGCATTTATAGTTGTGTGTGTCATATTAACCAACCGATGCGAGTGACTCAGGCTGAACTCGAAGCCCATTCCCGGTGGAAAGGTTTTGGCAAAGAGGCAGAGCGTCATCCGCCGATACGGGGCTGGCTGGCGGCTCCCTTGGTCGGGCGCAACGGGCAAAATATTGGCTTGATTCAACTTTCGGACAAACTCAACGGAGAGTTTACCGAAGCTGACGAAGCTATTTTGGTTCAACTGGCGCAACTCGCATCGATCGCGGTTGAGAACGCTCGCCTCTACGAAGCCGAACAACAAGCCAGATCGATCGCAGAAGCGTCTCGTGAAGAAGCGCAAGCGGCAAATCGGATCAAAGATGAATTTCTAGCGGTCTTATCTCACGAACTCCGTACCCCCCTAAATCCCATTCTGGGCTGGATTAAGCTGCTGCAAAACGGGCGTTTAGATGCGGAAAAATCTAAAGCAGCGCTGGAAACGATCGAGCGCAATGCTCGATTACAGTCGCAACTGGTCGAAGACTTGCTCGACATTTCTCGGATCATGCGCGGCAAGCTCACCCTCAACAAAGGCAGCGTCAACCTCAAAGCGGTCATCGGTGCGGCGATCGACACGGTGCGATTAGCAGCGGAGGCAAAGTCAATCCAACTCCACTCAATCCTTGACTCTCATCCACAGGGTGCGATCGGCGATGCGGTGCGGCTTCAGCAAGTCGTTTGGAACTTGCTCTCGAATGCGGTGAAGTTCACACCGGGAGGCGGGCAGATTTGGGTGCAGTTAACTCAGGTGGATGATTACGCTCACATTCAAGTCAGGGATAACGGCAAAGGCATTGATCCTAACTTTCTGCCGTATGTGTTTGACTATTTCCGCCAGGAAGATAGTTCGACGACGCGCAGGTTTGGTGGGCTCGGATTGGGACTTGCGATCGTGCGTCAGATTATCGAGCTTCACGGAGGAACCGTTGCAGTAGACAGCAGCGGAGAAGGGCGAGGAGCAACCTTTACCGTGAGATTACCGTTGCAGGTAGAGGCTGATTAATTCAGTGGTGTTCGCATTAGGCTTGGTACCTTAGCAGACTGTACTCGATCTTCCCTTGCTTCTGCTTCGTAAATCCAGATCACATCACCTTTTGGCGTTCGCGTGATTGCAACGTCGTCACCTCGCTGAATCAGCTTTGCTGCAAGTTGGAGTGTTTTACCTGACTCTTTGATCAGCCGGAAATAGCTGTAATAGCGATCGTTGACGACGATCGCCGCAAGCCGTCCTTCTGCGTCGGGAACTTGCACATGACAAGCGCGATACTGCTGGCGTGACTCTAGAGTTTTACAGCGAGATGAATCAAGCCTCGATTGAGAAGAAGCAGGGCGAACGGGTAAGGACATAGAACGCAGCGGATTGTAAAGATAGGTATACTTACCATTCTGTGAAGGTAGAGTAGGCTTTAGAACCGTATATTTCCCGAAATCGATCATTGAATTTAGAAGAGTGCAAACAGATGGCATCGGTGAGGCTTATGCTAGAGGTGATCTTGAGCCTCAGATTTTTATGCCTACTCCCTGTCACATCGTAGTCGAAGGAAATCCAGCGATCGTTTATGCCAGTCGGAACGGTTCGCCGGAGAAGATGCTGCCGATTTTGGAATCGTTTCTGGATACGTTTTGGCAAGAGCGGGATGCGTTGGGTGAAACGCAAGATACGCCTGAATGCTTAGTGGCTCAGGTGGTT
Organism: Cyanobacteria bacterium FACHB-63; assembly: GCA_014695255.1. GTDB lineage: Bacteria > Cyanobacteriota > Cyanobacteriia > Leptolyngbyales > Leptolyngbyaceae > Leptolyngbya. The sequence goes on from JACJNX010000060.1 coordinate 47,659, forward strand.
GTACGGTTTGGGTTTGAGATTTGCGAGGATGATTTCTCGAATCTCAAAGTGGGCTTGAAATACGATCCAGATGCGGCATATCTCTATTTCATCTCGACAGAGCGGCAGTTGAGCGTGTGGATACCGAGTGATGAGTATCGATCGAACCCTGCTTTGGGATTAAGAGGGTGTCACCAACTGAGAACCGTGTCGATCGGGTGACGAAAAGGTGTTAGGAGTTAGATAGCTCATGCGATCGCACGATTAAATTTTATGGCAACGATTTGGGAACTTGACTACTACTCACGTCCGATTTTGGACGAGCAAAATAAAAAGGTTTGGGAAGTGCTGATCTGCGAAAGTCCAACCGCTGTGGATATTGAACCGGAGAAGCTGTTTCAGTTTTCTAAATACTGTCCGAGTACAGAAGTGAATTCCGGCTGGTTGAAAGACGCGATCGAGGCGGCGATTGCGAGCGCGCCGAATCCACCCGATAAGATTCGCTTTTTTCGCCAAGCAATGTCGAATATGATTACCACCGCCTGCAAGGGACTGGATGTTCCTGCTGTGCTGAGTCGCCGTACTTTTGCGTTAACGAATTGGATGCAGGATCGCGCTCAAAACGTCTATCCAAAAGAACCGGGACATCAGCCCTCGATTAATCCTTCGGTCGTGTTTCCGGTGCTACCGCCGCAAGTTCTGCCCGATGCGTTACAGGGTCAGAAATGGACGTTTGCAACCTTGCCACTAGAGGCGTTTGCGGATATGGGTGAGTGGTCGATCGATTTTGGGGAAGCGTTTCCCTTGAGTTTGACCGAGCTTGAACCGGATACGCCTGTGCCGGGACTGATTATTTTCACGCAACGCGCGACCGCAATGGCGGCTTGGATGTCGGGATTAGAGATTGCTGCGGTTAAGTATGATCCAGCGTTGCCGAATCGGTTGTTGTTGGAGACCGGAGTGAACGATCGCTGGTTTTTGACCAGCTTGGATCAAAGAGCGATTCCAGAAGCGCAGCAATTTGAAGCGGCAAAGGAGCGATCGAATCAAGTTCATTTTCTGGCAATTCAGGAAAGCCCGGACGTTGAGGCGTTTGCGGGATTTTGGCTGATGCAGGAGATTGGGTTTTAACGTGAGCTAGATAGAAAGCATTCGCTTCGATGCTGCATCCGGGTTCACGCCCTAAACCCCTCACTCGCGGGGGACTTTGAAGGTGAGGGCATGGGTTGAGTTATTCAGGTGCAGCATGGCGATGATTAAGTATGAGAATGCTCATTTCAAAAGCGTTTCTTTGATAAACATGATGGTGGAGTAGAACTGAAAGTCGATGTTCTTCTTTTTAGAGAATCCATGTCCTTCATCTTTTGCCATCAGATACCACACAGGAACACCGTTATTTCTCACAGTTTTAACAATCTGTTCTGCCTCGTTTAAGGGAACACGCGGATCGTTTTTACCGTGAATGACAAACAAGGGCTTTTTAATTTTTTGGGCATTGTTAAGCGGAGAGATTTTTAGCAGAAACTCGCGCATTTTCGGATCGCGTTCATCTCCATATTCCACACGGCGCAGATCTCGACGGTAGCCTTCAGTGCGCTCTAGAAAACTGACAAAATTTGAGATTCCTACAATGTTGATCGAAGCACGAATGCGATCGCTGTAATTTGTCGAAACTGCCAACGACATATAGCCGCCATAGCTTCCACCTGTGACCAAAATTCGGTCTTTGTCCAGGTTCGGTTGAGTGGCAATCCAATCAAATAATGCGCCAATATCTTTAACCGAATCTTCTCGCAAAACGCCATTATCAAGCTGCAAAAATGTTTTACCGTAGCCCGTAGAGCCGCGCACGTTTGGAAAAAGAATTGCAACCCCTAACTCGTTTAGGTAATAGTTATTGCGTCCTAAAAAGCTCGGCCTAAACTGTGCTTCAGGCCCACCGTGGATATTGATAATCACAGGGCGCTTACCCTGAAATTTTGCAGGAGGACGATAGAGAAATCCCGAAATTGTCCGATCATCAAAACTCTCCCATCGCACTAATTCAGGTTCAGAAAAGTTAGTGGTATTTAATCCGCCTGTTTCGCTTTCTGTCCAGCGATCGATCTTATTCGTCGCAATATTGAGCGAATACGCATCCGCAGTCGATCGGGCTGAAACAAGGGTAAATCCTAGATCCTGATTGTTCCGATGCCAGCTAATGCCGCTAACTTGTCCGATCGGTAATTTTGGTAAAGGCTTCTCCTGATTCGTTGCCGTATCAATCAAATGCAGAACACTAATTCCATCTTCATTTGAGACATACGCTAGGGATTTACCATCTTCTGAAAGATCAAATTCTTCAACATCCCAAGGAATTTGACTGGTCAAATAAGTATGCTTCAAAGTCGCAAGATCAAGATAAGCAAGTCGTTGGAATTCCGAGTCGCGATCGGTGACAACATACAAACCTTTTCCGTCTTTGCTAAACACGCCACCCTGATAAGAAACTTTCTCTTTTCCATCTTTTGGGGTAATCAGTTTCTTCTCACCGGAATTCGTGTCAAATGTCCAAAGATAACTCTCATTGACAGAAACGAACTCCATTACCAATAACTGTCGATCGTCGGGCGACCAACTCATGCCACCCCAACCGCCGCCCTCCACCTGAGCCAGTAAGCGATCGCTCTTTGGATTCGTCGGGTCAATGCTGTAAAAGTCGTTATCTTTTCCGGTGCGGCGAGTCGAATTATAAATCATGCGATCTCCTTTGTTCGACCACACGCCGCCACTGTTGCGCGATTTTCCATCGGTCAGCAGCGACACATCTCCGGTCGCCAAATCATAGCGATACAGTTGATTAAACTCATTGCCACCAATATCTTTACTAAAGACAAAGTAATCGCCTTTTGTCGGTTGATAAGATGCCCGAAACACAGGTTCACTAAAGAAGGTCATCTGCTGCCTGCTGCCGAGCGGAAACGCGACGCGATGCACTTGAGCGACATCGCCGAACCGAGTGGTAATCAAAACCTCTCGACGCTGGGGATGCCAACTCAATAAGCCCGCCGATCGAAACTGCGTGTAGCGATCAACCGTTTGCGCTAATGAGGCAGGAATCGGTGGAATGCTTTCGACGACGAGATTATCGCCAGGAGTAATGTCTGCTGCTTGTGCGATCGTCATAAGTCCAGAAAAGAGGAAAACCGCGAGAATTGTGGCAAGAAACCGGGTAAGAAATTTCATTTCCTAAGTGTAATCCGATCGGACAATCGTGTTCAGCGCTTTAAATTTATTGTTAATGGCTGCGATTGAAAATTTAATCGCTCAAAATTGCGGACGGCTGGATCAATCTTTAATAGCTCCTCTTGTGGCGGTTGCGATCGACGCTCCAGCACTCGGATTTCATGCTCGAATTGCGCTTGTCCCTGCTTAAAGAAATCCTGAGCATTGGTCGGTGTCAGCTCACGGACAAGACGTTGAGCATCGAGGCTTTGTGAGATTGGAAGCGGTTGAGCAAACGCCGGAAAACTTGGCATCAACATCGCAGCCGGAACCATCAGGAACACAGGTCTAAACATAGCGACCTCAGCCAGTACAAATTGATGCTTTTAATCTATCGAATCTTCGTATCTTTGCGCTTCATCAACCAGGCATAACAATGCAGGAGGATGCGATCGCACCCGAATCGCATGTCCTTCCGTCGGGTGAGTCAAACACAGTTCATAGCTGTGCAACCAATACCCACAATCACTGGGAATTGAAGTCTGATTGATCGGAATTCCACCCGTCCCATAAAGCGGATCGCCCCAGAGTGGGTGTCCTGCTGCTGCTAAATGGATTCTGATTTGATGCGGTCTACCTGTTGGAATCGTCACCTCTAGCAACGTTGTATTTGAACAACGATCGCGCTTCAGCACAACACAATGACTCATTGCTTCTTTTCCGGTTTCTGTTGCCGCGTACAAATAGCCCAACTGAGGATAAGCCACTTTGCCAATCGGAGTCGTTACTGTGAAGAGATCGAGGTCTGGAATACCTGTCGCTAAAGCACGATAGCGTTTTTGCAGATGACGATCGCGTAAATCCTTCGAGAGTCGCGATCGAGCCTTTTCCGTTTTTGCAAGTACCATCACTCCCGATGTCCCTCGCCCTAATCGATGAATCGGAGCTGGAGGGGTTACATACTGCCGTCTTAGCCATCCCCACAACGTATTCTCAAGAAAGCGTCCTCCCGGTAGCACAGGCAATCCAGAAGGCTTATCGATCATCAATAAGCTCTCATCTTCGTGCAGTGTAACGACATCAAAAGGAACCTCCGGTTCAACCCAGGGAGACCGCTGATAAGCAAGCCGTTGTCCTACATCAAGCAATGTCTCTGGATCAGTAACCGGAACATCATTGATCGAAATTGCTCCAGATTGAATACGATCGCGCCATTCCTGCTGTGTTGAATGCCTATAGTGCTGCGTGTAATACTCCAGCAGCGTTATTCCTGACTGCCTGACTCGATCTGTATAAATCCAGCCTTGATTCAATTGGCTCATTCTGGCTGCTCAACAAACACAGTTACCGCCGCAACTGCAACATACATGTCATCGTTTTTATCGTTGAACTCTGCGATCGCTCGTCCCTGCACAATCATGCCGCCTGCTTCAAGCTTGAGCGTTTTACGACCAAACGGTAGAACTTGTAGCACCTCATCTTCTCGCACCTGTTCAGGATGAGGAACTGCGACTTGCACTTCGATCACCATTTCACTGGGATGATCCAGCTTAGCAACCTCCCAAATTCCGGGTAACGCATTGTGCGCGATCGCATTCCTCACAGCTCTTGCTGCCGCGACGGTGGGATCTTGTCCATGCTGATCCACCCCCATTCCCATCTCGATGACAAACCGTTTTAGTGTCATTTCACGCTCGAAACACAGTTTCTTGATCGTATCAATCGATCGCATCCAACGATTCACTAAATGCTCCATACGTGGAGCATTTAGAAGACTTCTGAAATACCCAATTGAAGCGAACGTTTTTGATTGAACTCACGCTAAATTAAAGGGTGAAGTTTCAGATTGACGATCGCTTGCTGCAAAAAAAGGTTCTCCAAGTTCAGCTTGATTTCGATGACTTAACCACTGTTCCTGCTGCATATGTTGAAATCGGATCAGGAATTCCATTGCTAATGATACACGGATTTATGGGGAATGCGTCCTGCTGGATGCCACTCAGCGATCGCCTAAAATCCAATTTTCGCTGCATCAGTTTAGACTTATTGGGATTTGGAGAATCGGCGCGCCCGACGATTCGATACGACATTGCTAAAGAAGTCGCCTTTTTGCGACAAGTCGTCGAAGCCCTACACTTAGACTCGTTTTATTTGATGGGGCACTCATTTGGCGGATGGGTCTCTGCGGCTTATGCGCTGAAGTATCCGGACTCGCTCAAAGGATTGATTCTCGCAGCTCCCGCTGGAATTCGCGACGACAGTTTTGTGGGACGATACGATCACCTCCGCCCGATGTTGTGGCAAACTCCGGTGATCGACTGGGCGCTCGACTTCATTAAACCGATCGCGCCCCTGATCGCCCAAGAAAAAACGATCGCTCAGATCGCCTGGATACGTCACGAACTGAATACTCAACCCGCCGCTCGCTCGTTTCTCGTTGATCGACTTCGTCCTGAAGACGCGATCGACACTGTGGAAAAAGAGATCAGCCGCTTAACTGTTCCGACCTTGGTGATTACAGGCGACCAAGACGAAACAATCCCCCTCTGGCACAGTCAAACCTACGCTAATCAAGTCCCCAACGCCCAGTTGGTGATTCTGCCCAATGCTGATCACAGCCTACCGCAAAAGTTTGCCCCCGAACTTGCCGCCCACCTCGTATCCTGGTGTTTGTCGCAGATGTGAACGTTTATGCCTATACAATTGTGGGCAAGATAAGCGAGGTACTGCCGCATTTCCTGCATTTTGATGCAGAATATGGCGATCACGTTGCATAAGTTAGCGTAACCCTTCGACTCATTGGCAAAACAGACCCATTAAGGTGTATTTCTTTTTTAATCGCGTTATTTCTTCAAGGTAGCAGGCATGGCAAAGTCGATCGATTCGGAGTCCTCTAACCAGCTCGCAGCAACCGATCCCAGCCCTGCATCCTCGCTGATTCAAGAATCCGAGTGGTTGCTGCAAACCGTCGTGGAAAATCTCAGCGATGGAGTTGTGATCACCGATTTACAAGATCAGGTACTCTACGTCAACTCACGTCTTGCCAAACTGGTGGGATGTTCCACCGCAGAAATGGTGGGTAAACCCGCCCATGACTTTTTTCATGAGATTGAAGGATGGCGCGATTTTCAGAGCACTGCCGAACCACAACCGTTCTATGGCTGGAAAGAAGGACAGTTACGCCGCAAAGATGGTCGCAAGTTCTGGGCAGAAGTAAACGTCACGCAACTTGAAGATGCAGCGGGATCAGCGATCGCTACCCTAATTACCGTCAAAGACATCACTGAGCGCAAATGGCTTGAAGAATACCTGCGCCTCTTGGAGTCGGTGGTGGTGAACGCGAATGAAATTGTGATGATTTCGCAGACTGAAGAAGCGGTCGCTGACCCACTCAGCTTAAGAATTATCTATGTCAATGATGCGTTCTCGCGCACCACGGGCTATTCCTCTGGCGAAGCGATCGGGAAATCAGCGCTGGTGCTGCTGGGTGAAAAAACTTCAACAGCAGAAGTTAATCGCATTCGTACAGCCTTAAGAACCCATCAACCTGTACGGGCTGAAGTCGTTCTCTACCGCAAGAACGGCACTCATTTTTGGGTCGATGTCAACATGGTGCCGATTCGCAATGAGCAAGGACAGGTGACACACTTTGTTTCGGTCATGCGCGAAGTCACCGAACGCAAAATTGTAGAAGAGCAACTGCGCCGCAATGCGTTTCACGACTCGCTGACCGGCTTGCCGAATCGACTGCTGTTTATGGAGCGTTTAACCCAAACGGTTGAACGTGCTCATGAAGATGAGTCTTATCACTTTGCGCTGCTGTTTTTGGATCTCGATCGCTTCAAGGTGATCAACGACAGCCTTGGACATATGCTGGGGGATCAATTGTTGATTGCGATCGCTCGCCGACTCGAAGGCTGCCTCAAGCAGGAAGATATGGTCGCAAGGCTCGGCGGCGATGAATTCACAATTCTGCTAGAAAACATCCAGCAAGACAGCGATGCGGAAAAGATTGCAGAACGAGTTCAGCAAGCCCTTTCAGCGCCGTTTAATCTAAGTGGGCATGAGGTGTTTACTTCTGCAAGTATTGGGATTACGCTTTCTTCAACCGAGTTCGAGCGTCCCGAAGATTTGCTCAGGGGTGCAGATATTGCCATGTATCGCGCCAAAGCACAGGGTAAAGCGTGTCATGAAGTGTTTGACACCGATATGCATACGCATGTTGTGGCGCTGATGCAGCTTGAAAATGACTTGCGGAAAGCGGTCGAGCGGCAGGAATTTGAGTTGTATTATCAGCCGATTATCGAGCTTGCCAATGGGCGGATTACGGGATTTGAGGCGCTAGTGCGGTGGCAGCACCCGGAGCAAGGCACGATTTCTCCTGCAAAATTTGTGCCGATCGCCGAAGAAACCGGACTGGTGATTCCGCTGGGGCAGTGGGTATTGCGCGAAGCCTGTCGGCAACTGAAGCAATGGCAAGACCAATTTGCATCAGAGCCACCGCTAACCGTTAGCGTTAACCTTTCGAGCCGGCAGTTTTCGCAGCCCTATTTGATCGACCAAGTGCGGAAAATTTTAGCTGAAACAGGAGTCGATGCTCGCTGCTTAAAGCTCGAAATTACTGAAAGCGCGATCATGGAAAACACCAAATTTGCCATGGATATGTTGCTGCAACTCAAAGCGATGGGCATTCAGCTATCAGTGGATGACTTTGGCACCGGGTATTCTTCACTGGGATATCTCTACCGCTTCCCGATGGATGTGCTGAAAATCGATCAGTCCTTTATCAGTCGGGTCGATGTGGATGGAGAGAAGCTCGAACTGGTTCGCACCATTATTACCCTCGCTTGGAATTTGGGCATGGATGTGGTTGCGGAAGGCGTAGAAACGATGAAGCAACTGACACAGCTAAAAGCGCTGAAGTGTGAGTATGCTCAAGGCTATCTGTTTTCGGAACCAGTGCCTCAGGGTGATGCAGAAAAACTGATTCTGCATTCCCATCCCTTTTTGCACCTAACCCAGGCTTTTCCGACAAGTAGCCGATTAGCTGAAGATGCTTAGTGCGATCGTTTTCAGCGCGTTGATCAAAGTTCACTAAAGATATCGAGTTGTTGGGTGGGATCTTTCACGGGTTCATTTGGTTTCGCTTTGCTTTTTCGCAGACCGATCGCGATTTTGCTGTGTTTTTCGATCTGTGCCATAACTTGCCGCGCTCGATCGATCACCGAACTGGGTAAGCCTGCCAAGCGTCCGGCTTCGATGCCATAAGAGCGATCGGCTCCTCCGGGCTGGACTTTGTGCAGAAAGATGATTTGCTCTGGCATTTCGCGTACCGTGACTTGGTAGTTTGCCACGTTGGGCAGGATTGAGGCGAGTTCATTCAGTTCGTGATAGTGCGTTGCAAAGATCGTGCGGGCGCGGATTTCGGTGGCGAGATGTTCGGCAACTGCCCAGGCGATCGACAGTCCATCAAAGGTGGCTGTCCCGCGTCCGATTTCGTCTAAGAGAACGAGCGATCGCTCAGTTGCGTGATTGAGAATGTTGGCGGTTTCGTTCATTTCCACCATGAATGTGGATTGTCCAGTCGCGAGATCATCGACGGCACCGACGCGGGTAAAGATGCGATCGCAAATTCCCAAACGGGCGGATTCTGCCGGAACGAAGCTTCCGGTCTGGGCTAACAGCTGAATTAAGCCGATTTGCCGGAGGTAACAGCTTTTACCGCTGGCGTTAGGTCCTGTTAGGACGATGAGATCTGGCGCAGGGGTTCCGAGTTCTGCCGAATTGGGGACAAAGAAACCCGCAGGAATCGACTGTTCAACAACGGGATGGCGACCTTCGACGATCGAGATCTCCCGCCCCGGTAGGAGTTTAGGACGACAGTAGTTTTTGAATACAGCCAGTTCAGCCAGTCCCGTAAGGGCATCAACTGCCGCGACTGCGTGAGCCACTTTACGGATTAATTCTGCATGTTCTCCGACTTGCGATCGCAAGCCCACAAAAATCTCGTATTCCAGTTCGCTGATTTCTCGCCGCGCATTCATGATGCGGTTTTCGCGCAGTTTGAGTTCGTCAGTGGTAAAGCGTTCTTCGTTGGTTAAGGTTTGTTTGCGCTCGTAGCCTTCCGGGGGTTGTCCGGCTTTGGCGCGAGAGATACTGATATAGTAGCCAAAGGCTTTGTTGTAGCCGACTTTGAGCGTTTGAATGCCGGTACGATCGCGCTCGTTTTTTTCTAGTTCTGCCAGCCACTTTTCGTCTTCTGCGGCTTGCGATCGCATTTCGTCGAGCTGAGCCACCCTGTCCGATCGGATCAATCCTCCTTCTTTGATGGCGATCGGGGGACGTTCGACAAAATGCGTGAGCAGCGTTTGTCCCAATTGCTCTAAAACGGGCGGAACGGTTTGCAAAGCGCGGAGATGCGGAGATTTTGCGCGCGCCACTAATCGCGCCAATTCTGGAAGTTTGCTTAGCGATTCTCCGATATGCACTAAATCGCGTGGAGTTGCGGTTCCCGATCCGGCTCGACCTGCTAACCGCTCTAGATCATAGATTTGGTGCAGCATTTGCTTGAGGTCTTCGCGCAGAACGCCATCTTTTACCAGTTCCTCGATCGTGTCTTGGCGGGTTTCAATCTCAGCAATATCAAGCAGGGGCTGTAATAACCAGCGTCGGAGGGCGCGACTACCCATCGGGGTTTCAGTGCGATCGACTGCCCACAGCAATGATCCGTGAAATGTGCCATCTCGAACGGTTTGCGTGATTTCCAAGTTGCGTCGAGTTTGCGGATCAAGCGTGAGATATTCGGTAATCGTGTAGGTGCAAATGTGCTGGAGTGGAACTTGGGTCGCTTCCGGGATTTTTGATTTTGTGGTGTCGAAAACATTGCGTTCTGAGGTCGATTCGATATATTCCAGCAATCCGCCCGCCGCCCGAACTGCTAACGGTAAATGCTCACAGCCCATCCCTTCAAGCGATCGCACTTTGAAGCGCTCTAACAATTGCTGTCGGGCTTCGGCTTGAGAAAACGGAGTCTGCGATCGTAGCGTGTAGCAAAATTGCGTGGGTAAAGGTGCGGGAACGTGGGGCGATTTCTCTCCGGGTCGCAGAAGTCCGCCTAAGTCAGGAGCATTCGTCGGGATGAGCACTTCCGCAGGCTGTAACCGCATTAATTCGCTGCTGAGTTGATCCAATCCCGTCGATTGTGTGGTTAAGAATTCTCCGGTTGAAATGTCTGCGTAGGATAATCCCCAGTGATTTCCAGCAATCACAATTGCGGCTAAGAAATTATTACGCTTCGCGTTCAACATTCCTTCTTCGAGAATAGTTCCCGGAGTAATCACGCGAGTAATCTCACGACGAACTAATCCTTGGGCTTCGGCTGGATCTTCAACCTGATCGCAAACCGCGATCGCATAACCTCTTTCAACTAACAAAGCAGAATAGCGATCGAGGGCGTGATGCGGAATACCGGACAATGGGACGCGCCCGACTTCTTTTCCCCCATCTTTTGAAGTCAGAACAATCTCTAATTCACGCGAAACAATCAGCGCATCTTGGAAAAAGGTTTCATAAAAATCCCCCACTCGATACACCAAAATCGCATGAGGATATTGATCTTTAAGATCTGCGTAGTGGCGCATCATCGGGGTCAGGTGCTCACGCTTGACGGCGCGATGATCCGCATAACGAACCGAATGCTTGATTAAGCGATCGGGCACTCCTTGAGTTGGATCAGGTTGAGTCGGAGAAACAGACATGAAAGTAGTACTATTTTACTAATTTTAGCTTACCTTAACTCCTCATCTTACCGTGACCCATTTGGGGACAACTGAATCAAAGCAGGCTCGATTGAGCAACGATCGCTTTAATCAATCCATCCAAAGTGAATTCTTCCGCCTCGATTTCTACTCGTCCGAGTAGAGCGCGACAGGTTTTTGAAGTTTGAGGACCGATCGACGCAAACTTGACAGTTTTGAGCGTCTCAACCCAGTGATCCCCGATCGTTTGCTGCAGCAGTTCGCAGAAATGCTTCACCGTTTTGGAACTAGCGAACGTGACCAAGTTGGCTGCTTGATCTTGAATCACAGCGATTGATTTGGCATCGGGAATTCTTGGGCAAGTCGATTGATAAGCAGCAACTTCAGTAATGATCGCACCACGATCGCTAAAGGCTCTTACCAGCACATCACGCCCGCCGGTTTCGACTCTGGGAAAGAGAATTTTTTTCCCATCGATCGACTCTGGAAAGTTCACGACCATTGCATCCGCGATATACTCAGGCGGAATAAAATCGGGCTGCAATCCGCGCTGTCTAAGGCGTTGTGCCGTTTTCTCTCCCACAACCGCAATCTTAATCGCTGCTAGACCGCGCAAATCTTTTAGCTGAGACGCTAACCGCTCGAAGAAGTAATCTACGGCATTGGTAGAAGTCAAAATCAGCCAATCAAACTCACTCAGGCTTGCGATCGCGTGATCTAACTGATCCCAACTCGACGGCGGCACAATCTCGATCGTCGGCATCTCGATCACCTTTGCACCATAATTTTGCAGCGAGTACGAAAACTGACTCGACTGCCCCGCTGCACGAGTGACGATAATGGTCTTTCCAAATAAAGGCAAATTCATAAGAACGATCGTAGCCTAACAACTTCCCCAATCACAATCACACAAGGCGACAACCGTTGCGGATTGACCTCTGCTAGAATCTCCGAGAGTGTACTGCTCCAGATTTCCTGCTGTGGATGACCCGCCCAGCGAATAATCGCGATCGGGGTCTGTTCTGATTTTCCCTGATGGCGTAGCTGTTCGACAATCAGAGGCAGATGTTTTCCTCCCATCAGAATCACAAGTGTATCGAGTTGGGCGAGATTCTGCCAGTTGAGCCGCTCTGGTTCGTGGGCGGTGATCACCGTAAATCCGCGGCTGAGGACGGGATCGGTGAGCGGAATGTTGGCAAACAAGGGAGCCGCTAATGCTGAAGAAATTCCCGGAACGACTTCGTAAGCGCAATTTGCAGATTTGAGTGCCTGAATTTCTGAGGTCGTTCGCCCGAAAATGAACGGATCACCGCTTTTGAGTCGGACGACTTGCTTACCTTGCTGACATTGTTCAACGAGGAGACGATCGATCTCTTCTTGTTTCATGCTCGGTTGTCCGCCCCGTTTGCCCACATTGAGCTTGAGACAAGCTTCTGGAGCAAGTTCTAGAAATTGCGAATCGATTAGCGCATCGTAAACGAGGACTTCTGCTTGAGTAAGCAATTGATAGGCTCGCATGGTTAAATTGCCGATGTCACCGGGACCTGATCCGACGAGGAAAACTTTACCTGACATAAATTTATGGAATGCGATCGATCCGATATCGTACAGACGCGATTAATCGCGTCTCTCAATTCATCATCGCCGAATGAATGCGATCGGATCTTCTGCCACCCACCCTAATTTAGAATTCGATCGCACTTCAAAATGCAAATGCGGTTGTGGGGTTGTTGGGGTTCCGGTCTGTCCAACGGTTCCGATCGTCGTACCGCGCTTGATTTTTTGCCCGACTTTGACGTTAATTCTTGCCAATTGAGCATAGCGCGTTTGATAGCCCTGCTGGTGATTGATCACAACCAGGTTTCCATAAATGCCCTGATTGCCCGCAAAAGCAACTGTCCCATCGCCGATCGCTTGAGCCGGAGTTCCCAGACTTGCCAGTAAATCAATCCCACTGTGAAACACAGGTTTCGTCGCGCCATTCGGCAAATACCAACCGAAACCGAGCACGATCGAGGCTGATCCCAGCAACGGCGAACCGGATAACACGCTGGAAACTCCTACCAATGTTGGTGCGGTTGCCTCATTGGGCGACCAGTTCACCCCCGGAACAAACACCACTTTTGGCGATCGCTGACAGCCATTCACCTCATACAGCACATCTGGACGCACTCGATACCGCGCTGCCAAGTCCTTTAAGCTCTGTCCGGTTGGCACTTCTACACGAATTCCGTTGTAGGGCGGAATCATCAGTTGTTGTCCGACCGTGGCTTTTCCCGATCGTACACTCGGATTCAATCCCATAAGGGTTGCAGGAATTAGATTGTAGCGAGTGGCGATCGATTCTAAGCTTTCTCCGGATTTAACGGTATGCCGCGCCATACGAGATAAAGCCGGAGTCGGACAGCCCAACTCAGCCGACTGAGCTAGCGGCATCATTCCAAAACTCAACATTCCAGCAAGGAGCAATCCACGGTACTGCATAGCTTGATCAATATAGTGCTGCCAATCGTTGGACGAGTCTAGCACTGGGTTGTTTCACATTGTGTTTCACATTGGGCTAAACTGCTTGTCTTTTCAGAAATGGAATCAGGGCTTCACACACTTTTTCGTGCCAGTCTTCTTGTGGATAATGTCCCACTTCATCAAGTTCAACGAGTTCGGCTGTGAGCGATTTTGCGGCAGCGATCGACAACCAAGGATCACGCATTCCCCACCCGATCAGGAGTGGATTTTTCCAACTTGTCAAGCCTGCCTCAATTTCTGCGGTTGCTTGCTTAAGCTGTAGGTTTTTAAGAATCGCAAGCAGCGATCGACCCACATCCGAAGTTTTCAACCACGGACGACGATATACATCGAGATCAGCATCTTCGATCCGGTAGCCGCCACCGCCTTCTAGCGTGCGATCGACTAGCAGCGGATCTTGCGTCATCATATCGCCCACCAACGGAATGCTCATTTGCTGTAGCTTCCAAGGAAGTTTTGCAACTTGAGCGATCGGACAGTTAAAAATCGCCAGCCGTTCAACTTGTTCAGGATGCCTCAGCGCGTATTGAATTCCGGCTGAACCGAGAAAGCCTTGAGCGACGATCGACACCTTTTCAAATCCAAACTGAGCAATTAGAGCTTCGAGTGCTGCGATAAACGCATCGGGTGTATAAGCAAAGTCACGGCGATCCGGCATACTCGAATACCCACAGCCAATCCAATCGGGTGCGATCGCTCTAAAGCCCTGTTCTGCAAGTCTAGGCAGAACATTTCGCCAACTGTAGCCTTGAGAAACTAAGCCATGCAGCAAAATAACCGGAGTGCGGCTGCTTTCATTCATTGGTTCTGCCTCACGGTAAAACCAACTCAGCGATCCGACCTCAATTCGCTTACCTGACTCGACCATACTTGTTTCTCCTAGGCTTTCCTGTGAGCTTACCGCGTTTCGGAATCACAATCTATTGTCAAGAACCTATAACAAAGCAAGATTTTGTAGTATTAGATACAGAATTTATCTGTTATATTATTCATATAACCAAGAACGGAGAACAGAGTATGTCTATTCAAGATCAAGCACGAGCATTGATGGTACGTCACCGCCAAATGATGCGGAATCGCGAACAATCCATGTTGTCGCGTCAAGCGAATGAAATTGGAATGCCTTCAGAATCCGCGCAAGTGGTTCACAACAAAACAACGAACCTCGAAGGCTACGATCGCAGCAACGTTGGCTTAAGCTAATTGAAAAATTTAGGACTAGAGTTAAGCAGGCGTTCTTCAGGCGAAGAGCGCCTTTTAACGTGGAATTGAGTTTTAAAGGGGCGAATCGATCGCTCTCTCCAAAAACGAAATAAATATGTCAAAGTTGAAATATGTCGCTATTGTGAAGTGTCACGATGGCGGCTTTTCGTTGCCACCAAATTCAACTTAAAAAGAACTCAGGTTTTTTACTCAATCTGTCGTTTAGTTGCTGAAGTTTCTGTTATGAATAGTGCCTTCCTAGCCCGCCTTCACAGTCCTGAGCGCCCTGTCATTGTGTTTGATGGCGCGATGGGGACAAATATTCAGTCTCAGAATTTAACAGCTGAAGACTTTGGAGGAGCCGAGTACGAGGGCTGTAATGAATATCTAGTGCAGACGAAACCAGAAGCGATCTCTAAAGTTCACTGTGATTTTCTAGCAGCAGGCGCAGACGTAATTGAAACCGATACGTTCGGTACCAGTCCATTTGTGTTGGCAGAATATGGATTACAGGATCAAGCGTATGACCTGAGCAAAAAAGCCGCAGAACTAGCGAAACATTGTGCAGCAGAGTTTTCGACTCCGGAGAAACCGAGATTTGTTGCAGGTTCCATGGGTCCCGGAACAAAGCTGCCGACCTTGGGACACATTACTTACGACGAACTAAAGGAAGCCTTTACGGTTCAAGCAGAAGGCTTGTTTGATGGGGGTGTGGACTTATTCATCATCGAAACCTGTCAGGATGTGTTGCAGATTAAAGCGGCATTAAACGCAGTAGAAGCGGTGTTTGCCAAAAAAGGAGAGCGTCGCCCTTTGATGGTTTCGGTCACGATGGAAGTTCAGGGCACGATGCTTGTCGGAACCGATATCAGTGGCGTGTTAGCGATTTTAGAGCCGTATCCGATCGACATTCTCGGTTTGAACTGTGCGACCGGACCCGATCGCATGGCAGAACACATCAAATATCTAACTGAAAATGCGCCATTTGTGGTGTCTTGTATCCCCAACGCAGGCTTACCCGAAAATATCGGCGGTCATGCTCACTACAAATTAACGCCTGTTGAACTTCAGATGGCGCTGCATAAATTCATTGAAGATTGGGGCGTTCAAGTCATTGGTGGCTGTTGTGGCACTCGTCCAGACCACATCAAAGCATTGGCAGAAGCAGCCGCCACAATGACCCCGAAAGAACGTAAAGTTCGAGTGAATGAACGCGCCTGGATGAATGGTCAGGTATTTGAATCTGAAACACCCAGACCCACGCTCGGATACACACCTTCAGCAGCATCAATTTACACCGCACAACCCTATGAGCAAGACAATTCTTTCTTGATCGTGGGTGAAAGATTGAACGCGAGCGGATCGAAGAAAGTCCGCGAATTGTTGAATGTGGATGATTGGGATGGATTAATTGCGATCGCAAAATCCCAAGTCAAAGAAGGCGCTCACGTTCTCGATGTCAACGTCGATTATGTCGGACGCGATGGCGAACGTGACATGAAAGAATTGGTGTCGCGCTTAGTGACAAATGTCACGATCCCCCTGATGCTCGACTCGACCGAATGGCAAAAGATGGAGGCAGGGCTAAAAGTTGCGGGTGGTAAGTGCATTCTTAACTCGACCAACTACGAAGATGGCGATGAGCGATTCTTCAAAGTGTTAGAGCTTGCCAAAGAATATGGCGCAGGTGTCGTGATTGGAACGATCGACGAAGAAGGCATGGCGAGAACGGCTGAGAAGAAATTCCAGATTGCCCAACGGGCTTATCGGGATGCGCTAGAGTTTGGCATTCCGCCGCATGAAATCTTTTTCGATACCTTGGCGTTGCCGATTTCAACCGGGATCGAAGAAGACCGTGAGAATGCGAAAGCGACGATCGAGTCAATCCGGATGATTCGCGAAAATCTGCCGGGTGTGCATTTCATGTTGGGTGTATCGAACGTTTCATTCGGTTTGAGTCCGGCAGCCCGAATTACCCTGAATTCGATGTTCCTGCACGAAGCCACTAAAGTTGGAATGGATGGCGCGATCGTATCGGCTGCGAAGATTTTGCCGATCGCCAAAATCAATCCCGAACATCAAGAAGTCTGTTTAGATTTGATTTACGATCGTCGCCGCTTTGAAGGCGATATCTGCGTTTATGATCCGCTCACGAAGCTCACTCAACTATTTGAAGGTGTGAGCGCGAAAGATGCGCGATCGAACAATACCTTGGCGGATTTACCGATCGAAGAACGCTTGAAGCAGCACATTATCGATGGTGAACGCATTGGATTAGAAGATGGGTTAAAGCTTGCATTAGAAACCTATGAGCCGTTGCATATCATTAACACTTTCTTACTGGATGGGATGAAAGTGGTCGGTGAATTGTTCGGCTCAGGTCAAATGCAGTTACCGTTCGTGTTGCAGTCTGCGGAGACAATGAAATCCGCTGTGGCGTTTCTTGAACCATTTATGGAGAAAAAGAGCGATGACAGCGGTAAAGGTAAATTCTTGATCGCAACGGTTAAAGGTGATGTTCACGATATTGGTAAGAACCTTGTTGACATTATCTTGACCAACAACGGTTACAAAGTGATTAACTTAGGGATTAAACAGCCTGTTGACGCAATTATTGATGCTTACGTTCAGCATCAGCCCGATTGTATTGCGATGAGTGGTTTGCTCGTGAAATCCACCGCATTCATGAAGGAAAATCTAGAAGTCTTCAACGAAAAAGGAATCAATGTTCCAGTGATTCTCGGTGGTGCGGCACTGACTCCGAAATTTGTCTATGAAGATTGCCAGAATGTTTACAAAGGTCAAGTAATCTACGGGCGCGATGCGTTTGCAGACTTGACCTTTATGGATCGATTGATGCCTGCGAAGAAAGAAGGACTCTGGAGTGATCTCGAAGGCTTTCAAGGCGATTATGTTCAGTTTAATCAGAAAGGGCGTAAAGCGATCGACCAAGCCGAGCGCGAACTCAACGGCGAACCAGAGCCGAAGTCGAACGAACCGGAAGTGATCGATTTAGCGCGATCGGAGGCAGTCGCGATCGGTATTCCGCGTCCAACGCCGCCTTTCTGGGGAACGAGGGTTCTCAATCCTGAAAACCTCTCGATCGATGAACTCTTTTGGTATTTGGATTTGCAAGCGCTGTTTGTCGGACAGTGGCAATTCCGCAAGCCAAAAGACCAATCGCGTGAAGAATACGATGCGTTTCTAGCTGAGAAAGTTTATCCGGTGCTCGATCGTTGGAAACAGCGTATCCGCACCGAAAATCTTTTGCATCCTCACTTGATTTATGGCTATTTCCCTTGCGTTGCAGAAGGAAATTCCGTTCACGTTTACAATCCGGTTGTGATTGAGAAAGGCTTAACCCCTGAAACCGCTACTCCGATTGTTACCTGGACATTTCCGCGCCAGAAGTCACTCCGCCGTTTGTGCATTGCTGACTTCTTCCGACCGATCGCCGAAAATCAGTTCGATGTCCTACCGATGCAAGCCGTCACAATGGGACATATTGCAACCGAAGTGGCACAAGAACTTTTCAAAGCGAACAACTATACCGAGTATCTGTACTTCCACGGCATGGCAGTACAGATGGCGGAAGCGCTGGCAGAGTGGGCACACGCTCGAATTCGTCGAGAGTTAGGTTACGGTGATTCCGAACCGGATAACATTCGCGATATGTTAGCGCAGCGTTATCAAGGATCGCGCTATAGCTTCGGCTATCCGGCTTGTCCGAATGTGTCGGATCAGTTCAAACAGTTGGAGCTATTAGACACAGAGCGGGTTGGAATGTCGATGGATGAAAGTGAGCAGCTTTATCCAGAGCAATCGACGACTGCATTTGTGGTCTATCACCCGACTGCGAAATACTTCAGCGCGTAGGGAGCGATCGATTTATGGGATTGGCGAGGTGCGATCGTCCTCTGAAGCGATCGCATCTCTCTTGCTATCGTATAAGCAGCACGTTTTGGGAAATTATGATGCAAGCCACCGAAGTTGCAAAGTGCTACACGCCTGAAGAATACCTCGCACGAGAAGAGACAGCCGAATTCAAAAGCGAATATCACGATGGAGAAATCGTTCCCATGACGGGCGGATCGCTGAATCACAACAGAATTATTAATCGGCTCTGTGCTCACTTACTCTCAGCGCTACGCGGTAAAAATCACGAACCTTTCTCCAGTGATGTTCGATTGTGGCTTCCGCAGCATCGTAAGTTCGTTTACCCAGATGTAATGGTGATTGAGGGTGGACCTGTTCTCTATCAGAATCGAGTGGATACAGTCGTAAATCCTAAAGTGATTATCGAAGTCCTGTCGAAGTCAACACAGGACTATGATATGAATGACAAATTTAGATACTACCGATCGATCCCCGAACTCCAAGAATACATTCTGGTCAATCAGTATTTTGTCGATGTGCAGCAATACACCAAAACCGATCAAGACTTTTGGATTTATCGCAGCTATGAATCGATCGAAAACACTTTGAAATTTGGCACGATCGAGGCTGAAATCACACTCTCTGAAATTTACGAAGGCATTTCGTTTGATGCAGTTTAGAAACCAAAAGACGATCGCGCATTCTAATCTCGGTAAGGCGTTAGAAATAGCCGAGTAGCGCGATCGTCGAAAAATAGTTTTCTTATCACTCTAAAATTAGTCTCGATGTTCTTGAGACTCGCAGCCTTGCATTAAACAGCGCTCTAACAATGCAACGCGGTAATAATACGAATAACGGCGCGGATTTAGAATCAACGGACAGGCAATGTGAAAAAGTGGCTGATTAAGATATTGCCAAAGCGGGAATTGAAGTTTTAACATGAGCAGCCATGATGAAAGTACCAAGTGAAGGGCGACACTGAGGAAGTTCAAACTTCGCACCCTGAGTCGTCTACTGGTTCTAGAATGGCAAACTTTCCCCCTAATTTTCTTGGTAAAAATTACGGATTCTGCTTGAGTGATTCACGCCAAAAAATCAGTAATCTTAATGAGAGAATTTAGGGTGTAATAGGGACAGCAAAGATTTTCCTAAATACTCGTATTGCTCAGGTGTGTTGTAAAGCTGAGCAGAAATGCGAACCAATCGCCTCGGTGCTTGCGGAAACGGCACGATCGGTACCTCGATATCAAATTTCTCGTATAACGCATCTTGGAGTTCAAGATAAGAGCCATCAGGAAGCGGAATCGTCGCCAGTGAGCCGATCATTTCTTCCGGGCAAGGTGGTGCAACATTCAGCAGGTCACAAAGTCGAGTCCGAGCGGCGATCGCAGTCGATCGATTTCTGGCTCTTAGTTCTGCCCAACCGCCCGGAAGCAGCGAACCCATAAACTCGATCGCGCTCTTAACTGAAAGATAAGCCGTTGGATCATCGGTTCCCATCCAATCAAACTCAAGCTGAAATCGAGAACGATCGCGCCTCGGAGAATTCGCGCCATGACTAATCGTGAGCGGTCGAATCTCAGCTTGTCTCTCCTTTTTCACGTACAGAAAAGCTGCTCCTTTCGGCGCACACATCCACTTATGACAAGTCGAGGCGTAATACGTTGCACCCAATTCGCCTAAGTTCAAATCGACCATGCCTGGAGCGTGAGCGCCATCGATTATCGTATCAATTCCGCGATCGGACAAAGCCCGAACAATCTGCGCGATCGGAAAAACCATTCCGGTTTGACTCACCACATGATCAATTAAAGCAAGTCGCGTTCGATCGCTCACCTTAGAAAGCACTGCCTCAGTCACTTGCTCCGGGGACTCGATCGGATAGGGAACCTCTGCCACAACAACCGATGCCCCCGACCTCGCCGCCACAAAATCGAGCGCGTTCCGGCAGGCGTTATATTCTTGACTTGTAGTGAGCAGTTCATCGTTTGAAGAGAAAGTGAGCGATCGTAACACCGCATTCACGCCTGTTGTGGCATTCGGCACAAACGCCAATTCCTCAACCTCTGCCCCAACAAACGTCGCCAGTGCTGCTCGCGCTTGATCTAATAGCCCTTCAAATTCGCGACCTAAAAACCGTAGCGGCTGCCGCTCTAGCCTTGCACGAAATTCTTGCTGCACTTCTAGAACCGTGATCGGACAGGCTCCGAACGATCCGTGATTCAAAAATGCGCAGGTTGGATCAAGTGACCAAAACTGCAAAAACTGATTATTCATCTAAACTCCCCAGACAGGATTCGAACCTGTGACCAATCGATTAACAGTCGATCGCTCTACCGCTGAGCTACTGAGGATTGCGCTCTCTTGCGAAACCAATAATAACAACAAAGCACCGATCTTTGCAAGATATTTCTCAAAATTGCTAAATCATCAATCAGACAGCGGAGTATGGTCAAATGAAAAAACCGCGATCGAGGCAAGCTTCATGGTATCAGAACCCTCCATCCTGCACCGTTTACTCAAACTCTCCACCGAGATCGATCGATCGATTCAATGAAATTTTGGTGTTGGTGTTGATCATTGTATTTCCGGGAATTGTGGGATTCTTGCCGTCGATCGCGAAAACCTAAGCAAGAATTTCAGTTTTAGACTTCTTCTGGAGCAATGCCTAATTCTCTGAGTTTGGCAGCTAAACGATCGGCGCGTTGTTTTTGTTGTTCGGCACGTTCGTCTCCGGTAGGTAAAAGATTGCCATCGAGATCCCACCAGCGCAACCAGGGTAAATCCTGATTCGCGTCCCTGCCAAATTCCGAGCTCAACGTTCATGGGTGGAATCGGGTAGTGTCCGCGCCAATTTGGATCAAACTTGGAATAGTGATCTCCGACCAGTTCGTAAACTTCGACGGATGCCTTTTCGACTTCGTAAATCGCATAGGCGTTGGGCAAATGGAATTGGTCAGCAACAGGCTTTGCGGATGTTCCTGAAAGTTTTTCACAAAAGTACCATCCGACTCCGGTAACTGTGTATGATCTGGCAGAGTTAGACGGGAAGATTGCCCGGGCACGTCTGCCGAGGGCATCGTCATCAGTACATATCTCCGAAGAACAGTTGCTTTATTTTAATCGCGATGCAAGTTCAGATTCAGACATTCACAGTTCATAAACGGTTCGCGCTTAAAATTAGTCGCGGCACAACGGCTCAAACCACGAATGTCTGGATCAAGATTGAGCAAGATGGGATCGAAGGATGGGGCGAAGCTTCTCCATTTTCGATCGGTGAACAACCGCAAACAACCGAAATCATTACCCGTTCTTTGCAAGCGATCGCGCCTCTGCTCAAAGCAATTCATCCGCTCGAACGTCAGCGAATTGGTCAGCTTTTAACTCAATCAAAATTGCCTTCTGCGGCGCGGGCTGCGATCGATCTTGCTTTACACGATTGGCTCGGAAAGTCCGCCAATTTACCGCTGTGGCAACTGTGGGGATTGGAGCGAGATCGGATTGTTCCGACTTCGGTGACGATCGGAATTAATACGCCTGAAGGTGCAAAACAACGAGTCAAAGATTGGCTGGGTCAAGGAACGGTCGAATCTCCCTGGCAAGATATTCAAGCGCTGAAAGTAAAGCTCGGCAGTCCTGAAGGAATTGCAGCAGACCAAGCGATGTTTGAAGCGGTGCGAGAAGCGGCACCGAACATTAATCAGATTAGTGTCGATGCAAATGGGGGATGGACAGTTGAAACGGCGTTAACAATGGCGCATTGGTTGAGCGATCGCAATGTCACTTACATCGAGCAACCTTTAGCCAAAGGACAAGAAGCTGAATTACCTAAACTATTCAATCTTTCACCGTTGCCGATTTTTGTCGATGAGAGTTGTTTTGATAGTCGATCGATTCCGGCGTTAAGCGATCGCGTTCACGGTATCAACATTAAATTGATGAAATCGGGTGGATTAAGTGAAGCACTACGAATGATTGATGTTGCCAAAGCACACAATCTCAAAGTTATGTTTGGCTGTTATTCAGATAGTTCATTGTTGAATAGCGCGATCGCACAGTTATCTCCTTTAGCAGATTATCTAGACCTCGATAGTCATTTGAATTTAGTAGATGATCCATTTGTCGGTGCAAGCTTTCAAAACGGACGGGTGATTCCAAGCGATCGTCCGGGTTTGGGGGTTGTCTTGAGAGGAGAGAGATCATGCTGAGATCGAGCGATCGGGTTGCGGTGCTATTACACAATGGAATTCAGGGCACACAGGGAAAAACAGGATTAACATTCACTCGCTATCGATCTGATTCAGTGGTCGCAGTTCTTGATCAAGACTGCGCAGGACAATCCTTTCGGGCATTAACCTCGATCGCGTGTGAAGCCCCGATTGTAAGCTCGATAGTTGAAGCACTGAAGTATCAGCCTACTGTGTTGTTAATTGGAATTGCACCCTCCGGCGGAGTGTTACCAGATGCTTGGTTAACAGAAATTGAGCAAGCGGTTGATGCGGGACTATCGATCGTAAATGGACTTCATACCAAACTTACGCCCAGACTAAAAGATCGCTTACAGCCTAGACAATGGATCTGGGATATTCGCCAAGAGCCGATCGGGTTAAAGGTCGGAAGTGGTGCAGCGCGATCGCTCCCCTGCTTGAGAGTGCTAACTGTGGGAACGGATATGAGCATCGGTAAGATGTCTACCAGTTTGGAACTCGATCGCGTGGCTCAAAAACGGGGGATACGATCGAAGTTTCTTGGCACAGGTCAAGCAGGCATGATGATTTGTGGTGATGGCATTCCGCTCGATGCGATTCGAGTAGACTTTGCCTCTGGAGCCGTTGAACAGTTAGTCATGCGCTCTGCGAACTTTGATCTGCTTCACATTGAAGGACAGGGTTCAATCTTTAATCCTGCTTCGACTGCAACTTTACCCTTGATTCGAGGTTCCCAGCCCACACATTTAATTCTGGTACACAGAGCCGGACAAACACACATCCGCAACGTTCCTCACGTCCCGATTCCACCCCTGAAAACTGTGGTTCAGGTTTACGAATCACTAGCAGCAGCGGGTGGAGCATTTGCTCCATGTAAAGTCGCAGCGATCGCGCTCAATACCGCTCATCTGGATCAAGAGGCAGCAGAAACAGCGATCGCACAAATTCAGACAGAAACAAACTTACCCTGTACCGATCCAGTTCGATTTGGAGCAGATACCCTTTTAGATGCAATTCTGAATACTGAACCTGCAATCTAAGTGCAGACTAAGTACAAAGCTCCATCCACATCACTTCCCAAACTAATTGCGCTTGCACATAAGCTAGCAATTGTTCTTTTGCTTTCTCAAGCAATTGAATTGATCGAGAACTGCGACTCTGTGACCAATACACTTGCTGCAAATAATCAATCAACCAAAGCTGGGTTTCACCATCGATCGTTTTCGCGATCGTTCTTCCGATCGTTAAAGCCTGTCTCAGTGATTTCGGTGGATTGATCACAGATTGAATGATTTCCGGTGGAATCGATTCAAGTGTAGTTTGATGAACGATCGCAGCTCCCGGACTGCCTTGTGCTAACGCCAGCAATTGCGGTTTCGATAAAATCTCGGCGTGTCCCACTTGCTTCAACACTTGCGCCATTGAATCAGTATCGAGTCGCGCAAATGGAATTCGCTGACAGCGAGAGACGATCGTTGGTAAAACCGAATCTACACTGGTGGCTAATAAAATAATCGTTGCTCTTCCCGGTTCTTCGAGCGTTTTGAGTAACGCATTTGCGGCGGCTTCGGGCATTGTCTCCGCTTGTTCGATCACGATCGCCGATCGTTGAGCTTCCAAGGGCGGACGACTGAGAAACTGACTAACTTCACGAATTTGCTCTAATCGAATCATCGGCGGCGTTTTGCGCTTGACTCCAGCCGCTTCAGCCTCGATCGCGCTCAGTCGCTTTCCTTGATGTAAGTAAGTTGGCTCAACCCAAAGTAAATCGGGATGATTACGACTGAGAATTCGAGCGCGTGAAGACGACAACAGCGATTCGAGAAAGCATTCAGCCGCAAGACGCTTGCCGATGCCCGCAGTTCCGGTGAACAGATAAGCGGGCGCGAGACGATCGACAGCGATCGCCCGTTCTAAAAGTTCAACAGCTTGAGATTGACCAATCAGGGTTGCAAAGGCAGACATAAATTAGTGGTCTTGATTCTCTTTCGTTTTGCAACGTTCTTCGATGAGTTGAGGCAGGAGATAAAGTTCATCGATCGGATGGGTCGAGAGGAATAGCCTAGTCAAATCAAAACAGACTTGCAACGTGGCAGATTCCTGCGCTGGAGTTAGAGATAAAGGTGGACTCATCCTAACGCAACGAGTTTTTAGCAATGGCGTTTCATCGTATCACGCTGACTCATTTCGTTCTCAAAATTCAGCTTGGCAAAACTTAATAAATTGACGATCCACTTTGAAAGACCGCCTTTTGGTAGGATTGATAACTGAGATTGCCCATGAAAACGGCGACAAATCAGCAGTTGGAGGACTTATTACGTGGAAAACACGCTTGGTTTAGAAATCATTGAAGTCGTAGAACAGGCGGCGATCGCCTCGGCTCGTCTGATGGGAAAAGGCGACAAGAATGAAGCCGATCGCGTGGCAGTCGAAGCGATGCGCGAACGTATGAACAAAATTTATATGCGCGGTCGGATTGTGATCGGAGAAGGAGAACGCGACGATGCCCCGATGCTCTTCATTGGTGAAGAAGTCGGGATTTGCTCTCGTCCGGATGCCGCAGAGTATTGCAACATCGAAGAACTGGTCGAAATCGATATCGCCGTTGACCCCTGCGAAGGAACAAACCTTTGTGCCTACGGTCAGCCCGGATCGATGGCAGTGCTGGCAATCTCCGAAAAAGGCGGCTTGTTTGCGGCTCCC
Organism: Cyanobacteria bacterium FACHB-63; assembly: GCA_014695255.1. Taxonomy (GTDB): domain Bacteria; phylum Cyanobacteriota; class Cyanobacteriia; order Leptolyngbyales; family Leptolyngbyaceae; genus Leptolyngbya. The sequence continues at coordinate 73,115 of JACJNX010000060.1, forward strand.
GACTTCTACATGAAGAAACTGGCGGCTCCTCCTGCTGCAAAAGGCAAAGTCGATATCAACAAATCGGCAACCGAGAATTTGAAGATTTTATCGGAATGCCTCGATCGCTCGATCGATGAACTCGTGGTCGTGGTGATGAAGCGCGAACGCCATGATGATTTGATTAAAGAAATTCGTGAAGCAGGGGCACGGGTACAACTCATCAGCGATGGAGATGTCGGCGCAGCGATTAACTGCGGGTTTGCGGGAACGAATATTCACGCGCTGATGGGCATCGGTGCGGCTCCTGAAGGTGTGATTTCGGCAGCGGCTCTACGCTGTCTTGGCGCACACTTCCAAGGTCAGTTGGTGTACGATCCTGCCGTCGTGAGAACCAAGGAATGGGCAAACATGACTAAGGAAGGCAACCTAGCCCGCCTCAAAGACATGAACATCACTGACCCCGACAAGGTTTACACGGCTGAGGAGCTTGCTTGCGGAGAAAACGTTCTGTTTGCAGGAACAGGCATCACTCCGGGTAACATCATGAATGGTGTACGGTTCTTCAAGGGCGGCGCGAGAACTCAAACGCTGGTCATTTCTAGCCAATCGAAGACGGCTCGATTTGTAGACACGATCCATATGTTTGATCAACCGAAGATCGTTCAATTGCACTAATTGAGTGTGGGGAGTAGGGGGTAGGGAGTGGAGAGTCGAGCGATAATAGTAGAAGCATCTGACTCCCCACTCCCCACTTCCCCACCCATCTCTTCTCCTTCACCCTGATCGACTTATTAGAGCGTCTTTTAATATGAACATTGCTGTTGTTGGGCTGACTCACAAAACTGCACCCGTCGAAGTTCGTGAGAAGTTGAGCATTCCGGAACCTGTGTGCGATAAAGCGATCGCACAACTCTGTAGCTACCCGCATATTGAAGAAGTCGCCGTCTTGAGTACCTGCAATCGGCTGGAACTCTATCTGGTGACTTCTGACACTGAACAAGGAATTCGCGAAGTTAATCAGTTTTTATCAGAACACAGTAAATTACCGAGTGCGCGGCTGCGTCCCTATTTATTTACCTTGCTACATCAGGATGCAGTGATGCACTTGATGCGAGTGTCGGCAGGATTAGATAGCTTGGTGCTGGGAGAAGGTCAAATTCTCGCCCAGGTGAAACAGTGTCATAAGCTTGGACAACAGCATCGTGGTGTCGGACGCATTCTGAATCAATTGTTCAAACAGGGCATTAGCGCTGGGAAACGGGTGCGGACGGAAACGAGCATCGGAACGGGTGCCGTGTCGATCAGTTCGGCTGCGGTAGAACTGGCGCAGATGAAGGTCGATCAGCTTTCGGATCAGCGCGTGACGATCATTGGTGCCGGAAAAATGTCTCGATTGTTGGTGCAGCATTTGTTGTCAAAAGGTGCGACCAACATTGTGATTTTGAATCGATCGATGGAGCGAGCGCGGGAATTGGCGAATCTGTTCCCAGATGCTCATCTCAGACTATTGCCGATTCACGACATGATGGACGCGATCGCGCAATCGGACATTGTGTTTACGAGTACGTCTTCGACCGAGCCGATTCTTGATCGTGCCAATCTTGAAGCCGTTCTCGATCCGAATCAGCCTTTGATGGTAATTGATATCGCTGTGCCCCGGAACGTTGCCGCCGATGTGAATGAATTACCGACGGTTCGAGCCTTTAACGTGGATGACCTCAAAGCGGTAGTGGCACAAAACCAGGAAAGTCGGCGGCAGATGGCAATGGAAGCAGAAGCGCTGCTAGAAGAAGAGGTCGAAACCTTTGAAGCTTGGTGGCGATCGCTTGAAACCGTTTCAACAATTAGCTGTCTGCGCGATAAAGTTGAAGCAATTCGAGCACAGGAATTGGAGAAAGCATTATCGAGACTGGGAACGGAGTTTGGCGATCGACATCGCGAGGTAATTGAAGCGCTGACTAAAGGGATTGTGAATAAGATTCTGCACGATCCGATGGTTCAGTTGAGAGCGCAGCAGGATATTGAAGCGCGACGGCAGGCGATGGAAACGCTGGAACTGTTGTTTAACTTGGATCGACAACAGGCAGGCGTTTAGAAGCGACGATCGTCGGAGTTCAATCGGCTATCACAATCCTAAATCGTGCTCCGACGATCGATTTCTTCTTGCTTAAATAGTTCTAGTGTACTAAAATCACCAGCGAAATCACTTTTTCGGTAGAGGAGTGATTTTCGGCAGTACACTAAGCTCTGTTTAAGGGACAAGGATATAGAGTAATGGATTCAGTCGCACGTCTCACTCCGGAGATTCAACAGCGCGTACAAGAACTCAAACGTCTGTTACAGAAAGCAAGCTACGAATATTACGTGCTGGACGCGCCGACGATCGACGATGCGGTTTACGACCAGCTTTATCGCGAACTTCAAACCCTTGAGACACAATACCCAGAATTAATTTCACCGGACAGTCCGACTCAGCGCGTGGGTGAACGTCCTGCCAGTCAATTCACTTCGGTTAAACACAATATTTCACTCTATAGTTTAGAGAACGCTTTCGGAAATGCAGACTTAGCCACCTGGGAACAACGATGGCGCAAAGTTGTACCAGAGGTCAGCGAGTTTGATTATATTTGCGAACTGAAAATTGATGGAAATGCGATCGCACTCACTTACGAAAACGGGGTTCTAGTGCGGGGCGCAACTCGCGGTGATGGCATTACAGGCGAGGAAATTACCCAAAATGTGAAAGCGATCCGATCGATTCCCCTCCGCCTCAACCTAGAAAATCCGCCTGACGTTGTAGAAGTCCGGGGTGAAGCGTTTCTCTCGCTTGATACCTTTGAGCAAATTAACCGCGATCGTGAAAAAGCCGGAGAACCCCTGTTTGCAAATCCCCGAAATGCAACGGCGGGAACGTTACGCCAGCTAGATTCTCGCATTGTGGCTCAGCGTCAACTCGATTTTTTTGCCTACACACTGCATTTTCCCGGTGAATTGAAAACGCAGGCAGAAGCATTAGAAACCCTGAAAAAAATGGGATTTCGCGTGAATCCAGAGCGATCGCTCTGTGCCAACTTACAAGAAGTGCAGGAATACTGCGATCGTTGGGCAATCGATCGCACCAAACTGCGCTACATGACCGATGGCGTTGTGATTAAGATTAACTCGCTTGCGCTACAAGAAAGATTAGGATTTACGCAAAAATTTCCGCGCTGGGCGATCGCGCTTAAGTATCCTGCTGAAGAAGCTCCAACGATTTTAGAAAACATCAGTGTCAACGTAGGACGCACCGGAGCGATTACACCTGTTGCAGAATTAAGACCTGTTCAGCTAGCTGGAACTACGGTATCACGAGCGACCTTGCATAATCGCGATCGCATTGCCGAACTCGATTGTAGAATCGGTGATACTGTTATCATTCGCAAAGCGGGTGAAATCATTCCTGAAGTGCTGCGCGTTCTTACAGAGTTACGACCCGTCGAAGCGCAACCCTATCAGATGCCTTCACATTGTCCAGAGTGTGGCGAACCTGTGGTTAAACCTGAAGATGAAGCGGTAACTCGGTGTATTAACGCTTCCTGTCCAGCAATTCTGCGTGGAGCATTAACGCACTGGGTCAGCCGTGATGCTTTAGATATTAACGGTGTCGGTGAGAAACTGGTTGCACAATTGGTTGACAGTAATATTGTGCATTCGGTTGCAGACTTGTATGATTTGACGATCGACAAGCTGCTCACCCTAGAGCGCATGGGCAAAAAGTCGGCTGAAAAAATTGTCGCAGCGATTCAGCAGTCGAAGACTCAGCCGTGGTCGCGAGTTCTCTACGGCTTGGGAATTCGACATATTGGCAGCGTCAACGCTCAAACACTCACCGCAACCTTTCCGAAAGTCGAGCTACTCTCTCAAGCAACACCCGAACAGATTGAAGCCGTTCCCGGATTTGGTTCTGAAATTGCTCAATCGGTGTTTCAGTGGTTTCAAAATCATGGAAATCAGGAATTAATCGATCGCTTACGTCAAGCGGGCGTTCAACTCGAAGGCGAAGCGGCTCCAGTGGTGCAAGACACAGCGATCGCAGGCAAAATCTTCGTGATTACTGGAGCATTACCGACGCTGAAACGCGATGAAGCAAAGGCACTAATTCAGCAAGCAGGCGGCAAAGTGAGCGATTCTGTGAGTAAGAAAACAAATTATGTCGTGGTGGGTGAAGAAGCAGGCTCAAAGCTCGAAAAAGCTCAGGCATTGGGAATCACAATTCTCTCGGAAGCGGAGTTAGTGGCGCTGATTCAAGCTTAGTGATTCGTTATGATAGCGGTATCCAAATCGGTCGATCGATGCGTTATGAACAAGGTAGGTGTAGCTTACGTTCTCTGGCTGGGCGGTCTATTCGGCTTATCTGGGCTACATCGTTTGTACAATGGTGAGAAAAAAACGGGCTTGCTCTGGTTGGGAACCTTTGGACTGTTTGGCTTTGGGCAATTGTTGGATCTGATTTTGATTCCAAAGATGGTTCAGGTACATAACGAGCGATTGAGTGAGAAATACAAGCCCCTGTTAGAACAAAAACCGATCGCGCTAACCATTGAGCAAGTCACGCTTCAATCTTCAAGATTTACAGGGGTCAAATCCCCGAAACTGATTGATTCAACGCCGCCAATTTCTCACCAACAAGCCACGATCTCGCTTCTCAAAGCCGCAGAAGCAAGAGGCGGAAAACTTTCAGTGACTCAGGGAGTAATGGCAACGGGGTTGAGTTTTAAGCAAGTTGAAACGCTGCTGATAGAGATGCTGAAGAGTGGATATGTGGAGATTGGCAACGATCCAGAAACGGGGATTGTGCTGTACGAATTTCGAGAGCTTTAGAGGAATGGCAATCGATCGCGTAACTATTTTTCTTGGCGCTCTGCTGCGAAAATTGCGTCTGCTTGCTCTAAGCGAAGATTGCCCTTTAGAGTGGGCTGAGTCGTGGCTGTACTGCCTGCTGCGATCGCAGCTTGAATGGAGATCGTACTCTGTTCACAGCCTGCGATTTGCGTGGTTGTTCCCGATAGCTCTAGATTAGGCTGCTGGAAAACTCCAGTGAGCGAGGGTTTCTTTTTAGAAACCGTTTGCTCTTGTGTTGGCGCAGAGAATTCTAGAAGTGATCCGTTGAGATAAATTCCAGATTGCTCGATCGATAAAATTAGCGTTTTCGACTTCAAGCATCCTGGTAAATTCGTTGCGGTTACTTTGTATTGTCCTGAAATTCTCAACGGTGCTTTCAGTTTTGTTTCTCCATAGCGAGTGGTCAGACTAAAGAGTGCAATCACAAACGCGATCGTTCCTCCATAGAACATGAACCATTTTGCGTTAAACAGGTTTTTCATCAATCACCTCTAACATCGATGTGAGATGAGATGCAACGTGACTATACCGCCTTGTGATTAACAATGACGATCGACATTCTGCTGCAAGTTCATCAGTGTAACGTCCGAGCGTTTGCCGTTCAATTCCCCACTCGCGGCTGGCTCCGGCGATCGTCAAGTCTGCTTGTTCTGATGCTGCTACAACCGCTCGAATCAAAGAACTCGTTTCGACAATCGGCAATTCAATCCGGCGACGAATGCGATCGGGGAGTCGATCGAGTAGAGCATTGAATTCAAAGCTGAGATCGCTAACGGGCTGCTCGGCTGAAATCACTCTGAGAATCTTGAGATGGGTATGCTCTCGATTAATCAGAAGCCGTAACGCTAGTTCTAATCCCAAATCTGTGTGAATGTTTGGTGCATAAGGTAGGAGTAGATGTTCTAGCTTTGTGGCTTGTCGATCGATAAACACCGCCACATCGACCGGAGCCGTTGTGAGAATTTGTCCGACTCGCCCGCCGAGTCGGTTGCTGTGAAACGCGGGACGATGCCAGCCCACAAGAATTAAATTGGCACGATCGCGCACAGCAATTTGCTTGGTCACTCGTGCCACATCGCGATCGATTTCCACAATGGGGCGCACCAGATGACGGTAATCCGCAGGCTCTAACGTTTCGATCAGCGCTTGAAGTTTTGCATTCGTTTGAGCGATTTGTCGATCTGCTTCACTCGGTAGACTTTCATAAACATAATCTTCGTCAAGCTGAATCAGGCTTAATGGAGTCACGATCGCCGGAGGATGCGTTGCCGAATTTCCAATCGCGATCGCCATTGCCAGTTCAATCAATCCGCGCTGAGTTGTCGGATTTGCGATCGGCACTAAAACTCGATAACTTGCAAATTCGGTATCGTGTTGCGGATCGATCGCTTGTGCTTGAATTTGTTGTTTTGGATAAATCCAGGTGAGGAGCGGCGATGTCATGAACGTCGTGACCAGCGCCATAATCACCAACATCGTAAACAATAGCGGTGAAATGACATTCAAACTCAAGCCAATGTTCAGAACAATTAATTCTGTCAAACCGCGAGTATTCATCAACCAGCCCAACGCCGAAGCTTCTCGTTTAGCAACACCTGAAACTCTTGCTGCAACGTAAGTTCCGACATACTTTCCCACGATCGCAACTGCAACTACGATCGCGCAAAGTCCCCACAATACAGGACGGTTTAGTAAGCCAATCTGAGTGCGTAATCCGCTATAAGCAAAGAACACAGGCAGCAGAAAAGTTAGGACAAAATCTTCGGTTTTCTGAGCGACTTCGCGTGTGAGTCCCGGATGTTTTGGCATCACCACACCGACGAGAAATGCCCCAAAAATTAAATGAATTCCAATGAGTTCTGTGATTAATGCAGAACTCACCACAACCATGTAGATGACCGCAAGCACAGCTTGACTGAGTTTCCCGGTACGATCGTACAGCACGGCAAACTGCCTGAACAGCAGTCGCCCAACGGTGAGCATAATGGCGATGTAGGCGATCGATTCTAAAATCGTGGGGATTGCTGCCGCCATATTGTTGTAGCGAGTCACCGCGATCGCCAGCGCCAACAGACACCAAGCCGTAACATCATCGACCGCAGCACAAGTCAACGCCAGGATGCCTAATCGAGTATTTTGTAGATTATTCTCTGTGATGATTCTTGCTAATACTGGAAATGCCGTAATCGACATCGCTGCGCCTAAAAACAACGCAAACGCTGTGAATGACACACCCTCATAAGAAACTAATGGATACAACAACAGTGATGCCAATGTTCCGAGTGAAAAAGGCACCAATATACTGACGTGCGAAACAAGAATCGCGACGTTTAATCCATTTTTGAGATATTTCGGATCAAGTTCTAATCCGATTAGAAACATGAAAAAGATCAGCCCAATCTGAGACAAAACGCCCAAGAATGGAACAGTTTCAGGCGGAAAAACCGATGCCGCGACCTCTGGCGCAATCATGCCAAACAGAGACGGACCCAGCATAATCCCCGCAACAATTTCGCCAATCACTAGCGGCTGATTAATTCGCCGAAATCCGATTCCAACAAATCGCGATAATCCAATGACTAGAAGAATTTGAATTAGAACTTGAACAACAGTATCAAGGTGCATAAAGTCCGGGTAGAGTACACCTCAAAAGTATTTCTGCTGATCTTGCAGTTGGTCGGATTTATCCGCGAATCTTTACAATCAGCCTGCTTTAATAACTATCTCCTCCTGGAACGGCGGACGGGTCAGGATCTGCCAGCAATTGTGCGAGTGAAGCGTCGCGAATCGCTTGCCAGCGCAGAAGTAGTTCTTCGCCTTGCCAATCACCTGTAATGTAGTTTCTGACTGCCTCATCAAGTTCCTGCCTTGTCTGCAACACTTGACGAACGGGAGCAACGATCGCATCTGCCATACAAACCTCCAGATAAGCTGTGCGATTTGTCTCAATTTTACTGATGTTCCGCAAAATACAGCGTCCAATGTGACAAACACGCCTACTTATTCACACTTCCACGCAGTTGGTAACGAAAATTGATAAACATCTTCGAGGACTTGTACCCATCCCTCTACTAAAGCGGCGAGAATGCGATCGCCCTTTTCTTTCGTCGCAGTCGTGGGATCGCCCAACACACCGCTGCAACTTAGATCGCGAGTCATCCAGGCAAACGGCAGCGCTCCTTCCATGCTGAGAACGCCTGATTGCGGTTCACCGAGCGGATATTCGGCTTTAGCGCGTTCCATTTTGACCTGATCCGGCAGGATTGAGAGTAACAAACTGGTTTCGACATCACCTGCATGAATTCCAAGTTCGAGTTCTTTTTTGCTGAAGAGTTCAGTGGCGATCGCTGCAACAGTTGGAACTTTCCAAGTAAATAGCGGAAACAATGCAAAGTCTTCGTATTGTTGGTGCAAATCACGGGCAGCGATTTCGAGAATCTGCGGCTGTCCTCCATGAGAATTGATGAATACTAGCTTACGAAATCCAGCTCGATAGATGCTTTCTGCAACTTCGATCAACATGGCTAACAAGGTTTGAGTGCTGAGTGTGATTGTTCCGGGAAAGTGCCAATGTTCGTTCGATTTGCCGTAGTACAAGGGCGGTAAAGCATAGGCGGGAATGTTGGGATCAAGTTGGGATAATGCTTTCCCCAAGACCGCGACACTAATCGCCGAATCCACCGCTAACGGTAAATGTGCGCCATGCTGCTCGATCGCGCCGATCGGCTGCACAATTACAACATTTTCTTTGTTCGGCATTGATTCGATGTCTGTCCAACTGAGATAGGGAAAATAGCGATCGCTGGGAATAAAGCCGTGCATCATGGGGGTTCCTAAGTCTGATAGGGTTGATTTCAGATTGTAAGGTGTCTTGCTCGATGCTCTGGTTTCTCTCGACCGTTTTAACAGGTGCGATCGCGTTTGCAGCAACGAATATCGATGATTTGTTTGTCTTGATGCTGTTCTTCTCGCAGGTCAATTCGTCTTTTACAAGAGCACACATCTATTTAGGGCAGTATCTAGGATTTGCCGGAATCGTTGGGTGTAGCTTGTTGGGATTTTTAGGTGGATTATTGGTTCCGCAGACTTGGATTGGTCTGCTGGGCGTTCTGCCAATTCTCTTGGGGATTCGGGCGATTTTAAGCCGAGAAGAAGAAGGTGAAATTCAAGGCGCAACGCTACCGGATCATCCAGTCACGAAAGTTTTATTGCGATTTTTTCAGCCACAGATTCTAAGTGTTGCGATCGTCACATTTGCAAACGGTGGAGACAACATTGCAACCTACATTCCCCTGTTTGCCAGCTTAGAGTTGCAGCGAATGATGATTGTGTTGACCGTATTTCTTAGCTTGATTGCAGTGTGGTGTAGAGTTGCCGACTGGCTATCGAGTCATCCAGCGATCGCACCTGTGCTGGAGCAATACAACCGGATTTTGGTGCCGATCGTGCTGATTGGGTTAGGGGTTTATATTCTGATCGAGAACGAAACCTGGAAGATTCTTGATTAGAGAATGTTCAAACAGTATATAGAGTCTCTTCGCTCTCGTTGCACTCCCGCCCTGAAATAGAATTTCGGGCTAACTGTGGAAAGTCTACTTCCAGTAGACTAAGCGCGAGTTTCAAGCTCTGAGTCCATTTCTAATGGACTTTCGCCAATTAGCCCGAAATTCTATTTCAGGGCGGGCTGTAGCAACGAACGAAGGCTTCTCAAATTAGCTCCAATCGTCGCGTTTTGCGCCGCGTCCTTTATAGGGTTGAGATTCCACATGAATTTTTCGAGTTTTTTCAAACAAGACATCCTCGGTTAGGTTCCATTGTTTGAGAACTTTATCTAAATCCGCTTGAATGTCTCGCGCTCCAGGAAAGCCATTGTAGCGAATGCGAAGCCGCGCTAGTTCAGCAAGATTCAAATCAGTCGCTTCACCGCTCAGTAAACCATTCACAATCTCGCGATCGGTCTTCCACAACGGATGTTCTTGGTCTTTTTGCTCTTGCGCCATAGCTCATTGCCGAAGGAATGTTCGATACCATGATAAGGCTTAGCGTTGTCAATCCTCATGAATTTCAATCGTCTTCCCTCTCGGATGCAAGCGGTTCAATCTCCGATTATTCCGATCGTCGGTGAACTAATCCGGCAGCATCCTGGAACGATTTCACTGGGTCAAGGTGTGGTGAACTATCCGCCGCCTCAGAGTGCGATCGATCAAATCACCGTGTTTCTCAGCAGCCCAGTGAACCATAAATATCAAGCGGTTGAGGGAATTCCAGCATTGAAAGCGGCGATCGCACAGAAATTAATCACTGAAAACAAGATTGATTTGACGAATCGAGAAATCGTTGTCACCGCAGGCAGCAATATGGCATTTCTAAATGTGGTTTTAGCCATTACTGATCCCGGTGATGAGATTATTCTGCAAACTCCCTTTTATTTCAATCACGAAATGGCGATCGAGATTGCGAGTTGTCGAGCCGTGTTAGTTCCAACAGATGAAAACTACCAGCTTCAACCCCATTTAATTCGAGCTGCAATCACCGATCGAACTCGTGCGATCGTCACTATTTCTCCGAATAATCCCACAGGTGCAGTCTATTCCGAATTTGCATTGCGAGAAGTGAATCAATTGTGTCGTGAATCGAATTGCTTTCACATTACCGATGAAGCTTACGAATATTTCACTTATGGCGTTGATCATTTCTCTGCTGCCAGCATTGACGATAGCGCTAACCATACAATCTCAATCTTTAGTTTGTCTAAAGCGTATGGCTTTGCCAGTTGGCGCATCGGATACATGGTGATTCCGGCTTACTTGCTCGAATCGATGCAGAAAATTCAGGATACGAATGTGATTTGTCCTGCTGTGGTTTCTCAATATGCAGCACTAGGAGCATTGCAGGCGGGACGATCGTACTGCGAAGAAAAACTGGTATCGATCTCTCAAGTCCGTGAAATTGTTTTAGCTGAACTCGAATCGATTCGCCATTTCTGCACTGTTCCAAAAGCAGATGGCGCATTCTATTTTCTGCTCAAAGTTCAAACCGAACTAGACACAATGGAACTCGTAAAACGACTGATTCAAGATCACCGAGTTGCTGTACTGCCAGGGTTTACCTTCGGGCTAGAAGATGGCTGTTATCTACGGGTGGGATATGGCGCACTCGAAAAAGAAACCGCGATCGAGGGCATTCAACGACTTGTCACCGGATTGAAAACGATCGTCGAGACACGCTAGAACATTAAAAAATGCGGTGTTAATTATGCTTTCTACTTCCGAACCGATCGTTTCCTTAACAGGCTGTTTACGTCAGGTGCATCACCTTGCCCTGAATGTTAAAGATATGCAGGCATCTCGCTATTTTTACGGCACAATTTTAGGCTTACATGAGTTAACCGGATCAGAAGTCCCCGAAACGCTAAAAAACGAAGTTGCTTCTGGTAAAGTTGCCAACTTCAAAACACCAGACGGCACCATTATTGATTTGTTTTGGGAACCCGATTTAACTCCGCCTGATCCCGATCCCAAAAAAGGCTTTACTCGGATGAATCATTTTGCGTTTGACATCGCGTCGGAGTTGTTCGATCGTGCTGTTGAAGTGCTGCATCACTATAACGTGACGATCGATCACGGTCCTGTATCTCGCCCAACCGGACGCGGAATTTATTTCTACGATCCGGACGGCTTTATGTTAGAAATTCGTTGTAATCCTTCATCTTAAGTTACAGTTTTGTCCTCACTCATTCCTTCTGCTCTCAGTTTGTTGACCGGGATCATTTTCTCCAGCCCAAAGTGAGTCAAATCACCCCATTTTCTGCAAACTTATAAGACTCTAAAGGATGTGCGATGTGCATCAAATTTGAGTAGAATCATTCAAAAGGTAGATGCACGATTTGCCTTCCTGAAAATTGAGTGAGGTTCGAGATGCTAGAAAAACTCCTACAAGCGATCGTCATTACTGCGCTTCTGACATTGTTCGCAGGCATTAGCGCGCCCAAACCGAAAGAAGCTCCGACCTCATTTTTCAACACCTTTTCCCTCTCGCTTCTCACTCTGGGATCAGTAAACTAATGCTCCTGCACATCACAGAGCGCGATGCAGCAATTGCGGCTCAACAATCTGGGGCTTATCGGGCTGATTCGCTTGAGACAGAAGGATTTATTCACTGCTCTACATTGGATCAAGTGATTTGGGTTGCGAATCAATTTTATCGAGGAAAAACTTCGCTCGTTTTGCTCGTAATTGATCCCGATCACGTTCGCGCAGAAATCAAATATGAAACCGTGGAAGGAGTCGGAGAGTTTCCGCATCTCTACGGCGAACTGAATGCAGACGCGATCGTGCAGATTGTTGATTTTCCGCCGAATCCAGACGGATCATTCACCCTACCGAAACAGTTCGCAACTTAAAGATCGAATTGGGTTATGGTTTGTTAAGATTTTAGAACTTGCCTGCATTCCTAACCCTTGGAGTTTCTTATGTTGCGACTAGAGCACGTCAGCAAAATTTATTCGACTGGCGAAGTTCTGAAAGATGTGAATTGGGAGGTTAAACCGGGCGATCGCATCGGTCTAGTCGGCGTGAACGGGGCAGGCAAATCTACTCAGCTGAAAATTATTGCAGGCGAGATCGAACCGACCGACGGAGAAGTGATCCGCCCTGCCAGCTTGCATATTGCTTATCTCACACAAGAATTTGAAGTCGATCCGACTCGAACGGTGCGCGAGGAATTTTGGCGGGCGTTCAAGGAAGCCAACGAGGTGCATGAAGCCCTGACCCAAGTTCATCATGCGATGGAAACCGCAACCCCGGAAGAATTGGACAAGCTGCTGAACAAAATGGATCGCTTGCAGCGTCAATTCGAGGCGATGGACGGGTACGGATTAGAGACTCGAATCGAGAAGATTTTGCCAGAAATGGGATTTGATCCCGATGACGGCGATCGCTTAGTCAGTGCGTTTAGTGGCGGTTGGCAAATGCGAATGAGCTTAGGAAAGATCCTGCTGCAATCCCCGGATCTGCTGCTGCTCGACGAGCCGACCAACCATTTGGATTTAGAGACGATCGAATGGTTGGAAAACTACCTCAAGGAATTATCGACTCCAATGGTGATTGTGTCGCACGATCGGGAGTTTCTCGACCGCCTCTGCACTCAGATTGTAGAAACCGAGCGCGGCATATCCACGACGTACCTTGGTAATTACTCCGCTTATCTGCAACAAAAACAAGAACAACGAGACGCGCAACTGAGTGCCTTTGAGCGGCAGCAAAAGGAATTAGAAAAGCAGCAAGCGTTTGTCGATCGCTTCCGTGCCAGTGCCACCCGTAGTACCCAGGCAAAAAGCCGAGAAAAGCAACTTGACAAGATCGATCGGATTGAAGCTCCCGATTCTGACGTTAGAACCCTACATTTTCGTTTTCCGCCTGCGTCTCGAAGCGGTCGCGAAGTCGTGATTATCGAAGATCTCACTCATATGTATGGCGATAAAATCCTATTTTTAGGAGCAGAATTGCTCATCGAACGCGGGGATCACGTCGCGATTTTAGGACCCAATGGAGCCGGAAAATCAACGCTGCTGCATTTGATGACCGGAAGCGAGCAACCCGTCGAGGGCACCGTTAAGTTAGGGGATCATAACGTAGTTCCCAGCTACTTTGAGCAAAACCAAGCCGAAGCGCTAGATCTAAACAAAACCGTAATCGACACGATTCATGATGAAGTTCCAGACTGGAAAAACGAGGAAGTTCGCACACATTTAGGGCGATTTTTGTTTAGCGGTGATACCGTTTTTAAGAAAGTGGAAGCGCTCAGCGGTGGTGAAAAAGCGAGGCTGGCACTGGCAAAAATGCTGCTTCAACCCGCAAATTTACTCATTCTGGATGAGCCGACCAACCACTTAGATATTCCAGCCAAAGAAATGCTGGAAGAAGCGGTTCAAAACTACGAGGGTAGCGTCGTGATTGTGTCGCACGATCGTTATTTCATCTCGAAAACCGCAAATAAAATCGTCGAGATTCGAGACGGCGAACTCCGCTTGTATCGGGGCGATTACCACTATTATCTAGACAAAATCGCTGAGGAAAAAGAGAAAGCAAAACTCGCTGCGATCGAGGCTGAAAAAGCCGCAAAAGTTGCTGAAAAACGTACCAGACAGAAAACCAAAGAAAAGGAAAAAAAAGCCCAAAAAAGCGCGTAATTTTTGGTGAAAACCGCTAATATTCAAAAAATAAGAACTCGCGATGAATGGTTTGCTATGAGAATGTTGACTGATAGCAGACCATTTATTGTTGAGAGGACTTATTGTTGAAAGGACTCCCTGCTGTGATTTGTTGGACTAATAAGATTCTTAAGAAATCATTAATAAAACATCTGCTTAAGAATCTTCAGGGGCATGGAAAAGGGAATGGTCACGATAGCAATGGTATGATTTGCGGAGAATATTTCAGTGAAAGGGCAGAACAATATGGGGCAACCGCCTGTTTCTCCTGTGGTACTTGTTATTCTGGATGGCTGGGGCTACCGCGAGAGCCGCGACGGAAACGCGATCGCGCAAGCTAATACGCCAGTCATGAATAGCTTGTGGGCAGCGTATCCTCACACGCTAATTCGCACATCTGGAAAAGATGTCGGATTGCCAGACGGTCAGATGGGCAATTCAGAAGTCGGACACCTCAATTTAGGCGCAGGGCGCGTCGTTCCTCAAGAATTGGTCAGAATTTCCGATGCGGTCGAGGATAAAAGCCTGCTGCAAAATCCAAAATTAGTTGAAATTTGCCAAGATGTGCGAACCCGTCAAACAAAGTTACATCTCGTGGGCTTGTGTTCAGAGGGCGGGGTTCATTCTCACATTTCGCACTTGGTCGGATTGCTAGAACTTGCAAAAGCACAAGGGATCGAAGAAGTCTGCATTCACGCGATTACCGACGGGCGCGACACTACGCCGATGTCAGCGTTATCAGAGATTCAAAAGTTTCAGCTAGAAATCGATCGTCTCGGTGTCGGTCAGATTGTGACAGTTAGCGGTCGATATCATGCAATGGATCGAGATCATCGCTGGGATCGAGTTGAAAAAGCCTACAAAGTCATGACCGAGATCGGCGAGGGCACTGGGCAAAGCGCGATCGAGGTGTTGAAGGCTTCCTATGCAGCTGGTGTAACCGACGAGTTTGTCGAACCTGTGCGGATTGCACAGGGAGCTGTGGAACCAGGAGACGGGGTAATCTTCTTCAATTTCCGCCCCGATCGGGCGCGTCAACTGACTCAAGCATTTGTTGATCCCAAGTTTAGTGGATTTGAGCGATCGCAGATTTCGCCGCTCTCGTTTGTCACCTTTACGCAATACGATCCTTCGCTTTCTGTCAAAGTCGCGTTTGAGCCACAAAACTTTAACAACATTTTGGGCGAGGTTGTTGCACGGCATGGATTACGTCAACTCCGCACCGCTGAAACGGAAAAGTATGCGCATGTGACGTATTTCTTCAACGGTGGGCTAGAAGAGCCTTTCCCCGGAGAAGATCGAGAATTGGTGCCAAGTCCGATGGTGCTGACCTACGACAAAAAACCTGCGATGTCAGCCGAAAAAGTCACCGAAGGCGCGATCGCAGCCATTGAGAAACGCATCTATTCAATGATTATTCTCAATTACGCCAATCCTGATATGGTCGGACATACAGGACAGATCGAAGCGACGATTACGGCGCTTGAAACGGTCGATCGATGTCTGGGTCGCTTGCTTGAAGCGATTAATCGCGCTGGCGGAACCGCATTGATCACAGCCGACCACGGGAACGCTGAACAGATGTACGACGAAAATCACAATCCCTGGACGGCTCACACGACAAACCCTGTTCCGTTCATCCTGGTTGAAGGCGAAGGCTTAAAGATTCCGGGACATGGAACTGAAGTGTCACTGCGAGATGATGGACGATTAGCGGATGTCGCACCGACCATTCTCGACATTCTGAGACTGCCGATTCCTGAAGAGATGACGGGTCGATCTCTGATTCAAAAAGCTGAGTTTGATGTCAGAGCAAACCGGACTCCGGTGAAAATTGCCCGATAATCGGCTCTCGCACTAATCTGTCCCCTTTGTTGGATTGGGTTCTGTAAATTGGAGTCAGTCCTACAGAGGGGATCGGTTTTTATTGCGAAAAGAAGCCTGCGAGCAATAGCGGGATCAGTAGAACCGCGATCGCCACAACCAATAAAGTTCCGGCATCGACATCAATTACATTTTTCGGCTTATTATCCATAATTTGAATTATTGCGCTGGTCTCATCCTATGCCTCCAAAGCTGATCATTCAACTAGGACGTTTTGTTTGGACGACGATGTGGCGGATTATGATGTCCAAACTTGCGCCGCGTGATGCGTCTGGTGCTTACATTCGTCCTGAAAGTCAGTTTCGAGATCGCATTGGATCAGAGAGTTATCCCGCCGCTTCAGGGCGCTACAAGCTATTTGTGGGAATGAGCTGTCCTTGGGCGCATCGCACATTAATCACACGATCGCTGAAAGGATTGGAAGCCGCGATCGCGGTCTCAATCGTCTCTCCTTCTCCGGAGAATGGTGGCTGGATTTTAGAGAAACCTGAGTTTGGTTGCTCTACTTTAGCGGAACTCTATAAGCTAGCAAAACCAGGATATACAGGACGATCGACCGTTCCAGTGCTGTGGGATTGTGAAACAAATACGATCGTTAATAATGAAAGCTCTGAAATTATTGTGATGCTCAATGCTGAGTTGAACGAATTTGCAGCGCATCCAGAAATTGATTTATATCCAGAAGCATTACGGGATCAGATCGATCGCTGGAATCTTAAAACTTATAATCCAGTCAACAATGGCGTGTATCGGTGTGGATTTGCTCAAACACAAGCTGCTTATGAATCTGCTTGCAATGAGTTATTTACAACGTTGGATGCGATCGACAACACCTTAGAAAAAAACCGTTACCTCTGTGGTGATACTCTAACGCTCGCAGATATTCGCCTCTTTACAACGCTAGTTCGGTTTGATGCGGCTTACTACGGCATCTTTAAATGTAGCCGCCGCCGTATTCAAGACTATGCAAATTTAGGTGCCTATGTTCGAGATATTTATCAGCTCCCTGGCGTTGCGGAAACTTGTGATTTACAAGCAATAAAACGAGATTATTACGGTAATCTATTTCCGCTTAATCCAGGTGGGATCATTCCGATCGATAGCGATTCCCAAAACTTACTCGCACCCCACAACCGGAATCGAATTTACGCCTGACGACCACTTTCGCCGTTAATGACAGCCGAAGCAATTAGATGCGCTAATCTCAGGGCTTCGGGGACATGACCTCGATCGGTTAATCTCGCCAACACTCGCGCTGTCGTGTCCGGTGCTGCACCCTGAACTTGAAACACAAACGGCGGCGATTGATAGATTTCCCCCGCTCGCGCAATCAGTTCTAAGCGACGCTCTGGCTCTGGCAATCGTCTCAGCGCGTATTCAACCTTCTCTAACTTTGGATAGCGACGCATTACGCTCACACACGGACGATCGATCTCACCAGATAATGCAGGCAAATCCACCACATTAAAGCCACCCAGCGAAATCCCGTCGAGCAGCACAATATGCGCTTGGGGTAAAAACTTACTGTTTAACAGAATGTTTGCGATCGTCTCGGTAGCATTCCAGCCGTCTGGCTCAATCTGCCCCCACAACATCCCCTCGAATCGCGTTCCGGCACAAACCACGCCCGCGATCGACACAGGCTCTCCGGACTTGCGGATAAACGGGGCGTCATCAAATCCGATCGCCCGAATCAATCGACGCTGTTCTAGTAGTGCTTCTAGCTCCATTACGATCTTTTCAGTCTTTCCAACAGAATAGACCAATGCAAAAAGCCCTGGATCGTGAGTTTACGATCCAGGGCTTTGCAAGTTTTCAAGTTAGTTTCGAGCTAACCACTTCTGACCGTTCAGGCGTTGTACCGTACCAAACACCAGCAGATCTAACGTGACTTTGCGCTCGTCAATCAAAAAAGATTCCAGGGTGCTAAGACGATCGCCTTCCGCACAAGCAAATCCTTTCAAACCATTGATGTTCTCATCGAAGAAATAGATATTGAATTCCCGCAACTGCTTATAACTCGGTTGCCATTTACCAATCACCTGCCAACACTCCGGCGATTGGTCGTAACCCTTAATCGGAATCTTGCGCTTCTCGAAATGCAGTTCCAGCGATCGCGTTCCCAGGTTCTCTAATCCTTGCTTCAGGGCAGGCAAGTAATCTTGTTGAATAAAGTCACCGAAAGGCTTATCCTCAACGCCTGGAGCTTTTTCCTTTTTCGCCTTCGCAGGCTTGATTCCCGCATCTTCTTTTGGAGCCTTTCCGGTTGCGGGATTCGTTGCGTTAGGATTATCTCCAGCATTTACGGCAGTGGGATCAGGCGCGTTTGCCGTCGGAATCTCCGTGGTGGTGGGTACATCTTCCCCATGCAGGTTTTCTTTGACGACATCGGGTACATTCTCACCCACTGTCGGGGGGAGTTCCGATTCGCCTTGAGGCTTGGTTTCTTCCGTTGCCATAACACCAGTTTGTTTGCGAGTATTCGTCTCTCATGATATCGGAGAGCGGGAAGCGAACGTTGAGAATTAGGGGTAGAAATGAATCGATTTTCTTTAAAGGTATGGATTGATGGAGCGGGCTATCCGATCGTTTGTCTACATGGACATCCGGGATCGGGTCGCAGTATGAGCGTATTTACTCAACATTTATCAAAACGGTTTCAAACGATCGCGCCTGACCTACGCGGTTATGGTCAGTCAAAAACTCGCGCCAATTTTGTCATGCTCGATCACTTAGATGATCTGCAAGGAGTGCTGGAGCAGTACGGCATTGATTGTGCCTTAATCCTCGGCTGGTCGCTCGGTGGAATTGTTGCGCTAGAACTTGCCGCCCGATTCCCAGAAAAAGTGAGCGGCTTGATTCTCGTTGCTACTTCTGCGCGACCCTGGGGAAATCATCCTCGAATTAGCTTACAGGACAATCTCTATACTGGGATCGCTGCCTTGTTAAATGTGATTAAACCTGGATGGCGCTGGAATATTGACACTTTTGCAAAGCGATCACTCTTTCGTCACCTGATTCAGCAACACACCCCTGCAACCTACCAGTACATCGCGAGTGATGCGGTCTACGCTTTTCTAAATACCTCAGTCGCAGCAAATCGAGCGCTGAATGCAGCACTAAGCGAAGGATATTATCGAGTGCAAAACTTTGAAAAGATTACCTGTCCGGTGCTGATGCTAGCTGGAGAGCACGATCGCCACATTACCGCAGCATCAAGTCTTGAAACCGCAAAACATTTGGCGAACTGTGAATGTAAAGTCTATTCCGACACAGCGCATCTGCTGCCGTGGGAAATTCCAAATCAGATTCTAACGGATATTGATCAATGGCTTGATCGACATCCCGAAGTGTGTCAGTAATGGGAGAGACGCGATAGTACTATCGCGTCTCTCCCAAGCACTTTGCAAGCTTAATACTGGCCGCTCAAAACACCGGACATCTTGTCAAACCCCACATCCGCCTTCTCATCATAAATTGTGAGATTCGAGGGCTTACAGCGTTTGATCGTGATTTTGATGTTGGTAGCGCCTTCACGCTCCAAATCTTCGAGATAGCCCGATTGGTGACTTTGAGCCATTTTCTTGTTGGGAAAAGGGCCAAAATAGTAGACGCATCGGGGGCTATCAGTCGTGACCTCAACCCACCAAGCAAGACCGATCGAGCTAAGAAAACTTGTCAAGAGTTCATTCATAAGCTAGCTAATTCAATCAAAGAACGACCTGCGAATCGCAGCGAACATCGTCAGAGGGGAAAGCTACCAGTGCATCAGATTCAATCTTGCAACAGAATGCTGGGAGATTGTTGTGCTTGATGCTCCAAATCGGAGTTCAAGTCCCTTTATACTCCGTCACACTTGATTTTTCAATCCGATCGATGTCTTAAATCCATCGAGATGAATGGTGTTCTCCCAGCGTTGACGGTAGATCTCATAGAGTGCCATTCCTGCTGCAACTGAGGCATTGAGGCTAGGCGTAGTGCCCTGTAGTGGAATTGAAACCAGTACATCACACCCGCGCTGCGTCATCAATCCTAAACCTTCCCCTTCTGCGCCAACAACCAACACCGAGGCTTTAGCAAATTTGACGGTATGAACCGGCTGGCTTGATTCGGAAGCTGTGCCATAAATCCAGAATCCAGCCGCCTTGAGTTCTTCCAACGCACGAGCCAGGTTGACTACTCTAGCTACGGGAAGCTTTTCGATCGCGCCTGCTGCCACTTTCATCACCGTTGAAGTTACGCCCACCGCACGACGCTGCGGAATCACGATTCCCTGTGCTCCCAACGCTTCAGCCGTTCGGATAATTGCACCTAAGTTGTGGGGGTCAGTAATGCTATCTGCAACTACGATCACAGGCTGATCGGTTGCAGCTTTCGCACGAACAATCAAGTCACCAAGATCAGTGTACTCATAAGCTGCGATTTGTGCTGCGATCCCCTGATGATTTGCACCATAGGTTAGCTGATCTAGTCGTTTTGGTGTCACTTCATCGATGACTGTTCCGTTTGCTTTCGCTTGATTCAGCAATGAAAGATAGCGGGGATCGTAGTGAAGCTTTTCTGTGATCCAGATGCGATTGAGCGATCGTTCTCCTTGCAGCGCACTTAACACCGGATGACGACCATAGATCAGATCGGGAGCTTCATTGCTTTCAAACGGCTCATCATGCGATACAAAATGCTGCGGGATGTCATCACGGGCTTGATCGGCTAAATAGTCAGGCTTGCTGGGAGCAAAGCTATCGCGCTTCTCAAATCTCGCATTGCCGCCATTCCGAGGACGATCGAACTTCCGCTCTCCATTAAATTCGCCTTTCGGACGATCGAAACTGCGTCTTTCACCGTTTGGACGATCGAAATTCCGCTCTCTTCGTTCTCCGTTGAATTCGCCTTTTGGACGATCGAAACTGCGTCTTTCACCGTTTGGACGATCAAAGCTCCGTTCTCTTCCAGTGAATTCGCCTTTTGGACGATCGAAACTGCGTTTTTCACCGTTTGGACGATCGAAGTTCCGCTCTCTTCGTTCTCCGTTGAATTCACCTCTCGGACGATCAAAGCTACGTTTCTCACCGTTCGGACGATCAAAGTTCCGCTCTCTTCCAGTGAATTCGCCTTTTGGACGATCGAAACTGCGTCTTTCACCGCTGGGGCGATCGAAGTTCCGCTCTCTTCGTTCTCCGTTGAATTCGCCTCTCGGACGCTCAGAATCCCGTCCACGTTGCTCTCCACTGAAATCAGGATGATCGCGCTTCTCAAATCGTCGATCGTCGTTTCTGGGGCGATCAAAACTTCTTTCTTTGCGTTCGTAGCGTTTTTCACCGCTTGAGTCTGAGCGACCCCGATTGGAGCCGTCAGCACTCGAATTGCGCTGATCTCGATCCCCGTCGAAATTGCGGTCGCGCTTTTCAAATCGTCGATCGTCGTTTCTAGGGCGATCAAAGCTTCCCTCGCTGTTGCGTTTGGGAGCGCCTGGTTTTTTGAAATTGGGTTTTTTACCGCCAAAGTCACGATTTGACCGACCCTGTGAGCCAGCGTTGCGTTTATTCGGAGTAGCCATAGTAATTTAATCCTGGTTGAAGAGGCAGAAGGAACAGGCAAAGAGACAACAAAGAAAAGCGATCGTGTCAGATCTCGCTTTTTCTAATTTTTTACTTAAGGTTGAGAAACCCTAACAATTCAAACAAGCGGGCTGGGTCAGTCAAGTACAGATAGCCAATCAGGGCTTCTAGGCTGGTGGCGTTTTGGTAAATTTCTGGGTCAAGTCGTTTTGGGCGATTTACAGCAGCATTGCGTCCCCGCTTGAGAAACTCATGTTCAGACTCGCTTAAATGGGGCATGAGCGATCGCAGGTGCAAGGCTTGGGTTTCTGCCCTCACGTTCGACACAACTTGTTGATGATAGACTTCAGAACGCTTCGGTGGCAACAGACAACGCCTCCGAATATACAGTTCGTAAACTGCGTCGCCTAAATACGCATACGCAGCCGGAGATAGTCGCTGGATCTCAGACACCGATGGCGTAGGCAAGCCCGTAGATAATTCTAGAAACCCTAACTCATTCGGTGAGATCACATCTTTTCCGACTCCGTAAGACGCTTTTTTATCGTAACAGACGACGAAAAAAACCGACTATCCAACCATTTGGACAGCGGTTCTTTTCTGAAATGGGGCGACTTAGGCAGATTGCACGTTCTCGATCGCGGTTTCCACGGACGGTTGCAGCGCCAAAAATTGCTCTAAGCGAACAAGCTTGACCGTCTGTGTGACTCGCGCATTGGTCACAATCTGTAAGGTTCCCGATGCCTGCTGCGCTTTTTTGGCGACTTGCACCAAAGCACCCAGACCGGAACTATCAACAAAGTCGATTTTAGACAAATCTAAAATGACATTTTTAGGACCATCTTCGACGCATTTTGTCAGCACCTTCCGGAAGGTTGGTTCAGAAAAAGCATCAAGTTGCCCTACGAGGCGAAAGAGTTGGTATGTATTGTCCCTAACTTCGCGTGTGCCTCGAAGACTGACTGTCAGGGTTAGTTGCTCAGGAATAGCCCCCTCCTACCGCGTTTAAACTTTAATTTAATTCGACGCTCCAGTATACACCGTTGCAGCAATATTTTCTATTGCCTGATTTCCGATTGCTTATGTTCGCGCATCGATCGCACAAAATTTTCAAATAGGTAATCCGCATCGTGTGGTCCAGGACTCGCCTCCGGATGATACTGCACTGAGAACATCGGCAGCGTTTTATGCCGTAATCCGGCGACGGTGCGATCGTTGAGATTCAGGTGGGTGATTTCGATCAAGGCATCCGGGAGCGAATCGGCAGCGAGCGCAAAACCGTGATTCTGGCTGGTGATTTCGATTTGCTGAGTGAGACCGCAGGGTTGATTCAAGCCGCGATGCCCAAACTTGAGCTTAAAGGTTTCGGCACCCAGCGATAATCCAAGAATCTGATGTCCCATACAAATCCCGAAAACGGGCTTCTCAGCCTTCAAAAGCGCTTTTGTGGTTTCGATGCCCTCGGTGACAGCAGCCGGGTCGCCCGGTCCATTCGAGAGAAAGATTCCGTCTGGATTATGTTTAAGAATTTCTTCAGGCGGAGTGTTGACCGGAACAACGATCACGCGACAGCCATAACTCGCAAGCCGACGCAGGATATTGCGCTTGATGCCGAAATCGATCGCAACCACAGTCATTGGGTCTTCAAGGTTCGGAGCAGTGGGGCTAAATTCCCAAATCGTTTCTGTTTTTTCTGACCATTCATAAACTTTGGTTGTACTCACTTCTTTGACGAGGTTTAATCCTGCCATGCTCGGTGCGTTCTGCACTTGTTCGAGCAGTTCACTCGGATCGAGCACTTCGGTTGAGATTGCGCCATTCATCGCACCCGCCGATCGTAGCTTTCGCGTTAGGGCACGAGTATCGATCCCGTAGATCCCTAGTAAATGATGCTGTTTGAGATAGTCGGGCAGAGATTGCGTCGATCGCCAGTTGCTCGGACGTTCGCAAATATTTCGGGCAATCACGCCCCGGACGTGCGGCACGTCGGACTCTTCATCTTCGGGATTTACGCCCGTATTACCAAGTTCTGGATAAGTAAATGTCACAATCTGACCCCGATAGCTTGGATCAGTCATGACTTCTTGATAACCCGTCATCCCGGTATTGAATACGACTTCTCCGATCGTGGTTCCCGTTGCACCGAACGAGTAACCCTGATAAGTTGTGCCATCAGCTAGCACAAGTAGCGCAGGTTGAGCAGAGGACATAAACACAGTCAATTACAAAGATCTCATCATTATTATCACGTCTGTTGCAGGTTGCAAGAGGTCTCTAAGCTTTTGCACAGAATTCTAGGGAACTCTAAGACGGTCAGGATTGAGTCCTTGGAATTCTCAGTATGCTCAGAGTTAGCGTTTGGGTTGGGTCGGCGATCGTGTTCGTGGCGATTGCAGCAGGGTGTAGTCAGGAGCGATCGACACAGCTAGTTTCTCCACAGGTTTCGTCTTCTCCGGTTCCAGCGGTCGCGACTCCCGTGGCAAAGCCGACTGAAGATTTTTATCAAACGGCGATTGATCGAGCGGCGAGTGCCCGCACGATTAGTCAATCGGCGCAGTCTTCAGAGGATTGGCAACTGGTTGCGAGTCAGTGGAAGAGTGCGATCGCAGCGCTTAAACAAGTGCCGAAATCTGATCCAAACCGCAAGCGAGCCAATCAAAAACGATCTGAATTTCAGCAAGCCCTTTCAAGAGCGGAAGATCGAGCGGCACGCACCGGAGAAGAAAAAATCGTCGCGCAAGATCCTGGCATTCGGATCGATCGCGCAATTTCAGCCGAGGAATTAAGCGCGATCGCGGCTCAAAAAGAACAAGGGATTCGAGTTCCAATTAAGTATCGCAAGAATCGTATTCCTGTAATTGATGTGATTTTTAACGGCAATCAACCCTATGAAATGATGGTTGATACGGGGGCATCCGCGACGATGATCACGGCGGAAATGGCGCGGCGATTGGGAGTTAGAGTTGTGGGTGACGCTCAGGCGATGACCGCAGCAGGGGTGACGACGGTAAAAGTTGCGGTGGTGCAGTCGATGACCGTTGCAGGGAGTACGATTCGCGAGGTTCCGGTGTCGATCGGCCCTTTGGATGTGGGGTTATTGGGGCATGATTTTTTTGGCAATTGCGATATTTCGATTAGCCGGGATCACGTCGAATTTCGGCAATGTAATGTGTTGTGATGCCGATTGGGGTGGGTGTTTCACCTTGATCGATCGTCGTCGGGATTGTGGGTAGAGACGCGATTAATCGCGTCTCTACATTTATTTGGATTTTTTACAATAAATCCTGAAATTCCGATCGCGCCTGAATCGTTTTCAACACCGACTTAATTTCTTGCGTTCGGTCTTTCTTCACAATCAATGTCACCTTGCCATCGCGAACGATTACCGTATCTTCTAAACCGATCGTCACGACCACTTCATCATCATCTGAGGTATAAATGATCGCGCCACTGGTATCCAGCCCGACGTGCTGCCCTAATTCCACATTTGGATTGTCAGACTTCATTAAACGCTCGATCGCTCCCCAGTCGCCCAAATCATCCCAGCTAAAGCGCACCGGCAGCACACAAGCACGATCGGTCTTTTCCATCACCGCGTAATCGATGCTGAGTTTAGGAACAGTTGAATACGCTTCGATGCCTTTCTCTTCTAATAATTGAATGATTTCTGGAGCGTGTTTGTGCAGTTGGTCAAGCATCACTTTTGCTTGGAACACAAACATCCCGCCATTCCAGCTAAACCGTCCGCTGCTGACGAATTCTTCTGCGGTTTCGCGATCGGGCTTTTCTGTGAAGCGATCGACTCGATAAGCGGGATAGTCGTCGTACACCCCAGTCTTTTCACCCTGCTCGATGTAGCCATATCCCGTTGCTGCATGAGTTGGCGCAATTCCTAAAGTAACGATCGCCGCATTTTGTACCGCCGCATCTGTCGCAGCTTTTAGCGTCGCTTCAAAAATGTCTTGTTCTGCAATCCAGTGATCGGCTGGAAAAAATCCAGTTACGACATCTTCACCGTAGCGCTTTGCAACCTTGATCGTGCTCCAGGCAACTGCCGGAGCTGTATCACGTCCCTCTGGCTCTACCAAAATGTTTTCGATCGGCAAATCGGGAAGCTGTTCACGCACCCCATCGGCTAAATGTGAAGCTGTCACGACCCAAAGATTGCCCCAACCGCCTGCGGTCGAGAGTAAGCGATCGGCGGTGGTTTGTAGAAGGCTGCGTCCGCTGCCATCTAGACAGAGAAACTGTTTCGGACGGCTTTTGCGGCTGAGAGGCCAAAAGCGCTCACCTTTTCCGCCAGCAAGAATAATCGGAACAAGAGATGGGGTCATAGCGGGTCACACAATTGGGGTTAGAACAACGCTCAGATTTTAATCAATTCACGACTATTCGTATATTGCTGATTGCTATCTTTGCGGACTCTTCTCATTCTTCCCCGATCGATTTAGCTGGATCAGCAACATTTGAAATTTATCGGGTGAATCGGGCAGCTTGACTAACTCTGAGAACGATCCTTCGGTGAGCAGATGCGAAGGATGCGGTTTTCTCTAACACCAAATCGTGCAATTTTGATAGACAACACTAGCCGAATGTCGAAAGGGGAGTGTAGAATTCCCTGGAATGACCCAAGCCTGGTTGCTCAGGATTTCATCTACCGAGTGATAATTCAAGTGGGAATTAATTTACTTAGTTTGGCAGGAGAGAATATCTCCAAAAGCTGAAGGAAATTAGAAACTTTCTGGCTACGATAACGACAGGCAGCTTGGTAGAGCATTTGAGCGAAGTTTTTTGAGGTGTGAACGGAGTGAAAGAGTCTAAGCGACCATCTACGCTAGATCCGTCTAGCGCGACTGAGAAATTGACCGCTCAATCTCGCCCTGCCGTCCCGATCGCGCCTGTGAACCCTCGTAAGCAGCCTGCGGTCGCACGATCGCTATTCTGGATTGCTGGATTTTTGGGAGCCGCGACAATTTCAGCATCACTTGGAACAACCTTGGCGCTAATCGCCCCGCTTCCCGGTGTCGCTCCAGATCAGGGGCGAAGATTGCTCGGAGATTTTTGGAGCAGTGGGTTTGGGTACAAAGTATCTCGTCCGGTGAATGTGTTGGTGATGGGGATCGATCGAGTGCTAGATGCTCCTGCGGGTTCAACCGAAATCTTCTCCGGTCGAAGTGATACGATGCTGCTGCTCCGGGTTGATCCAGCCGATAATTCGGTGAGTTTGCTGTCGATCCCGCGTGATACTCAAGTTGAAATCCCCGGTGTGGGAGTCACAAAGATCAATCAGGCAAATGCCAGTGGTGGGCCGCTTTTAGCGCGAGAAACCGTGAGTCAAGCGTTAAACGGAGTGCAGATCGATCGCTATGTCCGCGTCAGTACCGATGCGTTTCGCGAACTGGTTGATCTGCTCGGTGGAGTTGACGTGTATGTACCTGAAGCGATGCAGTACACCGACAACACTCAAAAGCTCAAAATTGATCTCAAGCCCGGCTGGCAGACGTTAGACGGAGATAAAGCAGAGCAATTTGCTCGATTTCGGCATGATTCGATCGGCGATATTGGGCGGGTACAGCGGCAGCAGGCATTGATCAAAGCTCTGCGATCAAAGCTGATGAATCCAATGATTTTGCCGCGCATTCCCAGTTTGGTCAGCTTGATGCAGAAGTACATCGACACGAATCTGACGATGGAAGAGATGCTGGCGCTGGTGAATTTTGGGCAGAAGCTCGACAAAGATGATTTCAAGATGGTGCTGTTGCCGGGTCGATTTAGCGCCCCGAATGAATTTCGTGCCAGCTACTGGATTATGGATACGCAGGGGCGCGATCGCGTGATGCAGGAGTATTTCAAATCTGCCGCAACGGATGCCGGACTGGAAGCTCCCTTGGCGAACCTCAAAATTGCTATTCAGAA
Organism: Cyanobacteria bacterium FACHB-63; assembly: GCA_014695255.1. Taxonomy (GTDB): domain Bacteria; phylum Cyanobacteriota; class Cyanobacteriia; order Leptolyngbyales; family Leptolyngbyaceae; genus Leptolyngbya. The sequence continues at coordinate 100,547 of JACJNX010000060.1, forward strand.
TGCGTCTGGTGATCCAAAAGCTGGAACTCAGTTTGCTCAATATCTCGAAACGCTCGGATATACGAATGTGTATCAGGCTCAGAATTGGCAAGACCCCCAGCAGAAAACACAAATCATTGTGCAGCGCGGCGATCTTCAGGGTGCGAAAGTGCTGCAAAGTGCGCTGGGATTTGGCAACGTTGAAGCTAATTCGACTGGGGAACTCGATTCAGATTTGACGATTCGGATCGGGGATGATTGGCAAGCTCAGCGATCGAAACTTCCGCAGTAAGCGTTAGGCTTGAGGTAGCAATGTTCGTTCACGCTGGTCTGATGTTTCTTGTTCCCATTCCCCGCGCGGTAAAGCGTATCGTTTACGCTCTGTTGATTGTTGCACTGGCTTGGTTTTGGATTTTGCTAGCGGCAAATCCGGCATTTGCTGAGACGAAATTTCTCAATTATGCCAATGCTCAACTCACTGGACAGGATTTTTCCAATCAAAACCTTGAGGGCGGAGTGTTTGTCGCTGCCGAGATGCGAGAGGCAAATTTTCAGGGAGCAAACCTGAAAAATTCAATGCTGACCAAGGGGAATTTACTGGGTGCAAATCTGAGCGGCGTAAATTTAGAAGGATCGCTGATCGATCGCGTTACGCTTTACAAAGCTAATCTGACGAATGCGATTTTAGTCGGTGCAACGTTAACAAATACCATCCTGGATGAGGCGGACATTACAGGGGTTGACTTTACCGATGCCATCATCGATCGCTACACAACCACGCAATTGTGTAAACGTGCGGCTGGAACAAATCCCGCAACCGGAGTAGACAGCCGCGAAAGTTTAGGCTGTCGCTAAGGCTTGATTAGTTGCAGCGTAATTTTTCCAACTAAGGTGATCGTTGCGATTAACGCCGTCAAGATGATCCAAAGATAGCCGGGGCGATGCGTTCGCACCTCGATCGTGGTTGCCTTTGGGTCAGCGAAAAAGCGATCGAGGGATTCTCGTTGCTGCAAGAGCTGCTGATTGTTGCTGATTGACCAATTGCGAGTGAGGGGGATTTGTTCGCCGGACTGGGTGACTAAAGCAAGTCGAATTTGATTGGATTTGCGCTGGATTGTGGTCGATCGCAATCGGGATTTATCAAACTGCTGCGTTTCTGGCTTGCCAATCAGCGGTTCGTGCGTGAGTTCACAAATGACTTGATCGGCTTGAGGACGAGCGTTGAAATGAACCAGTTCGCCCATTGAGTCGATGAATTGCGCTCCAGCCCACACCAGCCCCAAGATCAAACCTACAGAAATGCCTAGAATCAAACCCTTGCTCATTGCACCTAAAGCGCCTCGAAAGGAAGCTCAACCACAAAAGTTGTCCAACCCGCTTCGCTTTTGACCGAGATCGTACCTTGGAGTTGGTCAACAAGTTTTTTTACCACCGCCAGCCCTAACCCTGTTCCACCTTTGAGCGCTCGATCGCGACCCGGCACCCGGTAAAACTTGTTGAAAATCTGGGGTAAGCTCTGCAGCGGAATTTCGGCTTGATTAGTGATCGTAAATCTCAGCACAGTTCTCCAAGTTGAGCGGGCAATTTCATCAACTCGAAAGCAAATTTCGCCGCCGATGTCGGTGTATTTACAAGCGTTGTTAAGCAGTTCCACCAAAATGCGTCGTAGGCTGATGCTATCGGCGACGATCGTTGGCAGCGTTTCTGGCAAATTGACTTTGAAGCGTTGCTGACCCTCGCGGCTTCGCACTCGAAACCCCTCTGTCGTTAAGCGCATCAGCTCTTTTAAGTTGAGCGGTTCTGCGGGGGCTAATGCCTCACCCGCCTCCAACCGATATAAGTCAAGCAGATTTTGAATTAACTCCTCGCCTTGCTCACAGGCAGTCAGCGCAATTTCGGTATATTGCCCTCGATTTTCGGGCACGGCTTCCATGAGTTGCAGCGCCACTTTAATCGTGGTGAGCGGAGCGCGGAGATCGTGCGTAATCGTGTTGAGCAGATCGTTTTTTTGACTGTTGAGTTGTTGAAGCTGCTCAACTTTCTTCTGAATTTCGACTTGGGCGCGATGGCGTTTGAGACGAGCCGCGATCGTATCCAGCAGTTCGACGCGCCGAAATGGTTTGACAAGATAGTCGTCGGCTCCCAAATTCATGCCGTGCCGAATTTCGGCTTTGTCCGCTTTTGCAGTCAGGAAGATGAACGGGATCATGGCAGTTTGGGGATCTTGCCGCAGGGCTTCTAGGACGTGGTAGCCGTCAAAATCGGGCATTTTAATGTCACATAGAATTAAGTCGGGCGATCGTTCTTTTGCCAGTTCTACCCCCATTCGCCCGTTGTCTGCATTCAACGAGTCGAATCCTCCAGAAGCCAAAATTTCAACAATGTTGAGGCGCACGTCCCTTTCGTCTTCGATGACTAAAATCTGCATCAAATCTTCCCCTAGCGTCGGTTGCAGCGATTGAGGGTTATTTTATTCTTTCGAGTCATTACACGGCTGACTAAATCTGAAGATAGATTTGCCAGACAGTTAGTGGTATTACGCTAATTCGATCGATTTTCTGGCAGCTACGGGTTGTGCTGCTCATCACAGCAGACCACTTTTTAGCTAAAACATTTTGTACAAGTTCAATGTCATCTTAAAACTGCTGTATCAGTTTCAAATACTCATGATCTTTCTAGCCAGAAACCTAGAATCCTGAAATCTTCTACTGTTTTTTCATAAAAATATCGCTAAATTTACATCAATTTATTTGTACAAATTCAATACTTTCACTTCTGTGTAGAAAGCTCGTCCCTGAGATAAATTCGATTCTATCTCTAAATCGGTTGCTTAATATAGCTTCAAGATTCTTATGCTGAGCGCTGCAAAGTTAAATCATGATTGGTCTCCGCATTAATTTGCTGTTCAGAGCACTATTACTGGTTAGAAATCAAACACTGGAATTACTGGAAGGTGATTGAGCAAGCTGAACAGCGATCGTGTTTGAGATGTGAACGCTAAAACGACACTCCACAACTGATTTAAGAGCGTCAGGGGTTGTTTGCACGACATTGGCTATTGTAGAAAGCGATTTTCGATTAGGCTAGAAAGCGAAATTTTACCGATCGCTCATGCAGAATTACGATGTTATTGTTTGCGGTGCGGGTCCGTCTGGAACGATCGCAGCTGCAAAATTGGCTCAAGCAGGATTGAAAGTAGCGCTGCTGGAAAAGCAGTTTTTACCACGTCATAAGACTTGCGGTGGCGGGATGCCAATGGTGATGCAAGATCAACTGCAAGATTTGGCTCCGGAGGCGTTTGTGGAGTCGGATGTGACGATGATGCGGCACACCTGGAAGTTTGAGGATGCGTATTTAGGGTTGATGAATCCTCGATCGACCGATGAGCGGTTGTCGTTGTGGATGGTACAGCGCCCGATTTTTGATCACGTCTTGGCTCAAAGAGCGCTGAAGTTTGGAGCTGAGTTAAGAGATGGGATTGCGGTGCGATCGGTAGAGCCAGAAGCGGATGGCGTGATTGTGAGAGCGCAAGGCTTTAAGACCGGTAGTGAATTTACGGCAAAGGCGCGATATGTGATCGGTGCAGATGGCGCAAACGGAGTCGTGGTGAAGGCGACGCAGCTAAGGAAGAAGCCGACGATCGCGCTGGCGATGGAGCTTGAGCATCCGCATCAATGGGGCGAGGGTCATGTGGATTTGCGCCCAGAGATTGCTCATTTAGAATACGGGGCAGTTAAACGCGGCTATGGTTGGATCTTTCCGAAAGGTGATCATTTAAATATTGGGGCAGGTGCGTTTCGCCCGAATTCGCTGGATGCTAGGAGCGATCGAGCTTTACCCACGCAGTTAAAGCAGACGATTTTTGAATATATGGATGCGCTGGGGGTAAAGTATGACCCGGATGCGCTGAAGTTTCACGCTCATCCGTTGCCGATTTGGGGTGGAAAAGAGCGGCTGCATGAAGGACGGATTTTACTCGTTGGCGACGCAGCGGGGTTGATTAATCCCCTGTTTGGCGACGGAATTTTACACGCAGTGAAGAGTGGTGCGATCGCGGCAGAGTCGATTATTGATGAAGCGGCAGACGAGTACACGAATCGAATTCATGCTGAGTTTGCGGCGAATTTTGATGCGGCGTTGAACTTAGCGCGGATTTTCTATCAATGGACGGGGGTTTGCTACAAGTACGGCGTGAAGTATGAGAAGGGGACGCGGTATGCGACTCAGCTTTTGTGCGGGGAGTTGTTGTTTACCGAGATGGCGGGTCGGGCGATGCGGCGACTGAAGCGATCGGTGGGGGGAAATTTCTTTCCGGCGTTTAATGGGTAAAGACTGAATGATTGCACTGTTCTACTAAAACAGTGCAACGGATCACTGAAATAGCCCAACGATCGACTAAAACAGTCGATCGTTGGGCAAACCATATTCACCTGTTGATCGCTAAATTCCCTCGATCGCTGCCTGCAATCCCTGGCTCATCAGCGCTTGCAGCAATTCATCCGCCTCAGTGCGATCGCGAAACGCGCCCGCCTGCATCACATTGCGTCCCCGCAGCGAAAACGCACCTGGAACCACCGAGCGCAATTGCGACTGTTCCATATCCGTATTCGCCCTCACAATCACCCGAAACCGAAATCCTAAACTCGCCGCTTGACTCACCACCGCTGCGCTCCGCGCTCCCCCTCCTCGCCAAACCCGCACCGTCGTTCCGCTTGTATTTCCGATCGGTGGCACAGCACGAGGCACAGGTAAGAGTCCTGACGGAACAGTGCGCCGAGCCTGAAACGCAGAAGGCTGCGAGACTGGCGATCGCGAGATGCTATTAATCTGAATTGGGGTCGCTGATCGAGGAAACACCGATGCTGGCAGTAGAATGCTCTGTCCAACAGGGAGCGATGCACTTTGTCTCGGTTCAGTCGGGCGCGGAAACGCCGATCTCGCGATCGGTAATGATGCAGATTGCTCAGAATTCATTGGACGTGGAAACGTCGATCGCGCGATCGGCAATGATGCAGATTGTGCAGAATCCATGGGACGTGGGAACGCCGGTCGTGCAATCCGGCGCTGCACTACAGGAGTCGGATTGCTCATCGGAGCTGGAACCGGAATCTCAATCGCGCCCGAAGCCGAGGCGGAACGAGTACGATCGACTGGAGATCTGGCATTAATTGTGATCGGAGTCAGTCTAGTCAAAGGTCGCGCTTGTCCGAACCCAGTCGAAGACGCAATATTCGTCGTCGATGATGGAGTGCTATCAATTCCAGATAAATCCAACCGTCCGATCGTCCGGGCAGAGAGTTGATTTCCAAAGGCTGGAACCGTTTGCGTTGTTCTTTGAGCGTTCACATCAAACTGACGATTACTCGCAAACGTATTGTTACCCGGATCAGCCGAAGTGCCCAAATCCGGGCGAGACTGCGCGATCGAAACAATGCCATCGCGATCGTTGCTGTCGATCACATTGTTTCGCAAAATCGGCTGAGCGTTCCCCTGAATCACAATGCCGTCTTTATTCTGAGTAATCCGATTGCCGATCAGCCTCGGAGCCGCATTTTGAGAAATGTTTACGCCAAATCCAGTCCGTTCAAAAATGTTCTCTTGAAGCTCAGGGCGTGAAGTGCCAAAAATTGTGATGCCGTTTGCCCCATTTTGGTAGAAATAATTGTTTTTCAGAATTGGAGCACTATTGCCTACGATCGAAGCGCCGTCATGACTGTTTCCGGCGAACGTATTCGCCACAATCACCGGACTACTCGATTCTGTCCAAAGCCCGTATCCTTGCGGATTCGGATTCGTCACCGTCACTCCGGTTAAAGTCGCCCCATTCGCCCCCAAAATCGTGACATTCTGCCGCGCAAACGATCGACTCAAAAACATATCGCCGCCGCGAATTACCACATTCTGCCCACGATCGCGGGGATCGCCCTGAATCGTGATGCTGGGTTTAAGCTGGATTGGGAAAACCTCCCCAGTTTCGACACTGTAAACTCCGGGCAAGAGAACGATCGTCGAATTTGGAGTCGCACGATCGAGCGCCACCGTAATCGTTTTAAGCGGAGAATTCGATTGACCCAACGCACTATCACTACCGATTGCGGGATTCACATAAATTACAGAGCCAGTCGATCGAATCATCTGATCAGGAATCGGATTTGCACTAGCAAGCGGCGCAGCGAGTCCCGATACACTAAAGACAGCAAACACGGAGAAAGAAAAATGAGATGCAAAAGGGCGATTCACGGTTGTTCTCCTACAGGCGGCTTGTTCGGATAACATGACCACGCAAATGGATCGGTTACAGATAGTTCAGTCTACATAGGAAATTTAGAATGCCCTCTGTAGAACCACTGGAACCTTGATCAAGAGGCGATTTCTACGTAAATTACCACGTTGAAATGAAATTCTCTCAGTTAATTCACTGATAGATGGTTAAAGATTCTTTATAAAAGCGTTAGGTCTCGCACCCCTGATACGATAAACAATCAATAGGACGGATCGAATGGGCAATTCAGCGCAGTTTCAACCCCTTATGCAGCCAGCACTATACCGAATTTTAGATGCGAACCTCGATCGTGCCCGCGAAGGCTTGCGGGTCATCGAGGAATGGTGTCGCTTTGGCTTAGAGGATGTCACGTTAACCGAACAGTGCAAACACTGGCGGCAAGAACTCGCCCACTGGCATCAGTCAGAACTGCGTGCGGCTCGAAATACCCCAGACGACCCCGGCACTGCCTTAACCCATCCCCAAGAAGCAGTCCGCACCAGCGTCGAACAAGTGCTACAGGTAAATTTTGCCCGCGTAGAAGAGGCACTCCGGGTACTGGAAGAATACGGTAAAGTCTATCGATCGGAGATGGCAAGCGCAGTCAAACAAATGCGCTACCAAGTCTACACGCTCGAAAGCCAATTACCCTTGATCCAGCGCCGTCAGCACTTAGAATCCGCACGGCTGTATCTCATCACCTCACCGACCGATGACCTAATCAGCACTGTAGAAGCCGCTCTACAAGGTGGACTATCCCTAGTGCAGTATCGCGATAAAGAAGTAGACGATTCTGTCCGGCTCAAGAATGCTCAGAAGTTGCGCCAGTTGTGCCGGGAATACAACGCGCTATTTATCGTCAACGATCGCGTCGATTTGGCATTAGCCGTAGATGCCGACGGCGTTCACCTCGGACAAGACGACCTGCCGCTAGAATGGGCACGTCAAATGCTTGGTCAACACAAAATTATTGGTCGATCGACCCATAGCCCAGAGCAATTAGAGCAAGCGATCGCCCAGGGAGCCGACTATGTTGGAGTCGGGCCTGTGTACGAAACGCCGACAAAAGCAGGCAGACCCGCAGCAGGCTTAGACTATGTGCGATATGCAGCCGCACACTGCTCGATTCCCTGGTACGCGATCGGGGGCATTGATACGCAAAACGTCTATGAAGTGTTGGCAGCCGGAGCCGATCGCATTTCTGTCGTGCGAGCGATTATGCAAGCCGACCAGCCCACCTTTGCCACCCAGTTTTTTGTCGCCCAATTAGAGCAAAAACGCCGATTTCGGGCGCACACTCCGCCTGATCCGTGGGGGGAGACATGATCACGCTACAAGTAAATGGAGAAACTCAAACCTGTGAGGCATCCTTAACGCTGCCGAAATTCCTCGAATCGCTCGGACTAAATCCGCGCTTGGTTGCTGTCGAGTACAACGGCGAAATCCTGCATCGCCAGTTTTGGAACGAAACCGAAGTGAAAAACGGCGATCGGCTAGAGATTGTGACGATCGTTGGTGGCGGCTGACTTCTAGTACGGAAATCTCTCCTAAAACGTATCGCTTAGGACATTTGCAACCTCTATTGAAAGCGATACAGTAGATCTGTGAGCTTAAAACTCTGTAACAAGGAGTTAAGACAAACCGGACGGCTGAACCTAACTTCTCTCCGTCTGGAAGCGATAGGGGAAAGATTTATGAAGATTTCAAAACGATTTAAAGCTTTGCTCCGTCCGGTGATCGCACTGGCGCTAGTGATTACACTGGCGTTTGGTCATGCGGATGGTGCGCTAGCAGCAAGCGGTGGGCGGATTGGTGGCGGTTCATTTAGAGCGCCGGCTCGGAGCTATTCGCCTCCTAGCCGGACTTATTCTCCACCTGGAGGCGGTTACGGTGGTGGCTATTACCCCGGTGGCGGTGGTTTCTTCCCATTTGTCTACTTCCCGTTCTTTGGCACTGGAGGCGGACTGGGCGGAGTATTCTCGCTGTTCATTCTGATTTCGGTTGCAGGCTTCTTGGTCAACAGCTTCCGCCGCGCTAGCAGCGATGGTGAGTTGGATTACGGCTCTCCAGCGGTTTCGGTGGCGAAAGTCCAAGTTGGGCTGCTGGCTCAAGCACGGGAACTGAAAGCCGATCTCGATCGCATCGGTGAACGCGCTGATACCGAGACTTCTGAAGGCTTAGCTCAAGTGCTACAAGAAGTGACTCTTGCTCTGTTACGGAATCCTCAGTATTGGGTGTACGGCATTGCCGAATCGAGCCAAGCTCGACTTGAAGCCGCAGGTGCAGAGTTCAACCGTCTGGCATTATCTGAGCGCAGCAAGTTTAATGCAGAAACCTTCTCGAACGTAAACAATCAATTGAAGCCAGCTTCATCGAGTGCGTTGACCGTTGCAGAAAAAGGTGGCGCATTATCAGAGACTTCTGGCGAGTACATTGTTGTAACACTGCTGGTGGGAACTCAAGGTAAGTTGCAGCTTCCGCAGATCAATAGTGCTGAAGACCTGCGACGATCGCTCGGCCAGTTGGGTAGTGTTTCAAGCGATCAGCTTCTAGCTTTGGAAGTGCTATGGACTCCGCAAGCTGAAGGTGATGTTCTGACTCGCGATGATCTGTTGGCAGAGTATCCGAACTTAAAGATGGTCTAAGCCATTGAGAAAAGGGGCGAATGATTCGCCCCTTTTTTGTGTCAAAAATTTCGCCATGTTTTGATACCGATTTAGAAAGTGTGACAGATTACCAATTCGTTAATCGCGGTGATCGATCAAGTACAACCTTCGTAAATCAAATTGGTATTACGATCCATTTAGAATTACAGACAGAGTAATCAACACATTAAGGCAACCTTCACAAAGTCCAGGTCGCCTGAGATCAGACTGATAATAAAAGAACACTTCCGACGGACGATGCTCGACACCCCGCAGTGTAATAGAGTCAATCGCTTCCTCTAAAACCTGCCGCTTGCTCCTCCGGATATGCCTAGCTTCCAGAACCTGAGTCAAACTTCTTCCTGGACTGTGTTTAACCAAGTCGGAAGCTTGCTCCAACAGATGGTTGAATCAAACGCGATCGTATTGACAGAAGCTGAGTTTCCTCAGATCACCTATCGCTTTGTCGTTGTAGCCTCGCCCGACTTTAGCGCCTTGCTGCTAGGAACACCCTTAGATTTAGAGCACTGTTGTCTAGAGCTATCGTTTTCGCCTGCTGCGATCGCCGACTTTCTTGGCACTTTAAGCAATCCGTCTACCTTTTCATTTGAACTACAGGAAAATAAAAGCGATCGCCAAAGTGAATTTACACTAAAACTGATCGAACTGTTGTCCTATCCTGCGCTAGACGCTGCAATGTTCCATCAAGTCGAGCAGGAACGCTTACTCAGTCAGATCACAACTTTAATTCGGCACAGCTTAAACCTGCCTGTGATTCTCGAAATCGCAGTTCACCGAGTGCGCGATTTTCTGCAAGCCGATCGTTTAATCATTTATCAATTCAACTTTCCGGCTCCTTCTTGTGAGATCGATCCGATGACCAGCTCGATCGCTGACGGTATGATTCCGAAGTTAGATGGGATTACCTATGAGTCACGCAGTAGCGATGCGATCGCCTCAATTCTGAATGTGATGAGTGAATATAGTGCTGCCAGTTTACAGCGGCTTCAGAAAACTCAGTACGAATCGATTACCTGGACAGTGAACGGACATAAATCTTCAACGGTTGCCTCGTTGTTAAATCAGTTCTCACTCGATATGCAAGCGGAACTGGTCACTCCGATCGTCGTACAAGATGAGCTTTGGGGATTACTGATTGTGCATCAATGCCAACAGCCCCGGCAGTGGAACGATCGCGAAAAAGTCTTGCTTCAGCGCATCGCCGAGCATCTCGCGATCGCTATTTATCAGGCAAAACTTTACAGCGAACTAGAAGAGCAGAAAGACACGCTAGAACAGCAAATTATCGATCGCACTCAAGAACTGAGAGATACTTTGATCGCCGCTCAATCGGCAAACCGTGCTAAATCAGAATTTCTCGCTACGATGAGTCACGAACTTCGATCACCGCTAACAACGATTATCGGCATGGCTTCAACGCTATTACGCTCATATAACCAGGATGTGAGCTACACGCTGGCTCCTCGAAAGCAGCGGGAATATCTCCAAACGATTCAAGATCGGGGCGAACACTTGCTGACACTCATCAACGATATTCTCGATTTGTCAGAAGTAGAGGCGGGGAGAATGTTTCTGCAAATTCAGCGATTTTCCCTCGCTGACCTGGCTCAGCAAACCATTCAACTACTACAGGATAAAGCCGACGCAAAACAGGTAGAACTATCGCTAGAGCTGCTGCCACAACGATCGCAAAGTGTCATAGAGCGATCGCAAGACTTTCTGTTTCAAGCTGATCCCCAACGAGTCCAGCAAATTTGCCTCAATTTGCTCAGCAATGCGATTAAGTTCACTCCAGCACAAGGTCGCGTTACGATGCGTATCAGAATTAGTCGAGAAGCCGCAGTCTTACAAGTCGAAGATACGGGAATTGGCATTCCTAGCCATCAGCGATCGTTTCTGTTTCAGAAGTTTCAGCAGCTAGATGCGTCGTACGATCGCAAGTATGAAGGAACAGGGTTAGGACTCGCGCTCACCAAGCAATTAGTCGAGCTACACGGAGGCTCGATCGAGGTGGAATCAACGGTTGGTGTTGGCTCAAAGTTTACTGTGTACTTACCGATACAGGTACTTTCGGCGATCGAGCATAGCCGAAAATGATGTGCTATTGGGGAAGCAATCTGACTGTTATTGAATCGAGGTCGATGGCTTCAGTTGAACTTGAGATCATTTTCCATCATCCCGAAGAAGTTAAATCGAGACTACATCTGTTAATCTACTAATGCTGCTCAAGCAACGAAATGCGTCAGAATTCGAGCATCGGTGTCTCAAACATGGGCAGCGTCTCTCAAGCGTTCTACACGGCTCTTAGCCTACGCCGCTTTTTTCCTACGTTTGCCCCACCTGAAAAATCAGCAAGCGCCCTCCCGTCTAAGAACAACTTGAATTGTTCGGCAAAGCAGGGTTAAGTCGTGTAAGACGGACCATTGTTGCTGATAGCGTAAATCTAATTCAACAATCTGTTCAAAATTGGAGATGCTAGAGCGACCGTTGACTTGCCATTCGCCTGTTATTCCAGGTTTGACCTCTAATCTTAACCAATGATGAGCAGCATAACTTCTCACTTCATCTGGTGTAGGAGGGCGCGTACCAACCAAGCTCATCTGACCCAGCAAAACATTCCAGAATTGGGGAAACTCATCTAGGCTAGTGCGGCGCAGAAATCGCCCAACCCGTGTGATACGGGGGTCTTCGCTATTTTTGAAGACGTGCCCTTCGATCTGATTCTTAATTTTGTGCTTCAGTGCATCTGCATCCATAACCATAGAGCGGAACTTCCAAATTCGGAATTCCTGCCCGCGGTAACCGCAGCGAGTTTGGCTATAAAAGATAGGTCCAGGAGTATCTATCCGAATTGCAATTGCAATTGGAAGTAGAAGAATACTAGTAATTGCTAATCCGATTAAAGCCCCAACAATATCAAGACACCGCTTGATTCGACTGCTATAGGAAGGATGCGCACTGGAATGCGAGGAAGCGAGAGCAGAAACTTCAGTAAATTGAGAAAATTGGAATTCAGGGACACTCATAGTCTTGTTAGATTGAAGGTAAGACGGTATGCACTCCTGACTGTAGATCAGCTTGAAGGAACCTACAGAACAGTTAATTCTTGCACAGGAACCATTTAAAATCTTTTCCTGGTATGTAAGGCAAACAGAAAAGCCGTCTTGAGCAACTCACAGAATTGGAGAAAGGGCCGTAATGTAAAAACTGCAAGGAGTGTGATGCCCGGAGATATTAGCTTTGAGAACACTCTAACGATAGCTATGATTGCATAACATTTAAGATAAAAACTGGATTTAACCTAGCTATCCAAGTTACTCAAATGATCAACTTGGTCAAGTTATGCAATCTATCATGTAGCTATGATGCGTGCACTACCGAACTCTAACACAGGCTTTAAGCAGTAGGGGAACAAGAAAGTAATAGTCATCAATCTGAGTTACTGCATTGCAGTATAAGATAGCGTAGAAGACAATCAAAGCCGATAGATGCGATTTTCCTGATGCACAAAACCTTTGCAAGTATAATATTAGGAACGCAACGTTTTTATTACCCGATACACGGTAAATTAACAGGAAAAATACAATCCTTTGATTTTGCGTAAAGATTAGTAGACCTCTTGCAGATTAACTCTGTGTTGTGAATTGTGTTTGATCATAGTTGTACAACGCTGCAATTTGATTGCAGCGTAAGCAGCGACGACGATCGCGTCACCAGTCTGCTTAAATGCGGAAAATTTTGAACAATGATGCACCTGCTCAATTCGCACTCGACAACAGGTTAATGAAGGATTTTGGGCTTTTTGAGCAACGCTGATTTGACCGTCTCTGAGCTTTTTATGTAACGGTTCATGTTTCTCGATGCACCTCCTAGCGGAATAGCTGCACCGAGAAACGTGAACAATGCAACTCTTCCTCATTGAAGTCTTTGCGACGGAACCTGATCCCTAACCAAAATCATGCCTCTTTGAGACCATTTGTCACAATGCCAAGTGGAGTAACAGAAGATAGCTTGGCGATCTGGGGAGATTTGGGAATTCTGGGCTTAGCCGCTTGTGGGTATCTTTGCTGGCTCAGTTGGCGCTATCTGTGCCTTGACGATGTCTCGAAGTGGCAAATGCTCACTGTGTTTGTGCATGGATTGATTTTTACACAGATACAAGAACCCGGCTATATGTTGTTTATCACTGCACTGATCGGACTAGGCTGGCAAGAAGCTCGAAGTAAAGCCCGGTTGCACAATCAGAGCAAAGCGTCCAATTAGGGCACAACCAGCAGTTGAGAGATTAGGGATTGAGGGTTTAATGAGCGTTTGGAAAATCAGAACCAAAACACTTATTGACCCAAGTATTGCGGGACTCAGCGTGACGATTGATTGTGATTTTATTTGTTTATTTGAGTTCAGACTTAATCAAAAACATTCAAGGATCAAGAACATTCAAGGTTTGATGAGTAACCGTTCAGAATGATGATGAGCAAAGCCAGCTTTTGCGCGTCGAAGTTGCTGATGCAATATCAACACAATGAGCACAAAGCTAGTAATGCAGAAAAGCCAGAGTGTACTCAAGTTTGCTAACTTGAAGCCCAAACTTAACCCTAAACTAATTCCTAGCACTGCGGTTAGCAAAGCGATCGAGACCACAATCCACTTCTGTCCTCCCTGAAAGAGCAAGCGCTCAATCGTCATCCCGATTGACAATGCACTCAATGCACCGCTTCCCACCCCTACCCCTGCACCCAACATCACTGCTGAGCTAGTCACTGAGGTAATCGCACCCGATAATCCCTGTAGCAGCATTGTTCCTCCAAGTGCTACCGCAGCAAACGTGCTAGCGCTAGCTCCAGTTCGCCACCCGGACGATCGCATTAACCAAGCCCCTCCTTCTAGCCCGATCGCACCGCCTAAAATCGCACCAAAACTAGTTGACTCGGCTGCCATTGACCCTGCTTCTAAGGTTTGAACACCCCAACTGGTGAGCCATCCTACGGCTGAGCATACTAGCCCTAGTGCTCCCAGTACACTGTAGAACAGTAGCGAAGATGTAGCTGGCCGGCGAGCCGTTTGAACTTGTAAATTGAGAGCAGTGGTCTGAGCTAACGCATTTGTGTGCAGTAGGAGTTTGCGCGAGTAAGTCTTGCCCGCCATTAACTTGTTAGTCGCGATCGTAACCTCAAACTGCTGACAATTTCCCGCAAACGTTGCAGGTTCAACCGTAATCCAGCGGTAAAGTTCTGGATGGGGATCATTCGGATGTGGTGCAACTTCCCAACGTCCTTCTAGCATCGTGTCCGGAATCGGATTTGCGATCGTAATTGTTTCTGTTAGAAAGTCTCCAAGACGCTTAGCTTCTATCACCAAGGTCGATCGACTCAGTTGTGCTTCGGGGGGACGCAGCGGAGACTGAGGAATCGCAGCAAGGGCAGTAACAGCATTTGGAAAGCGGTCTTTGACCTTTGGCTCAACCATCTTTTCGAGCCATTGCACCCATTGCGAATTTATTTTAGTAACAAGATGCGCAAAGCTGATGCGATAACTAATATCGACCAGTTCTCCGATGCGATCAGATTTCGTTCCGGTCAGCAAGCAAATCAGCGTCATTCCTAACCCATAGAGATCTGAGGCTTCGCTTAACTGTCGATTAAACAGTTGTTCAGGCGGCATAAAACCAAGCGTTCCTTTCACTACGCTACTGATGCCAACTTCTCCTTCTCCCACACGCGCAAAGCCAAAATCCACGAGATAGACCTGTCCTGATTCATCGACTAGCAGATTCTCTGGCTTGATATCGCGGTGAATTACAGGTGGGATTCGGGTTTGCAGATAGACGAGCACTTCGAGCGCAGCGATTGCGATCTGCCGCACTTCGTCGGGGGCGAAACTACGAGATACCGATAGTGGAGTTGCATTCTTGTATTCCTGAATCATGCAAAAACCATCGTCGGTTTGAAAAGAATCCAGGTAGTGGGGAATCCCGGAATGATTTAGTTCTTTTAGAACTTGAATCTCGCGTTCGTAGACATCATAGTCCGACCAACGATTTGTTTTAGCAAACTGGAACTGTTTAACAACAACTGATTGCCCAGTGAGCAGATGAGTTGCTAAATAGGTGACACGACCGCCCGCACGGTTATGACCTAGTTCTTTCTCGACTCGATAATGGTACTGTGCAAAGTTGGGAAAGGCATTCATGTTGGTTTCATTTCTCTAACACTGTTACGCAAACAGTCTTCACGCTGGAAAAGCACTCACTTGGGGGATTGGTGAATAACCCAAACTTTGAAAGCCCAGAAGCGATCGCACCACAAGGCGCAGTAATCAGGAACACCCTTGGATGCGTTTGAGGAGGTAGAGTCGCGGCGGTAGATTAAGCGTTTTCTGCTGGCCCGATCATGATCGGAGGAGCAATTAGAGCACAAAGTGTTGCGACGATCGCAAGGGGTGAAATCAATTGGTGTCGCTAACGACGGAGGGCAATCAGTCAGGCATTGCCAATCAATGTCGGAACAATTAAGACCTCCACTTTCATTTTAGGTATGGCACAACAAGCCATCAACCTTTTACTGTATCCCACACAAATTCTCAAGCACGTAGGTTCCAGTCTATACATTAGCTAAATTACTGAAGTTGATTTGTGTAGTTTCTGTGAAGTCTCAGAACTTCTACTGGAATATTTATTTGTCGCATGTTTATGCTTAGGAACCCGAAGAGCAGAATGGTCTGTATTGGAACAAGTCAAACGTCTCTACTGCAGGTCATCACTAAGTTTTGCTCAACTCGCTGATTGAACTTTCATTAATGAAGCAGTCCACATATCAGATGGATTTGAGTAGTAATTAATATCTTCAACCTGATACACTACGCTGACCCCTTCAAAACGCAGGAGCAAAAAATCTTCCTTTCTGATGCCCTTGCCCTGCCCAGTCATGTAGCCTTTAGAACCATAACTAATTGATTCAAAAAAATAGTCGATACCCATTTCGTAGCAAGTGTAATCGTGAGTCTTTCGCCGTCTCGGAAAGACATAACTCAGCAGATTCAGAATTTTTAAGAGGGTTTCAGGCTTTGTGATTTGTCCTCTTCCAGATTCCATAATTTTCGTTTATCCATCTCTATATAGGCAAGCCAAATTCAAGAAGGAGCAGTGCATTCAAACTGATAGTTAGAGCAAGCATTAAGGCATACAATTAGCTCCGCTCAGTTTAGCAATGCCTTATAGCAATTTGCTAGTAATCAAAGCATTGTTTATAGGGTAAAAGCAGAATGATGTGACAGTTTTTGCCAATTGTCACATTTTTAGAATCGTCTGTCTCAATTTGCTGTAATAGTAGAAAAACCGAACAAAAATATCGAGCTTGTACTAGATAATTCTGCAAGTTTCTGATAGCAGTTGATTGCTAATCAAGCATCAGTTTCGCTTCTCTTAAAGTTTGCGCTTTGCCACTTCGCCTAATTTGGATGAGTTCTGCACAGATACTCACAGCGATTTCTGCGGGAGTTTGTGCACCAATTTCAATCCCGATCGGCGTGTGAATTGTTGCCAACTGATTCATGTTATGCCCATGTTGCATTAGCGCTTGAAAGACTTGCTGACTGCGGTTTCGACTGCCAATCATTCCAATGTACTGCATGGAATAAGTGAGGAGAGATCGAAGTGTTGCAACATCTTGTTCGATCCCACGAGTGATAAGTGCGGCGTATCGCGATCTTGCTTGAGGTAGAGCTTGTAGCGCCGACTCGATCGAGGTCGTTAAGCAGATCGCATGAGGAAATCGCGCTGGAAGGGTCAACTCAGGGCGATCGTCCAGAACCATGACCTGAAATTCAGCTAAATGCGCCATTTGCGCCAAAAGTACTCCAATTTGTCCAGCTCCCACAATTAATAAGCTGGGCATTGATTCAAGCGGCTCGATGAAACATCCTAGAGTCGTTAGTTGTGGAGTATTAACTGACTCTGGAATCAGATAGGGCACTTGGTCAAATGGAGTGACGATCGTGGCTGGATTTCCGGTTTCTAGAGCCATCAGGATTTGCTGAACCAGGGGTAATAATTTCTTGTCCCAGCGTTCGAGCCAAATTCGCATCTGACCACCGCACGTTTCCGAGAGATTAATGTCAACAAACGAATTTATCCCAGATGTTAAAGTCTGAAGGGCTTTGGCATAAATCTGTGCTTCTCCAATCCCGCCTCCAATCGTTCCCACGCTCTGTTTGTTTGTACAAACAAACATCTTTGATCCAACTCTTCCAGGTACAGAACCAGAAGTCTGAATAACGGTGGCAAGAACAATAGGCTGCTTCGTCAATTCAGAGGCAATTTGTCGATAAAAATTACTCACAATTCTAGAGATCAGACTCAAAAAGCCATAGGAAGAACATGCTTGAGAACAGAAACATTGAATCTTAGCTACAGGTTTGGGAACTGCGGCAAAAAGATGCGATCGTTAATTCTACTAGCTCCCCAGCGACCAGTTCATAACGAGCATTGATGCCAGCGTCATCATCAAGATACTTCTCGATCGCTTTGAAGCGTAGCATAAAGGATTGGATAAAACTACTTTAATCCCAAAGGCGATTAGCTTAATGATTTGATTCTTTAATTCAATGTTGATCGAGAAACTACAAGAGAGGAATTTCGATCAACCTGGATTTCGTTCAGAACTTGATTGTAGAGAGCGTCTGGCACTTTTCTATCCTTCGTTTGAAG
Organism: Cyanobacteria bacterium FACHB-63; assembly: GCA_014695255.1. Taxonomy (GTDB): domain Bacteria; phylum Cyanobacteriota; class Cyanobacteriia; order Leptolyngbyales; family Leptolyngbyaceae; genus Leptolyngbya. Next base: position 118,158 of record JACJNX010000060.1, read on the forward strand.
GAGCATTTCCATTTAGATTTTGCTGATGTGGAAACATTCTGCCCAACAATCGATTTACATAAGCCTGTCCATACACCTGTCCATTCTGTGAACCTGGAGACTCAATCTCATCCGACTCTTGCATCTCTCCGGTCGGCTTCGCTCCATTCACCTCAGCAGGACTAGGTTTTGATCCGTTTGTTTGTGCAATTTCTTCAATTCGTGGCGCTGGATCTTGCCAAACATCTTCAGGCTCTTCAACTTTCTGCTTAGGGGATGGCGGGCAAAAACCAGGTTCGTAAACTTCTTCAGTTGGTGCTTCTACCACAGCCGATCGCGCTTCCTCACACAACAACGACCCTGGAGGCACGATCGATAAACTCGCAATCGATCGATTCATCACCGTTGTCCCCGCACCCACACACGCACGATCGCCAACCATCAACCCACCGATCAGCAACACTCCAGCACCGATGATCACGCCCTCACCGAGTTCGATCGTGCCCTCATGCGCCTGAATCACCGATCCAAGCCCCACACAAACGCTTTGATGAATCACAATCCGACTTCCCGGATTAGCTTGCAGCAAAACGCCTGGTGCGATCGCTGCCCCTGGGTGAACCGTGACATCCCCACTCACATAATAGTGAGTCGTACTCACGGGCATTAACTGTAGAGGCGGCGATTGCATCACAGGAGAACTACTTACCGGGTTGTTGAATCACCATCTCAGCTACACGCCGCTTTGCTTTCGGATCAATGCCGATTAAGCGCACATATAGACCGGAATAGTTCGCGATCACTGCTTCAACCTCTAGGATTGCCTCAGCATCGCGGGTCGTCTGAATCGAAGTTGCAGTCTGCCAAGAACTGGTTTTATAGCGTCGCTGATCCGCGAACTCAACCCCAATCTTGTAGCCTTGGCGCACAAGCTGACGAATCTGCTCCACAGTGTCCGGACTTAGACGGCCGTTACTATTGCTAGAAGGTGTGTAAAGCGGAGGCTGAGATTTGTAGCTCGAAGGCTCGTTATACATCGACGGCTCAGAAACGGCTGAACTGCTGTAACCACTACTGGTACCGTTAGAAGCATGAGCTTTTCCGGGACGATGAATCACACTTTCTGCAATTCGCTTTTTCTGTTTTGGATCAACGCCAACCAACCGGATGTAGTGATCGCGATGCTCGTTAATAAACGAATTGAGAGCCGCAATCGCTTGAGATGCAGAACTCGCTTGAATCGGTGGGGCACTGTTCCAAGAGCCATACTTAAATCGACGTTCATCGGCAAATTCCAACCCTACCACTGCGCCTTGCGCTAATAGTTGTTGAATCTGCTCTGCTGCACCGCCCGCAAGCGCTCCATCAACTGTGTGATGAACAGCAGGTTGACGATGAGAGGCAACGTGCGAGGTCGGTTGAGCGACAGACTTTCCATCTGGACGCTGAATAATTGCTTCCAGCATCCGGCGCTTGTTCTGAGTGTCAATCCCGATCAAGCGAACATATTCACCGCTATGTTCTGCTAAGCATCGCTGTAGCTCCGTCATCACCGCAGACTCATTTGTCGTCTGAATCGGGGCGCAACTTTTCCAAGAGCTAGTCTGGAATTGGCGCTTATCTGCGTGTTCGGTTCCAATCCGACCGCCTTTCGATAGAATCTGCCGAATCTGAGCCACCACAGCCGGATCAAGTCCGCCGCTACTGTGACCATTTCCATTCGATGCAGAACTATAGCTCGGAGCAGAACTGTAGCTCGAACTTGCCGAACTGTAAGACGGAGCCGAATAGCTCGATCCGCCTGAGAAACTTGCAGGCTTATCACCCGGACGCTGAATAATTGCTTCCAGCACCCGCTTTTTATTCTTCGTATCAATCCCAATCAAGCGAACATACTCACCGCTGTGTTCCGCAAGACAGGATTGTAATTCTGCCAACACAGCCGACTCGTTCGTCGCTTGAATGGGTGCACAACTCTTCCAAGAACTGGTCTGAAACTGCCGCTTATCCGCGTGTTCCATGCCGATTCGGTAGCCTTGCGCTAATAATTGCCGAACGTGGTTAACAACTTCGCCGTTCATAATTGACCCATTTTCTGTAGCGCTACTGCCAGCTTTAACATCTGTCGTGGACTTCGCGGCACTCCGACTTGGGACCACCGCATGAGAACTAATCGTCTGAGAACTTGCCTTCGATGCAGTGCCGACAATATAGGAAGCAAAAGCACGATCGCGCTCACTCACTTCCGGTAATCGATCGGCTTGCTGCTGAGTCGTAATCACTGCACCCGACGGCACATACTTCCCAGGCGGCACTTCCACATCTTGAACCAGTGTGTGCATCATGACAATGCACCCGTTTCCGATTCGGGCGTTAAACACCGTCGATCGAAAACCAATAAAACAATCGTCACCCACATAAGCAGGTCCGTGAATGATCGCCATGTGGGTGATCGCGGTATTGTTTCCAATCCAGACCGAATAGGAATCGCCATCATCCCCAACGACCCGCCCTTGCTCCAAGCCGTGAATCATCACCCCGTCTTGAACCGTCGATCGCGATCCAATAAAAAACGGACTGCCTTCATCCGCCCGAATTGAGGTTCCCGGTGCAATCATCACGTTTGCTCCGATCCGCACATCGCCAATCAAATTAGAAAACGAATGTACAGAAGCCGATTGATCGATCTTCGGCTCGGTCAGATTCCGCGACCACGGTGTAGGCGGAGCCGCATCACTACGGACTGCCATAACATTTCTCCTAACAAAACCGCACAAGCAAGCTAACTGTGCAGGGAGAAGGATGGAAGGTTCGACTCTAACGATCGAACCCTAGTATTGAGTTCCTTTGTTGTACAGCGGACGATTATCCACGCTCACCGTATCAATAATGGCAATCACAGCAGCATCAACCGGGCGATTCTCACTGCCGGGAACCTGCCTCGCTGCACTGCCGCGACTCACTAATACCCATTCATCAACCCCTGCGCCCACGTTGTCAGCAGCCACCTCATACAGCGGAAGTGGCTGCCCTTCTTCATCCAGAACCTGCACCAAAAGGAATTTCACCCCCATGAGACTTGGTTCCTTTTGCGTACTGACAACGGTTCCCCGAACTTTTGCAATCTGCATCGGGGATTATGGACGGTTCAGCGGACGAATTCCGCTCACGCTTTCACGGAACGGTTCAACTGCCTCGGTGTAACGAATCGGCAGCACGTACTCCAGGTTTTCGTGCGGACGCGCAATAATGTGAGTAGACAGCACTTGTCCACCGTTGACGCGCTTCACATTCTCAATTCCAGCCGCGACCGAAGCTTGCACTTCTGAAACGTCGCCCCGCACGATCACAGTCACGCGACCGCTACCGATTTTCTCGTAACCGACCAAGGTCACACGAGCCGCTTTGACCATTGCGTCTGCGGCTTCCACAACTGCGGGAAACCCTAACGTCTCGATCATGCCAACTGCAATAGCCATTGTAATTCTCCCTTCCAATCAAAAAACGATGTCAATTCAAACTCAAACGATCGCGCACATTTAACTTCGGAATTGTTCCACCGCTTCGGTATATCGAATCGGTAAGACATATTCTAGGTTCTCATGCGGACGCGCAATAATGTGACTTGATGCAGTTTCGCCTCCGTTCACGCGCTTGACTGATTCCAGTCCTGCCGCTATGGAAGCTTGCACCTCGGACACATCGCCCCGAACGATAACAGTCACGCGACCGCTACCAATCTTTTCATAGCCAACCAGGGTGACACGAGCGGCTTTCACCATTGCGTCTGCGGCTTCCACCACAGCCGGAAATCCCCGCGTTTCAATCATTCCCACAGCGATCGGCATTTCGTCTCTCCATAGATTCCATAGATGAAGTGGAACTAATTCAACATCGTAAACCAAAAGAGCGACGGGGATCGCCCATTATTCTTACTGTTGTCGAGTTTTCCACTGTTGCTACTCCTTCAGAATAGAGTTGCGTCTGTCACTTGACAATATAAAGCTCTATGATACTTGCAAATTCATGACATAAGTCAAGCTAATGACTCTGATTGAAGTCGCTGGAACACCTAAGTCAACTTCTAACCATAGATCGATTTCAATCCAAAAACCGAATTGTTAATAAATCATTAAAAGTCTATATAAATCCAAGCTAATCTCAATGATTGGATTTGTCTATCGATTGCATTTTACTTTTAAAGGGTTGAAGCGCTAAGCTGAATCCTAAGACTTTAGAGCGATTATTTCCGGATTCAAAGCCGGAAAATTATGTGAGGCTCCCCCAGATTCGATCGAATTTGGTTCGGGGAGCATTTTTAGCAAATTTCTGGGCGAAGAGTATGCAGCAGTCCCTGATCGAAACAAGCTGGTGGATTCCTTGCTACGGACTTCTAGGTGCATTTGTGACGCTGCCTTGGTCTGTGGGATTGATTCGGAAGACAGGTCCTCGTCCTGCGGCTTATCTTAATGTTTTAACAACCGTGCTGGCGTTTGTGCATGGAATCGTACTGTTTAGTGCGGTCTGGGGACAGGAACCGCAGCATTTCGCCTTTCACTGGCTGCAGGCAGCAGACTTAGATTTAACGTTTTCGCTGGAGCTTTCTCCAATTAGTGTCGGTGCAATGGAATTGGTGACGGGCTTGAGTTTGTTTGCTCAGGTGTTTGCGCTGGGGTACATGGAGAAAGACTGGGCGCTGGCGCGATTTTTTGGATTGATGGGATTTTTTGAAGGGGCAATGAGCGGATTGGCAGTGAGTGATTCGCTCTTTCTGACTTATGCACTTCTCGAAATGTTGACGCTCTCAACTTATTTGCTCGTGGGATTTTGGTATGCTCAGCCGCTTGTTGTGACTGCGGCGCGAGATGCGTTTCTGACTAAGCGGGTTGGGGATGTGTTGCTGCTGATGGGTGTTGTGGCACTGTCCGCGCTTTCTGGAAGTTTAGATTTTCCGGGGCTTTATGATTGGGCAGAAACGGCGGAACTGTCGCCTGTGGTGTCGGCATTACTGGGACTAGCGTTGATTGCAGGTCCAGTTGGGAAGTGTGCCCAGTTTCCGCTCCATCTCTGGCTGGATGAAGCAATGGAAGGTCCGAACCCTGCATCGATTTTACGGAACTCAGTGGTCGTCGGATGTGGTGCTTATGTGTTGATTCGGCTTCAGCCGATCGTGACGTTATCGCCTGTCGGCTCCATTGCACTGATGGCTTTAGGAACGATGACTGCGATCGGAGCTTCTCTGGTTTCTCTCGCTCAAATTGACATGAAGCGGGCGCTGTCTCATTCCACCAGTGCCTATCTCGGATTAGTCTTCATTGCCGTCGGCATTGGCTGGACGGATTTCGCCTTTATTCTGTTGTTTGCTCATGCGATCGCAAAAGCGCTTCTGTTTATGAGTACCGGATCAATCATCATGACCACAAGTTCTCAAGACATCACCGAAATGGGCGGCTTGTGGTCAAAGATGCCAGCGACAACCACTGCGTTTCTAACAGGTTCAGCCGGATTAGTCGGGCTGTTTCCGCTGGGCGGGTTTTGGGCATTGCAGCGCGGAATTGATGATTTTTGGTACGACAAGCCCTGGCTAGTCGTGGTTGTGCTGACGGTGAATGCGCTGACCGCTTTAAACCTGACGAGAGTTTATCGATTAGTGTTCATGGGTAAGGTGCAGCCAAAAACTCGACGCGCTCCAGAGGTTCCCTGGCTGATGGCTGTGCCAATGGTGTCACTCAGTGTTTTAACCTTGATGGTTCCGTTCGTGCTTAACACTCTGAACCTATTGCCTCATTGGGAGGTTATGAATTGGTCAGCAGCAGGACTGTTGATCCTGTCTGGAATCGCGGGTACAGCGTTGGGATTTGCAATCACGTTGAATTATGCCTGGATTCGTCCTGTCCAAGCTCCGCTCCGATTTTTCCAAGATTTGCTGGCGTATGACTTTTACGTGGATCGTTTATATCGCGTCAGTGTGGTTCTGATTGTGAACGCGATCGCTCAATTTAGCGCCTGGTGCGATCGTTACATCGTTGATGGAGTGGTCAATTTCGTCGGATTAGCTTCACTCTTTAGCGGTGAGACTTTGAAATATAGCGCTTCGGGACGATCGCAAGCTTATATGTTGACCATTTCGCTTGTGGTTGGCTTGTTAGGCGCATTTCTAACTTGGTCGATGTGGTAACTCTTTCTGAAGAATGACTTATGTTGAGTGCGTTGATTTGGATACCGATTTTGGGTGCGATCGTGGTTGGACTGTTGCCGGGTTCGATCTCCGATCAATCTGTGAGAAGGACAGCGATTGCAACCGTTAGCATTGCCTTGGCTGTGTCGCTTTGGATTGCGACTCAGTTTGATGTGATTAATATCGGACTTCAGTTTCAAGAAGATTTGCCCTGGCTAGAACCGCTGGGACTGACTTACCGATTAGGGTTAGACGGTTTATCGCTGCCGCTGATTGTTCTGAATTGCTTTTTAACCCTGATTGCGCTGTTTTCCACGCCTCCAGCCGTTCAACGTCCTCGGCTTTATTACTCGCTGATTCTAGTGATTAATGCTGCCGTTGCTGGAGCATTTCTCGCTCATAACTTATTGTTGTTCTTCTTGTTTTATGAGTTAGAACTTATTCCGCTTTATTTACTGATTGGAATTTGGGGAGGAGCAAAGCGGGGGTATGCTTCGACAAAGTTTCTGATCTACACGGCGGTTTCAGGAATATTAATTCTAATTGCATTTCTAGGTTTAACTTGGTTGAGCGGCGCGACATCCTTTGAATACAACCCAGCATTAACCGAAGCGTTGCCGTTAACATCGCAAATAGTATTGCTGGGCGCAATTCTAATCGGATTTGGCATCAAGATTCCGTTGTTTCCGCTACACACCTGGTTGCCCGATGCTCACGTTGAAGCTTCCACGCCAATCTCGGTGCTACTTGCAGGGGTATTGTTGAAGCTTGGAACCTATGGACTGTTGCGGTTTGGATTGCAATTGTTTCCGCAAGCGTGGGCGGTATTGGCTCCTTATCTAGCGATTTGGGCAGTCGTCAGTGTGTTGTTCGGGGCATTTACCGCGATCGCTCAAACCGATATGAAAAAGATGGTGGCTTACAGTTCAGTCGGGCATATGGGATTTATCCTTCTCGCAGCCGCTGCCGCAACACCGTTAAGTCTATTGGGCTGTGTGTTTCAGATGGTGAGCCACGGTTTGATCTCTGCGCTGCTATTTGCCTTGGTCGGTGTGGTCTATACCAAAACAGGAACCCGCGACATTACCGTTTTGAAAGGGTTGTTAACCCCGGAGCGGGGCTTGCCGATCGTCGGTAGTTTGATGATTTTGGGTGTGATGGCGAGTGCTGGAATTCCAGGAATGGTTGGGTTTATTTCGGAGTTTCTGATATTCCGGGGGAGTTTCATCGCATTTCCAGTGCAAACCCTGCTCAGTATGATTGGCACAGGGTTAACTGCGGTTTACTTTCTGCTGTTGGTGAATCGCACCTTCTTTGGTCGGCTGCCGGATCAGTTTGCAAATCTGCCACCAGTGTATTGGTCAGAGCGAATTCCTTCTATCATGGTAGCGGTTTTGATTGTGCTGTTAGGCTTGCAACCCAGTTGGCTGGTGCATTGGACTGAGACGACAACGACTGCAATGTTGAGCGAATATCCAACGATCGCAGTTCATTCCGCCCCAACTCAATCTCATCCCGTCTCAGTCTTACCGTTGGAGTAACTATGGTTGTCGCACGTTCAAAATCCTCGCATTTGTTAGCCGATATTATTGAGCGCGTCGAGTCAGGCGGCGCACTTTTGCCGGAATCCCCCACGAACTTGCTTGAAGTCGTTGGCGTTCTCAAAAGCTATGGCGTTGTTTTAGGTGCTTACTCTCGCAATCTCAAATTTATTGCTGAGAATCAGTTTTTAGTGTTGTTTCCATTTTTCAAGTATTTCGACGGAGACGTTTCAACGAAGAAACTTCTAAAGCATTGGTGGCACGATCGAATCAACTACGAATTCTCTGAATACTGCATGAGAGCGATGCTGTGGCATGGTGGCGGTGGCTTAGATCAGTATGTCGATAGCCCCGAATTTGTCGATCGTGCTCAACAAGCGATTCAGGCCAAGATTAAAAGTAATTTCTTTATCCGAAATCTGTCGCAAATCTTTCCGAGTTTTCTGCTGGAACAAGTGCGGATGTCTTGTTACTACAGCGCACTTGGGCAGTTTTGGACTGTGATGAGCGATATGTTTCTTAAATTGTCCGATCGCTATGACAATGGTGAAATTAAAACCATTCAAGATGTTGTCAATCATGTCAAAGCGGGATTAGTGGACAATGCAGCCTTGCCGATTACTTATGCGGTGAAGGTTGGCGATCGTACTTACGAAATTATTCCAGAATCCGCAGGCTTACAGTTTTTGCTGGATACAGCAGTACCTTATGTGGAAGCGGTGTTCTTCAAGTCTTTTCCGTTCATGGGAACCGTCTCTTACAATGCTCAAGCGCGACAAATTCCCTTAGAGCAAGAACGATTCTCTTACGGTGCGCTGTATGCAGATCCGTTACCGATTGGCGGCGGTGGAATTCCACCCACGTTGCTGATGCAAGACATGATGCATTATCTGCCGGAATATCTGCTTGATTTTTACCGTCAATCACTCAGAGGCGAAAGTGATATGCGTGTCAAAATCTGTATTAGCTTCCAGAAATCGATGTTCTGCGTGACGACAGCCGCAATTTTGGGATTGGCTCCTCATGCGATCGACACCCAAGATCCAAAAGAACAGGAGGAAAATCGCAAATACTTGGAAGGCTGGATGGATAAGCTAATAGAGTCACGCCTGATTAGTTTTCAAGCTTGCGACGTTGTATGAATCAACTGAATCAGCAGCTTGACGGCATTATTCAAGCAGGATATGGGGTTGCATCGGGCAGGACAGACAGCAGCCCCTATCCTAAAGGCACGATCGAGATGCAAACTCCATTTTTCAAGCAGTTAGGACTCGATCTCACCCCGTTTTTTCCGGGTACGCTCAACGTCAATATCAGCCCGAACGAATTTGAATTAATATCGCCTCTACATACTTTTAGAAATGTGCAATGGGCAGAAGGATTTGATCCGGAGGATTTTTCTTTTACGCCTTGCCAGATTATCTATCAGAACAGAAGCTTCGACAGCCTGATTTACTATCCGCATCCAGAGACAAAAATTGGGCATTTTCAGAACCCATCGATCGTAGAAGTGATCGCTCCGCTCATCTCCGATTTGAAATATGGCGATCGCGTAACGCTCAGCGTCAATCCTCAGCAAGTGCGAATTCTTGAGAAATAGACTTTTGGTGATGGAATGCGATCGCAATATTAATCGATCAGCCATGAATAGTCTCTGTTATCACCATAGGATTTCTCAATTGTTAAGTTAAGTATTGATGATAATTGATTCTGACAATCTCTATCATAGAAATTAGATTATAACTCCTACGCTGACTGGATTTCAGTGCCTCGTCTAAATGACTTGCTCTGTTCCTTTCAATGCTTAAGTGTGATAAACATTATAGTTACTACAGACTGTTTAAGAATTTGTGAAATAAGTCTCAGAGCGCTGTTGCGGTGAGTTGGGCACTGCTTGTCTCTGATAGACATTCTCTCATTCATTTGATTTCGATTCAGCTTGCTATCTAGAGGTGAATTTCGATGGCTCACCCATTGCTTCAAAGCATTTGGTTAATCCCTTGCTACGCTCTTCTTGGAGCTGTCCTTTCTGCGCTTTGGTTTCCGGGTATTACTCGACGGACTGGCCCACGTCCATCCGGCTACCTGAATGGACTCATGTCTTTGGTCACATTCTTGCATGCTGCGTTTGCGCTGCCTGCAATTTGGGGTCAGCCTCCCCAAGAGATTTTGATTCCCTGGCTGGATGTTGCAGGGCTGAATCTGACGATTCCGATCCAGATTTCCACCCTCAGCGTGGGTGCGATCATTCTCGTGGCTGGAATCAATCTTCTGGCGCAGACCTACGCTTTCGGCTACATGGAAATGGATTGGGGTTGGGCGCGATTCTTCTCGCTGCTCGGCTTGTTTGAAGCGGGAATGACCGCCCTGGTTCTCTGTAATTCCCTCTTCTTTAGCTACTTCATTCTGGAAATCCTAACGCTTGCCACGTATCTGCTTGTCGGTATCTGGTTCAATCAGTCGCTTGTGGTGACAGGTGCGAGAGATGCCTTTCTGACGAAGCGGCTCGGAGACTTGTTCTTGCTGATGGGTGTCGTTGCACTATTGCCGCTTGCCGGAACCTGGAATTTCGACGAGCTTGCAGTGTGGGCACAAACCGCTCAGGTCGATCCGAAAGTCATCACCTTAGTGGGTTTAGCGTTGATTGCAGGCCCAATGGGTAAGTGCGCTCAATTCCCACTGCACTTGTGGCTTGATGAAGCGATGGAAGGTCCGGTTCCTGCTTCGATTCTGCGGAACTCGGTAGTCGTCGCAACAGGCGCTTGGGTGCTGTACAAGCTCGAACCCGTTTTAGCGCTATCTCCGACGGTGTTGGCGGTCACTATCTTTATCGGTGCGGTCAGCGCGATCGGTGGCTCGTTGATTGCGATCGCTCAAATTGATATTAAGCGGACACAATCCTATTTAGTCACCGCCTATATGGGCTTGGTGTTTATCGCGATCGGAACTCAGCAACCCGAAGCGGCTCTCCTGCTCGTATTGACTCACTCGCTGGCATCTGCATTGCTCATCATGGGCGGTGGCGCAGTCGTCTGGAACAGCATCACCCAGGATGTTACTCAACTCGGTGGCTTGTGGTCGCGTCGTCCGGTTTCAGGCTTTAGTTTCTTGATTGGTTTAGCTGGATTGGTCGCGCTTCCTCCGTTTGGTGGATTCTGGGCGGCTCTAGAAATCGCACAAGGCGTTTGGGAAACTCAGCCCTGGATTGTTGGAATTATTTTGCTGGTGAATGCGTTTGCAGCATTTGGCATCACACGAGTCTTCTGCTTACTCTTTCTGGGCGAAGCAAAGCAAATGGCTCAACGATCGCCCGAAATCCACTATTGGATGGCACTGCCGATGATCGTGATGATGGGCTTCGTGCTGCACCTGCCGTTAATTCTGCAATCCTTGAATCTCTTACCGAGTTGGGCAGGCATCAATACCGACGTTGCACTCTTGCTGATCTGGTCAACGATTACAGGCATTGCTTTAAGCGCGATTGTCTACACCAACAACAACATTGCAAAACCCGTGGTTCTGCCCTGGAAAGGACTGCAAGACCTGTTGGCGTATGACTTCTACACGCAGAATCTGTATCGCAGCAGCATCGTCTTTATCGTTGCGCTCGTTTCTCAAATCACATCCTGGTTCGATCGATATCTCGTGGACGGAGGACTGAATCTCTTTGGTGTTCTCACTCTGTTTAGCGGTCGGAACTTGCGCTACAGCACCTCTGGTCAATCGCAGTTTTATATGCTGACGATCGTATTCGGAATCGCCTTGATCAGTGTATTGCTGAGTTTGCCATTCCTCTCGCACGTCACGGTTTCGCTTTTCCCGCAGAACGCCACCGAAATTGTGATGAATGTTCAGCGTTAAGCGCCATTTCAATTCTCTCTAGATTCTCAAGCCAAAGGAAAGTGTTCTATGCTGAGTCCGTTGATTTGGCTACCGCTGATTGGTGCGTTAGTCATTGGATTAATTCCTAAACTGTCTGCAAAGCAAGCAAAATTAAGTGCGATCGCGGTTTCCGGTGCCGTTCTAGTTTGGACGATCGTGCTGATGCTCAACTTCGATTTGAGCCAGCCCGGAATGCAAATGCAGGAGTATCACACCTGGATTCCAACTCTGGGAATTAGTTACAGCTTGGCGATCGATGGATTATCCCTACCGCTCATAGCGTTGGGCAGTTTGATTACGATCGTGGTAGCTTCCAACAGCGAAGTTGGATTGAAACCTGGAGCAACCTTACAGCGTCCGCAACTGTTCTACTCACTGCTGCTGATTGTGTATTCAGGGGTAGCGGGTGCGTTTCTGGCGCAAAACTTGCTGTTATTCTTCTTATTCTATGAAGTCGAACTCGTTCCGTTCTATCTGCTGATTCTGATTTGGGGCGGACAGAAGCGCGAATATGCTGCGATGAAGTTCCTGATTTACACAGCGATTTCAGGCATCCTGATTTTGGCAGCGTTCCTCGGTGTCGCTTGGTTAGGTCATTCTGCAAGCTTTGATTACAGCGACATCAACACAGCGGTTCTGCCTCAAAAAGCTCAGTTGATTTTGTTGACCCTTTTACTGATTGGCTTTGGGATCAAAACTCCGCTGGTTCCACTGCATACTTGGTTGCCTGATGCTTATGTTGAGGCTTCGACTCCGGTTGCTATCCTGCTAGGTGGAATCTTAGCGAAGCTTGGAACCTATGGGTTAGTCCGGTTTGCGCTCGGAATGTTCCCGGAAACGTGGAAGTTGATTTCACCCGGACTTTCCATTATTGCAGCCGTTTCAATTCTCTACGGTGCATTCTCGGCGCTGGCACAGCATGACATTAAGCGGATGGTGGCATTTAGCTCGATCGCTCACATGGGCTATGTATTGCTCGGAGCGGCAGCGCTAACACCGCTGGCAATGGTCGGTGCAGTATCGCAAATGATTGCACACGGTTTGATTCTGGCGTTGCTGTTCTACCTCGTGGGCTTGGTCGAATCGAAGACGGGAACCCGCGATCGCGACATTCTCAACGGGTTACTCAATCCCATTCGAGGATTACCGCTCACGAGTGCATTGCTGATTCTTGCTGCAATGGCGAGTGCTGGCATTCCTGGACTCGCTGGATTTGTGGCTGAGTTTCTCGTCTTCCAAGGCAGCTTCTCGACCTTCCCCGTTCAGACCTTAGTTGCAATTCTAGGTACGGGCTTAACGGCAGTGTATTTCGTGATTCTGCTAAACCGTACTTGCTTCGGTAAGCTCGACAACAAGACGGCTTACTTCCCCAGAGTCAAGTTCACTGAATACGTGCCTGCACTCGTTCTAACCGCATTAATCTTCTGGCTCGGTGTTCAACCGATGTGGCTGGTGCGCTGGAGTGAGCAAACTACGAAAGCACTGGTGACAGCCGCAGTCCCCCAGGTTGAACAAGTTGCGTTTAATTCTGTCGATCGCCCTTAAGTTCGTTGCCAACCCAGGAGAGAATTCGCTATGAACATGCCCGCTCCCACCAAGACCAAGCTTCCTCCCTCACAGCACCCGTTTGCGGAAGTAATTCATCGCCTCGAAGCAGGCGGCGCAATGCTTCCCGACACACCCGAAAATCTGATGCAGATTATCGGACTGTACAAAGCATATGCAGTGCCGATGGACTTCTACTGGCGCGATTTGCTCTACATTGGCGAGCAAGTGTTTCTCAATCCGCTGCCCGTCTTCAAGTATTTCATCTCGGATGAGTACATGAAGCGCCACAATCACTATGCAGGCGACGATGCAGATTTGCGAATTTGGCGCGGCACCGCAGAAGCCCATCCAGAACTGATTGAGTTCATGGAAAAAGGCGAACTGAACAAGAAGTTACCCCGCGCCTTGCATCACCTCTGGCACGATCGCATCAACATGGAGTTCGCAGAAGAATGTATGCGAGCAATGCTGTGGCACCGGGGAATGTATGTTCCAGTGAATCAGTTCGATCCGTACCTCGATAGCGATGAGTACAAGGCAAACGCCGATCGAGCGATCAAGGCATACTTCCGCAAGAATCCGGTGATGGCAGGCTTATACAAGCTGTTCCCCGATATGTTCTTAGAGCAGTGCCGTCAAGCTTCCTATTATGCGAATCTCGGATTGTTCTGGGAAGTGATGGCTCCGGTGTTCTTCGAGATGTCGGACTTGTACGATGAAGGCAAAATCGCGACGGTTCCACAAGCGATGGACTTCTTGGTGAATGGAATCTTCGCGATCGCAGGTCGCCCGATCTATCACCACGTTTACATCGATGGTGAATGCTACGAAATCATTCCCAAATCGAAAGGATTTACCTGGCTGTACGAAGCAGCTTTACCTTACGTGGAAGCCGTGTTTTACAGAACGTCTCCGTTCCGGGGTACGAAGTCTTATAACGCTCAAGCAGGACAAGTTCCATCTGATCAGAAAGACTTCCATTATGGCGTTCTGTATGCAGATAAATTTCCGGTTGGAACCGCTGGAATTCCGCCGACATTCTTGGCTCAAGATATGCTGCATTTCTTGCCGCCTTACTTGGTGGAATACTATAAGCAGCATTGTCGAGGCGAAGACGATATGCTGGTGCAGCTTGCTGTTAGTTTCCAGAGATCGATGTACTGCGTCACCTCTGCGGTCATTCAAGCGTTGCGAGCTGCATTGTTGTATCCGCTCGATGACACCAATCCAAATCACCTGATGGCAAATCGACGCTTCTTTGAATCGCAGCTCGATCGTTTCTTGCGTCCTGAATCGCGAATTCGCGAAATTCAGAGCCAAGATTATCGGTAATCTAAGAATTTGCGGTTCGTTATTTCTAAACGAACCGCAAATCCAGCAGACACACAAAAAACGATCGCGGTTCCACGATCGTTCTCTCATTCATCTGATTCTTATCCCATCAAAATTACGGTATCAATCACATGAATGACACCATTATCTGCTTCGATGTCAGCCGCTAGAACCGTTGCATTCTTTACCTCAAATCCATCCTCGAAGTGAAACGGAATGGGTGATCCTTCAAGCGAAGTCACGGAGCCTAATTTCTCCAAGTCCGCTTTCATGTACTTCCCTGAAGCGACGTGAAACGTCAAGATTCGGGTCAGTTGCGGAATGTTTTGGACAAGCGTTTGAATCGTTCCGGGTGGAAGCTTTGCAAAGGCATCGTCATTCGGTGCAAATACGGTAAAAGGTCCTGGACTCTTAAGCGCATCCACCAAGTTTGCCGCCTTTACTGCGGTTACAAGGGTGTTAAATGAGCCAGCGCCAACTGCAATATCAACAATATCTGCCATAGTGCGATCGAGGATAAAGGGTAACGGAAAGAGCGTGACAGAACTTTTAACTGTAGTCACCCACTGAACTTTACAATGAGAAGGCTCGTTTTGGTTGTTAAAGTTCTGTTGCGTTTCGCCAGTGTGAGAAAGCGTTCGATCTATGATCCGCAAGCCATAAGAAAAGCGTTACACGCGATAGACCTGAAGGGGTAGAGCTACAAACTGCGACAGAGTACAGCGAACTCACTCCAACAAAATTCTGATTCGTGTAACGCCAAATTGGAAGGGAGCATATGCTCTTGTGTATTATCATAACTACAAAAGCTATAAGGAAAAATCGCTGTTCTCTATAAGTTTCATAGAACTATTTCTATACAGCGATTTTGTTACCTCGAATAAATGCAAGTTTTGACCGTTTGTTGCGATCGTTTCTCAAATCAGGAGAGTTCACTTTGCAGAATGCTACATTGCACCAATTAAAGGTTTTTGAAGCGGTTGCCCGCCATAGCAGTTTTACTCGCGCTGCTGAAGAACTGTTTTTGACTCAGCCCACGGTTTCGATGCAGGTGAAGCAGCTCTCGAAAACAGTTGGCTTGCCCTTATTCGAGCAAGTCGGTAAACGTCTATATCTAACGGCGGCTGGGAAAGAACTTTATTCGACCTGTCGCGAGGTGTTTGAGCGCTTAGAGCAGTTTCAGATTGCGATCGCCGATCTCAAAGGTCTTAAACAAGGGACGCTTCGCCTTGCTGTGGTCACAACCGCAAAATATGTGATTCCGCGTATTTTGGGTCCGTTCTGCCAGCGCTACCCCGGAATTGATGTTTCGTTGACGGTGACGAATCATCAGTACGTCCTTGATAGCTTGGCGGATAACCGGGATGACTTGTACATCCTCAGTCAGCTTCCGGATGATTCAGAGGCGCACTGTGAACCGTTCATGGAGAATCCGCTGGTTGTGCTTGCGCCGAGAAACCACCCTCTCACCAAAGAGAAGAATATCCCACTGTCTCGGATTTCTGAAGAACCGTTTATCATGCGGGAACCGGGATCGGGTACGCGCAAAGCCGTTCAAAAGCTGTTTGATGCTCAAGGTTTGCCCATGAAAGTCAAATTAGACCTAGGCAGCAACGAAGCGATTAAACAAGCGATCGCAGGCGGGATGGGCTTATCGGTGTTGTCGAAGCATACGTTAGCGCTGGAAGGAGTCAATAATCAGCTCGCCATTTTGGATGTTGAAGGCTTCCCGATCGAGCGCTATTGGTATGCCGTGCATCCCTCTGGCAAACAGCTCTCTGCGATTGCGAAGGCGTTTTACGACTACCTGATGAACGAGGGCAAGCGAGTGGCTGAAGAGACTTCTGTTTTAGGCGTGTTGGAAAAGGAAAAAGTAGAAGTGTAGAAAGGGCGGGAGAGTTTGCTACACCTGCATAGCAAGCTCTCCTTCAGTCAATTACTCAGGCAGCTTGTATTGGCTCACAATCTTTTTGGCATAATCGGGAACGTGCTGTTCTAGCTTTTCAGGATGATTGCGTTTCACATACAAATAGTTGCGAGTGAAATGTGAATCGATCGAAAATCGAGCGTACTCCAATCCTTTCGGGCCAATTTTCTCGATCACAACACCCATCAGCTTTGCTGCCCACATGGGTAACGTCACGCCTTTATCGTATGCAGGAATACTCTGCTGCACCGCTTGATGGCGATCGCCCTTTGACATCACAGGCTGAGTTTGAATTTGATCTTGAACCAAATCAAGCATTTCTTGACCACGATCGTTTCTGACCACAATCCACTGCCAGCCAAACGGCGCACCCATATATCCCACAACCAAATCCGCAAGTGAGTTCACATAGTCAAAGCAGCTTAAACACGAAGGCGCAAACACATCTTTGAGTTGGTTGGTTTTCAAGCCGAAGAACGGTACTAATTCGGTTGAGCCGTCCTCGTGCTTGAAGTGGACTTGGAAATCCTGCATAAATTCGTAATACACAACTGTTTCAGGCGATCGGCTGGTGGTATCCAGGAATTTCTGTAAGCCTGCGCGGGTCACATTATCGGTGCAAGGCGTTCCCAATACATAAAGCTTTTCTAGCCCTAACTCTTTCTCAACCGCCCGCAAAGCCTGAATCTGACATCCGACTCCAATTACTAGAAGCCGTTTCATTCCCGACTGTTCGATCTGCTCCAAGACCGAAAGATTTGGCGAAAGGGTCGGTTTGTTGACTCGTGCTGCCAAAATTTCTTCAGGAGTCGTTGCAATAATCGGGTGCGGCTGAAAGCGATCGTCCTTTGTGTTTTGCACACAGACTACGCCTTCGACAAGTCCGCGTGTCAGCATCTCAATGGCGATCGTACTTACAATTCCTGTCCACTGTGCCCCCGCGATCGGCTCAGTTTTGCGGGCTGCCATCATCTCTTGATGCACCCCAAAATACACATCGTCCGCATTCTCTAAGTCTCGACTGCGCCCGTGAGCCTGTTCTTCTAGTGTTGGAATTTGTTGATTGATAAACGCACAAGCTTCCTTCACATAATGAATATAGTAGGTATCACACAGTCCACATTCACTACACAGTTCTTTCGCAGGACGGCGACTCGAAGGTTTGAGCGCTTTTGCTTTCTTATGAGGAACCAGGGTCATTTTTGAAAGGTTGAATTTGATCGCTATTGATCACAATAACTCAGGACTGTCACTCAATTGAGCGATCGTACAGGGAATCCATAGACTATGATGATTCAGCTCGGATGATTCAGCTCGAATGAATTGACAGTTTTTGGCAGAAGTAGCGAAGCTCAGCGTAACTCTGTATTAAAACTTAACAAGAACCAGCCCTTAGATAGAGTTCTGAATTGATTTTTTTTGTCGTAAACCTCTGACTGTGGGTAGACCGAGAATTGCAGCAACTCAGTCTAGAATTGTTTCAGCAAAATAAATCTGCAATTGAGCGTAAAGATTATATTTCTATTGGAGTAGCCAAGATGGATAAGATTCGAGTTGTACTGATTGAAGATCATGATCTGACTCGGTTTGGTATTCGTGCGCTCCTGAAAGAGCAAGGAATCGAACTGGTTGGAGAAGCGCGTGATGCTCGATCGGGATTAAACCTGATTCGCTCGGTTCAGCCGGATATTGCCATCGTAGATATTGGCTTACCCGATATGACAGGAATTGAGCTGACCCAGCAGTTTAGAGCCGAAGCCGAGTCACCGACCACCAAAGTCTTGATCATGACGATGCACGATGATGAGGAGATGGTGTTGGCAGCGTTTGCCGCAGGCGCAGACTCATACTGCATGAAGGACATCACTGGTAGCCGTTTGGCAGAAGCCATTCAAACGACCGCAGAAGGAAATGCTTGGATCGATCCAGCGATCGCTCGAATTGTTCTCTCCCAGGTGAAAGTTGGACAGCCTGCTGCTGCCACAACCGTCACGATCAATCGGCTTTCTTCCGAAGACAGCGGCATGATCTCGGATTATCCACTGACGACCCGCGAACTCGATGTGCTGGAACTGATTGTAGACGGGCGCAGCAATGCTGAAATTGCGGAGCGGCTTTACATTACGATCGGTACTGTGAAAACCCACGTTCGTAACATTCTGAACAAGCTGTGTGTGAACGAT
Source organism: Cyanobacteria bacterium FACHB-63 (assembly GCA_014695255.1). Classification (GTDB taxonomy): domain Bacteria; phylum Cyanobacteriota; class Cyanobacteriia; order Leptolyngbyales; family Leptolyngbyaceae; genus Leptolyngbya. The sequence continues at coordinate 136,728 of JACJNX010000060.1, forward strand.
CGCACTCAAATCGCAGTCCGAGCATTGCGGGCAGGTTTGATCAAATAGTTCGGGTTTAGAGCGGTTATTTTGTTGGGTTCAATTGCACCGCAATCTCAATTTGATTTCGTTAACTCAAAACACCAGCTTTTCGTCTGAGCAAAGCTGGTGTTTTTTTATAAGCTGTTAATTGTGATTTTTTTCGAGCCTACAGATCCGTGTCAGTAGAATTCAGCAGTGTTTCAGGCGGATTGAGTCGATCGTCTGCGGCTGCAATAGCGCACGAGGGCAATGAATAAACCAATTCCAGCCAGATATTTTAATGGATCAGGAACAATTGGATTCGGCGAGAAAAACCCTTCAATTACCCCCGCTACGATCAATAGTGGAATTACGCCAAACATTAGCTGCGCCGCTTTCAAGCCATAGACTTTAATGGCATCAATACGGTGGTATTGTCCTGGAAACAGAATGCTGCGTGCAATTAACAATCCTGCACCCCCAGAGAAGAAGATGGCTGGAAGTTCTAGCGATCCATGCGGGAAAACAAATGCCCAAAATGGGAGCGCGAGATTATTCTGAGCGACCAGGGTTCCCACGCCACCGATTAGCAAGCCATTCATAAACAGGATAAACATCGTAAAGATCCCGATCGTCACCCCTCCAGCAACGGCTTTGAACGTCACGCCCAAATTATTCGTCATAATCTGGCTTGCTGCGGTCGGTTCACTGCCTAAAATCGAACCCATCCAAAGTTTGCCTTCATCGCGGACTGTCCGAATTAGATGATCGGGTACAACCAATTCGAGAAATTGCGGATCGCGCCACGAAAACCACCACGCAATTAATCCACCCAAGAGAAACAATCCGGTTGCGATCGCCGTGTACACGATCGTTTGCTGTATGACTTCCGGTAAGCCCCATTTGTAGAAGTCGATCGCATTTTTCCACTCTTGTTTGCGCGACCCTTGATACACCTGGCTATACCCGCGAGAAGTCAAGCGCTGGAGATCTTGCACGATCGTATGACCAACTAGCGTTTGATGCGTCCGCGCTCTAGCAAGATCAGCCGAAACTGATCGATATAGACTTGCAAGCGCTTTGATCTCTTCGGTGGAGAGCGATCGTAGTCCGCGTTTTTCAATGCGCGTTAGCAATTCATCTAGCCGTTTCCAGTTGGGTTCCCGTCGAGCAATCCAGCGTTTTACATTCATAGTTTTGTGAAAAGAGGGGAGCGTTTTTATCAACCTCGCCTAAGATAGCCTCAGCCTTTCTGGTGATTCATTCACGTTGAGCCTATGTCTAATCTCAATCCAAGTAACCCCATTCAACCGCTCAGCGTTGGGGATGTCGTTAGCGCGGGTGTTCGCATTTATCGCTCTAACCTCAAACGCTATTTGATTTTAGTCTTGAGATCCTACCTCTGGATCTTTGTTCCCATTTATGGATGGGCAAAATCTGCTGAAATCTCTGGGCGCATTTCCCGCCTTGCTTATCAGGAGTTGATTAACCAACCCGAAACACTAACAGAAGCAGAGCAAAAAACGAAACCGCAACTTTGGAACTTTTTTGGGGCTGCTTTGCTGCTGGGTCTGATTTATATCGGACTGTACATGGCATTCGCGATCGCATTTCTCATCTTAATTGGTCTAGCCGCAGTGTTTGTAGCGGCAAATCCGGTATTAGGTGTAGTTGGTGCACTGTTAATGGCAGCATTGGTGATTGCAGCGATCTTTGTATTCATTCGAGTATTCTCACGATTGCTAATCTATGAAGTACCCTTAGCGGTTGAAGAGAATGTCGATGCAACAACTTCTCTAAGTCGAAGTTGGAATCTAACCAAGGGTTCGGTCGGTCGAATTCAGTGGATTGTCATCGTCGCGTTTCTGCTGACGTTAATCGTCAATGTACCAAGCCAAATTGCCGGGGCAGCAGTGCCTACAGGCGACACTGTTGATCCAGGTGTAGCCGCGATCGCACTCTTGCTGGTTGTCGTGGTGAGTTTGGCATCGAGTGCGCTGATTACACCGTTTTGGCAGGTGATTAAAGCTGTGATTTACTATGACTTGCGATCGCGACGGGAAGGTTTGGGGTTAGAGTTGCGCGATCGCGGCTAAATTGGGAACATCCTCGATTCAATCCCTGGCTATGAGCTTGTTTAATCGCATTAAAATCCGCACTCCAGAAAGCGTCGAATTAGAGTTTACGCTGGCGGGCATTGGCAATCGCACGATCGCGCTCGTGGTGGATTATCTAATCTGGGGTGCGGTGCTGATTGGGGTACTGATTCTTTGGGGTGTCTTGTCGTTTCAGCTTCAGCGGTATTTTCCCACGGTTAATAATATTGAACTCTGGCTAACTGCGATCGCGATTCTGATTTCATTCGCAGTGTACACAGGATATTTTGTTTTTTTTGAAACCTTATGGCAGGGGCAAACCCCAGGAAAGCGATACTGCAAGATTCGCGTCATTCGCGATGATGGGCAACCTGTAGGAGCCGCGCAAGCGATTCTTCGAGCGCTGATTCGCCCGATCGATGACACTTTTTTTATCGGAATGCTGTTAATCATTCTGACTAAGCGCGAGAAACGCTTGGGCGATTTGATTGCAGGAACACTGGTGATTCAAGAAGAACGCCCGATCGCGGCTTCCACGTTTGCGGTTTCTACTGAAGCGGAATCTTTGGCAGATCAATTGCTGGCAACTCAGAATTTGAATGCGCTCTTACCTGATGATTTTGCAGTGATTCGGGAGTATTTGCAGCGACGATCGCTGTTAGCTCCCAAAGCGAGAACTGACTTAAGTTTGAAATTAGCGCGGCAGGCGAGAGACTTGATCGGAATGCAGGAATTACCGTTTCAAATGACACCGGATCTGTTCTTAGAAGCAGTTTATCTAGCGTATCAAAAGCGCGACTGACTTTTGTGGTAGAGTTTGCACTCAAGTTTTGAGGGAGTTCCTGTGCGATCGATTTGTGTATTTTGTGGGTCGAGTATGGGGCAAAATCCCGACTACGAGAAAGCAGCAGTAGAGTTAGGAACTGCGATCGCCAATCGCGGCATCAGTCTCGTTTACGGAGGGAGCCATCTAGGATTGATGGGCGCTGTTGCAGATGCCGCACTTGCCGCAGGAGGAGAAGTCTTCGGCATCATTCCAGGGTTTTTGGCATCGAAGGAACTCGCGCATCAGGGATTGACCCGATTGGAAACGGTAGAGTCGATGCACGATCGCAAAGCCAGAATGGTAGAGCTTTCAGATGCGTTTATCGCGCTGCCGGGGGGCTACGGTACGCTAGAAGAGTTTTGTGAAGTGCTGACTTGGGCACAATTGGGTTTGCATCAGAAGCCGCAAGGATTGCTAAATGTTGCAGGGTACTACGATTCGCTGTTGCAGTTCTTTGATCAAGCGGTGGCAGAGAAACTGGTGCGTCCGATTCATCGCGCCTTAGTGATTGAAGCAACAGAGCCAGGGGTATTGCTCGATCGTTTGTTTGCTTACCAACCGCAGAACGTGGATAAGTGGATTAAACAAGAGGAAGTTTAGACCGACCTATGCCAATCGTGAAAAGCAGAAAATTATATCAGAAACAGCGCAGTTAAGCTTATTTCCTGATTAAAATAATTTCACGTATTAGGTAATTCTACGAAATTCAACTGTCTGAAGGAAAGATTCATATAGAACTAAGTATGAACCGGGAGGGCACTGTAGATTACATCACCTAACATGGGCGCGTGTACTTCTCAATCTGAAAAATGCGAACCCTAAATCTCGCTGACCCAAGCGGCATCAATAACCTTGGCATTCTCGATGCCTCCAAAAGCTTTCAAAGCCTCCTTGCAAACTCTACTGAAACCTACAACTTCGAGATTAAAGCCCGAAGTAGTTTCAGCGCAATCTTAAATAGCTTAGTCTTAAAGAGTTCGGACGGCGATACGAATCTCAAACTCACGAAAGCTGGCAGCGACTTGCAAGTTGTTTCAAACAATCCAGGCGAGATTACCGATGGTATTACCCGCATTCTTGATCCAGGCACTTACACGCTGACGATCTCGGTCGCAAATAAAACCAGTTCCGGGGATTTTGATGGTCCCGGTTACGACCTGGCGTTATTTGCTGAGCCTGGAATTGCAAGCTCGATCGTTTGGCGCAACTCACTCGCCGATCAAACTGCCTTTTGGGATTTGGATCGAGATGAACAGGTAGGCGGTGCTTTTGTTAACAATGCCCCACAACTCGACAGCAATTCCGACTGGAAACTGATTGGCGCAGTCGAACCAACCGACAATGGCGATCGCGTTTTAGTGTGGCGCAATGGTGTAACTGATGAAACAGCAATCTGGACAGTCAATGGAAACAACGAGTTCACAGGCAGTGGGTTCATCAAAGATGCACCGAAGCTGGGTAGCAACTCGAACTGGCACCTGATAGATGCCAATATCGTCAACGACGATTTGAGCTTGCTGTGGCGTGATGCAGTCGCAGATCAGACAGCATACTGGACGATCGACGATAACTTCACTATGGTAGACAGTGGCTTCTTCACCAATACGACAGCCCTCGGCAGCAATTCGGATTGGAAGCTGCTCGATGAATTGGTTCTGGGAGACAACACCCAGTTAGTCTGGCGCAATGCAGCTAGCAGCGAGACAGCATATTGGACGGTCGATGCAAGTGGGTCTGTTATAGATCGCGGATTCTTTGATGCACCCAAAGTGGGCGGAGAATGGGAGCTGACAGAAGTTGCTCAAGTGGGCAATGATCCGCATTTCATCTGGCGCAACAGTGCGACAAACGAGATGGCAGCCTGGTTCTTTGATGGCACAAAGTTCCTGTCTAGCACATTCATTGATGCACCCAGAGTGGGCGGTGAGTGGCAAATTGCTAGCGTGATCTCTGAGTATGCTGAACCAATGCCGATGCCGTTGGGCGGCGAGTCGATCGACACTGCATTTGATGTGGGTGTACCAGATAAAAATGCGAGCTTCACGGATTCGATTCTGCCCGATAGCTCAAACTTCTATACTTTCACCATCAGAGAGCCACAAGCTCTCCTCTATGACTTAAGTGCTCAAGGTCTGGAGACGAAGGTGCTGAATGCGGAAGGCGAGCAGTTTACGCTTGAGCCGTCCCAGCCTCTGGCTCCCGGCAAATACTATTTCCAAGTGACCAACTCAAACATTACAACCGCAACGGCGACAATCGACCTGTTTGCGAACCTTACGCCTACGTTCACCTTGGCGAGCACAACCATTGGCACCTACGAGCAGTCACAAGGCAGCGCTCCAGTGATCACTGGCACACCCTCGATTTCAGACCCCGATTCTACAGGGCTAGCCTCTGTCAGGGTGAGCATCACCAACCTCAAGGATGGAGCCGATGAAAAGCTTACCTACGATCGGGCAGGTTCATTGATTGACAGCATCTACAATGCTAACACCGGAGTTCTCACTCTCTTTGGCGCTGGTTCATTTGCAGATTACGAAGCCGCGCTGAAGCGTATCTCGTACAGCAATACCGCACTCAATCCAGACAAGAGCGATCGCATCTTCTCGATTGTGTTGGCTGACGATTTCACAGAAAGTGCAGCCGTGACCACAACGCTGAAGCTGTCATTTAACACGGCTCCTTCGCTCGATGCAGATGTGTCTCTCGGTTCGATTCTGGAGAATGCTTCGTCTCCGGCTGGAGAAACAATCTCCACTTTCTTGAGCAATCAGTTCAGCGATCCAGATACCAATTCCAGCTTGAAAGGCATTGCGATCGTAGGCAACTCGGCTCCAACCAGTCAGGGTAGATGGCAGTTTTCGGCAGATGGTAGCAATTGGCTGAACGTGGGAGCGGTGGCTGAGGCTAATGCCCTGATGCTTAGTGCGACCACAAAATTGCGTTTTGTGCCGACTGCGTTTTATAACGGTACACCCGATGGTTTGACGATTCGGGTGATCGACAATACTTACACCGGAGAGTTGACCGAAACGAAGACCAACGCTGGAGTGACGTTGACTGAACCTGTGACGCAAGATGTGAGTCGCAATGGTGGAACTAGCGCGTTCTCAAGTACGACGAAATCGATCGGCACTTCCGTTCTGTCAGTGAACCAAGCACCAACCTTTACAGTTGGACAAAACATATCGGTTGCGACAGTCGGCGGCGCTCAAATTGTGGAAGCGTTCGTGACTGACGTGACCAAAGGGGCAGCGGATGAGTCGAATCAGAACTTAACTTATGAGGTTACAGTCGATCAGCCAGAATTGTTTACGAACAACGGACAACCGACGATCGACCCGACAAATGGAGCGCTGAGCTATACTCCGGCAGGAACCGCAGGAGTCGCAACGGTGACGGTGACACTGAAGGATAGCGGGGGCACTGCGAACGGCGGCAGTGACACCACCTCGAAGACGTTTACGATTACGATGAATGAGCCATTACCGTTCGTGCAGTTTGGAACAAGCAGTGACGATTCTGCTGAGAGCGTCGCGGTAGACAGCAACGGTAATCGCTACATCGTGGGATTCACCCCGGGAACATTGAGCGGCAACACAAATGCAGGAGGGCATGATGCCTTCTTGGCGAAGTATGACATCATAGGCAAGCAGGTGTGGGTCAAACAGTTTGGTACAAGCAGCACCGACTTTGCTTATGGTGTGGCAGTAGGCAGTAATGGCAATGTGTTCGTAGTTGGTCAGACTAATGGCACGTTCACTGGCAACAAGAATTCAGGAGACGTTGATGCCTTCTTAGCCACATTCGACAGCACAGGCAACCAGATTGCGGTCAAGCAGTTTGGTACAAGCAGCGCCGACTTTGCTAGGGGTGTGGCAGTGGGCAGTAATGGCAGTGTTTTCGTAGTTGGTGAAACTGGTGGCGCGTTTACTGACAACACGAATTCAGGAGACGTTGATGCCTTCTTAGCCACATTTGACAGCACAGGCAACCAGATTGCGGTCAAGCAGTTTGGTACAAGCAGTGCCGACATTGCTAGGGGGGTAGCAGTGGGCAGTAGTGGCAATGTGTTCGTAGTTGGTGACACTGGTGGTGCATTTACCGGCAACACGAATGAAGGAGGCAATGATGCCTTCTTAGCCACATTTGACAGCACAGGCAACCAGATTGCGACCAAGCAGTTTGGTACAAGCAGCACCGAGATTGCTCCTGGTGTGGCCGTGGGCAGTAATGGCAATGTGTACATAGCTGGTTTCACCAATGGCACGTTTACTGGCAACACGAATTCAGGAAGCTTTGATGCCTTCTTAGCCACATTCGACAGCACAGGCAACCAGATTGCGGCCAAGCAGTTTGGTACAAGCAGCGTCGACCTTGCTTATGGTGTGGCAGTGGGTAGTAATGGCAATGTGTTCGTAGTTGGTCAGACTAATGGCGCATTTACCGGCAACACGAATTCAGGAGACGTTGATGCCTTCTTAACTACATTCGACAGCACAGGCAATCAGATTGCGGTCAAGCAGTTTGGTACAAGCAGCGCCGACCTTGCTAGGGGTGTGGCAGTGGGCAGTAATAGCAGTGTTTTCGTAGTTGGTCTAACTAATGGCACGTTTACTGACAACACGAATGAAGGAGGCTTTGATGCCTTTCTTTATCGTGAAGCCGTTACTTCTAATCCTGCGCCAACCCTAACCCTACCAGAACCAACACCAACAGATGGGGTTTAGGCGATATGGCTTGTGCACCACGTTTGAGTTAGGCAAGCTTTAGTTTCATCGCTTCTTTCAGAGACAGAGATCGACCCCTGAATTAAATTCAAACGAGTAGGACAATCTTAGTCCTGCTCGTTTTTCTATATTCGGGTAGATGCCCTAAGCTGAACGATCGCGCTAAATCTGCGACAGTTTTTTCGAGGAGATAGCTGTGCGTCGATCGCTTAAATTTCTTGGAGTCCTGGTTGCGATGTCGATCGTTGCCACCGACATTCCGAAAACTCACGCCGCAGATCCACCCAGTTCAGAGTTGGCGACTCCTGCGGTTCCGTATGTTCCCACGCCTGAAAGTGTTGTGATGGGAATGTTAGAACTGGCAAAGGTTGGACGCGACGATGTTGTTTATGATTTGGGTTCTGGCGATGGCAGATTAGTGATTACTGCTGCACAAAAGTTCGGTGCAAAGCGAGGAGTCGGAATCGAAATCAATCCGGGATTAGTCAATAAGAGTAATGAAAATGCCCGACAAGCGGGAGTCAGCGATCGTGTTCGATTCCTTCAGCAAGATCTATTTCGGGCAGATTTCCGCGATGCAACGGTCGTAACGCTGTATCTGCTGCCTCGAATTAACCTGGAACTGCGTCCAAAACTCCTCAGTGAACTCAAACCCGGAAGCCGCGTTGTTTCTCATGCCTTTTCGATGGGAGATTGGCAACCCGATCAGCGAGTCACCATCGACGATCGCACTGCCTATCTTTGGATCATTCCCGCTCAAGTCGAAGGCACTTGGACAGGAACACTTTCGACGCAGTCTGGACAATCGATTCCTTACACTCTGCAAATGAAACAATCGTTTCAGAATGCACAAGCAATGGCGGAAGTTGCAGGCACAACGATCAGCCTACCGAGAATCAAATTAGTCGGAGATCGCTTATCTCTCGAACATCGCCAAAAGATTAATGGGCAAGACATTCGAGTGCGGTTCAATGCTCAAGTGGTGCAAGATACCTTGCAAGGAACGGCTGAAGTGCTAAGCGGCAATTCAACCGAAACCTTAACCATGACCGGAAAACGCACTTTAACCCAAAAAGGTGGATAAATCGATCGTGCCTACAAGGGTACGATCGGGGGTCACTAGATTGCTGGTTACAAGGCCTTGATCAAAGCTGACTGTACCTTGTGTGTTTGCCAGAATTGAACCAAAGTCTTGAGCGAGTTGCGGGAGGTTTAGCGTCGTTTGCACGGTGCCTAAACCTCCCGTTGTGTCGATCGTCGCAATGCCACTGTTAAACGTCACTGTTCCAGAGCCATTCAACGCATCTGTTACCGCCTCAGTTGCAAGGGCTGATAGATCAAAGTTTGTCGCTAACGTGCCAAATGGAGTCGGAATGTTCAAGGTTGCTTGTCCATTGTTAAACACGACAGTTCCACTGATGGCATTAATCGGAGCTGCAATGTCTCCGCCTTGAGTTTGAGGCTGTAGATCCAGAATTACTAAGCCATCATCGAAGTTCACAACACCCGGAACGCTGCCAAAGTTAAACGCAACTTGCTCCTCTAAGTCGATCGATGAAAAATAGCTCCCGATCGGCGTACTTAGATTCGTCACTAATGCACCGTTCCCAAACTCGATCGTGCCATTTACCACAGACGGAATGTCAATCACCAGACGACCATCCGAGAACGGAACACTTCCCGAAATGCTTTTCACCGCATTTTCTACAAAATTGCTTGCAGTTTCAGCAAACGCGATCGTCCCGGTGAAGTCCTCGATTGGGGTTGCGAGATTGCTAGTTACGCTACCTTGATTAAAGCTGAGCGTTCCTTGGAGTTGCTGAAGTGCGCTAGAAACATCATTCGCAACTTGGGCGATCGAGATCGTTTGATTTGTTTCTCCAGTCGGAGTGTTAACGTCGATCGCGAGTTGTCCGTTGTTAAAGCGTAGTGTTCCGCTCGACTGCATCAGCATCGGTAGGCTCAAAGGAGCGATCGCAGATGGTTTGAGAATTGGCAATGTTGTTAGGGTAGATGTCTCAAACATAAGAGTCTTAAGCGCAGTGCTTGTACCTTATCAAGCGACCTGCACCGTAATTTACGCCCTTAGAAGTAGATCACAAAATCCAGAAATATGGAGTTGCGTGAATCAAAATCAGAATACTTTAATTGATAGTGATACAGTAAGGCACGGATAAAAGTTGGTTCGATCTGAGGATCAATCGATCGAGGAAACGGGGAAAGAGCAGTGTAAATCTGCCGCTGTCCCGCAACTGTGAAGGGAGTTTTTCCCCAGTCAGAATGCCCGCCAGCTTGCCGATTCTCGAAGTTCTGCGAGGTACAGAATGAAGACGCAAAAATGGATCAGCCTTGCCGCGATGGTGGGGTTAAGTTTGTATCTAGTCCTCGGTGCTGCCGCTCCTGCACAGGCAATGCACATTGCAGAAGGATTCTTGCCTGCTCAGTGGGCGGCTTTGTGGTGGGCAATTTCGCTACCGTTCTTTTTGATTGGGCTACGATCGCTCACCCGCATCACCCGCCAAAATCCAGAATTGAAATTACTTCTAGCGCTAGCCGGAGCATTCACGTTTGTTCTATCCGCGCTCAAGATTCCATCCGTTACTGGAAGCTGCTCACATCCAACCGGAACCGGACTCGGCGCAATTTTGTTTGGTCCTTCAATCATGACCGTATTGGGTGGATTGGTGCTGCTATTTCAGGCAGTCTTGCTGGCACACGGAGGAATCACAACACTTGGAGCAAACTTATTTTCGATGGCGATCGTAGGTCCCTTTGTTGCCTATGCGGTTTATCATCTGATTCTAAAAACAGGTCATCAAAAAGCGGCGATTTTTCTCGCTTCCGCTTTAGAGAATTTACTCACGTATGTCACAACTTCCTTTCAACTGGCATTAGCATTTCCCGCCGCGTCCGGTGGCGTTTGGGCTGCATTTCTCAAGTTTGCTGGAATTTTTGCCCTGACGCAGATTCCATTAGCAATTAGCGAAGGACTGTTAACGATATTGGTTTGGAATTGGCTACAAACCTACAACCGCAGTGAATTAGAAACTTTAAACCTGATTAAACAATGAAACGATCGATTGCTCGACAAAATTGGCTGCTTGTGATCGCCGTGGTCAGTCTCGCAGCGTTTCCGTTAGTGTTTGTCCGGGGCGAGTTTAGCGGCTCAGACGGTCAAGCAGAAGTCGCCATTCAAGAAAGTCATCCGACTTATCAACCCTGGTTTAAACCTTTATTTGAACCTGCAAGTCCCGAAGTTGAAAGCCTCCTCTTTGCCACCCAAGCGGCGATCGGCGCTGGGATAATTGGCTATGTGATCGGATTGTACAAAGGTCGATCGCAGCGGAATAAATAGAAATTTTCCTAAAGTGCGATCGTTTGGCGATCGAGCAACTTCAGACTCATTCATGATCTTGCTCGATTCGAGCAATGCCCGTCTTCGGATAGTACCGCGCTAGAATCTGCCGATAGTTATATCCAGTTTCCGCCAGTTGCAGAGCGCCAAGCTGACTCATGCCTCGACCCCGAAACGCATCTGCAACAATATCATCCGATGCCGCATACAGCGACTCCACAATCCCGCCCCTGTAACTGACAAATTCACCTGCCGTCTGATCCACAGCTTGATTAGAGCGCTCTGATTCCCGCGACATGCCGCTATAGACCTGAAAATACTCATCCGACCCCATGTGGTACAGCGGTTGTGCCCGTCGAAAATAGTAGGTCAGGGCATACGATCGCGCTGCAACCGCCTGCGCTTTCAACGCTTCTTTGTTCCAACTCGGTGACACTTCACTTGCAACCACACTGTAGAGATAGTGGCGCAAATCAATATAGTTCACGACCCAAATTCGCCCGCCCTGCGCCGCTAACAAAAAGCGCCCTCGATACGGCTTGTCACCCAGATACAGCATCCCATTCGGTGCGGGTTGAATCATCACCATTCCCGGCAACTGTCCATTGCCAAAACTGACACGATCGCCTGCTGCCCCAATCGTGTAGGAATTTCCCGCCGCAAGCTGACTTAGCGATCGACCCTCTGCACCTGAAATGGTTGCCCCTTGAGAGGCAGTAATCGAAATCGTGGGCTGCCCCATTGCGATCGCCACCTGCATCTCGATCAGTGAATCTACCGTTCCTACGGATGCGGCAAAGGCGGCTTTCGATCGCTCATTAATAGCGGCTTGCTCTTTTGTGTATTTCTTCGGATCGATCGGAGTTAAGGACGATTTTGGGGTCGGAGGGTTAAGAATGGGCCGCGGTAGGGGTGAAGTTAGCGCAAACGGCGTAGGACTTGGAGAGGCAGCAAGCGGAGTTGGAGCGGGTTTTGCCTCAGTTTGAGTGTGTTGATTTAAGTACAGTCCAGTGAGGGGAATCACTGCCAGAAACGGCACCAACAGCCAAGGACGATCTTTTAGCCACTCTAAATTTGATTTAAGCCACATACGCTGCAAGTTTAGGAATTCAGCACAAACCGGACAGAATCTCTACCTTACCCTTTATACAAGGTTGAATTCTCAAATCCGCCTACCCGTCAGTCTTCACTGTTTCTGATAGGAGCATCTTGCAGGCGGTTGCATCAATGTGCCTACCTCGCCTTTCTAGAGGATTGCTCTGAACAAAAGCCAGTTTATGACTATTACATAATCGCAGTTTATCTTAACGATTAGCACACTCTTGAAAATAAGCTTTATTTTGCTCTTCAATAGCACCATGTCACGGGCATCATATTGACGCAAAGAGTATTGATTTAGAAGCGCAAATCTTCTAGCAACGTAGAACTTGCGATCGCAGCGATTGATTTATATCTGCATTAATCAGGGAAGATTTCTATACTTTAATTTGGTTCGTTCAACGATTAGAAAATCTACCGAAAAACGGCGTAAAACTGCCTAACTATCTATTCATCTCGATACCAATCAAAGGTACAGTTTGAATGAAGTTAAATTTCTTATTGTTTGAATTTAGAATTTCTTTAGTTTGAGTCGTTTTTTGACTAGACGCAGGTTCATAAAGACGATAATCTTATTTCAATCCAAACGTTGAGTTTAATACATTCAATCGAATGGTTAGTGGGACAAATTGAAACTATTGATTTAATTCAATGGTTTCAATTGCATTCAAAACAGACATTTCCTCGTAAAAATACGCAAGCATAATTCGTTCTCTGGCAATTTCTATTCAATCTAATTCAGTCATTTCGAACTTGCCAATTCGACAAATTTGAAAACTGAAAGATTAGGTTTTAGTCAGTCTGCAATGAGTTATTTGCTTGTTGAATCTCCCCGCGATCGCGTCCGATTTGTTGTGGGAGAAACTTTGCTATCCTTGGAGACTCGACCATGACCGAATTGGACTTCTTGACTCGCCGAAAGTTCTTATGGACGGCTAGTGCAGCAGCCGGAGCCGTTGCGCTAAAAGGGTGTACCTTAACTCCCCCTTCTCCGTCCGATATGTCCCCGAAAGCGCAAGTTCTTTCGCTTTCGCCAACTGAACAACCCGAAACCACTCGGATCAAACTTGGTTATATCGCGATCGTTGAATCTGCTCCCTTGATTATTGCTCAAGAAAAGGGATTCTTCGCTCGATATGGCATGGCGAATGTAGAACTTTCTAAACAGCCTTCGTGGGGAGCAGCTCGCGATAATGCTGAACTCGGTTCAGCCAATGGCGGCATTGATGGTGGACAATGGCAAATGCCAATCCCCCATCTGTTAAGTGAAGGATTGATTACCAAAGGAAACCGTAAAATTCCAATGGTCGTTCTATCACAACTTTGCACACATGGAAACGGAGTTGCAGTTGCAAACACTCACATCGGCAAAGGCTTTGAGTTAAATCTTGCAAAATCCGGTGCAGCAGATTACATTCGCGACCTGAAAAAGGCAGGGACACCCTTTAGAGCCGCTTATACGTTTCCGAAGGTGAACCAAGACTTTTGGATTCGGTACTGGATGGCAGCAAACAGCATTGACCCAAACACTGAAATCAATTTGATGGCAGTTCCATCGGCACAGACAGTTGCCAACATGAAAACGGGAACAATGGATGCCTTTAGCACAGGTGATCCTTGGCCCTACCGGATCGTCCGCGATCGTGTTGGCTTCCTCGCTGTCTTGACCGCACAAGTCTGGCAGTATCACCCTGAAGAATATCTTGCGGTTCGCAAAGAGTGGATCGAGAAACATCCAAAAGCAACCAAAGCTGTCCTTAAAGCGGTGATGGAAGCTCAGATGTGGTGCGACAAGCCAGAAAACAAAGAAGAACTCTCTCGGATCTTAGCGCAGCGTAAGTTCTTCAATGTTCCGCCTGATTTCCTGCGTGGACCTTATGCGGGGCAGTATCAGTTAGGCGACACCCAGAAAGCCGAGAACAATCCAGAACTCGCGGTCAAATACTGGAAGGACGGCAGAGGCAGCGTGTCTTATCCCTATAAGAGCCACGATTTGTGGTTCCTCACTGAAAGTGTACGGTGGGGATTCCTGCCGCAGGGCGCGCTTGGAGAAGCCGATCGCATTGTAAACGAAGTCAACGGCGAGAAGTTTTGGAAAGCAGCCGCTCAGGAAATGGGAGTGGCACAAGCAGAAATTCCACAAGAGTCATCGCGTGGAGTTGAAAGGTTTTTCGATGGTGCGGAATTTGATCCAACAAAACCGCAGGCGTATCTTGACAGTTTGAAGTTCAAGAGTTTGAAAGCCTAGTTGCGACTAGGGCGAAAGATGTTTGCACTCACTTGCAGTAAGGAGAATCGATATGACAGCTACGTTGGGAAAGAGTAGAGCAGGGGTTGGTGGAATTAATCTTGCAAAGATCGGCAAAGAAGTTTTGCCACCTTTGATTGCGATCGCGATTTTCTTGATCATTTGGGAATTGCTTTCGGCATCGAAAGTCATTCTTCTGCCACCACCGTCAAGCTTATGGACAGAAGAGCGGACACGCGAACTCCTGTTATATCCGTTCTTCGATCGCGGTGGCACCGACAAAGGAATTTTCTGGCAAACCTTCGCGAGTCTGCAACGGGTCGCATTTAGCTACACTGCGGCTGCAATTGTGGGAGTTGCGATCGGGATTCTCGTCGGAACAAAGCCTCTGATCTCGAAAGCCCTCGACCCGCTCTTTATGTTCCTGCGTACTGTTCCGCCGTTGGCATGGGTACCAATTTCGCTGGCTGCACTGCAAAAGAACGAGCCTGCTGCATTGTTCGTAATCTTCATTACTGCGATTTGGCCCATTTTGATTAACACCGCAGTGGGTGTTAAAGAAATTCCCCAAGACTACAACAACGTTGCAAAAGTGCTGCAAATCTCGCCGAAAAAATACTTCTTCAAGATTCTGCTGCCGTCTGCGCTGCCTTACATCTTCACTGGCATGAGAATCTCGATCGGTCTTGCATGGTTGGCAATTATCGCGGCAGAAATCGTGATGTCCGGGATTGTGGGAATCGGTTTCTTTATCTGGGAAGCGTATCAGAACAACTACATCAGTGAAGTGATTCTGGCGTTGGTCTATATCGGTGCGGTTGGTTTGTTGCTCGATCGCTTCGTGGGCTGGATTCAGTCCCTCATCGTTAAACAGTAATTTCTAGGAGGGAGAATAAGCACATGAGCAATTTTGTTTCTGTTGAACAGGTTGAAAAGTCGTTTCCGCTTCCGGGTGGACAAGAGTACCTGGCACTCAAAGGCATCGATTTACAGATTAGAAAAGGCGAATTCATTTCGCTGATCGGTCACTCTGGTTGCGGTAAGTCTACGCTGCTAAATATGATTGCAGGCTTGGATAACCCAACCGGTGGCATGGTCACCCTAGAAGGACTGGTGGTGAAGCAACCCGGACCCGATCGCATGGTCGTGTTCCAAAACTACTCGCTTTTACCGTGGTTAACGGTACGCGAGAATGTGGGATTGGCAGTGGATGAAGTGCTGACCGAGAAATCGCCCCAAGAGCGTGCAGAACTGATCGAGCGGTACATCAAATTAGTCGGACTCGGACACGCGATCGACAAGTATCCGCACGAAATTTCCGGCGGGATGAAGCAACGGGTTTCGATCGCTCGCGGTCTTGCGATCCAACCGAAGCTCCTGCTGCTGGATGAGCCGTTTGGTGCGTTGGATGCACTAACTAGAGGAAACCTGCAAGAGCAGTTGATCAAGATCTGTGAAGAGAACCAAGTCACAGCGGTGATGGTGACGCACGATGTAGACGAGGCAGTGTTGCTGAGCGATCGTATCGTCATGCTCACCAACGGACCCGGTTCCAAGATTGGTAACATTCTCGATGTCGATATTCCGCGTCCGCGTAGACGGATGGAAGTGGTGAAGCATCCCAGCTATTACAGCTTGCGGAGTGAACTCATCTACTTCTTGAACCAGCAAAAGCGCGTGAAAAAGATTCGGGCGCAGAAAGTTGCAACCGTGGCGCGACACGGCTTAGAGAAAGTCAACCTTGAAATTGGATTTGTGCCGCTCACCGCTTGCGCTCCGCTCGCTGTGGCAAAAGAAAAAGGATTCTTTACAAAGCATGGTCTTGATGAAGTGTCGCTAGCGCGGGAAACAAGCTGGCGCGGCATTGTAGACGGCATAACGGCTGGATACTTGGATGCCGCTCAGATGCCTGCGGGAATGCCTTTATGGATTACCCTCGGCGGCAATGAGCGCAACGATAATCCTACTGTCGTGACATCGTTAACGATGACTCGCAACGGTAACGGCATCACGCTCGATCGTCGCTTCCAAGAACAAGGTGTAACCTCCTTGGAAAGCTTCAAGGCGATGGTGGAGCGATCGCCGGAAAATCCGCACCGCTTCGGCGTGGTTCACCCTTCCTCGATGCACAATCTACTGCTTCGCTACTGGTTAGCTTCTGCCGGAATCGACCCCGATCATCAAGTGCATCTGCAAATCATTCCCCCCGCACAAATGGTGGTGGACTTGAAAGCAGGCACGATCGACGGATTCTGCGTCGGCGACCCGTGGAATCTGCGGGCAGAGCGCGAAGGAGTTGGAACGACGATCGCGTCAGATATGGATATCTGGCGCGGTCACGTCGGTAAAATTCTGGGTGTGCGCGAAGAGTGGGCAGCAAGATACCCGAATACACACATTGCGCTAGTAAAAGCGCTACTTGAAGCTTGCCGCTACTGTGCTGATCCAGCGAACACGACCGAAATCCGTCAGATTCTGGCGCGTAAAGAATATGTCGCAACTCAGGTAGAATACATTCAGCTTGGGTTAGGAACTACTGATCCAGCACACCACTTGTTCTTCGGCGAAGGCGCGAACCGTCCAAGTCGGACTGAACACCTCTGGATCATGACGCAGATGGCGCGATGGGGTGATATTCCTCTACCGCGTAACTGGGTGGAAGTGTTGGAAAAAACCTGCCGCGTTGATGTGTTTAGTACGGCGGCGCGGGAGTTGGGTCTAGCAGAACTGAGCTACGCTCGCAACAAAATCGAATTGTTCGACGGCGTTCCGTTTAATGCAGAAGACCCGATCGCTTATCTAAACAGCTTAGCGATCAAGCGGGACTACACAATGGCAGAGATTGCTCTGCAACCCGCTAGAGCCACTGCTTAGGTTGAATTGGGGCATTGCGAATGCCCCTGATTCTCGCCAATGTCCACGTTCATAACCTCACAGCTCCATCTCTATGAATCTCCCCATTGCAATGAATACAACAGAATCAGGTACCACTACTTCTGTTCAATCGTCGTTGACTCAACCGTTTCTTACTTTAAAGAACGTCGTTAAAGTCTATAACACTCGTACCGGACCTCAAACTATCATTAAAGATATTCATCTTGACGTGAAGCAGGGTGAGTTTATCTGTGTAATCGGTCACTCTGGCTGCGGTAAGTCTACGATGCTGAATACGGTTTCTGGGTTTGTGTCTCCGACCGAAGGCGAAGTGAGACTGAAAGGGAAACTGATTGAAAAGCCAGGTCCCGATCGCATGATGGTGTTTCAAAACTATGCGCTGCTTCCCTGGTTGACTGCGTTTGAGAACGTTTATTTGGCGATCGATTCCGTTTTCCCACAAAAATCGAACTCTGAGAAAACCACGATCGTGAACGAGCACTTGGCGATGGTTGGTTTGTCGGAAGCCGCTCAGAAAAAGCCGCCTCAGTTATCAGGTGGGATGAGACAGCGGGTTGCGATCGCTCGTGCCTTGTCGCTCCGCCCGGAAGTGCTGGTTCTCGATGAGCCATTTGGAGCATTGGATGCCATCACTAAAGAAGAATTGCAGGAAGAACTTGCAAAGATCTGTTTGGATCATGGTTGTACCGTGCTGATGGTCACGCACGACATCGATGAAGCGTTGTTCCTTGCGGATCGTCTCGTGATGATGACGAATGGACCCGAAGCCACGATCGGGGAAATCCTCACGATTCCGTTTGCTCGTCCTCGCGATCGTGCTCAAGTGATGGAAGATCCGCTCTACTACGATTTGCGGAACCAAGCACTAGACTTCCTCTACAACCGCTTTGCTCACGACGATATCGAATAAGGAATGGGGAGTCGGGAATGGGTTCGTTTTCCATTCCCGATTTTCTTTTTTTAATCGCGTTCGAGTTTCACTTTCAGTTGACGATATTGAATTTGATAGGGTTCTAAAGTTGCGATCGTGCCATTGCGCTCTGCAATTTCTAGGTCATACGGCATCGTTGTACAAGGTTCCATGACTAGAACGTAATAATCGTTCCAGCCACCGTAGCTTTGGAACATCCAAACATAGGGAAAATCATTCAAACTAAAACTCATCATCAGACTGGAGCGCGATTGCGGATTTCTTACGCCACATTGCCCGATTGATAATCCAGAACTGTAGTAAAACTCCTGTAGCTGCGACGATCGCGCCGGAGTTTGATTGAGATAAACCACTTCACCATTTTTATCGAGCGCAGTCGGAAATTTTGTTTTTCCGGGCTGTCCAATAATGCGGCTAAAGTCGAGCACGACGGGTTCGATATCACAATCGGGCAGAATGATTTCGTCGCCTGCCTCGATCGCGATCGCTGCGTGTTGTTTGAACAAAAATGAAACGGGCTGATCCGAGAGATTCTTGAATTCGTAGCCTAATTGAATCTCAGCCTTTTCGACACGAATCGTTTTTTGGACTTGAACCGGAACCGTATGACAAGTTAAGCCGAGGGTGAGGCAGTCCGGCTTATGTTCTAAGACCGCCCAAGACCCTGACCAACACTCTCCGTGATCCACCAATTGCCGTCCTTGAAACTCTCCTGCTGCATCGTTTGGGAAGATTTCATCCCAACCTCCTGTCCAATGCTGATCGAAGGATTCGCCAATCGCGATCGTTCTGGTTTGGGTAGGGTCATAATGCGGCGGGTGCCAGATCCAATCGTGTCCGGTGCGTTTGTCGAGTAGGCGATCGATCCGGGCACCTAAATCGGGTCGAATCACGACCTCAATTTCTACAGTTTCAAGTGTGATAGCAGGGACTTGTAAAAGTTCAAGATTTTGCGGCACCGTCTTATCCTCAGCAATAGTGGTGCAAATTCTACTGTTATCTAAAATTCAATTGCTTCTGCCTTGAGAAACAGGCTGAAATCGAAGCTGATTTTGTTTGCGATCGTCTGCTTCTGCACTTTACTCGCGCTAGGTTACAGCTTCAGATTTGGGTTGATCTAAGGTTAGCGTCAGTTCGACGAGTCTTTCCGCTTCCATTCTGTCTCGCCCGTGACTGCAAGTCCGGGCTAGCAGTGCAAAGTCCCGAAGGGACTGCAAGCCCTGTGGAATCCGTCTTTAGCCCCCTTCAGTGGGCTTCGCACCGTTAGCCCCGAATTCTATTCCGGGGCGAGATAGAAACGAAGTGAAAGGAACTGTCGAACTGCCATCAGGGTTAAAGCAACAGCCGATTCAACAGGAATAATGACGATAAATTCTCATACTTTCGCTGTTGAGCGTGCGATCGTTCTTATTTCGTGATGGAATAAACTAAGTTTTGTGTAATTTTCTAAACTGCTTTAGCCGCTTCGAGAGAAATCGGGTTAGATCTAAAGAAAGTGTTAAGGAATATAAAAAGAATTAAGTTGTCTACAAGACTGCGCTACCGTTTTTTGGGCTTGTGGGCGCTCTCAGCTTTGGAAAAACCGAGGCGGAGTTTTATGTTCTTGATGCTGATTGACTAACTCTCTACGTTCTAGGAGTGGTTCCGATGCAATTAGTTTCACGATCGACCCAAGCCAGTTCACCGCTTCCAAAAGTTAACCCGCCTGGAACCGCTCAATCTGAACGAATCGTTGTTTTTATTGATGGCGCAAACTTGTTTTATGCAGCGATGCAGCTTGGGGTCGAGATTGACTATACCCGACTGTTGCACTGTTTAACCAAGGGTCGATCGTTGATCCGCGCCTATTTCTACACGGGAGTCGATCGTACGAACGAAAAACAACAGCGCTTTCTGCTCTGGATGCGCCATAACGGTTATCGAGTTGTCGCTAAAGACTTAATTCAACATCCCGACGGCTCTAAAAAAGCAGACCTCAACATCGAAATGGCAGTCGATATGCTGACGCTTTCCGAACACTGCGACACGATCGTATTGCTCAGCGGAACTGGAGATTTAACTTATGCAGTCGATCATGTAGCATATCGGGGTGCTCAAGTTGAAGTTGTCAGCTTACCGACAATGGCAAGTGAGAGCTTGATTAATGTATGCGATCGCTTTATCGATCTAACCAAGCTGAAACCTGAGATTGAGAAGCTCCGTCCGAGTTAATGAACGTATGTCTGAAGGCGATAACATCCTCTAACGAGAATCAGTCATCTTTCGGTGATGAGCTAGACCTGTGGAGCAAGTTAACAGAACCTATCGGCAATGAGCCTTGCAACAAAAGGCATCTCCGGGTCTAGACCAATACCCAGATGAGAAAGCAATGAGGCGCTTGACAGGAGTACAAAGCGATCAGGATTTCAGTAAAGGTTCAGCTTCGGCGGGGAGAATTGAACTATAGGGATGCGCTTCTTCTTGCAATCGTTTTGCTTGACGGAGTGCCAAATTTGCAACACGATATAGAGTCTTTAAGTCTTTGCCGTCGGCGGGATACTGTGCAACGCCTGCGCTGAATGTTACTTGCAAAGCTTCCCCAGTGTCGATTAGCATTGCTTGTTGATTAATGCGTTCTAGCACTCGAATCAAGCGCTGTACACCGTCTTCTCGCGTCATGCCATACATCCCAACGACAAATTCTTCGCCGCCCCAGCGAGCAACAATGTCTTCGTCGCAGAAGGATTGTTGGAGCAAAATAGCAAATTGCCGCAGTACGGAATCTCCTGCTGCATGACCGTACTGAGTATTTACATCTCGTAGGCGATCGATGTCAATGACTGCAAGCGCAGTCGGTTGGTTATTACAGTCTGACGATCGTAAAAATGCCTCTAAGCTTTGTGTGGATTTTTGTCGGTTTGCAACGCCTGTCAGCAAATCCGTTTCTGTGAGCTGTCGCAGCAATCTTACTCGCTCTAATTGATTGAACAGATGCGCCACTAACTCTGATTCCAGAATTGGCTTGATCACAAAGTCATCGGCTCCGGCGGTAAAGGCTGGCACAATTGCATCAGACTGCGGCTGTGTTGCCAACATGACTATGGGGAGATGCAACCAACGCCAGTTACTACGAACGACCTGACATAGCTCAATTCCATCTACATCTGGGAACTCAAGATTGAGGATTAACACATCCGGCTCAATGGTTTCCAAAGCTTCACAGAGGCAGTGGGGATTATCCAAAGTGAATACAATTAAGCCCGATAAGCTTAATTGTTTAACTAAGACCTCTAATAGAGCAATTTCATTGCCTACTATTAAAATCCTTGCTGAAGTGCGTGGAGTTTTTGGAACAACTTGATGAATTGCTTCTAGAGTTTGTGCCCCTGTGCTCGATCGTGGAAGCAGAAGTCGTCCGCCCCGTCGAACGACTTCTAGGCGCTCACTGAAGTCATTTCGAGGCGTAAATACGATCGCCGGAATTACAGAAGAATGGTGCTGAAAAGAGGAGAGTAATTCTAATCCGGTGTTTAACGAATCAAAGCATTCGAGATCAAGCAAGACAAGGCTGGGGGATTCATTCTCACAGAGCTTAGTAACTGATTTGGAAGTTGATGCAATCACGCTTTGATAGTTCCAGACGCGCATCTCACTTTCAATGGGTTTGATAAAACTAGGATCACGCGAGACAATCAGGATTAGGGGCTGGGGTGTGCTCGATTTAGGCAGATCTGTACGCGATTCCGGGCAGGTTTGATCAGTTGTAGAAGCAGGAAGATCAATCACTCGGCGCAAAGTTGAGATGAGTTCATTTAATTGCTTTAAGCTCTTGGCGTTCAGGGATGGCTTTACGAGAATCGATTCAATCTGTCGTGCAATTTGCGATCCTTCTGGAAAACCAAGTGATCCGAGTGACCCTATTAATGAATGAGCTTGCTGAATCGCTTGTGGCTGTACTCTCGCATCTGCCTGATGCACCGTCTGCTCAATGATCGCAATTTGCTGATTGACTTGATCTTTGTGACGGCACCAGATTGTACTCAGTTTCGATCGAAGCTCCTGTTTTACCAATCGAGCATCAGTAGAAACTGAACTGATTGGCTTCAATCGATAGCCTATTCCGTAGACTGTTTCGATAAAATCGGTGGGTGCGCCTGCGGATTTAAGCTTTTGTCGCAATCCTTTGATATGTGTTCTGACCGCTTCTTCACCGGGCGCATCTTCGAATGCCCATAGATGTTCGATGATACTCCCGCAGCTAAAAACTCGCCGCCCGTTACGCAGGAAGAGTTCAAGCAGTGCGTATTCTTTAGGTGTAAGAATGAGGGGATGCGATCGGTACTGAACTTCACAGGTACTCGGATCAAGTTGAAGGTCGTTCCATTCCAGAAGCGGTGAGGATGCAGCGTTCCCTCGTCTAAGCAGGGCGCGAATTCGTGCAACTAGCTCCTCTTGATCGAAGGGCTTGACCAAGTAATCATCCGCGCCTGCATCAAGTCCAAGTGCTCGATCGTGATAGCTCTGATGAGCGGTTAGGAGCAGAATCGGGAGTTGGGCTGGAATTGAGCGGATACGCCGACAAATTTCGATGCCGTCGAGGTCAGGGAGTCCTATATCTAAAATTAGTAGGTCATATTCAAAGCTATTCAGCAGGTCGAGTCCTGCTTTTCCGGTTGTTGCAACTTCGATCGCGTAGTGATGAGCAGTGAGAACGGTCGTGAGCGCTTCTGCGGTCAGGTTGTCGTCTTCGATGACTAGAATTCTCATAGAACATCTTCTCGACTGTATTATTCCTCATTGCCAAGTTTAAAAGGTTCACATTCTCCTGTTATGGAACAGTTACAAATCGACAAAGAGATTGCGTGAGTTACACGCTGGGAGTGAGATCGAGGAGTCTTTCTAGATGGCTACGTGCTTCTAAGCTGGGAGATGGCGATTTTAACTGCATGGTGATTGAAATCGTTTGATCGTCTTGCCGAACGATCAAAACTGAGCAAGGCAACGATCGCTGCAACTCTGGATTCAAAGCGCGAGCCGTAACAATGAGATCTGCATCCCAAAGCTGCGCTGCTTCAACTAAGGCTTGATCTGTTTGTTCTACAAGCTGAGTGATGTCGATGGAAGCATCACTCTCAGCTTCGATTAGAAGTTTATCTTCAGATGAAGTGATCAAGCGGAGCTGAGCGTGATTTGCTCTGGCGTAACTAAGAGCCGTATCTAGAACACAATGACAGGGTTGAGCAGGATCGAGAACAGCGAGAATTTTTTGAAACATTGCTTTTCACCCATCTGCACTGTTCTCATCTTAGTTAAGCAATCTGAGGAAGTTGTGAGGGTAGTCAAGCTTTTGTCTGTAGTCAGAGCTTGTCTGTGAAACCCCTCTAACGCCCTCAACTTCCTGAAGTATCCCAGCCTAGCACTTGAGCAATCTCGGTTGATAAGTGGACTGGCTCGAAGGGCTTGACGATTACAGCCTTAAATCCCATCTCTTCGTAAGAGAAACCATCGTCTGGTAGAACTTTTGCGGTGAGCAAAATTACAGGAATAGACTGAGTTATGGGATTGGACTGCAATTTCTGAAAGGTTGAAATTCCATCCATCTCAGGCATCATCACATCGAGTAAAATCGCATCTGGCTGGCTTGTCTCGGCTTTGGCTAATCCTTCCTGTCCAGAACCAGCAGTAGTTACTTCCCAGCCTGCAACCGTTTCCAGGCAAATTTGGGTCACTTCTCGAATTAATGGATCATCGTCGATCATCAAAATGCGCTTAACCATCATGAGAGGTGCCGCTTCAGGGGTAATCTGCTGTTTATCTTTTCTGAGAGTACGTCATTTAGTAAGGTATCTCAAGGAAAAATCGATCGCTCTTTTTAAGACTTGACCCTGAGCAAACCAGTTAAACTAAGAGTAAAGCATCAAGGAATAATTTCGCTTCACGATTCCTCAGTGCCTGCACTCTAAAAATCGCTTCAATCTCTTAATAGAAGAGGAATTATGATTCATCGTCAACCGATTATTTATAGTCTTGCTGGTGTTCTAGCCGGAGGCATTATTGCTGCCCTGATTCTACTGACCGCTAAGCCAACGGCTCCAACTTTTTCTAGCAATCAGTCTTCTCAGACTGACTTGAATTCAGCAACTTCCGATCGGGCACTTACTCCCTTAGAACTCAGAAGGCACGGACAAGCCGAACAGCACTTTATTGTAATGATGATTCCGCATCATGAAGATGCTGTAGAGATGTCTAAGTTAGCTCTACAGCGTGCAACGCATCCTGAGCTTAAAACGTTAGCTAGCACCATTCAAACCACTCAAAGCCGCGAAATTGAACAGATGAGAACCTGGTACAAGCAATGGTACGGAACGGAGGTTCCTGCATGGCAGTCTGGTGTTCGCAATTCTGGCACGAGACATCAAGGAATGATGAGGATGCGAAGCGATCTTGCAACGCTAGAATCTGCAAAAGACTTCGATCGAGCTTTTCTAGAGGAGATGATTCCGCACCATCAAATGGGAGTCAGGATGACACAAATGTTACTGTCAAATCCTCAGCACCCTGAACTTCGGGATTTAGCTACATCGGTGATTAAAACTCAAACAGAGGAGATCAACCAGATGCAACAGTGGTATCAATCCTGGTATCCCACTTCGAGTCAGTAAATATATTACTCGATTTGGGAGGACTGGCGCAGTGAGACCAGTGAGACGACAACAGCCATGCTCCATAAGAGAACTGTGGCAATGCTATAGGGGCGCAAGCTATCCGCAGCCCTTGGCAAGATGGGGAAAACCCACGCCCAACTGTTAACAGCAGTATGTAAGACGATCGCAATTACAACACTGCCGCCAGTCCGGTTGAATAGCCAAGTAAATAAAATTGATAGGGCAGTCGTATTGAGAAAGAATAGTGCGATCGGCAATTGCTGCTGCACTGTTCCAGGCGTAAAGAATAAAGGCAAGTGCCATATTGACCAAATAATGCCCAAGATGATGCTTGCCCACAAAGCACTGAATCGTCTTTGCAAGCGAGGCAATAGATAGCCTCGCCAACCAAATTCTTCACCCAGTGGGCCTCCAATTAGCAATACCAAGATAAAATTCAAGACCGCAAGTAACCAGCGCCCTGAAGCTGGGGAAGGTGGTAAGGTTCCTCCAGAAGCTAGGTGCAGTCCAAGCGCAATCGCCATAGCTGCCGCAGGGAGCAAGAATGCAATGCCGTACCAAACCCAACTGACTCGCCAACGGCAGGACTGGGCTAAAAATGCATGAATTCCCGATGATCCCAAAGCAGATAACACGATCGCGGCTAGAGAAGGCCCAAAACTGGCTAAAATCCCTAAGACCGTTGCGGCAACTCCTGCAAAGGGTAAAACAAGATTTGCACAGAGCCAACAGAGCCAAGACCAACCGAAAGCAATCAGGCAATAGGTGAATAAATTCGCTGTGTAGGAACGTTGATTTTCAGAGGGTTGCATCATTGCTTAATAGACTCGCGTTGTCTTATCTTTTCTCCATTTGCCAACTCAGCAGCATCACCGGAATTAAACCAACCAGTACGATCGCCAGTGCCGATCCAGAAGCTTCTGCCAATCGTTCATCCGATGCAAGATTGTAGACGTGAACCGCTAACGTATCAAAGTTAAACGGTCGGATGATCAGCGTTGCAGAAAGTTCCTTCATCACATCGACAAACACCAAAATTGCAGCCGCCAGAACGCCCTTCCACAATAGCGGGATATGAATACGGAACAGTGTGTTCGTTGCTCCAAATCCTAAACTCCGAGACGCATCATCTAAGCTCGGTTTAATGTTCGTCAAACTGGCCTCGATGCTGTTAAACGACAATGCCAGGAATCGCACTAAATAAGCAAAGATGAGTGCGAAGATAGTTCCGCTGAGTAGCAATCCGGTCGAAATGTTAAAGGTCGATCGCATCCAGCTATCGATCGCATTATCAAACAATCCAAACGGCACTAAAATTCCAACCGCAATCACTGATCCCGGCACTGCATAGCCCATTGAAGCAATGTAAGCTGCAATCCGCATCGTAATTGATCGATTCAAGCGCAGTCCATACGCCAGAATAATGCCGATGACGATCGTAACGGCTGCCGCTAATCCCGACACGATTAAGCTATTGCTAGCAAAGTTCCAAAATCGCTGATCAAAGGCTTGCTCCCAGTTGTCCAAAGTCATTTTTAATAAAAATCCTCCGGGTACAAAGAAGCCTAGCAACAACGGAACTAAACAGAACAACAAAGCTGAGATCGCCCTCAATCCCCGAAGCTGGTATTTCTGAATCGACTGCGACCCACTCGATTGATAGTATTTTCCCCATCCGCGTGAGAGCTGTTCCAACAGAATTAGAGCAAAAATAAACATCAACAGAAACGCAGATAACTGCGTCGCAGCCAGTCTTTCACCCATGCCAAACCAGGTGCGATAAATTCCAGTCGTAAAGGTACTCACCTCAAAAAACTGTACGGTTGCATAGTCATTGAGTGTTTCCATCAATGCAAGCGACAGTCCCGCTACGATCGCCGGACGCGCTAACGGTAATGCAACTTTTCTAAAGCTCTGCCAAGGGCCACAACCGAGACTCCGACTTGCTTCGATCGTACAAACCGACTGCGAGAGAAACGCCGATCGCGCCAGCAAATACACATACGGATACAGCACCAGAACGAGCATCAATGCAGCACCCCAGAGCGATCGCACATTCGGAAACCAATAGTCCTGCATTGTTTTCCAGCCGAACCACGATCGCAGACTCATCTGCACAATTCCGTAATAATCAAGCAGATCAGTATAGGTGTACGCCAAGATGTAAGCTGGAGCAGCTAACGGTAGCAACAACGCCCACGTTAAGATCCGACTTCCCGGAAAACGGCACATCGTCACCAGCCAAGCGGTTCCGGTTCCGATTACACCAACTCCAAGTGCAACCCAAACCATTAACAACAAGGAATTGATCACATAAGTTGACAACACCGTTTCGGCTAGGTGTTGCCAAACTGGTCGGGCATCTGCGAACAATCCACTTAAAACTGAAATAATTGGAAGCGCGATTAACAAAGCGATCGCCATCACCAAAATTGTCCAGCCACTCAGTCCCGTCTTTTTCTCCGATGAAATCTGCATACGTTTTGAACAAATTCTTCAAACTACTTTACTGTGGTTCCAAAATTGTTGATGATAAATCTCAATAAGCTCGAATCACCAAAAATGCTTGAATCCATTCTCCTGCAACTTGACAACGTTTCAAAACGGTTTTCTGATACTCCTGTGGTGGACGTAGTGTCCTTGAAACTGCGGCAGGGAGAGCTATTGAGCCTCTTAGGTGCTTCTGGCTGTGGGAAAACAACGTTATTGAGATTAATTGCAGGATTCGAGCATCCTCAATCGGGAAGTATCGAGCTTGCAGGGCAGGAAGTCGCGGGCGAGAAACGATGGCTCCCACCCGAACAGCGCGATATTGGAATGGTATTTCAGGACTATGCGCTGTTTCCGCATCTGACTGTGGCAGAGAATGTGGGCTTTGGGTTAAAAAAATCTCGACGGAAGCGATCGGGCTATCCCTTCAAGGAAGCCAAAAAGCTGATTGCCGATGCGATCGCTCAAGTTGGACTATCTGGCTTAGAAAAGCGCTATCCGCATGAGCTTTCTGGAGGGCAGCAGCAACGGGTCGCACTTGCGAGAGCGTTAGCGCCTCAGCCCGCTCTAATTTTGCTTGATGAGCCTTTGAGTAATTTAGATGTGCAAGTGCGATCGCACCTTCGTCAAGAAATCCGCTCAATTATAAAAACAGCAGGAACGACCGCAATTTTTGTCACCCATGACCAAGAAGAAGCGCTATCGATTTCCGATCGTGTTGCCGTGATGAACCAAGGGCGAATTGAGCAGTTAGCGACTCCTGAAGCGCTTTATAGTGAGCCTGCCACGCGATATGTCGCTGAGTTTGTCACGCAAGGAAATTTTTTACCTGCAACTTTCGATGGCAAAGGCTGGAAAACTGCGATCGGAACAATCCTGCTCAACCATCTGAGCGATCCCATCTCAGATCAAGCAGATTTGATGATTCGGCAGGAAGATATTCGTTTAGAACCCGATGCGAATGGTGCGATCGTCGTGGTCGATCGACAGTTTTTAGGACGAGAGCATCGCTACTGCGTTCAATTTAGTTCTGGAAGCCGTTTGCAAGTGTTAAGCGCCATCAAACCTGCTTTAAGCATCGGAACACGAGTAAGAGTCCGAGCGAATTTACCTGCGATTCGAGCTTTCTTTAAGGATTAATACCAGTTCTCAAACATCCTGTTATATCTCAGTCTCCTTGTCAGTGCCCTCGTATTACCCGCTCGTCAGCCCCTCGTCCCACTCCTCTCGTAAAGACTCAATTAGGAGCTTCGCTGCACCTATGGTGTTCGCGTCTTTACCCAAGCTCTGTGCGAGTATCCAGAGATTTGGTATGAACGATCGTCCTACTTGAGAAACTTACTTAGATCAAAGTTCTTTTGCCATTTCTGTTGTTGTTCCGGCGTGAGGACTTGTGCAACTGCATCCCTATAGTTACTTAGAGGCTGCGAGAGCGTTTGATTCAGTCGTCCTGCTTGTAAGTCCGCTTGCAGTTGTTTGACCAATTGAGGATTATTTTGCAACTGTCGAACGATCTCAGTCTGCATTTGCTGACGTGCCCTCTCAAGTCGATCGATTTGCTCAGCAGATAGCTTCATGCCTTTGAACTCATCTGAAAATGTGCGCGATCGTTGAGTCACTTCTCCTGTTACTGCTTCGCGGAGCGCACCAACTACAGCCTGTTTCAGGTGATCACGCTGTTCTGTTGTCTTTTGCTGGATAAAGTCTCCGATCGCGCTTTTCGAGTCTTTAACTTTGGCATCTGCTTCATTAGAAAGCTGTTTGAGCAGTTGAGCCGCGTTGGATTGTTCCAATTGATTGGTAATGTCTTGCGATCGGTTTTGTTGCGGTGCTTTCTGAATTGGTTTTGCGATCTGCTCTCTCGGTTGTGCTTGAGACAAAGCGACCTGATGCGGTGGTTGTCTTATCGCAAGCCCAACTCCCACTAATGCTGAAACAAATAACGATAATGCAAGCAGTACCTTACCTTGGTTCGGATTCATCGCCTTTGTCCAAATCACTACTGTTAGGATTCACCTCGATCGCCCAATTTTCCACAAGCACCCAAGAAACTCCCACAGCAGATAAATATCGTACACTTGTTCTGTTATCTTTCAGCGTAGAGTACATGGGCGTGACCCGATCTTTTAGCACCCGATCTTTTATCAAATGTTCCAGCGATCGCCTGCACTGCTGTTCGACTTAATCGGCGATCGTCCCCTAAATGCTGAGGAATACCGCTTTGATAGCGTTGCAGTAAAAGAACCAAAGTTTGAAACTGATGGGGTATTTCTGCCACCAAAATCAGAACCCGGAGTCGTATATTTCTGCGAAGTCCAATTTCAGAAAGATCCGGAGCTATACGAACGATTATTCGGTGAATCATTGTTGTACTTCTACCGCAATAGTTCTCGATTCTCAGATTGGCAAGCGGTTGTCATCTACCCATCGCGGAATACCGAGTAGGATAAAGTCTATCCCCACCGATCGCTGCTCAACGGCAAACAAATCCATCGCATTTACTTAGATGAATTAGGCGATGTCAGGGCATTACCTGTCACAGTGGCAGCAACCGTACTGACGCGCTGCTTCGCAGATATCGCAAGGGTCGTAGATGAGGAAGAAGCCCCAGAAGCCGCAAGATTTCTGCTCGACAGAACCGAGCGTGAGGAGATGACTACTAGAGAAAAAGCAAACCTCATTGATATCGTCACCTCTATAATGATGTACAAGTTCGCAAACTTAAGTCAGTTGGAGGTTCGGGCAATGTTGGGATTGAATTTAACCGAAGAACCCCGCGCTATCCGGGAAGCCAAAGAAGAAGGACAGCAAGAAGGACGAGAAGCAGAAGCGCTCTCGTTAGTGATTCGCCTTCTAACCCGCAGGCTGAGACAAGAACTTTCTGAAGAGATGCGATCGCGCCTTGCAACCCTTTCTCTCTCACTTCTCGAAGCACTGTTAGATTTCACAAATCTGTCGGATTTAGAACATTGGTTAGTGGAACATAGATAGTGCTGTATCAAATCTCTCACTCTACAACCTACACTTACAGCGACCCTGTAACTTTGCAGCCGCATTTGATTCGACTGCGACCTCGATCGGATGGCTGGCAAACGCTTACAATGTTCTCGCTGCAAGTTACACCGATTCCGATCGCACAATCCGAACTCAGCGATCTCGACGGCAATACATTGATCAAGGTCTGGTTTTCTCCTGAACTAACCACATCGCTTAATGTTCAAGTTCTCTCGCAAACTTCCACTCAACAATCAAATCCATTTAACTATCTGTTGGAACCTTGGGCGATCGCACTCCCGATCGACTATCCTACTTCACTGTTGAAACAACTCCAGCCTTATCTAAGTTCAACAGATAGTGTTGCACTTCAACTCGCTTATGAAATAGCAGAAGCTTCAGGAAACAGTGTAACTCAGTTTCTCAATGAGCTGAATCAGAGGATTTATACAAGCTGTCAGTACATGATTCGAGAAACAGGCAATCCTTATCCTGCTGGACTCACTTGGACGCAGAAACGGGGATCTTGTCGAGATTTAACTGTGTTGTTCATGGAAGTCTGTCGATCGATTGGACTGGCAGCACGATTTGTGAGCGGCTATCAAGAAGGCGATCCAGAGCATCCAGATCGACATCTTCATGCTTGGGCAGAAGTGTATCTTCCGGGTGCAGGCTGGCGCGGATATGACCCGACACATGGATTAGCGGTCAGCGATCGACACATCGCACTCGCAGCCAGTGCAATTCCTGAATATGCGGCTCCGATTGTGGGTAAAGTCACCCGATCGGGAGGCGCACAAACAACAATGAACTATACCTTACAAATTCAGCGACTCTGATCCGCGGCTTAAATAATGCTCCCAATCAATGTTCGGCATCTGCTCAAATGCTTCGTTCAAACACCGTTCCCACTGTTTGCGAATTTGAGTCAAATAAGGCGCATCAATGTTCAAACAAAGCTGATGTCGAACTTTGAAACTATCCGCTTCGTACATCACTAAATTAATCGGCGGGCCTACCGAGATGTTAGAAATCATCGTGGAATCGATCGACAACAGCGCACATTTCGCCGCCGCCTCGATCGGAGTGTGGAACGACAACACGCGATCGAGAATTGGTTTACCATATTTCGCTTCCCCAATCTGCAAAAAGGGCTTTTCTTTAGAGGCTTGAATAAAGTTTCCTTGGCTGTAAATCATATACAGTTCAGGTGCAGACCCACGAATCTGCCCACCGAGCAGAATTGTGGATTGATAATCAATGCCGTCTTTTTCTAACCACGGGCGATTCTCGTCTTGCACGTGCCGCATGATTCCCCCCACATAACGGGCAATCTCATACAAACTCGGCAGCGTGTGTAGGCTAACTTCTGATTTGGCAGCGATTGCCTGCCGCATTAGAGCCAGAACTGACTGAGTGACAGAAAGATTCCCAGACGTGCAGAAGAACAATGCGCGATCGCCTTCGATCGAAAAATCAAACAGCTTCCGATAGGTCGAAATATAATCCACCCCCGCATTCGTGCGCGAGTCTGCTGCCATGACTAAACCTGTTTGGGTCAGAATTCCAAGGCAATACGTCATAGAAAAAATCCTGCACATGAAGCAATAGCAGCATCACTGTACAGGCATTTCACGGAATTAATCCGACTGTGCAAAAATCTTTTATTTGCCCAGGTTGCGCTTCATTTCGTTGAGTTCTTCTTGAGTCTCCCACTGCCGGAATTTTTGCTCTAGTGGATCAGTCGATTTCTCGGTTTCAGTAAAGCTTTGATTCCAGCCATCAACCGCCCAACGTTGCTCTACTTGAGCCGCTTGAGCCGACTTCACCTGCCGCAATTCCGATTGCACTTCCTGACGGCGAATCTGAATTCTGCGCTGGAGTTCTTCGGTTTGCTGAATTCTTTCCTTGAGCACCTGCATTTGTCCCCATTTCTGGTTGCCTTCGCGTAGCAGAGACGCTTCATGTGATTCAGCAGGTTCGGCTAAATCCCTTCGTCCTGCCGATCGCGCCTTTTCAATCCGAACGTGCCAGCGCTGAATCTCTTGAGCCGTGGTTAAAATTTCAGATTCCACCTGCTTTTCTCGCAGGCGCAAATCTGTCAACAGTCGGCGCGTTTCTTGTTCTTGCTGATACAGCTTTTCTTCTAATGCCTGAAGTTCAAGCTGCGGATTGTTCTTCAAAAATTCGTCAATCCGCGTTTCTAAAAAGCGTCCTAAATCGTCGAACAATCCCATAAGCAACTCCAAGAAAGGCTGAAGGATGAAGAACGTTCTTCATCCTTGCTCTTTATTCTAGAGTTTTTGACCAATGGAGATCGATCGAACCTCACCGTTTCGCCGCACACTTACATAATTGCTCGAAATATCCACCACGCTCCAACCGCTCGACCCGACGCTTTCTCCGATGTAATAGCGTTGAGTCACGCCATTCATTTCAAACAGAATCGCGGATTGGCTCGGATCAGACGCGATCGCAATGCCGCGTAAGACCCGTTGCGGTTCGCTTGACACTGCCTGAGCAGGCTGGATCGCGATCGAAGTCGCAGACATAGCAGACCGAGGAGCCGGATTGATCGACAATCGCTCCAAGACCGAAGTTAAGCGCGTGAGCACCTGATTCAGTTCTTGCGGACTCTTATTCAGTGCAGTTACAACGGGCATCGGCGAGGGGAGGGGAGGAACATTCACCACGACGGGCAGCCTATTTGATTCAGCATTCGATCGTGCAGTTCCAGGAATCGAAGTCGTCGATGAGCTGCTATTTAAAGCAACCGGAATCGCGGTTGGAGTTTTGGCTTTGCGATCGATGTTTTCCAGTGACCGCTTCATGTATTGAGCAAACTGAGCGTTTGCGTCGATCGACATTGCTTTCGGGACAGACGCGACTACCACTGGTTCTCGCGTCGCCACGGCAAAAAGCCGCTGCATGGTTCCACGCTGAATCAGCCACGCGGAAGCCGCAGAAAGTGCCGATAGCCCAAAGACGATCGCAACGAACTTGGGAAAGCGGGAGTTACGCCTGATCGCTTTCTCGGCAATTTGATTTCCAGTCTTCGGCACAACGGCAGGAGAAGTCCATTGTGGGAGTTGTGGCTGGGCAACGAGCGGTGCCACCGATGCCACAACGGGACGCGGAAGGTCGAGCGCGGGCTTGGGTCTTGCTTTGGACGATTCAGGAGGAGGGACGCTGCCCGATAGGAGGTCTTCCACATCCTCAAACAAGTCATCCATTAATCGATCGGCGTAGGTATCGACCTGGACAGGTGCTGGCATCAGCCCATAGGAATTGCTTGACGGCTGTGCGGAAGTCGCCTGTGAGGATTGGTTTTGAGCGCCGCTGATGGT
Organism: Cyanobacteria bacterium FACHB-63; assembly: GCA_014695255.1. Lineage (GTDB taxonomy): Bacteria > Cyanobacteriota > Cyanobacteriia > Leptolyngbyales > Leptolyngbyaceae > Leptolyngbya. Next base: position 170,382 of record JACJNX010000060.1, read on the forward strand.
TTGAGGCATAGCTTTGGATTCAAAGGCTTGTCAAGTATAAGAATTGCTAGACATCCAACAGAAGGATCAAAATAAAGTGAACAAAAGTTAGCCTTGCATCACGCATGGAGCGATCGAGCCTCAAATCAAGATCTGAAAGTCTACCGCTATACGTGTTTGGGATTATACTCGACGATTTTTTGGACGGCGCAGTGAAGCGAAAGAAACCCCGGATTCTACGGAGATCAAGCGAAAAGCGACGCTGTATCGCTGTTACAGCAGGCTCTAATTTGATGACACCGAAGCTATAGATCGCTACTCCTGCGGTAAATTCTCAAACACCTGTTCAACAATTCGCTTCGTCTTATCTTCTAAAAGATTCCAATCCACCTCGCCTGTCGGATCAAACAGAGCCGTATCAATTTCAACCGGAAAATCGTCTCGCCATTCACCGTTCTCCGATCGAAAACAAATTCGATAGCACAATGCCCAAAGATCAACATTGACTTGTCGATCGTCCTTCTCTAAGCACAGTTCATACCCCGGATAAGGCGAGGGCAAATGAGCTAATGTTTCCTGAATTTCTGCGGCTTGTTCTGGGGGAGCCGTTTCGAGTTGCTGCTGAAGTTGAAGTACCGTGTGTTTGGTTTCATCCGGAATATCGTCTGCCCAAACTTGGACATCGCGGTACTGTCCTCGCCAAGTGGAGGTATCGAGTTGTTTGCGTAAATTGTCAATCAGGCGAATGAAGGCAGGCTGCATTAAGAGTTCTGCCTGCTGCCAGGTTTCGATCGTTGCAAATCTCGGCTTCATAGGTTCAAAATATCAGCTTGAATAAGTGTAGAACGTCTGCCAGGAGCGAGAGTTAGATTGATGAAAATTGTATTTTTTGGGACACCTCAGTTTGCTGTGCCGACGTTGGCAGCGCTGTTAAAAGTGGCAGAGTTCGAGGTCGTTGCTGTAGTGACACAACCGGATAAACGACGCGGACGGGGCAATGAGTTATCTCCAAGTCCTGTGAAATTGATCGCCGAAACGCATCAAATTCCCGTTTGGCAACCCAAAAGCGTGAAAAAAGATGCCGAAACCCTGGAGAACCTGCGATCGCTCAACGCCGATGTTTTCGTTGTCGTTGCGTATGGACAGATTTTGTCGCAGGAAATTCTCGACATGCCAAAATACGGCTGCGTAAATGTCCACGGGTCAATCTTGCCGAAATACCGGGGTGCGGCTCCGATTCAGTGGTGTCTGTATCACGGTGAAGCGGAAACGGGAATTACGACAATGCTAATGGATGCGGGAATGGATACAGGCGCGATGCTGTTGAAAGCGACGACTCCGATCGCACCCTTCGACACCGCACAGGATTTAGCGGTTCGATTGAGTACGATCGGCGCAGATTTACTCGTTGAAACCTTGCCAAAGCTGGTTAACGGTGAAATCAAACCGATTCCGCAAGACAACGATCAAGCGACTTACGCACCGTTGATCAAGAAACCCGATTATGAATTGGATTGGTCGCGCAGTGCGATCGAGCTTCACAATCAAATTCGCGGCTTTTATCCAAACTGTACGACTTCATTCCGGGATTCTGCGCTGAAAGTGCTGCAAACGATTCCACTCGAACCCGAATTTTTGACTCAGTTTGAAGAGCTAAAGACGATTGCTTTTGAGCCAAGATTGCCCGGTGAGGTGATTGGTGCTGTGAAAAATTGGGGGGCAGTGATTCAAACCGGAAATGGCGCATTGCTGCTGCGGCAAGTCCAACTGGCAGGTAAGCGACCTCAATCCGGCTGGGACTTTGCCAACGGAACTAGAATTGCGATCGCAGAACCGCTTAATCCTTCGGGCGGTAGTGACGACAGCCTGCACAAAGACCGTCAGGATTAACCGCACAGCGCATGATTTCCGATCGCGCATTGTATTCGCAAGTGGCATCACCCAGCACCCAGCGCCCTTCAACGAGCGATCGCTCGATCGGGCGTTGTACGGTTTGAACATACAGCGCGACTTTGTGTAAGCGATAGCGCCCTGACCTCAGTTCATATCGGTGGCGACGCTCCAGAACAGCGTAGGTCTGACCTTCCAAATCGAAATAGGCTCCGGGCTGTGGCGACCAATCGAGTTGCACACTGCCCAGAGATTTACGAGGGTGATTCAGAATAACCTCTGTGGGAAGTAGTTGTTGCTCCATGAAAATGTGTTCTAGCAAACTCAGAGTTATTCGATGGTATCGCACTCGCGTCCCGACCCGGAGCGAGTTTAGATTTTGAACAGGATTAGAGTTTGATTATCTCGATCCGTACCAGGGGTTAACTTGCAAAACTCCACTCGGCTTGAACACAACTTTGAACGATGCCGCAGGTTCAGCCGGGGCATTCGGATCAATCTGTTTCCCTAACTGGGGGAGCGGCGTGTCTTTCGTGTACTGACCTGCTGCTGAGTTGTCGGGTTCATAGCCAGCGATCGCTCCATCCGGTTTAATCCGAACTCGAAACACAAGATCTTGATTAAACGGAGGTCTGCCCTTCCAATTTTGATTGATCGTATCGTAGAGTTTGGGCTGCAAATTATCGAGCGTCGCTTCATCGGTCAGTTCTGTCGGAGTCGTCGCGGGATTTGCGGCAACGGCAGGAGTCGTCGCGGGATTCGCAACGATCGTCGTATTGGTCGTCGGACTTGCCGTAGGACTCAAAGGCACAGCGGAAGTCGGAGATGCGATCGGCGTGACCTCAAAGTTTCCTTGCGGCTTGAAGATCACGCGGTACTGCGCCAGAGGCTCTGACGAGGGAGGACTGCCACCTGCGGGTAAATACAGCAAATCGAGCAGCGGTGTACGTCGGGCATTGTCAACTGCCGCAGGGGTTTCGGCTTTAAATCCGACGACATCCCCGGTGCGAGCCACGCCAACGCGATAAGCTAACTCCTCGGTGACAGCCGATTGCGTTTTCCATCTGTCCCGGATTTGAGCCGACAAGCGATCTCTCAGCGATTTTACTTCTTGAGGATCGGTAATCGGAGGAGCCGCATTCAGTGCGGTTTCAAGCTGTGCTAGATCCGGAGAAGCCGTTGGGCTGGGAGAGGTGACAGCGCTGGGAGAAGCCGTTGGGCTAGGAGAAGCGGCGGGGCTAACCGTCGGACTCGGACTTGCGCCCGGACTTTGGGGGTTTGCAACGACACCCGGACAATCGGATGCGCCAGGAGCTAAACATTCTGGCGTTTTCACCCGCATCGTCGGCAACGAGAAGAACGCGATCGCCGCCAATGCCAGTCCCGAAACCCCAATTGAGGCGGGAACGACTTGCTTGGCGATCGGTTCACCCGATCGTGCGTACCGTTTCGGAACAGGCGAAAGATTCAGTGACCAATACGGCAACGTTTGAGTATCAGCGACGAATTGATCGATCGCTTCAACCAAGTCAAACAACTGCACGGTCGTTAAATCGACCGCTCGTTCTTCGCTATTGGGATTGTTCGGATCTTTTTCGACGATCAGGCGATGATGGGCACGATCAAGCCGCGCCAAGCGAATAAATGAGGGACGATCGCTATAAGTATGTCGGGGTAAGTGAACACCGCTCAAGAATTCCTGAGCGTACAAACTCACAGCAGTCACCAAACTTTCAAAAAACTCGCGTCCGCCGACCAGTGGCTTATCTTGTCCGGGCAGATGGCATTCTGCATTAATCAGCAGCGACATCACCGGGCGAATTTCCGGTTGTGCATATCCGGTTGTATCCGACAAGCCTTCTAAAATTAACGTGCAATTTGGCAAGCTGTACTGGCGTTGCAGCGTCATCGCGTTCGTCATTGCACTTCTCCATCAAACAAACTAATCCACAATCGCTGGACTCCAGAAGTCCCCGTACAGAACAAAAGCTGTTCCAGCAAATCTAGCGCTAGTTCATTCAGCTTTTCATCAGAACTGTAAGCCATTACGCCTGCGCGTCGGGAATTCATGCGGCTACGGTAGTGAGCGCGAAATCTTTCTAAATATTCCGATAAACGAAAATGATGATCGATCGATAAATTCTTTTCGCTAAGTTGCTGATACGCCAGCAATAATTGCCGAATCAGCACCGTTAGTCGGCGGGCTAAATAGCACGTCACCAACACTAATGCTTTCGCTTCCATTAGCGTCAAGGGTCGGCGTTGGGCATAGCGTCGGAAGGGATTCGTCGAGCGCATCCGCCACAAAGAGACGCGATTTTTCAGCACTCCGCGCAGTTCAAACTCCGAGGCAACCGCCAAAATCGCTTCTGATCCTGCCAGATCCAGCGCTTCGATCGCCAACAGCAGCAAATCGATCTGCATCCGCGTGCGACGCGGACACACACCGTCAGCAACGGGTGGATCGGGCAAAGTATCGAGAATAATCGGCGTGGGGGGCGGTAGCGGAGCAGGTGGGCTATTCAACTGCATTACATTCACGGAGGCACTCATTCCTTATTAATTTATTCGTAATGGGGGTTTTGATTGAAGCAACCTGACTGAAGGTAGAAATCCTCTAAATTTGATCGCTTCCGACTGACATACAGTTCCTTTCACTCACTACGAATTGCGTATCCCAAATTACGAAGTTCCAGCATTTTACCGAAATCTCACGACAAATCTGTGGATGATCTGCTGAGCCAAGCAAATTGTGAAGCCGAAGTTAAATTCGTGCCTCCGTAGACTTGCGGGAAGTTGCAATTCTAGATACGCTCTGCCCAAACAGTTTTACAGTTTAGCGGACATTTTGGATGCTGATTCATTCTGCCAAATTTGATTGGGGGTTGGAGTGGGGGAGATGGGTGCTGCGTTTTCTTTACTCTCTCCAAATCCCTGCGAATTTCCCGGCACGATCGCGCTCCCGAAAATGGGAGAATAAGAAATGTTGTCTGCCCGATAGCGCGTCGTTTGTGCGTGGTTTGACAGAGTAAGACGTTTTGTGGAGAAGTGGTTTGATGCTCAAGCGAATCATTGCGGTGATGCTCATTGTCCTGGCGCTAGGGCTACAGGGTTGTGTGTCTGGCGTGGGTGGACTGAAAAGCTTTATTGATAGTACCGATGGCTATCGATTTTTATATCCGAATGGCTGGCTACCTGTGAAAGTGACAAACGGGCCAGACGTGGTGTTTCATGACATCATCGTGCAAACCGAAAATATTAGTATGGTGATTAATCCGGTTCCGGGTAAAAAGAAGCTAGCGGATCTGGGAACACCGAGCGAGGTGGGGTATCAGTTGGGCAAAAGCGCGATCGCGCCTCCCGATTCTGGTCGCACAGCAGAGCTAGTCAGTGCCGATGCTCGCGACATTGCCGATCGAACTTATTACCTACTCGAATATCTAGTCACCTTGCCGAATCAAGAGAAGCGGCATAACCTAGCAAGCGCGATCGTCTATCGCGGCAAGTTGTACACGCTGAATGCTTCGACCTCAGAGGAGCGCTGGGAGAAGATGGCTCCGGTTCTCACGAAGTCTGTGAAGTCGTTTATGGTGGATTAGGTCGATGGTGGTTCCCTTCGTGCTAGCTTCGGCATCTCCGGCTCGTCGTCGGCTCTTGGCGATGGCAGGAATTTCTGTGATGGTATATCCGAGTGACTTTGACGAGTCACAGATTCAGATTACTGACCCGTCTAAATTGGTGCAGGTTCTTGCCGAAGGGAAAGCCCGATCGACGATGCAATCGCTCTTTTCCAAGCAGTCTGAACTACCGTCTGGATTTTTTTCAACCACGCCCGGACTCATTCTCGGCTGCGATTCGATTTTGGCGATCGATGGCGAGATTCACGGCAAGCCGAAAGATCCAGACGAAGCGATCGCTCGCTGGAAGAAGATGCGCGGTAATGTGGGTGAACTGTTTACAGGTCATGCGTTTTTGCAGCCTTATACGACCGCTCAGGGTGTATTGATGCCTTATCCGCCCTTGGTACGAACCCAGATGACGCGGGTGTATTTTGCTGAAATTAGCGATCGACAGATCGAGGCTTATGTTGAGACGAAAGAGCCGCTCAACTGTGCAGGATGTTTTGCGCTAGAGGGTCGCGGCGGGCTGTTTGTGGAAAAAATCGAGGGCTGTCATACTAATGTGATCGGCTTAAGCCTACCTTTGTTGCGTCAAATGCTGACAGAGCTTGAATATGATGTCACGGATTTTTGGCAGGATAAAACGGATAACCGATTCTCAATATGAAGATTTCATCGGATGCGGAATAACGCCCTTAAATTAGAAATGATGTGTGTGCTGATGATGTAGGGCGACATGAGTTTTGGCGCGGATTCTTCACAGCAGCGGATCGATTTGAGTCAGTCCGATCGGTTATTGCACGATCGGTATTTGGTCGATCGCATGCTGGGTCGAGGTGGCTTTGGTGTAACCTACCTGGCGCGGGATACCCGATTGCCGGGACACCCTCGTTGTGTGATCAAACAGCTTTGCCCCAAAGTCCGCGATCGCTCCGCTCTGAAAAAAGCTCGTCAGCGATTTGAACAAGAGGCGAAAACGTTAGCGCGGTTGGGGAGCCATTCACAAATTCCACAACTGCTGGATTACTTCGAGATCGAGGGTATCTTTTATCTGGCTCAAGAATTCATTCGGGGGCGGACGCTTGCTCAAGACGTGCAGAAATTCGGCGTATGGAAAGAAGCAGCCGTCAAACAGTTTCTTCAAGAATTTCTGCCGGTGTTGCAGTATGTTCACGCTCAGCAGGTGATTCACCGAGACATCAAGCCCTCGAATATCGTGCGCTGTCGAGAAGATGGACATTGGGCGCTGATCGATTTTGGAGCGGTAAAAGAGCGGATCTCACTATCTGAGCCGACTTCTCGATCGCTTGTGACTCGATTTGTAGGGACGATCGGATTTGCACCGCCCGAACAAGTTGCCATGCGTCCGGTGTACTCCAGTGATGTTTATGCGCTCGGAATTACCTGTCTGTACCTGTTAGGGGGACGGGTTCCCATCGAACAAGACTACGATGCTTATACAGGCGAATTGCAGTGGCGAAAACTGGTGAGAGTCAGCGATTATTTTGGGCGTATTCTCGACAAAATGCTAAAAGGCTCGACTTGCGATCGCTTCAAGTCCGCCGATGAGGTATTTCGAGCGCTAGAACTCGAAGCACACTTAGATAGCTTGCGCCCTTGTTTAAGCCATCATCCGCTCTCTCAGACTGAACCTACCGCAGCAAATCACGAATTTGTTTCGCCAATGATGAGAACAGCAATGGCAATTCGAGCTTGGCAAGTGCGGCTTGCCGCGAGACAAGCGAAAGAAAATCAATCACAGTAAAGCGTTTCGCGAGTGTCGCGTCCGGTTGTCGGGTTCGTTCCCTTTGCCACCGAGCATAGAATCTTTTGGGCATCGGGTCTGAGCAGGACATCAGTAAAGTCGGCTCCATCGATGATTGCGCCCTCAAATTTTGCATTTGCGGCAAATGCGCCTTCTAAATTGGCATTGGTTAAATTTGCGCGGGTCAATCGAGCTGAATCCAATACACAGTCGCGCAAATCTGCCCCTTCTAAGTTCGCTCGGTCTAGATTCGTCGCAAAAAATCTCACGCCTCTCAAGTTTGTATGGCTCAAATTACCGTCGCGCAAATTCGCTTTGGTAAACTCCGAATCGGTCAAGTCCTGTCCCGCAAAATCAGCCCCGATTAGGATTTCTTTGGTGTAGTCCAGCGCAAAAACGGGTGCAGCGAAGAGCATCCAAGACGCGACTAGAATCACAGCGGCGCAAACGAAACCTTTTAAGCAATTAGAGCGCATTGGCAAAATTAGGGAATGTTTTAAGAAGAACACTTTAAAAATCCTACCTGTGGATCAGCCGAATTCGACATCTAATCTCGGAACATCCGGCGAAGACTTCGTTGCAGACTGGCTTCAGTCACAGGGAGCGCTAATTTTGGCGCGGCAGTGGACTTGTCGATCGGGCGAACTCGATCTAGTGGTCAAAACCAGCGATGAGATTGTTGCTTTTGTCGAAGTCAAAACTCGCAGTCGAGGCAATTGGGATAGCGATGGAATGTTATCAATCACGCCAACCAAGCAAAGAAAACTCCTCACCGCAGCAAGGTTCTTTTTGCTCAAGCATCCACACCTGGCAGAATTCCCCTGTCGCTTTGATGTTGCCCTCGTCCGATATCAGGCACGAAAAAGGGGAAATCAGCCTTTTGCGACGACTTCCCCCCACCTCACCAAAAATCAATTTTCAATACAAGACTATATCCGCGATGCGTTTAGTTAAGCCAGCGTTTCGGGGCAATATCCCAACCCTTGAACAAACTGTTTGCGAAACTCTTCGATTTCTTCACGTTCAGGGCTACCATGCGAAACCACTGCCACTTGATAACGCTGCATCACATCGATCGGGGATTGTCCCGTTTCGAGTCCCCACAATACCATTTGAATGCGAATGTTTGGACAATAAGGAATTCCTAACTCATTCAGAAACGCTCTAAAATCGCCCTCGGTTTGGGCATCGATCGCCTGGGACAGCTTGACCCTAACAACCCAACCATCGATTTGGTGAATGACAGTCAAGAAGCTGAGCGGGAGTTGCTTCGAGTGGTGCAAGTGTTCCACAATTCTCAGGGTTAGACTGGCATTCGCGAGGTAGTAGAGGTACTCCATAGAATTGACACCTAGCAAATGCGGCTTACATTTCTATTGTGCGGTAACACTCACGATTGCAATAGGGGAGAAGCCCCCGATATCGTCTGGGGAATCTCACCCATTTTGTAAATTATTGAGTGATCCGGATCAAAATTATCCGAAAATACTAACCACTCACCTGTAACGATCGCCCCTTATTATGACCGTGGAAGCTGACCAACTCCTTTCGGCTTATGACTATCACTTACCTGAAGAGCGTATTGCTCAGAATCCCGCCACTCCAAGGGATAGTGCACGGTTGCTCGTGATTGAAAGTCAGACTCAGCACTGTCACCGAATTTTTCGAGAGCTGGATGAGATTCTTCGTCCTGGGGATTTGCTGGTGTTGAATAACACGCAGGTGATTCCAGCGCGGCTGCACGGGCACAAAACGACGGGGACTGAAGTGGAGATTCTGCTGCTCGAAGAACATCAGCCAAATCAGTGGTTAGCTTTAGTCAAACCGGGAAGGCGCTTAAAGCCTGGAAATCAAGTTGTGTTTAAGCCGCAGAAGGATACCCAGGTTGAATTGACGGCATCGATTCTGTCGAGTGATCCAGAGACACGCGGACGGATTCTGCAATTTCAGGCTTCGGATGGTCGATCGCTGCTCGAAGTGATTGATCAGTTTGGTGAAGTGCCGCTACCGCCGTATATCCACGAAACAGAAGCAGAACCCAATCGCTATCAAACCGTGTACGCCGATCGCGTTGGAGCCGTTGCTGCACCGACTGCCGGACTCCACTTCACGCCCGAACTTCTAGAACATTTAGAGCAAAAGGGCATTGAAAAGACTTTTATCACGCTGCACGTTGGAGTGGGGACGTTTCGCCCGGTTGAAGTTGAGGATATTACTCAGCACCAGATGCACGGCGAATGGATCGAGGTTTCTCCGAAGGCGGTGGAGAAGATTCGAGAAACGAAAGCGCGAGGGGGACGAGTGTTTGCGGTAGGGACAACTGTGGTGCGATCGCTCGAAGGGGCATCGCAATCGGGTCAGATTGAACCTTACTGCGGCAAGACGAATTTATTTATCTATCCGGGCTATCAGTGGCGCACCGTTGACGGTTTGATCACGAATTTTCACTTACCCAAGTCGAGCCTATTGATGTTGGTGAGTGCTTTGATTGGGCGTGAGCGGTTGTTAGAACTGTACCAGGATGCGATCGAGAACGAATATCGCTTCTATTCTTTCGGTGATGCGATGCTAATTCTGCCGGAAGCACGATTACATTAAATTCATTGGATCAACATCGATCGTTAAGCTCACCGTTGAGGGACAGTGCGATCTCAGTTCCATCACATCAGGCATTCGATAGCTTTGCTGCACTCCGTGTTCGTCGCCCAGCTTGAGTAAGATTTGCCATCGGTAGCGTTGGGCAATTCTGACGATCGTTGCGGGTGCAGGGCCTAAAACCTGATAATTTTCGTTGGATTTAACTAAGAGGTCAGCGATCGTTTCTGCGGTGGACTGAACAGTGTTGGCGTTGAGACCGCTAAATCGCAGCAATACTAAGCGTCCGTAGGGGGGATAGTTGAGCAGCGATCGTTGTTCGAGTTCGCTGGCGACAAAAGGTTCATACTGCTGGCGTTTGACCGCTTGGATCACCGGATTTTCGGGGGCATAGGTTTGTAGGATTACTCGTCCTGGTTCAGTGCCTCGTCCGGCGCGCCCTGCCACTTGCACTAAGGTTTGGAAGGCTCTTTCACTGGCTCGAAAGTCTGCCAAGTTAAGTAACCCATCGGCTGAGATGATTCCAACCAGGGTGACTTGAGGGAGATCAATCCCTTTGGTGAGCATTTGTGTTCCTACCAATAAATCTGCATCACCGTGAGCAAATTGGCTTAACAATGCTCGATGTGCTCCTTTAGCGCGAGTTGTATCGCTGTCGAATCGAATCGTTTTTAAGTCAGGAAATAACTTAGCGATTTCTTGCACGACCCGTTGAGTGCCGCTGCCAAAGTTTTTGAAATATGATGAACCGCAAGAAGGACAACACTGCGGTTGAATCTGAGTGTGATTGCAGTAATGGCATCTTAAAAGCGGTTGAGCATTTTCGTGAACCTGATGATAAGACAGTGAAACATCACAGTTCGGACAGTCCATCACATAGCCACAACTGCGACAAGATACAAAGGTACTGTGTCCGCGACGATGAATGAATAACAGTCCTTTTTGATTGTTTTCTTTGAGTTTCTTGAGTTTAGCTTGCAGCGATCGACTTAAAATCGAACGATTACGATCGTGCAGTTCCTGCCGCATATCAACCACATCAATCTGTGGTAATGGACGGTCTAAGATACGCTTCGGCAACGATACATAGAGAGAAGATTGCGCGGCTAACCAAGACTCTAGTGAAGGCGTTGCCGATCCAAGAATTAATGGACAATCTTCTAGCTCTGCCCGCCATTGAGCCACCGATCGTGCATGATAACAAGGAGCAGGCTGATCCTGCTTAAAGCTCGAATCATGTTCCTCATCCAGCACGATCAATCCGAGGTTGGGCAACGGCGCGAAAATTGCCGATCGTGTCCCGATCGCAACTTGCGGCGAACCTGTGAGCATTTGTCTCCAAGTATCAAAGCGTTCGCCATCTGATAAAGCACTGTGATACACACAGACTTGATCGCCAAACCTTGCCCGAAAGCGATCGGTTAACTGGGGCGTTAATCCAATCTCAGGCACTAACACTAAAGCGGATTGACCCCGCTGAAGAATCGGAGCGATCGCTTGAAGGTAAATTTCAGTTTTGCCTGATCCGGTCACACCATGCAGCAAGATTTGCTCAAATCCCGTTACCGCTTGAATTCGCTCCAAGGCTTGAGCTTGATCTGGAGTAAGTGATTTCGCGGCATCATGATTGACCTGTGGACTGTTTTCACTCCGCAGAACTTCCCGACCTTGAAGAATCACACAGCCTTGCTCTTGCAGCCGCTTCACCGTCGCAGAAGTCGTGCGGCAATGCTGCAACAAATCAGTCAGCCACATTTCACCCCCGTTGCGCTTTAGAACTTCTAAAATCTCGCGCTGACGTTCTCGCAACTCTCCCTGCATCGACACTAGGATTGCGGCTTGTCTCAGTTGCGGTCGAATCGTTGCAGGCGGCTCTAGATAGCTTTCAACATAATTGAGCCTCAATAAGTCCTGAAGCCCCCGATGCGCCCCTTTGACCTGTCGCTGAATGAATTGCCAAGAGTATCCTTTGGTCTTACTCGCTTTCAGCAGCTTGAGAATTTGTTGCGCGGCAGGATTGAGAAAGACTTCATTCGCTTCGGGATTCATCAATCGAATGCGTCTTTGCGATCGCGCCAACAATCCCGGCGGTAAAGCGACTCGAACCACCTGCATCAGTGAAGTCTGATAATAGCGTGCCACGCGATCGAGCAATGCCCAATACGACACCGGGAAAAAGCCTGCACTGACAATCGAATCAATCGATCGAATCTGCTCTAGCTCTGGCAGCTCACTCAGCACCCGAACGGCAATACCCCCGATCTGCTGTGCCCCAAACGGAACACTAAGAATGTCTCCAGGCTGCACCCACAGATTCGACGGTACACTATAGGTAAACACCCCCTGCGCCCCTGGGCAATCCACCAACACCTCGACCCACATCGGCACAGCGCAAGGCTCTACCCTCGATTCCGCCACAGATTGCAACTCAGACATATCAACAAATGAAGAGAAAAACTTAAGAAGTCCCGTAAGGAAGAAAAACTACGGTATGAAATACCAAGGAATCGAAAGTAATACAGTAAAGTACTACAGTGCAGATGAACTATTGAATAATTTTAACGTGAGACTGAGTGTACCGGATCGATCGCCCCAACGGCTGAGGACTTGTCTAAAGATAGATTGAAACGTCTGGCTTTGGCTTTTCCCACCATTGGTAGAGATGAAAATCGGAACGGGTATGAGAGTCTGTTATAGCAACCAGACGGTTTGAGATCTTGTCTTATGGGCAAAATTTCTAACCCAATTCAGGTGCAATTCGCTACTTCAGCGAATCGGAAACGTGCCGAAGCTGAAAACGCATCTCCAGGATTCCTCCCGATTCAGAGACGGCGGTTCCGAGCAGATTTTCTATCTCGCTCATGACTAAATGTTTCCAGAAAGTTTCTCACCAAACTTACAAATTCGTCATAGGTTCAGGAGGAGTTCTAAAGCTACATGATTCAAATTTAATTAGAAAACATTCAAGATAAAACGATTCAATACTGGCTTAAGCCTTCAGCCTAAATTGATCACTTAACTGGCAACTCTCTCACTAACTCGATTGCGTAAAACTACCTCAATATCACATTACTATGAACGAACAAAGCAACAGTTCTCACACAGAAGCCCTCTCTAGTGATTTGGACTTTGCAATGGACGTTGCTGAGTTAGATTCAGTGGACTCTTTGCAATTAGAAGCCGATTTCGCAGACAGCACTCCGATCGAAATTGAACCTGATTTACTCGAACTTACTTCGGCTGCCGCTGATTTAGAAGACTCATCCGCTTCCGACGAATCTGAAATTGATCAGATGGCATCGGCTCGATCTTCTGGATATAACAAAACTGTCGCAGATGATGCGGTAGGAGCATTCTTTAAAGAAATGGCGCGTTATCCGCTCCTTAAAGCCGATGAAGAAGTCGAATTAGCTCGGCGGGTACAGTATCTAGTAGAAGTAGATGAGGTACAACGTAAGCTTTATAGCGAATTAGGTCATATGCCCTCCAAAGCCGAACTAGCAGAGCGGATGGGCTTGACCGAAAGACAATTAGAACATCGATTACACCGCAGTCGTGTGGCGAAGCGGAAGATGATTCGATCGAATCTCCGCTTAGTCGTCTCGATCGCGAAACGATATCTCAATCGCGGTGTTCCATTTTTAGATTTAATTCAAGAAGGGGCTTTAGGATTAAATCGGGCAACCGAAAAGTTTGATCCCGATAAAGGCTATAAGTTTTCAACCTATGCGTACTGGTGGATTCGGCAGGGGATCACGCGAACGATCGCGAATGATGCTCGTACTATTCGCTTACCGATTCACATTGTTGAAAAGCTCAACAAACTGAAAAAAGCGCATCGCGAACTCAAGCGCGAGCTCGGACGCAATCCGACCGAGGCAGAAATGGCTCAATCGCTCGAACTAACCGTAGAGCAATTGCAGCATCTCCAACAGGTTCGCCGTCAATCGCTTTCGTTAAATCACCGAGTCGGTAAAGGTGAAGATACAGAGTTGATGGATTTGCTCGAAGATGGAGACACACAATCGCCAGAGTCGCAAATGAGCGAAACCATGTTGCGCCAGGAGATTTGGGATGTATTGGGCAACGTTCTGACTGAGCGTGAGAAAGACATTATCTCGTTGCGCTATGGTCTGACCACAAGCAAGCCTTGTACGCTTGAAGAAGTGGGCGGAATGTTCAACCTATCACGGGAACGGGTGCGCCAAATTCAAAGTAAAGCGATGCGGAAATTGAGAAGACCTCAAATTGCAGAGCGGTTGAAAGGTTGGTTAGGCTAGTCAATCCCCGAAATATGAGTTATGAGTTTTGAGTTGCTGCAACTTGAAACTCATAATTTTATGTTTGAAATTCGTTCTGCTACTCCTGCTGATGTGCCTGAGATTTTCGTCTTGATTCAGGCATTGGCGGAATATGAAAAACTTTTACATCAAGTAACGGGATCGATCGAGAGTCTTCATGCCCATCTTTTCGGCGAAAAACCTTATGTCGAGGTACTTGTAGCGATTGTTGAAAACAGAACGATCGGTTTTGCACTATTTCTACACAACTATTCAACTTTTCTTACAAAGCCCGGAATCTACCTAGAAGACCTCTTTGTTCTGCCCGACTATCGAGGACTGGGGATCGGTAAAGCACTGCTGACGGAATTGGCTGGGATCGCAGTATCGCGGGACTGCGGGCGATTGGAGTGGAGCGTGTTGGACTGGAACGAAAGCGCGATCGGATTCTACAAACGTATGGGAGCAGCAGTGCTTCCAGACTGGCGAATCTGTCGAGTGACGGGAGAAGCGCTAACGCAGATGGCAACACGTTCCTCGTAAATATGGCAAAATTCTCTGTAGGGTCTTGGAGGACACAATTATGGCAATTTGGGTAAACGAACAGGTTGATCCATCGGGGCTGATGTATGCATGTATCGCCTGCTGCAACGAATCTCAAGCGCAAGAATGCCACGAATCCTTTGAAGCAAATCTCACCGACAAGCAAAAAGCAGAAGGTTGGGTCGCCCGGATGCGTCTCGTTAAATCTTGGGACGAAGTTCCGGTCAATTCGCTCAAGCTTGACTAAGAGCTTCGGTTTTTGATCGCTCATGCTTTAGGCTAGAAGCATCAATCGTGAGTCAGAAGCTATGTACGTTTTAATCGGAGGCGCGGGTCTGATTGGTCTAAATCTGGCTCAGCGTCTCATTGATCTGAGGCATACGGTTGCAGTGATTGATGTAAATCCTGCGGCTTGTCGATATGCACGGGAACAGTTAGGGGTGATGGCATTCGAGGGCAGTGCGGTGAGTACCGAAGTGCTGATCGAAGCTGGAATTCGTAAAGCGGATGCGATCGCGGCGGTGCTGCGAGATGATGCTTTGAATTTGGCGATGGTGACGCTGGCAAAACATTATGGTGTGCCGATGATTATTGCCAGAATGCGGCACAAAGATTTTGCCGAACCCTATCAGCTTGCGGGGGCAACTCATGTGATTAATGCGATCGAGCTTGCGGTTTCGACGATGGTGAATTCGATCGAGTACCCGGAAGTGGAATCGATGATGCACTTTGAGCAGGGTCAAATTGAAGTGTTTAAGCTGGCGATCTCGCCAAATTGTAATGTAGTGGGTTGCAGCGTAGCGGAGGTAGCGCAAAATCCTCGCTTTCCGCGTGGTTCTTTGATTATTGGCTATCAGCCCCATGCCCACATGGATTTAGAGATTCCCAACGGCAGCACGATTTTGGAGCCAGAGTCTACGGTGCTGGTTGTGACCAAACCGGGATTTATGCACGAAGTGATTGATTTTATTCAGAAGTGCGATTAGGTGCGAACGCGCTTCGCGGGTGCCAAAGGCATCGAGTTTGAGTGTCTGCGGTTAACGGATCTGGGTAGAGACGCGATTCATTACGTCTCTACGGAAGGAGCAGTTGATCGCACCGATGCCGTTAAATCAGGTTTGAGGATTGTTGCCAGCGTCCAGTAAACACAAAGTCCTTAAACGGTTTTCGAGATCGTGGAGCCGATAGTCTTTGCTGCAATCGGTCCGATAACTGATGCGGATCACCGAGATAGCCGAGCGCGATCGCATCAACAGGTTCATATCCTTGAGGAATGCTATACAGTTCTTTCGCTTTGGCAACATCAAAGCCTGCCATCTGGTGAACATAAAGCCCTAATGCTGTCGCTTGAGCGGCTAAATTTGCTTCTGCTGCTCCCACATCATGAAAGGCATGGCGATTTTCACTACCATTCTTTTCAAAGTTGAGCTTAGCCACCGAAATCATCAGCACCGGGGCGCTCTTTGCCCATTCCTGATTGCCTTCCGCTAAACAACCAAGCAATCGATCGAATTCTGTCGGATTGTCTTTTGTCGCAACAATAAAACTCCACGGTTGCTCGTTGAAAGACGAGGCTGCCCATCTCGCGGCTTCTAGAGCACTGCGTAATTTTTCCGGTTCAACGGGGCGATCGGAAAACGCAAGCGGACTCCAGCGATTCTGAAGAATGGGTTCGATCGGGTACTCTGTAGGGACGACCTTGTCGATTAATGGATCAGAGCTAACAGTCATAGCAATTTACTTGAAGAAACGATCGCTTAATCGTGATTGAAGCATTCCTCAATGCCCTCACTCTTTAGACGGGAACCATCTAGCGTAGCCCTCTACATCCCGCATCGGCTCGCCTCACTAAGCTAGGGCAAACGCAAGAAAAAATGACGTGGGCTAAGAGCAGTATAGAACATTAGAAAGGCAGTACTCATGCACTTCAGCACTTGAAAGATTTAGATTGTACGAATCGCACCTCCCGCGCTACAATCTCAGAAATTGGTTAAGGGATGTAGCGCAGCTTGGTAGCGCGCCTGCTTTGGGAGCAGGATGCCGCAGGCAAACCCGGTAACTGCATCGAAATCTTGACCAAATACAACTGAATATTCTGAAGGGTGGGGTCGCTTTTACATGATCCTACTCTTTTTTAGTCCAGATTTAGTCCAGAAAATCGGGCCCGTTTTCGAAAGGTCAACGCAGGATTTTAACCTTGGCGGGACTCTCCGTTTAAGGCTCGCTACTGTCAACCCCATTCTCGGTGGCTTGCTGTTCAATCCCTGGCTGAAGAGTCCGCGCGATCTTTTCTGATCGAGTCCATGTATGGATGCTTCGATAAATCGTAAACGTATTACCGTGTTCATCGGGTTCGCGGCTCTGCAAGACGATATAAGAGATTCGTTCATTTTCCGTTTCAAACTCATAGGACGAGGTTCCTATCCCGGTCGCTTCATTTACTTCTTCAGGTACAAATCTTGTTCCAATCGCGCCTTCAAGCTCACGCAACCGGGCGCTAGTCGATTTATAAAACTTCAGCGCCGCCTCTGCTTGGATTTGTAACTTGACGCATTCATCTAACATCTCCCTGAACTCTGCATCCATAGCCGTGCCTCCTGAATGGAATAAACTACAACCATAGTTCAAGTGATCTAGTTAGCACCAGAGTAGAGCGCGCGTTAAAAAGCTAACGTAGCCGGGATTACTCTTGCTTCAGGTTAGCTATACCTGCTCGTCCACGGGCACCAATAAAGGAGCGCGGCTGTTCTCAGTGTCGAGCCAGTAATAAGCAATCTGTTGTCCTCTACCTCCTATCCTTTTTGACTTAAAGCGCAATCCCAGTGGGCTTCTACAGAAGCGGGAAAACGCATCCATAGCTGTCGTGGTTTCTGTAATCGTTAGACCGTAACAAGTCTTGTACGCTCTCTTGTGTTGTTTAACGAATGCAAGGAATTCTTCGATTTCTGGAGTCTGATTACTGAAGCGCGAGCCGGAACTCAAAAACTGCTTAACTCTCAGTTCTAGACTTACAAAATCAACATTAATTAAGTTTCCAGTTGGTTTTTCGATCTCATACTTCAGTGATTCTTCTACGTCACGCTCCAACCACCATCGCCTATAACCTTCGTTGAGAACAGGTGAGAACCTGTCGATTAACCAATACTCTACAAACTTAGCTTGAGCGGCAGGAACGCCAGCAATATACAAAAATACAGCGCCTTTCTCGAGTGCGGCTGGTAGCTTATGGTGAATTGAGATGTCGCAACGAACGGAAAGATTATTAGATTTGCCAATGTAAAGAACTTGGTTATCCTCTGTTGCTGCAAGATACACGCCGGAGATCGGCGGTAACTCGTCTAAGTGGGTTAACGGAACTCTTGTCAGGCGATCATTCTTAAAACGCTCTAGTATGCTTTGAGCAAGATCTAAGATTGAGTCCCTGTAAGAAGGAGAGTGAAGCTTCATCGTCGCCGCCGTGCAGAATCTACATCTACCTTGCCGTGTTTATCCTTCGACACGCTTAAAAAGGCGATGAAGTTCCGTGAAATTTTAGTATCGAAACGTTAAAAGCTAACCTGCAAGGATTTTCAACTGTTCACCGCTCTCATCGATACGGAGCAATCAACCCATCGTGCGATCGCTCCGCTCAACAATCCAACCTTACCTTTCAGCTTCGTCTCCGGCTCAACAAGCCTTGACGGGTGAGTTTACATCCCGCTGGGACTGCTTGCGGCGCTTGAGTCGAGACAGAACGCCACCCGCCACAAGACCGGGCAAGGGAGAGAACGCAAACGGCACCGGAGTCGCGGCGGGCGCGGTAATTTCGACTAGACCATTACCTGTCCTCACCCCACTCCCGGTGACGATGTTGGTTGGGGAAAAAGCCACATCGTTATTAATAAAGCCAGTACCGCCGCCGCCGCCGAAGTTGCTAGTGCCGTTGCCGCCGTCGAAGCCGCCGCCGCCGCCGCCGCCGAAGCCGCCGCCGCCGCCGCCGCCGAAGCCGCCACTGCCAGCACCACCGCTGCCAGTGCCGCCGCCACCGCCGTTGATGAAGCCAGCGCCGCTGCGAGCGCCGCCGCCGTTGGTACTGAAGCCGCCGCCAGCACCGTCGAAGTCGCCGCCAGCGCCAGCACCAGTGCCGAAGCTGCCAGCGCCGCCGCCGCTGCCGAAGTCGCCGAAGCCGTCGAAGCCGCCACCGCCGCCGCCGCCCGCGACGACGATCGGGATTGCACCACCCGTGCCAATTGTGACAAACGTGCCACCGCCACCGCCGCCGCCGCCGCTGTTGCTGCCGTCGCCGCCTCTGCCGCCCACCAAAATACGGAGAACTTGACCTGCCGTAAGGTTAACATCAGCACTAGCTCTGCCGCCGCCGCCACCGTCCACGCCGACGAAGCCGGTGCCGCCTTGAGCGCCGTAAGCATTAATCGTGTAGACTCCGGTAGTGTTCACGCTGTAGGTTTGGATGTTGCCCGTGTAGTTGAAGGTTGTGGTCAATGCCGAAGCTGGTACCGCGTATGCGAGTGCCCCGATCGCCACTGCGCCTAATACCGCATATCTCATCGTCTCTCCTCAATCGTTGTCAGTGTATTCCCCGCCAGCAGACCCATTCCCATCCTCGATTAGCCTGGGTATAGCATTGTGCCTGAGGCACTAGCAGTGTACTGAGAAAGCCAGAAAGCGGCACAGTTTTAATTGCGATCACACAAAATCCATAGATCTGCTCAGCGCTGTGATCGAAGTTCATTTTTGGGAACCCTTGAGCCTCTCTCAAACAGAGAGCCGCAATGAAGAAGTCTCATACCAAATTGAAAAAAGGGAGTGACAAATGAGAGACTGAGTTCTCCCATGTGGAGAAAAACGGCAATGGCAGGTGTGACCCGCATCGAAATCCGAGAAACCGCAACAGAGCTCGAAGCCCTGATTCAACAGCAATCGAATCCAAACCTGAAAGAGCGGTTGCAAGTGTTGTACTTGCTGAGGTGACCGAATGCCATGAGCATTAGCGACATTGCCAAAGTCGTTGGACGGAACCGGGGTAGCGTCCAACGCTGGTTGAGTCAGTACCGAAGCAGTGGACTCGCAAGCTTGCTCGAAACTCGGCAAAGTCCGGGACGACCGCTAGTAATTCCAGCCTGGGCAGTAGAAAGCTTGAAACAGCGCTTGGATGACCCTAAGACCGGGTTTGGCAGCTACACGCAAGTGCAGCAATGGTTATCCGAAACCTTGAACGTGCAAGCTGAGTATGCAACCGTTCATCATCTGGTGCGGTATCGCTTGGGTGCAAAGTTGAAAGCGGCCCGTCCAGTTCATGCCCAGCAGAATCCCGAAGCCCTTGAGGCATTTAAGCAAACCTCAGCACCGACCTCATCCTGCTCAAACAATACGCGGCGGTAGCAAAACCGGAATTTCAGCGGCTTCGCTACTTTGCTCAAGATGAAAGTCGGTTTGGACTGAAAACGACGGTCGGACGCTTGATTACAAGCTTAGGCGTGAAACCATTGGGCACGGGGCAATGGCAGTTCAAAACCTTTTGGATTTATGGTGCAGTCGAACCGACCACTGGAGAGCAGTTCTTTTTGCAATTCACGCATGTGGATAGTGAGTGCTATCAACTGTTTCTCGACCAGTTTGCTCAAGCTTATCCCGATAGTCTCAATATTCTTCAAGTCGATAACGGAGCCTTTCACAAAGCCAAAGATCTAGTTCTTCCAGACAACATCATCCTGCTGTTTCAACCGCCTTATTGTCCTGAGTTAAATCCAATCGAGCGATTATGGCAGCACTTGAAAAAGGATTTGCGTTGGGCACTATTCCAGAACCTACCTCAACTGCAAACTAAGGTAGACGAACTGATTACCGATTTAACCACCGAAGCCGTTGCTTCTGTGACTGGCTTTAGCTTTATCGCAGATGCTCTATCTGTCGCAGGTATTTTTTGATTTGGTATCAATGGTAGTCCTAGACAGGTAAGGATGCGTTGTAGTGATGAATGAAGTACCAGATCGCTCCAACATGATTGTCCGCTTTCTTGGAGAACGACAAGGTTTTTCGCACCAATCGCGAGATTCTTTGGTGCAGGGTGCAGTTGAATCGTTCAATCCGGTTGGTCAAACCACTCTCCTTGCCAACTGCCCGATGCCGTTTACTCGGTAAGACTGCTGCATAAGCTACCCAGAAGTCGGTATAGCAGATGGCACATTGCCGATAGACTGGCGGCAAGGATTGCCACAAGGCTTTAGCTCCCGCTTCTGAACGGTTTCCGACATGCACCCCCACAATTTCCCGTGTCTTTGTATCTATCGCTAACCAAACCCACTGCTTGTTCCCTTTGTGGGAAACGAACGACCATAACTCGTCACACTGGATCGTTAATCGCCCCTTTTTTGGGCGCTCACGCTCACGCGTCGCGGCACAGCAGCATATTTAGCGTTCACATAGCGTTGCAGCCACAGTTCAGAAACCCCGGTCACTCTCGCAATTCCCGCCAATGACAACCGCTCTAACAGCAGCTTATCAATCAAGTCTTTGGTCGCCTGGTCAATCGGTTTGTTTTGCGGGTCTTGCACGAACTGTCGTCCACAGTCCCGACAGCGGTAGTTCTGTTTGCCGTTATGGATTTTGCCATTTTTGACCGTGTGTTTTGACTCGCAACTTGGACAAGAAAGCATGACTGCGACACCAGAAAAACCTAAACATCGTCTCTTATTCTATCCTTACCTGTTTAGGACTACCGTCTCAATGGCGAATCCGGCGCGATCGTATTCCCAAAATGATTCTCGTCGTCGCGATCGGTATCATCCCGCTCAGCTATGTAATCGCGCGGGTGTCTGATGAGTTTCGACTGTGGCAGGCAGGCGGGAAGTGGTGTGTGCGTCTCTACCCTGGCGGTCGTAGAAGAAGTTCGGCACGGCAACGAGTGCAGCAGATGACCCCTGAGCGGGCGCGGTGTCACTTAGATCGCTCTCTCCAGGTCTTAACTGCTATCTACACACTCCTAAATATCACCAAGAGCACATATTAAATCTTGCGAAGCTTCTGCCGCATCCGAGCGCTCAAATGCCTTCGTTTCAAGTTCAGTTTGCGCTTCAAAAGCTTGAAACTCCTTCTACTCAGGCTGTGCCAATTTTGCGATAGTGCTGAAGTTGACAGAAATGATGCTTAAGCTGCTAATGTCAGCTGCAATTAAACTGGAATTAAAACGACGATAAGAGTCTCAAAGAACCCGGACAAGACGCTTCAAAACGACTGGTACAACTACGAAAAGTTCCACTTTATTCACAGCAAGGTGCGGCTTGAGTAAGGTGTTTCGGCAAGGGAACATTCACGCGCTTCTGAACGCTCGCTTCTTCGCGGAACCATGAGCCTATTGCCTGCCACCTGTGTAGGAGGACAATGGGTTGCTGTGGAAGTTTGGCATGACAAAGCCTTGGCGGCTTCGACCGCCTGCACTCCATTCCTTCATAAATTACCTCTATGTTTAATAAATCTTCTTCCTTCTCAGATTTGACCAAAGCTGCGAATTCACTCGCAGGCAATAGCACTTTTCCTTGTGATCCGCTCAGCACCAGCCTGACTGCTTCCCTTGCCAGCGATCCTCTCCGTGTCACCACAGCGTCGGCGCAAACACCCCTGTCCTCTTTCTCCGCAGCCACGAATTTTGAGGTGGGTCGTAATCCTCTTTCCGTAGCAATCGGAGACTTCAATGGTGATGATAATCCCGACCTGGTCACTGCAAACAGCGGCTCTAACGATGTCTCGGTGCTGTTGGGTCAAGGCAATGGCAGCTTTGACCCAGCCCTGAACTTTGGAACGGGCATTTCTCCCCGCTCTGCGGTGATCGAGGACTTCAATGGTGATGGTAAGCCCGACCTAGTCACCCTAGCCGTTAGGTCTGGCATTGCCTCGGTGCTGTTGGGTCAAGGCAATGGCAGCTTTGACCCAGCCGTTAACTTTTACGTATGGGTACAACAACCCCTCTCTATAGCCGTTGGCGACTTGAATGGAGATAGCAAGGCAGACTTGGCCATCACAAGCTATGGGTCCAGTAGCGTCGTAGTGCTGTTGGGTCAAGGCAATGGCAGCTTTGACCGAGGTGTTGACTTTCCAGTGAGTGATTATGCCAGCTCTGTAGCAATCGGAGACTTCAACGACGATGGCAAGCTTGATCTAGTCACCGCAAACGTCAATACAAATAATGTCTCGGTGCTATTGGGCCGAGGCAATGGCAGCTTTGACCCAGCCGTTAACTTTAGCTTGGGTGATTTTCCCGGCTCTATGCCCAACTCTGTGGCAATCGGGGACTTCAACGGCGATGGCAAGCCCGATTTGGTCACCGCAAACTCTGGGTCTAGCAATATCTCGGTGCTGTTGGGTCAAGGCAATGGCAGCTTTGACCCAGCCACGAACTTTGAAGTGGATACTTATCCCCACTCTGTAGCCATTGGAGATTTCAACGGCGATGGTAAATCCGACCTAGTCATCATATATGAATCTAGCAATATCTCGGTGCTGTTGGGTCAAGGCAATGGCAGCTTTGACCGAGCTCTTGACTTTGAAGTGGGTAGTTATACCAGCTCTGTAGCCATTGGGGACTTCAACGGCGATGGCAAGCCCGCCTGGGCCATCACATCCGGGTCCAACACCGTCTCAGTCTTCCTCAATACAACTAGCACGAACCAACCCTCGATCGCCCAGGATGATACCGTTCGTACCGCTAAAAACAAAGCCATTTGTATTCCTGTGACAACTCTGCTCGCCAACGACGTTGACATTGACTCGCTGAGTATTACAGGGGTAAGTAGTGCTAGCAACGGCACAGTCGAGCTCAACGATAATGGCACCCCGAGTAACACCAGTGATGACTTCATCGTCTTCGACCCCAGCAAGGGCTTTAGCGGGGACGCCAGCTTTAACTACAGTATCAGCGACGGGAAGGGCGGAACAGCAGCGGCAACGGTGACCGTGGTTATCGGCACTGTGCAAAACGGGGGCAACGGCAAAGACACCCTGATTGGCAATGACGGCAACGATGTTCTTGATGGCGGTAACGGCAAAGACATCCTGATAGGCAATGGCGGCAATGATAGGCTGACCGGGGGCAATGGCAAAGATATCTTTGTGCTGACAGCCGGAGCGGCCAGCGATACCATCACCGATTTTAAGAAGGGTACAGACCTCCTTGGACTATCGGGGGGATTGAGCTTTGGTTCCCTCACCTTTAGCGGCAACACCATTCTGAATGGCAATGAAATTTTAGCCGTCCTGGCCGGAATCGATACCACAACCCTCGCTCAAGGCAACTTCACCACTGCTTAGAGTTCTCCGCAGCTTTCGCTTCCTTGACCATTGGTTAGGTGGCTTAAGCGTAAGGAAAATGCCCAAATCCGCCTTCTCGCGGCTCATTGTGCCGGCTAGTCGAATATTCCTCGCGTCAACTTTGCCCGATTTGGCTTGGAAAATAATGCTACCGAACTGCTTATCGGTGATGGGAAAGAAAGCACGACCGTCCACGCCTTGATCCGCTCCCTTCTTCTGATTGATGGCGGCGCGGTTTTTAGAGTATGTGGGAACTGCCCATTTCTCGCATTCTTTGCGAACTCGATCGTCGTTCCGGGTTACCAGTGCCTCAGCCACCGCTATGTCGCGGGGCAATCCAGAAATAATCACGTTATTCAAAACATTGCTAACGTGAGCATCTTCGAGCCGTTTGAGATGAGGCTAATCCTTTGATGGGTGATGTCGATGCCAATCCAGCGACGCTCGATCATTGCCGCAAGCCTCCAAGCTCGGCAATGATCGCCTGAGTTACACTGGCGCGGTCCACCAAATCGACACGACAGTGATTGCGAGACACATTATCTAAAAACTTGGGAGCCTATAAAGCGCGGTAGGCAACAACTGAAACTTGTCTGGAGATGCCTGACTTCAAGAACCAAAAAAAATCTTCAGCACGTTTGGCATCCGACGTGACCAAGATCCTTCCCTGTGGTCTCCATTAGGGTCTTCAACCACAAACAGCGATTGGTTGAGTTGATACCCAAACTCACTCTGGAGCAAGTCCCGCATCTCCCGGCCCCGTACGGTCGCTCGCTCTTCAATAAACGAATTGTGCTGACCCCCAGTGCGAATCAGTCCCCAATCCAGGTAAATCTTTAACCGTTTCGCAGCATTTCGTAGCGTTGGGCGAGCTCCATCTATTAATTTGGACGATGACAACGAACGCCCCAAGGGCAAGTCTAGCGGCATCGAATCCAACCCGACCCAGAATGAGGGAGAAAAGGCTGCGACCAGACGAAACTGGTTAGGATAATGAGTCGCCAGATAAAAGGCGGCGAGTCCTCCGTGGGATGAGCCTGAGATCATGGTGTTTGTCACATCGGCAAGGGTGCGGTAATTCTGGTCAATAAAGGGCTTCACAAATTTTGCGACATAGTTGGCGTACGCATCGACACCACAACAATCCTGTTGCCAGATTGGGGCATGGGTATATTCGCGCTCACGATTGAGGGGATAAATGGCTACGACAATCACCTTGCGAATTTGCTGCTGGCGGTACAAGTCACTGAGGAGCCCTGCCATGTGCCAGGACTGCTTCTCTGGACCGCCGGGGAAAAAGGCTGTCTCGCCATCATTCATGTAAATCACCGGGTACCGTTCCGCACTCGTTTCATAATCGCGTGGCACAAAGACGTGCACTTTGCGGGGCGCATCGTTAGGACCCGCTACTTGAAGCCGATCAAAGGTGTGGAAAAACCCAGCCGAGTGCCCTTCATCATGAAACCAAGCAACTTGCCCCCCTTTGGTAAATTGCGTTGCCATCGCAGGTTCCTAAATAAATATTGTCTCCGAAATTATAGGGGAAGTTGATGCAACTGACATTTCTGAAAGGTTAAAGCGTCCACTGTACAAGCGTTTCAGGTGAGTTAGTCACTAAAAAACTGGCTAACAACAGGCAAAGGTTAGCCTGTCGCTCGATTTCTCATGCCGATCACAACATGGCTGCTTCTGGTGTTCATGCTTGGGCTCCACGCCGTACTAGCTTGATTACGATACTCTGAAGCATGGAGGATTTTTCTCACTCATTTCGCGGGGCAATTGCTTTTATCCTATG